>NZ_QJUI01000010.1 GCF_004327285.1 Phytopseudomonas daroniae
GCGCAATCTACGTTGCAAGCTCAAGGCTTAAGGGTGGACACGGCTTGCAGCTCCTCCCCCGATGATCAGTCGGGAACCATAACCTCACTGAAAGGCTGTAGTCGAGATACAAGGGTGGACGACGCTTCACCTGCGCGGCCCGATCCGTCCACCAACCTTGCGATCGCAATGGTGGATGAAAAGAGCGTCAGCTACGCGCCCCGATCCACCCTACGTCTGCTATCGCCTTTCTTACCAGAACGTAGCCTGGATTAGCCGCAGGCGTAATCCGGGGCCGAAGGCCGTGATCCATGGTTCAACGCGAGTCACCGACCGGCTGCTTTCGCCTTTTTGCTGTCATTGCTCGAGAGATCGTGAACAGGTTCTTAGATGACGATACGCAAGCGAAACAGCCGCTCACATTGTGCTGGCGTCAGCGCCTGGCCCCAGAACAGCGAAGTGAGCAGCACACCCTCTGCCGATGGCGACTGCAAAGCTGTTCCAGTGAACTAACACGCAGCAACTCCATCGGCGCCTGCTCCAGCTCCGACGGGCATTCATGACCGAAAGCCCCCAGTAGAACCCTACGCCTCATCGCCGCCCCTTCACACCTAGGGTACCGTCAGGCGACACAGTGGTTTCGAGCATTATCGTCTTCTCCCAATGCTGCTTGATACGCCCCGGCGTGCGCCTCGTGGAAGGCGTCGCGCAGTGAGCACTTGCCACGGTGGGCGCGGGGCGATCCGCCTGCAATGCCGAACCACAGCACGTTGGCTCCTACAGGATGCTGCCCGAACCATTCCACCAGCGTCAGGCCGGTGCTCCGGGAAGCCCCGCGCCGACGATCGCAGGGCTGTTCCAGAATCGCAGTCCCATCCAATGCCGATCGTCGGCGCTCTGCGATAGTCCTTGTGCATGTTCCGCCGAGCATCGCAGGCGCGGATCCGGCCATCGCAGCATCTCCCGTAACCTGATAGGTAACCGACATGAGCAATCCAAAAACCGAAGTCCTGACACCACAAAACAGCCAGGTGATCTTCATCGATCAACAACCGCAGATGGCCTTCGGCGTACAGAGCATCGACCGGCAGACCCTGAAGAACAACACCGTGGGTCTGGCCAAGGCAGCCAGGATCTTCAACGTCCCGACCACCATCACCACGGTGGAAACCGAAAGTTTCTCCGGCCATACCTACCCCGAACTGCTCGCCGTATTCCCCGACGCCCCACTGCTCGAGCGCACCTCGATGAACTCCTGGGACGACCAGAAGGTACGCGACGCGCTGAAGAAGAACGGCCGCAACAAGATCATCGTCTCCGGTCTGTGGACCGAGGTGTGCAACACCACCTTCGCCCTCTCTGCCATGCACGACGCCGGCTACGAGATCTACATGGTCGCCGATGCCTCCGGCGGCACTTCGCAGGCCGCCCATGACTACTCCATGCAGCGCATGATCCAGGCCGGCGTAGTGCCGGTGACCTGGCAACAGGTGCTGCTGGAATGGCAACGAGACTGGAAGAACCGCGACACCTATGACGCCGTCATGGCCCTGGTCAAGGAACATTCCGGCGCCTATGGCATGGGCGTCGACTACGCCTACACCATGGTGCACAAGGCACCGGAGCGTGTAGAGCACGGCCCGACCCTGGCGCCGGTCGCCGCGCCGATCTGAGCAGTCGCCAGCCTCCATGCCGTGGGGGCTGGCCCCGATCCGCATACACGCGAACACAGCCGAATGAATCAGACATCCGCCGATACCGTCACCCTGGTGGTACGCCACCAGGTGCGCCAGCATCATGAGCAACACTACGAGACCTGGCTGCGGCAGATCATCGACACCGCCAGCCGCTGCCCTGGTCACCTGGGCGTCGATGTGGTGCGCGGACGCCAGGCTGGCTTCGTGAACTTCACCTGCGTGCTGCGTTTCGACCAGTTGCAACACATGCAGAGCTGGCTTGATTCCGAAGCGAGAACCCAACTGGTCGCCGAAGTACAACCCCTGCTGCGAGCTGGCGATAACACCGAAATCCTGTTGGGCAAGGACTTCTGGTTCAGGCCTGACAACGCTCAGCAACCACCCCCACGTTGGAAGCAGGCCTGCGTGACCTTCCTGGTCATCCTGCCACTGAGCCTGCTCGTGCCGTTGCTCTGGCAGCCCCTGTTTCAACGTATTCCCTGGCTTGGCGGCTATGTGCCGAGCAACCTGCTGATCACCCTGAGCATCGTCCTGCTCGTGGTGTACCTGTTCATGCCCATGGCCACGCGCTTGTTCGCTGCCTGGCTGAACCCAACCCCCGATGAGGATCGACCATGAGCCAGGATCCCTCCGACCCGAAACGCCGTCATTTTCTCGCCACCGGCAGCGCACTCGGCGCCGCGGGTGCGCTGTGGTCCGCCATGCCCTTTGCCGCTTTCGCCGGCACGTCTTCCGCAACTATCCAAGGAGGCAACATGAGTGCCGATCTCATCCTGTTCAACGGCCGCCTGCATACGGTCGATCAGGAAAAGCCACACGCCAGCGCCGTGGCCATCAAGGATGGTCGCTTCGTCGCCGTGGGCAGCGATGCCGAAGCCATGGCCCTGCGCGGTGACGCCACCCGTGTGGTCGATCTGCAAAAGCGTACCGTGATTCCCGGCCTCAACGACTCGCACCTGCACCTGATCCGCGGTGGCCTCAACTACAACCTGGAACTGCGCTGGGAGGGCGTGCCGTCGCTGGCCGACGCTCTGCGCATGCTCAAGGAACAGGCGGATCGCACACCGACGCCACAATGGGTGCGCGTGGTCGGTGGCTGGACTGAATTCCAGTTCGCCGAAAAGCGCCTGCCCACGCTGGATGAGTTGAACAAGGCGGCGCCGGACACCCCGGTGTTCGTCCTCCACCTGTACGACCGCGCCCTGCTCAACCGCGCCGCGCTACGCGCCGTGGGCTACGACAAGAACACGCCGAACCCGCCCGGTGGCGAAATCCAGCGCGATGCCAGCGGCCAACCCACCGGCATGCTGATCGCCCGGCCCAACGCACTGATCCTCTACGCCACCCTGGCCAAGGGGCCGAAGCTGCCGCTGGAATACCAGGTCAACTCCACCCGCCAGTTCATGCGCGAACTCAACCGCCTGGGCGTGACCAGCGCCATCGACGCCGGCGGCGGCTACCAGAACTACCCGGACGACTACCAGGTGATTCAGGAGCTGGCCGACAAGGATCAGCTCACCGTGCGCATCGCCTACAACCTGTTCACCCAGAAGCCCAAGGAAGAGCTGACCGACTTCAAGAACTGGACCGGCAGCGTCAAGCTGCACCAGGGCGACGATTTCCTGCGTCACAACGGCGCTGGCGAGATGCTGGTGTTCTCCGCCGCCGACTTCGAGGACTTCCTCGAACCACGCCCGGATCTGGCCCCAAGCATGGAAGACGAGCTGGAGCCGGTGGTGCGCCACCTGGTCGAGCAGCGCTGGCCGTTCCGCCTGCACGCCACCTATGACGAGTCCATCTCGCGCATGCTCGACGTGTTCGAGAAGGTCGACCGCGACATACCCTTCAACGGCCTGCCGTGGCTGTTCGACCACGCCGAAACCATCAGCCCGCGCAACATCGAGCGGGTGCGTGCGCTCGGCGGTGGCATCGCCATCCAGCACCGCATGGCCTTCCAGGGCGAGTATTTCATCGACCGCTACGGCGCCAAGGCCGCCGAGGCCACGCCGCCGATCCAGCGCATGCTGGCCGAAGGCGTGCCGGTCGGCGCCGGCACCGACGCCACCCGCGTGGCCAGCTACAACCCCTGGACAGCGCTGTACTGGCTGGTCAGCGGCAAGACCGTCGGCGGCACCACGCTCTACCCGCAGGGCCTGCCACGTTCCACCGCCTTGCAACTGTTTACCCACGGCAGCGCCTGGTTCTCCAGCGAGCAAGGCAAGAAAGGCCAGATCCGCGTTGGCCAGCTCGCCGACCTGGTAGCGCTGTCGGCGGACTTCTTCAGCGTCGAGGAAGAGCAGATCAAATGGCTGGAATCGGTACTCACCGTGGTCGGCGGCAAGGTGGTGCATGCCACATCCGAGTTCGACAAACTCGCTCCGCCAACCCTGCCGGTGATGCCGGACTGGTCGCCGGTGGCCCTCGTGCCCGGCCACTGGAGCCCCAGTGCCGCACCGCTGACCGCCAGCATCCACCAGTGCGTCGGCGCCTGCGCCGTGCACGCGCACCAGCACGACCGCGCGCGCCGCAGCAGCGTACCGGTAAGCGATCACCAAGGCTTCTGGGGCGCCTTCGGCTGCTCCTGCTTTGCCTTCTGACATGGCCAACGAAAAAGCTTCGCCCTGGGGCGCGCTCAACCACAGCACGTTCCGCTGGCTATGGCTGGCCAGCATCGCCTCGAACATCGGCACCTGGATGCACGAGGTGGGTGCCGGCTGGCTGATGACCAGCCTGTCGAGCAACCCCATGCATGTGGCACTGGTACAGGTAGCCGGTTCCGCGCCGATGTTCCTTCTCGCTCTGCCGGCCGGGGCCATGGCCGACATCATCGACAAACGCCGTTACCTGCTCGGCGTACAGATGTGGATGGCCGCCGTGGCAACCCTGCTCGCCACTCTGACCCTGCTCGGGCTGACCACGATCGGGTTGTTGCTGGGCATGACCCTGGCCATGGGCGTCGGCACGGCGCTGATGATGCCGGCCTGGTCGGCCTTGACCCCGGAGCTGGTGAACAAGCGCGACCTGCCCTCGGCCATCGCCCTGTCGAGCCTGGGCATCAACGTCGCACGCGCCCTCGGCCCGGCCATCGCCGGGGTGCTGGTCAGCCTGAGCGGCCCGTGGGCGACCTTCGCCCTCAACGCCCTGTCGTTCTCCGCGGTGATGGTGGTGCTGCTGACCTGGAAGCGCGAGCGCCAGGTCGCTACCTTCCCGGCCGAACGCCTGCTCGGCGCCATCCGCGCCGGCTGGCGCTACAGCCGCGCCTCACGTCCTTTGCAGGCAGTGCTGGTGCGCGCCGCGGCATTCTTCGTCGGCGCCAGCGCCGGTATGTCGCTACTGCCACTGATCGTGCGTGGCGAGCTGCAAGGCAGCGCCAGCGACTTCGGCCTGATGCTCGGCAGCGTCGGCGTCGGCGCGGTGCTCGGCGCTACCCTGTTGCCCCGCCTGCGTGAGCACATCAGCAGTGACCGCCTGGTGCTGCTGGCCAGCCTGCTCTACGCCCTGGTGCTGCTGGCGCTGGCCGGTTTACGCCACTTCGCCGTATTGCTGCCGGTGATGCTGCTCAGTGGCGCGGCCTGGATCGCCGTGCTCTCCAGCCTGCAGATCGCCGCGCAGACCTCGGTGCCGGACTGGGTGCGCGCCCGTGCGCTTTCCGTCTATATCCTGGTGTTCTTCGGCAGCATGGCCGCCGGGGGCGCGCTCTGGGGTTTCGTTGCCAGCCATACCTCGATCCCCGTCGCCCTGCTCGCCGCTGCCGGCTGCCTGGTGCTGGGCCTGCTGTTGACGTCACGCTTCCCGCTGCCGGTTACCGAAGCTGAAGACCTTGCGCCGTCGCTGCACTGGCCGGCGCCGATCCTGGCCGACGAGGCCGACCGTGAGCGCGGCCCGGTGATGGTCACGCTGCAATACGACATTGCGCCGGAACAGGCCGCCGCCTTCCGCCAGGCGATGAACGAAGTGGCGCGCATGCGTAGACGCAACGGCGCGTTTTCCTGGGGGCTGGTGCAAAGCAGCGAGAACCCGCGGCACTGGCAGGAATTCTTCTTCGACGAGTCCTGGCTCGAGCACCTGCGCCACCACGGCCGGGTGACGCGCGCCGAACAACGCATCGAGGCCGCCGCCAGGCGTTTCCAGAACCCTGACATAGCGGTACGCATCGAGCATTTCCTGATGCCCGCGAAAGACGTTCCACTGCAGGCGGAGTAGTTACCCACCTGGTCCTGAGAACGACCACGACCAACGCACGACACGCGGGCCTGCGCATGAATCGACACGCTCTATTCATCCACGGTACCTGGCTCACTCCCTCGATCTGGGAGCCGTTCCAGCGTCGTTTCAGTGCCTGCGGTTATTCTTGCAGCGCGCCGCCCTGGCCGCTGCTCGCCAACAAGATGGAGATCCCGCACGAACAACTCGCCAGGCAGATGACGCAACTGAGCATCAGCACCCTCCTTGCCCACTACGAAGAGCACATCCGCAGCCTCGACCAACCGCCGCTGCTGATCGGCCACGACCTCGGCGGCCTGCTGGTGCAACAACTGCTCGATCGCGGCCTGGGCCTGGCCGGTATTGCCATCGACCCCATGCCGCCACGCGCGGGGCTGCTGGGCGTGTGCAGCACCTGGCCATGGCTGCTGCAATGGGCCACTTGGCGTAAGGTGCTATACATGACACCGCAGTATTTCGCGCGCAATATGGCGCAAACCCTGACGCCGGCAGAGCAATGCGCCGCCTACGCGCGACACATCGTACCGGCGCCAGGGCGAGTGTTCTTCGACACGGCGCTGGGTATTGGCAACCGGGTCGATTTTGCCAATTCAAGTCGCGCGCCTCTGCTGCTGATCGCCGGGGGCAGTTCCCGAACCATCCGCGCCGACATAGTCGCCGCCATTTATCGCCGCCATCGCCGTTCGACGGCCGTCACCAGCTTCAAACAGTTCTCCGGCTACAGCCACTGGCTGATCGCCGAACCTGGTTGGGAGAGAATTGCTGACTACAGCATCGAATGGGCACAGAACCAACTTGGACGCTTCTAGACAATCGCACGCCCTACAGGCCCGCCTCTGCCTTGTAATGGGCCTTCTTTGCCTGCTGCTTTTCAGTGCCCCGGCACAAGCCGACAGAAGCGCACTGGAACAGCAGTTGGAACATCGCCGCTGGACTCTCAACGACGACAGCCCCAGCCAGATCGGTGCACTGGCCAAAACCCATGACGGTTATCTGTGGCTGGGCACCCACGACTCCCTCTACCGTTTCGACGGTTTCAACTTCACCAGCTATCGCACGCCGGATGGCCATAATCTGGGCATCGTCTCCAGCCTGCTGGCCGGCGATGCCGGACTGTGGGTGGGGCTGCGCAATGGCGGCGTACGCCTGATCGCCTCGCAGGAAGAGCAACCGCTCGCATTCGATCTGGCCCGCGGCGTGATCTATGCCCTGGCGCAAACGTCGGACGGTCGAGTGTGGGCGGCGGCCAACGACGGCCTGATGCGCTTCGACGGCAAACACTGGGAACACCTGACCAGCGATAGCGGCTTTCTCGGCAAGAACGCCTATAGCCTGTTCGTCGATAACGGCGACAGGCTCTGGGTCGCCGACGAACAGCGCCTCTACTATCTGGAGCCCGGCACGCAGGTACTGCGCGACAGCGGCATTCACAGCAATCGCACCCGGCAGATGGCCCAGGCCCCCGATGGAGCCCTGTGGCTGATCGAGCGCGACCGCGAGACGTTGCTCCGGGTCGAGACGGATAAACCCCAGCCGCAGGCGACTCGTATCGCCGTCGGCGAGGTGGTCAACGCCATGCTCTTCGATCTCCATGGCTGTCTGTGGCTGAGCACGGCTGGCGGCGGCCTAATGCATGTGGCCAGGCCCAACGACCATGACGCCAGGGGGTTTACGTTCAGCGAGCGGTTTTCCTCGCGCGACGGGCTCAGTTCCGACGTCGCCTGGCCCCTGCTCGAAGACGACGAAGGCAGCCTCTGGATCGGCACGCAGAAGGGCCTCGATCGCCTGCGCGAACGCCCGCTGCAGCCCGCAGGTTTTCCCGCCAACGCGCACAACCTGGCACTGGCCGCTGACGACGACGGCAACCTCTGGGCCGCAAGCAGCAACCTGCCGGTCATGCGTATGGACGGCGACAACCTGCATTATCTGTCTTTGCAAACGCCGATCAACGCGATCAGCAAAGCCCCGACAGGCTCGGTCTGGCTGGCCGGCCCCGAAGGTATCTGGCGTAGCGCTGGCGACCAGTTGCAGAAGGTCTCCGCCCTACCCATCGAGCACGACCTGGACTCATCGGTACGCACTCTTCTGGTCGATCGCGAGGAGACGCTCTGGCTATCGCTGAACCGCCAGGGCCTGTACGTTCTGCGTCAGAACCAATGGCAACGACTGCCAGCACCCACCGACAAACCATCCCAACAGATGCCGGTGAGCTCCGCCCTAGCGCCTGACGGTCGACGCTGGTTCGGCTATCGCGACAACCTGATCGTCAGCCATGATGATCAGGGCGAGCGCCACTGGGGCAACACCGATGGCCTGGATATCGGCCATGTGACGGCCATGGCCCATCTGGCGGATCACAGTTGGTTCGGTGGCCAACTGGGCCTGGCACGTTTCGATGGCAGACGCTTCCAGACCCTGCCACTGACCAGTAACGGCCTGTTCGACAACATCTACGCCATCATTGCCGTTAAAGGCGAGCACGGCGAAGACCTCTGGCTGCAGAGCAAGGGAGGCGTCTTTCAGTTGCCGGCCGAAGAAATCGAACGCGCTCTGAACGACCCTCGACACTACATCCGCTATCGAACCTACGACCTGCAAGGTGGGCTGGCCAATGACCCGCAGCAGGTGCTCGCCCTGCCGACTGCCGTGCGCACCACCCAGGGCCGACTGTGGTTCGTGACCCGCAATGGCGTGCTCGGCTTGAACCCGGATCGGGTGGAGCAGAACACCCCTCCCCCCAAGGTGCGGATCGAGTCGATGATCGTCGACGGCGAAACGATCCCGCTGAAAACCTCTCCGACATTGCGAGCCAACAGTCAGCGCCTGGTCATCGGCTATGGCGCCTTGAGCCTGTCCGCTCCCGAAGGCCTGCACTTTCTCTACCGCCTCGATGGCTTCGATAGCGACTGGCATTCCGCCGGGCGACAGCGTGCGGCGATCTATACCGGCTTACCCGCCGGCACCTATCGCTTTCGCGTACGCGCGCTCAACCAGGATGGAATACCTAGCGAGCAGGATGCCGAATTGAGTTTCAGCATCGACCAGGTGTTCTACCGCCATCCCCTTTTCATCCTGGCCTTGGCCCTGGCCGTGCTGGTTACCCTGCATCTGCTCTACCGCAGCAATATGCAGCGGACAGCCGAACGCCTGCGCACGCGCCTGGAAGAGCGCCACGACGAGCGCGAACGCATCGCCCGCGAACTGCACGACACACTGCTGCAAGGAGTACAGGGATTGGTTCTGCATGTGCAGGCCGCAGCAGATAGCCTGCCTGTCGAGCAACCGGCGCGGCGCAAGCTGGAAAACGCCCTGGATCGTGCCGACCAGGTGATCGCCGAAGGCCGCGAACGGGTACGCAATCTGCGTCACGCCCAAGACGCTTCGGCCGACCTGCCGCAGACCCTGCGCGAGTTCGAACACCTGCACGAACACCCCGGCACCCGCTACCAGGTAGAGATCGAAGGCGCGCCCTGCGCATTGCACCCGGTGGTGCATGACGAACTCTGCCAACTCGCCCGTGAAGCCGTCAGCAATGCCTTTCGCCACGCCATGGCCAGTGCCGTGCGCGTACAGCTGGACTACAACCCTCGTCAATTCTCGTTGCGAGTCAGCGATGATGGTCGCGGTATGCTTGCCGAGTACCTGCAAGGTGCAGCACCCGTCGACCATTGGGGCCTGAAGGGTATGTACGAACGCGCCGCCAAGATCGGCGGCACATTGAACATTAACAGTGCCCCTGGGCGTGGCTGCCAGGTGCAGTTGACCCTGGCCGGGCCATTGGCCTACCGCCAGCCACACCCTCGCGCTCGGCACTGGCTACACTGGATACGCTTGATCAGGAACTCGCTCCCATGACAACCGCCAACCCCATCCGCGTCCTGGTCGCCGATGACCATCCGCTGCTACGCGAAGGCATCGCCGCAGTGCTCGCCGGGCAGGCGGACATCGACCTGGTCGGCGAAGCGGGCGATGGCCGGGAGGCGCTGGAATGCTTTCGCCGGCTGCGTCCGGACGTCACCCTGATGGATCTGCAGATGCCACGCATGAACGGCATCGAGAGCATCCTGGCGATTCGTGGCGAATGCCCGGATGCGCGCATCGCCATCCTCACCACCTACCGCGGCGACGTGCGCGCCCTGCACGCGATTCAGGCGGGCGCGCAGGCCTATCTGCTGAAAAGCAGCCTGCGCAAGGAACTGGTGGAGACCATCCGCACACTGGCCGCCGGCAAACGCCACATTCCCCCGGAAATCGCCGCCGATCTGGCCGAACATATCGGCCAGCAGTGCCTCAGCCCGCGCGAAGTGGAGGTATTGCAAGCCGTAGCCGTCGGTTACTCCAATCGCGATATCGCGCTGCAACTGCGCATCACCGAAGACACGGTCAAGGGCCATATGCGCGTGATCATGGACAAGCTCAGGGCCAACAATCGCACCCACGCCGTGGCCATCGCCGTGCAACGCGGGATCCTCGAAGTCGGAACCCCACTTTAGTGCTGTCACCCATCCCCTCCTTGTGAGCTGTGCGCCGCCAGTGGCACCGCGCATGCTTTGCATCCAGTCAGACAAGGAGGCTTCCAGATGGGCTCGCTCGGAGAATTTCGCGCAATCCCGCCCTGCCTGCATCAAGCCGGGCGAGACCCGCAGATGCTTGCACGGGTCGCCAAATTGCTCGGTGATGCCGCAACGGCGCTGCAGGAGGACACGCAAAGCGCTTACTTCTACCTCGACCAGGCCATGGAGCTGTTACGCCAGGCGAACAACTGCAGCGAGTGTGGTGCTCGCCATGCCGGAGGCGGTCTTACCCGCTGGCAGGCTCGCCGCCTGGATCAATACATCAGCCAGAAGCTCGCAGAGCCCATTCGCACCTGCGACCTGGCCGCCCAGCTCAGCCTGAGCAGCAGCCACTTTTCACATGTGTTCAAACAGAGCTTCGGCATCACGCCCCTGGCTTATGTCGCGCGCAAACGCATAGAGGCCGCCAGGGAGATGATGCTGGCTACCGAGGCGCCACTGACGCATATCGCCCATGCCCACGGTTTCTGCGACCAGTCGCACTTCACCCGCACCTTTCGCCGCGAAACGGGGCTGAGCCCGCTAATGTGGCGGCAGCGCTGCGCCCCGAGGACGCAGCCCGGCAATGACCATCAGGAAAGTATCTGATCAGCCCAGCATGGTCACATGGCCCGGATGACTGGCCACGCGCTCGATCCAGGCGCGGATGGCGGGGGAAGGTTTGGCCGGTGGATGAAGGTAATAGATGGGTGGGACATAGCCCAAAAAAAGGCCGCCTCCTGATGGAAGCGGCCTCCGATGCTGGCTAAACAACAATCGATCACTGCGCCTGGTTGGATGCCTCGGCGGCCTTGATCAGGTCAGCCCCGATATCGCCCTCGAATTTCTTCCATACCGGACGCATGGCTTCGCGCCACTGCTCGCGTTCCTCGGGGGTAAGTTCGATGATCTCGCTGGTACCAGCCTTGACGATGGCGGCACGGGCTTCGTTGTTGAGCGCGTCGGCCTGGCGGTTCACCTCGGCAGTGACCTCGACCATGACCTTGTCCAGTTCGCTGCGTACATCCTCGGGCAGACCGTTCCAGAACTTGGTATTGGTGATCACCATGTAATCGATCAGGCCGTGGTTGGATGCGGTGAAGAACGGCTGCACCTCATGCACCTTCTGGCTGAAGTAGTTCGACCAGGTGTTCTCGGTACCGTTGACCACCCCGGTCTGCAGGCCCTGATAGACCTCGGCGAAACTCATCTTGCGCGGCGCGGCACGCAGGGTCTTGAACTGCTCGTCGAGCACCGCGGAGGCCTGCACGCGGAACTTCAGTCCGCGAGCATCCTTCGGCTCACGCATCGCCTTGTTGGCCGACAGCTGCTTCAGACCGTTATGCCAGTACGCCAGGCCGGTGATGCCCTTGCCTTCCATGCTGGTGAGCAGGGCCTTGCCCTCGGCGCTGCCCTGGAAGCGGTCAACGGCTTCCATGTCGTCGAACAGGAACGGCAGGTCGAATATCTGCATCGATTTGGCGTAATGCTCGAACTTGGCCAGGGATGGAGCCAGCAACTGCACGTCGCCGAGCAGCAGGGCCTCCATTTCCTTGCCATCGCCGAACAGCGACGAGTTGGGGTACACCTCGACCCTGACCCGGCCCGGCAGGCGCTCCTCGGCCAGCTTCTTGAACAGCAGCGCGCCCTGCCCCTTGGGCGTGTGCTCGGCCACCACGTGGGCGAACTTGATGCTGATGGGAGCCGCCGGCTTGGCGTCGGCAGCCTGGGCCAGACCGGCTACGGAAACGGCTACAGCGCAGACCAGCGCTTTAAGGGAAAGCTTGAGCATGGTTGTACCTCATCTTGTTTTTGTTGATAGGTAGCTATTCGAGCTGCGTACTACTGTTTACAACGCGCGGCTCCCTCCGCGGAATTCACCATTGCGCATAGGCGCGTTCGGTATCTCCGAACGCAAGGCCTTAACCGGCACGCTCGACGATGCGCCTGGCACGGCCAACAACGGGCGCATCGACCATTTGCCCATCGACCACGAAAACACCGTCGCCGCCTTCGCCGGCCTGCAATACCCGACGCGCCCAGGCCAACTCTTCAGCAGAAGGCGCCAGGGCCTGATGCACCACGGCGACCTGGCTGGGATGAATGCACAGTAGCCCGCCGAAGCCCATATCGCGGGCGTCACGGCTGGCGCGGTCGAGACCGGCCTGATCCTGGATGGCGGGAAATACGCTATCCAGCGGCGCGGCCAGATTGGCCAGACGGCTGTGCAGCAGAACTGCGTAACGGGCCTGATCGAGAATACGCTCGGCTGCCGCCGTGCCGCTGTTCAGTCCCAGGTCGAGCCCCAGATCCAGTCCCCCGAACGACAGCCGCTCGACACCTGCCGCAGCGGCAATGTCTGACAGGTGATGCAGGCCGCGGGCACTTTCGATGATCGGCCATATGGGCTTGCCGGCGTCTGCGACCCGCGCCACCTGGGCGGCGCTTTCCACCTTGGGCAGCAGTACGCCGACAACGCCGGCATGGCGCTGACACAAGGCGATATCTTCAGCGTGCCCGGCATGCTCGGGCGAATTGATGCGTACCAGCAGCCGAGCCTGGGGATGGCCGCCGAGAAAGGCATCCAGGTTGGCCCGGGCCTCGACCTTGAGGCTTTCCTGCACGGCGTCCTCGAGGTCGACGATGACCGCGTCGGCACCGCTGGCCAGGGCCTTGGGAATACGCTCCGGCCGGGAGGCCGGGACGAACAGGGCGGAACGGACAATGGGTGTGCTCATAAAGACTGCTTCCTGGCCCCATGGGGTCAATGGGAAATAGGGTTGAAACTGTTCACGATGTACGACTGCAGAAAGGCGAAGCGGCCATTCGTGGACGACGCTTTATCCGTCCACCGCTCTCGCAATGGTGGACAAAAAGAGCGTTGTCCACCCTACACCCTGGACTGTGGGAGGTGCTTTAGCTCGTAGGATGGGTGAAACCCATCAATATACCGATGGGTTTCACCCATCCTACGTCCGTTCCCGGCCTTGCAATGGCCAACTCCAACTGTCCAGCCCGCAAAATCGTGGACAACGTGTCAGATCGCTCCGCTGGCTCTCAGGCCGGTGATCGCCGTACCGCTGTAGCCCAGCTCCGCCAACAACGCCTCGGTGTGCTCGCCCAATCCGGGTACGGCATCCATGCGTGGGCTGAAGGCGCTGTTGCTGCCTGGCGGCAGCAGTGCGGGCAGCGTGCCGGCCGGGCTGCCGACCTGGCGCCAGCGGTCGCGGGCCTTGAGCTGCGGATGAGCCCAGACACCAGCCATGTCATTGACGTGGGCGTTGGCGATCTGAGCCTGTTCGAGTCGCTCGATCACCTGCTCGGCGCTGAGCGCAGCGAAGGTTTCGACGATGATCGCGCGCAGCGCCTCGCGGTTGGCCGAGCGCTTGAAGTTGGCCGAGAAACGCTCATCGGTCGCCAGCTCCGGCTGCAACAGCACCAGCTCGCAGAAGGCCTGCCATTCGCGCTCGTTCTGCAGGCCGAGCATCACCGTGCCGCCGTCACCGGCGGGAAACGGGCCGTAGGGGTAGATGGTCGAGTGAGCGGCCCCGGCACGCGGCGGCGGCGTGGCACCGTCGTACGCGTAATACAGGGGATAGCCCATCCACTCGACCAGGCTCTCGAGCATGCTCACGTCGATGCGGCTGCCCAGGCCGGTCTTGCCGCGCAGCAACAACGCCGAGAGGATGCTGCTGTAGGCGTACATGCCGGCGGCGATATCGGCGATGGAGCACCCGGCCTTGGCCAGTTGATCGTCGTCTGCTCCGCCGGTGACCGACAGGAAACCGCCCTCGCTCTGGATCAGCAGGTCGTAGGCCTTTTTCTTCTCGTAGCTGCCGCCTTCGCCGTAGCCGGAAATGTCGCAGACGATCAGCTTGGGAAAACGCTCGTGCAGCGCCTCGAACGACAAGCCCATGCGCGCCGCCGCCCCCGGTGCCAGGTTCTGTACCAGCACGTCGGCCTTTTCCAGCAGGCTGTCGAGTACATCGCCGGCACCGTCCTGCTTGAGGTCGAGGGTCAGGCTTTCCTTGGAACGGTTGGTCCACACGAAGTGCGAAGCCAGGCCATTGACCCGCTCGTCATAGCCGCGCGCGAAGTCGCCGCTACCGGGGCGCTCGACCTTGATCACCCGAGCGCCCATGTCGGCAAGCTGGCGGGTGCAGAACGGCGCCGCAATGGCGTGTTCCAGGCTGACCACGGTGATGCCATCGAGCGGACGGGGTTGTTGTGCGTTGTTCATATCCAGATCCTTTCCGTAGGGTGGATCGCGCTTTATCGATCCACCGGAAAATGTCGGCGATGGCAGAAGTCCGCCCCTGCCGTCAGGCCAGGTTGCTCAGATCATCCGTCTCACGCAGGCGCCAGACCTTGGCGATCAGCTCACCCGCATCAAAGCTGCTGCGCTTGCCGGCGAATGCCAGCAGGCGACGGAATTTGTCTTCCAGTTCGACGCGGCTGAGCGTGTTGCCCGGATCGCCCTTGGGCTCGTCGATGGCGCCGTGCAAGGTGCGGCCATCGCGGGTGAGCACCTCGACCCGGCCCAGCCAGCGCGCCGGATAGGCGGCGTCCACCTCGGGATCGAGGCGCATGCTGACCTTGTCGCGGAACCTGGCGACGTCCTCATCGGTGAGCGACAGGTTCTCGAATTCGGTGAGCTGCGCCTTGCCATGCACGGCGATCAGGCCAAGCACGGTGCCCATGGAGAACTTGGCCTGGTGCACGGTCTGCGGCACCACTACACGGCCGAGCACATCGATGGCACCCTGGTGCACATGGGTGATCACTTGTGCGATGTCGCCATGGCACAGACCCTCGCGCTGCATCAGATCCAGCAGCGCATCGGCGGCCGGATGAGTGTGGCGACAGGAGGCGTGGAACTTGAACGAGGTTTCCACCAGCGCCCAGCGGCTGCCGAGGCGATCCGACAGTTTGCTCGGGTCGGCATCGCTGGACATGCCCGCAGCCATGCCCTGCTCGCCCTCCAGAATGTTCTGCGCGCCGGTCAGGCCCTGCTCGGTGAAGTACGCGGCCAGCAGGCCATCGGCGGCGGCCTTGGCGGTGTGCAACTGCTTGGAATCGGCGGCGTCGCGCAGGAACTCCCAGAGCCCGGCGGCCTGGGTACCGGCGTTGCCGAGCAGGTGGACGAACTGCTTCTGGTCGAAGTTCAGCAGCTTGCCCACCGCCACGGCTGCGGCCAGGGTGCCGACCGTGGCCGTGGTGTGGAAGATGCGGTAGTGGGAACGGCCAAGGAATTCACCGATGCGAATGCCCGCCTCGTAGCCGGCCACCGAAGCCAGTAACAGCTCACGGCCGGACTTGCCCAGATCCTGCGCTGCGGCCAGGGCCGCCGGGAATACCACGGTGGCCGGGTGCAGTACCGAGCTGTTGTGCAGGTCATCCTGCTCCACCAGATGGGAAGACGCGCCGTTGACCAGTGCCGCGAAGTACGCCGAGGTGCCACGGCCATTGACCAGGATACGTGCCGGGCCATCGGCCGGGCCCATCTTCTGCGCATAGGCTTCGAACAGCGGAATCGGCCGTGCACCTTCGCTGGCCAGGGCCGAGCCGAGCCAGTCGAGAAACAGGTCTTCGGTGCGATCCAGAACCTGGGCTGGAATCTGCTCGTAATCAAGGTCGGCGAGGAAACCCGCCAGGGCCTGGGTATGGCTCATTTCGGACTCCTCAGAAGCTGCGTGGCAGTTCGAGCAGGTGCTCGGCCACGTAAGACATGATCAGGTTGGTGGAGATCGGCGCCACCTGGTACAGGCGGGTCTCGCGGAACTTGCGCTCGACGTCGTATTCATTGGCGAAGCCAAAGCCGCCGTGGGTCTGCAGGCAGGCGTTGGCCGCGGCCCAGGAGGCTTCCGCCGCCAGGTATTTGGCCATGTTGGCGCTGGCCCCGGCGTTCTCGCCACGGTCATACTGCTCGCAGGCGCGCCAGCGCATCAGGTCGGCGGCCTCGACCTCGATATGCGCCTTGGCGATAGGGAACTGCACGCCCTGGTTCTGGCCGATAGGGCGACCGAACACTTCGCGGTCGCGGGCATAGGCGCTGGCTTTCTCGATGAACCAGCGGCCATCGCCGATGCACTCGGCGGCGATCAGGGTACGCTCGGCATTCAGGCCGTCGAGGATGTAGCGAAAGCCCTTGCCCTCTTCGCCGATCAGGCTGCTGGCAGGAATTTCCAGGTTGTCGAAGAACAGCTCGTTGGTCTCGTGGTTGACCATGTTGGCGATCGGCTGCACGGTCAGGCCGTTGCCGATGGCCTGGCGCAGGTCGACCAGGAAGATCGACATGCCGTCGACCTTCTTCGTCACCTCGGCCAGCGGCGTGGTGCGCGCCAGCAGGATCATCAGGTCGGAATGCTGGACGCGCGAGATCCACACCTTCTGCCCGTTGACCACGTACTTGTCGCCCTGGCGCACCGCCGTGGTCTTGATCCTGGTGGTATCGGTGCCGGTGGTCGGCTCGGTGACCGCCATCGACTGCAGGCGCAGCTCGCCGCTGGCCAGCTTCGGCAGGTAGTAGCTTTTCTGCTCATCGCTGCCGTTACGCAGCAGGGTGAACATGTTGTACATCTGCCCGTGGATGGTGCCGGAGTTGCCGCCGCAGCGGTTCACTTCCTCGAGGATCACCGAGGCTTCGGCCAGGCCCAGGCCGGAACCGCCGTACTCTTCCGGGATCATCGCAGAGAGCCAGCCGGCTTCGGTCAGCGCCTTGACGAAGGCTTCCGGAAAGCCTTTTTCCTCGTCGATCTTGCGCCAGTATTCGGCGGGGAATTCGGCGCACAGGCCACGCACGCCTTCGCGGATGAAATTCAGTTCTTCGCTCTGTTCCGGGGTCATCTTGATTTCCTCGATTGTTCTTGTTGCTTCAGCCGTAGGGTGGATCGGGGCGTGTAGCTGTCGCTTTTTACATCCACCAAAACGCCACCTGGTGGATCGGTAGAGCGTGATCCACCCTACTCGGCATCGGTCATTCGAATTCCACATCGGCCTGTTGGGCCATACCGGCGTCGTTACCGGCCCACAACTGCGCCTTGCCCGGCGCGGTTATCCGCCCGGCCACCTCGAAGGGCTGCGGCGCAATCAGCGGGCGCACGCCGCGATAGGCGAAGCGGCGCAGGCGGGTCTGCGGGTTGGCGCGGCAGAAGGCGCGCAGGTTGAGCGTGGCGATCAATGGGCCATGCACTACCAGACCGGCGTAGCCTTCGGTGCCGGTGACATAGGGCCAGTCGTAATGGATGCGGTGGCCATTGAAGGTCACCGCGGAATAGCGGAACAGCAGGGTCGGGCTGGGCACCACGGCCTCGCGCCAGTCGCCCGCCGGCAGTGCTTCGCCCCCTCCGCTCTTGGGCGGGCTGGGTTCGCGGTAGACGATATCCTGCTCTTCGCGGATGGCCAGTTCGCCGTCCTGCAGGTAGTCGTGCTGCACGGTGACGAACAGCAGTGCTCCGGTACGACCGTGCTTTTCTTCGATGTGCTTGATGGTCGACACGCGGGTAGCCTCGCCGCCCACCCGCAGCGCAGCGATGAACTCGACACGGCCGCCGGCCCACATACGGTTGCGGTTGTCCGCCGGTGGCAGGAAGCCGCCTCGCGCCGGGTGGCCGTCACCACCCAGAGCGCTTTCGGCGATGGGATCCTGAAAAAACGCCCAGTGCCACAGCGGCGGCAAGGCCTCGCCGTGGGCGGGAGTGTCTTCGCCCAGGGTCGCGGCGATGCGCTTGACCAGGTTGCGGCTCAGTTGATCATGGGATTCTTCGGTGCGGCCGATCCAGGCGGAAAAAGCAGAGTCGCTCATGGTGGGTTCCAGCTGTCTTGTTATGTGCTGCCAGCATGCAATTCGCTTATCGTTCTGTGAATTTGCATTTGCATAAGCCGGCGTTCGGTTATGCTGAACACCAAGTTTGTAGGAAGTAGTCTGTCGCGCAGCAAACATGACTCGCTGGATACGCGCTGCAGGAACAGCGGGGATGCCTGACCCTGCTGGCGATAGCGGTGGTGAAATCCAGGCTGGAGTCGCGACAAGAATTTGTATCGCCCGCAAGCGGGCTCCTACGGGGATTTTCCGCCATGCACTTCGATCTGCCGGATCTGCGCCTCTTCATCCATATCGCCGAATCGCCTAGCCTGACACAGGGCGCACGGCGTGCCTCGCTCTCGCCCGCTGCGGCCAGCGCGCGCATCAAGGCACTGGAAGGCCAGCTCGCCACCCGCCTGCTGTACCGCGACAGCCGTGGCGTGGAACTGACACCCTCCGGTCAGCGCCTGCTGCAGCACGCGCGGTTGATCATGCGTCAGGTCGACTATCTGAAAAGCGAGTTCACCGAATACGGCAGTGACTCGGCAGGGCATATCCGCATCTTCGCCAACACCACGGCAGTGACCGAATTCCTGCCCGAAGTGCTGGCCGGTTTCCTGGCCGGTCGCCCTGGCGTAACCGTGGATCTGCAGGAGCGCCTGAGTCGCGATATCGTGCGCGGCGTACTCGATGGCGGCGCGGATCTGGGCATCATCGCCGGCCCGGTAGAAGCCGCCGGCCTGCAGGTGCTGCACTTCAGCACCGACCGCCTGGTGCTGGTGGTGCCGGACAACCACCCCCTGGCGGGCCGCGACAAGGTCAGCCTGCGCGACACCCTGCAGTACCAGCACATCGGCCTGCACGACGGCAGTACCCTGCTGACCTTCCTGCGTGAACACGTGGAAACCCTCGGCGGCACCCTGTCGCTGCGCATCCAGATGTCCAGCTTCGAAGCCATTTGCCGCATGGTCGAAGCCAACGTCGGTATCGGCATCATCCCCGAGTCCGCCGCCAGCCGGCATCGCCGCACCATGAAACTGCATACCATCGAACTGAACGAACCCTGGGCGATACGCGAACGCAGCATGCTGGTACGCGACCTCGAAGCGTTGCCGGGCAGCGTGCGGGCGTTGATTGCGACCTTGTTGCCAGAAGCCTGAATAGCGGGTTTGGTTGGGAGTCGTAGATGTTTGGGAACACGATGATGCCGCTTTCTTGCGGCGGATTACGCCTTCGGCTAATACGCCCTACGGGTTTACGGATCACGCCTCACTGGGCACCCCAATTCATCCTTCACGGCCCAGTACGCAACGTCATGAGCTCGTTGAAATATAGCTACTGACCTTCCCGCCCGATCCCATGCTCGCGCAGCTTGTTGGCAATGGTGGTGTGGGACACGCCCAGGCGTTTGCCGAGCAGGCGACTGCTCGGGAACTCACCGTGCAAGCGCTCCAGCACGGCCTTCTCGAAGCGCCCGACGATAGCGTCCAGCCCGCCCTCCAGGGAGAAGTCGCCGAGCGGTTGGGCCGCCCCGTAGCCTGGCAGGCGAATATGCTCTGGCTTCACCACCCCGCCTTCGCACAGCGAAACCGCCTGGAACAGCGCGTTCTCCAACTGCCGCACATTGCCCGGCCAGTGGTAGCGACCGAGCTTTTCCAATGCTGTCGGCGCCAGGGTCGGCAAAGGGCAACCGATCTGCCGGCTGGCGCGGTCGAGAAAGTGCTCGACCAGTGGCTGCAGACCGTCCAGGCATTCGCGTAGCGGCGGAATATGCAGACTGAGCACGTTGAGGCGGTGGTACAGATCCTCGCGAAACTCACCGCGGGCACACAGCTCGGACAGGTCTACCTGGGTGGCGCAGGTTACCCGCACATCGAGGTAGACCTCTTCATCGCTGCCGACCCGGCGGAAGCAGCCATCCTGCAGGAAGCGCAGCAGCTTGGCCTGCAGGCGCGGGCTCATCTCGGCGACGGCATCGAGAAACAGCGTTCCGCCAGCAGTCAGCTCCAGCAAGCCGAGCTTGCCTTCGGGGCGGGCGCCTTCGAAGGCGCCGGGGCCATAGCCGAACAGCTCGGTTTCGGCCATGGACTCGGGCAACCCGGCACAGTTGAGCGCCATGAACGGCGACTGTCCCCGCGGGCTGGCCAGGTGGCAGGCGCGGGCCAGCAGTTCCTTGCCGGTACCGGTTTCGCCCTCGATCAACAGCGGCGCGTCCAGTGGTGCCATGCGCCGCGCCTCGCGTACCACCGCGGCCATCACTTTCGAGCTCTGGAAGATGCTGTCGAAGCCGCGCAGCTCCTGCTTGCGCACCTGGTAGATGCGCTCGCCGACACGATCGGCGCGGTGCAGGGTCAGCACCGCGCCAGCCATGGCCTCGCTTTCATCGTGTTCGGTTTGCAGCGGTGCGATATCGGCAAGGAACACATCGCCACACACCTTGACCCGCAGGCCATTGATACGCGACCTGTTGGCCCGCACCAGCTCCGGCAAATCGAAATCCTCGGTGTAATGCGACAGCGCGATACCCGGCACCTCGTCCACCCGCACACCGAGCAACTGCGCGGCGGCCCGGTTGGCGGCGACGATGCTGCCAGCCATATCGATGGACAACACCGGAAACTCCAGCGCACCAAGCAAGGCGTTGAGCTCCAGATGGCGGCGCTCGCTGGGCATCAGCCCCACGCGCTTGACGCCGAACACGCCGGTGATGGCTTCGAGCTTGGGGCGCAGAGCCTGGAATTGCAGATTGATCAGGTTGGGGCAATGCAGGTAGATGGCATTGCCCTGCTCGCCCCCGACTTCGCCACGGGCGACGTTGATACCGTAGTCGACCAGCAGTTCGAGAATGTCGCGCAGGATTCCAACACGGTTCTGGCAATGGATCTTGATACGCATGACGGCCGCTCTTGTTATTTTCGTCAAGGTTTCTTGCCAGTCTAGTGGATTCGACTGAGCCCACGACAATGCTTTGCGCGCGACGTAATCCTTTCTTTACGAAAACCTCGGCCATGGCGCTCGAACGGGTCGCGCATGCGCCTCGCGCAATCCTCAGCCTGCGCCATGCTGCACACCGTAGGGTGGGTCGGGCCGCGCAGGTTAGCGACGCCAGTCACAGGACGTGCTCCTGCAGCGGTCTTAACGCGTCGCGTAACCCACCAGTCGATATCCGACATCGTAACCATCACGGATGGAGCGCTGCGACAGATGCCTACCGCCGCCTCGAGACGAGCCGTAACGCGCCAGGGAGATTGCCAGATGAAAGCCAGCCAGTACGTCGCCAGGCAGCCTGACGCGAGCGGCTTTATCCACTATGACGAGGTCGAGCATCGCACCTGGCAGACGCTGATCGAGCGGCAACTCGAGGTGATCGAATCACGGGCCTGCCAACCCTATCTCGACGGCCTCGACAGACTCGCCCTGCCACACGAGCGGATTCCCCAACTGCCCGACATCAACCGCGTGTTGCACGCCGCGACCGGCTGGCAGGTCGCTCAGGTACCGGCACTGATTCCGTTCCAGCGCTTCTTCGAGCTGCTCGCCAACCGGCAGTTTCCGGTGGCCACTTTCATCCGCACAGAAGCGGAACTGGACTACCTGCAGGAGCCGGATATCTTCCACGAGATATTCGGCCACTGCCCGTTGTTGACCAATCCCTGGTTCGCCGAATTCACTCACACTTATGGTCGCCTGGGCCTGGCTGCCAGCCCCCAGGAGCGCGTGTTTCTCGCCCGGTTGTACTGGATGACCATCGAATTCGGCCTGGTCGACACACCTGCCGGGCGGCGCATCTACAGCGGCGGCATTCTCTCGTCGCCCAAGGAAGCGGTGTACTGTCTATCCGCAGACCCCGAACACTTGCCGTTCGATCCAGTGGAAACCATGCGCACGCCCTACCGTATCGACATCCTGCAGCCGCTGTATTTCGTGCTGCCGGATCTGCAACGGCTGTTCGCCCTGGCCCAGGAAGACATCATGGCTCATGTACGGGAGGCCATGCGCCTGGGCCTGCATCCGCCGAAGTTTCCGCCCAAGGCGGCGTGAGAGCAGGAAAATGCCGCACAAACACCACAAAACCATGTAGGAGCTGCGGGGGCGCCTAGCCTTGCGGGCGATGCGATAGCAGTCATCCAGCCCCGTAGCCTGGATTAGCCGCAAGCGTAATCCGGGGAGCACGCGTCACGGGCGATTGAGCACCTTGCAGAGAAGGATCTGCGCGGCCGTGACAATCAGGCAGAACCAATGGCGTACGAACGGACACAAACCTGAACGACACAGTCATCGAATCACGGAGCACCCTATGACCGATCTCAAACAAGCCAAGTGCGAAGCCTGCAACGCCGATGCGCCGAAAGTCAGCGACACCGAGCTGGCCGAACTGCTGAAGCAGGTTCCCGACTGGAACATCGAAGTACGCGATGGCGTGATGCAGCTCGAACGGCCCTACACCTTTCGCACCTTCAAGCACGCTCTGAACTTTACCAACGCGGTGGGCGAGATCGCCGAAACGGAGAATCACCACCCCGCCCTGCTGACCGAATGGGGCAAGGTCACCGTGACCTGGTGGAGCCACTCGATCAAGGGCCTGCACCGCAATGATTTCATCATGGCAGCGCGCACCGATGAGGTGGCCGAGGTGGCTGAAGGACGCAAGTGAGATGCCCGCAAAACGGGAAAAAATCGCTCTGCAACGCCCCGCGATGGTGCCATTCCCTGACCCGAAAAATTAGAAGACCGTTCGTCGATAAAAATAAACCATGCATATCAAATAGTTAACCAACCATCACAAAGATCACTGGCGCGCTTCCTGCTTGCTATCACCTGCATAGTTCCCTAGGGTAGTTCGCCATGTGGTCCTTGATTGCCCCTATCAGCTCGTTGCTGGGTGGGGTTGCGTTACTCCTCCTTGGCAACGGTCTGCTCAACACTCTACTGACCCTGCGTGGCGTCGCCGAAGGCTACTCCACCGGGATGCTCGGACTGATCATGTCCGGGTACTTCGTCGGTTTTCTCCTTGGCACCTGGCTAGCGATTCCGCTGGTTCGTCGCGTTGGGCATATCCGTGCGTTCTCCTTTTGTGCCGCCCTCGCCGCCATCACCGCACTGCTCCATGTACTGATTGTCGATCCCTGGGTCTGGCTCGGTTTGCGTGTGCTCTACGGCCTGGCTTTGGTCAGCCTGTACATGGTCATCGAGAGCTGGCTCAACGCCCAGGTACCCAACGACAAACGCGGGCAGATGTTCGCCGTGTACATGGCGGTGAACCTTGGTGCTCTGGCCGCCGCCCAGCAATTGCTGAACCTGGCCGATCCCGGTGAATTCCTGCTCTTCGCCTTGGCTGCGATGCTGATCAGTGCCGCGCTGATGCCCATCACCCTCACGCGCCAGCCACAGCCCAGCGTGCCGGAAACCCTGCACACCAACCTGCGCAAGATCGCCAGCATCGCCCCATTGGCCATCGCGGCTGCCGGCCTTTCCGGCCTGGCGCTTGGAGCCTTCTGGGGCATGGCACCGGTGTATGCCAGCCTCAACGGTTTCGATGCTGCGGGTGTCGGCCTGATGATGAGCGCGACCATTCTCGGCGGCGCCCTGCTGCAATGGCCGATCGGCCGTTTCTCCGACACTCATGATCGGCGCTGGGTGCTGTTCTGGGTCGTCTGCGCGGCGGTAGTCGTGGCCCTGTTGATGAGCCTGCTACCCGCTGGCCGCCCGCTGCTGGCACTGATGTTCGTGTTTGGCGGACTGTCGTTCGCCATCTATCCCATCGCCGTGGCGCAGCTGATCGACCAGCTGCACAGCGACGAGATTCTTTCCGGCTCCAGCAGCCTGCTGATGGTCAATGGCATCGGCTCCGTATGTGGGCCGCTGCTCGCCGGCGTGCTGATGCAATACACCGGTGCCGCCGCACTACCCCTGTATTTCGCCGCTACCCTGGGGCTGCTGGCGGCCTACACCTTCTATCGTCTACGTCACGTCAGCGACCTGGTCGCCGGCGAGCAGGCGCACTTCATGCCGATGTTGCGCACCAGCCATACCGTGCTGGAACTGATGCCCGACGCCCCGCCGTCGGACGACGACAACGCCTCGGACAACGATAACCCCGACGATGCGCAGGAGCGTGTCGTCACCTCATCGTAGGCACTGGCCTACACAACAGAGGCGTCAACCAAGGCGCCCACTTTGCTCGTCGGCTGATGTCGGCGCGTCACTGCACCACTTTGTTTATGGACAGGGAGACAGCGCATGTTACTTGCAACCGATCTTGATGGAACCTTTCTCGCTGGCGATCCCGAGGATCGTCTGAGCCTTTACCAAACCATCGCCGCCCACCCGGAAATTCAGTTGGCCTACGTCACCGGTCGCAGCCTGGAAGCGGTGCTACCGCTGTTGGCCGACCCGACCTTGCCGCAACCGGACTTCATCATCGCCGACGTAGGCGCCACCTTCGTGCATGGCGACACCTTGCAACCGATCCAGCTGCTGCAGGGCCAGGTCGATGCCCGCTGGCCGGGCGAAAGCCTGGTGGCCCAGGCACTGGACGGCTTCGGCCTGGAGCGTCAGGACGTGCCCCAGACGCGCCGCTGCTCCTACTTCTGCACGCCTGAGCAGGCAGCCGACCCGGCCCTGGCGGCGGTGGCAGAAACGCTAGGTTGCGACCTGCTGTACTCCGCGGATCGCTACCTGGACTTTCTGCCCAAGGGCGTCAACAAGGGCAGCAGCCTCAAGGCGCTGGTCGACTGGCTGGAACTGGATGCAGACCAGGTACTGGCCTGTGGCGATACCCTGAATGACCTGAACATGCTCGACGGCACCTACAAAGGCGTCTGCGTCGGCGAATCCGAACCGAATCTGCTGCGCGCCACCGAGCACCAATCCTGGATCCTGCAGGCGGATCGCTCAGGGTGCGGCGGCATTCTTCAGGCATTCGTGCATTTCGGTTTCCTCGGCGAGCACGGTATCGCCGCGGAAAAACGCAGTGCCACCAAACCAGGCCGGGCCGAGCTGGTGATGGTCTATCACCGCCTGCCCTACGAGGAACACCGCGTCGATGGCAAGCTGCAGCGCCGCCGGCCGACTTCACCCAACGGCATCATTCCCACGCTGATGAGTTTCTTCGGCGATTCGCGTCCCGGTTCCTGGGTTGCCTGGGCAGTGGACGAAGGCGGCGACGAGCCCTTCGAAACCCATACCACGGTGGATGCCGAACGCTATCCCAAACTCACCGCTGCACGGGTGGCGCTGAGCAAGGAAGAAGTCGACATCTTCTACAAGCGCTTCTCCAAGGAAGCCTTCTGGCCGACCCTGCACACTTTCTGGGAGCGTGCGCGTTTCGACGAGGACGACTGGCAGGTGTTTCTCAAGGTCAACCGCGCCTTCGCCGAACGCACGGCAAAGGAAGCCGCGGAAGGTGCCATCGTCTGGCTGCACGACTACAACCTGTGGATGGTGCCGGGCTACCTGCGCGAAATGCGCCCTGATCTGCGTATCGCCTTCTTCCACCACACCTACTTTCCCTCGGCCGACGTCTTCAACGTGCTGCCGTGGCGCCGGCAGATCATCGGCAGCCTGCTGCAGTGCGACTACATCGGCTTCCATATTCCACGCCAGGTGGAAAACTTCGTCGACGTGGCTCGCGGTGTCACCCCGCTGCAAACCATCAGCCGGCAGAACTGCGCGCCGCGCTTCATCACCTATGGCTGCGCCGTGGGCCTGGAGCGCATGACCACCGCCGTGGACACCGGCAGCCGCGTAGTCAAACTTGGCGCTCACCCGGTGGGGCTGGACATCGACCGTGTGCGCAATGCCCTGGCCCAGGACAAGACCCGCAAGCAGATGGCGCACCTGCGTGAAGAGCTGCGCGGCATCAAGCTGGTGCTGTCGGTGGAGCGCCTGGACTACACCAAAGGTATTCTGGAAAAACTCCAGGCCTATGAGCGACTGCTGGCCGACAATCCGGAGCTGCACAAAAAGATCACGCTGGTCAGCATCTGCGTGCCGGCGGCCCGCGAGATGACCATCTACGACGAGCTGCAATCGCAGATCGAGCAGGCCGTGGGCCGTATCAACGGCCGCTTCGCGCGGATCGGCTGGACGCCGGTGCAGTTCTTCTTCCGCAGCTTCCCCTTCGACGAAGTGGTAGCCTGGTACGCCATGGCCGACGTCATGTGGATCACCCCGCTGCGCGACGGCCTCAACCTGGTGGCCAAGGAATTCGTCGCCACCCAGGGTCTGCTCGAAGGCCAGGGCGTGCTCGCACTGTCCGAGTTCGCGGGCGCCGCAGCCGAGCTCAAGGGCGCGCTGCTGACCAACCCCCACGACACCGCCGACCTGGCACAAACCTGCTACCTGGCGTTGAACATGCCCAAATCCGAAGCCCGTGCGCGGATGCGTGAGCTGTTCGATATCGTCAATTACAACGATATCCGCCGCTGGGGCGACGAGTTCCTCGCCGGCGTCGCCGAGCCGGAGGCCGAGAACGTCCTGCATCTCGCGGCAGGCTGAGCCAGAGCTGTAACGATCCGCCGATAGCCCGGCGTTGACGCAGCGGCTCAGGTCGAGCCGCTGCGTGACTAACTGATATGCTGCGCGCCTCTGGCAAGAACGAGACGTGCGGCATGAAAAACATCCTGATCATCGGCATCGGCGCCGGCGACCCCGACTACCTGACGATGCAGGCGATCAAGGCCCTCAACCGGGCCGACGTGTTCTTCATCCTCGACAAGGGCGAGGCCAAGGACAAACTGATCGCCCTGCGTCGGCTGATCTGCGAACGCTATATCGAGACCGGTCGCACGTACCGCATCGCCGAAGCCAGCAACCCCGAGCGCGAACGCGACACGCCTGACTATGACGCCAGTATCGACAGCCTCAATCGCGACAAACAGGCGGTGTTCGAGCAATTGATCGGACAGCTGAAAGATGGCGAAACCGGCGCCTTCCTGGTCTGGGGTGACCCGTCGCTGTACGACAGCACCATCCGCATACTCGACGGGGTGATCGCCAGCGGCCATCGACTCGACTACCAGGTAATCCCTGGTATCACCAGCGTGCAGGCGCTGACCGCCCGCCACCGTATTCCACTGAACCAGATTGGTCGTGCCGTGCAGATCACCACCGGCCGACGCCTGCGCGAAGGCTGGCCAGCAGGCGTGGACAGCGTGGTGGTGATGCTCGATGCCCAGAACAGCTATCGCCATCTCGTCAATCAGGATCTGCACATCTACTGGGGCGCCTATGTCGGCACGCCGGACGAAATCCTGATCGAGGGCAAGCTGGCCGATGTCGCCGAGCGTATCGTGCAAACCCGCGCGGCAGCGCGCGAGGCCAATGGCTGGATCATGGACAGCTACCTGCTGCGCCGCGGCGGACGTGAGGCCTGATTCCAGAGTCGCAGCCCTCAGCAGCCTGTTCGCGATCTGCTGCGTGTCGCCTGCAGACGTATTCGATCGCAAGAAAAGAAGGCGATAGCGGACATTCGTAGGGTGGACGACGCTTGCCTACGCGGCCCGATCCTTCCACCAACCTAGCGATCGCAATGGTGGATGAAAAGAGCGTCATCCACCCTACGTCCTATGGGGTCTATGGCACGAATGTAGCCTGGATTAGCCGCAGGCGTAATCCGGGGCCGAAGGCCATGATCCATGGTTCAACGCGGGTCATCGGCCGGCCGCTTCCGCCTTGTAGCGGCCTGTCAGGCGACCCTTGATTCAGGCTTGCGAGATCGTGAACAGGTTTTCAGAGGCGCCCGCGGAACAGCGCCTGGTGCTTGCGGCATTGCTCGGCCGAAAGCATGAACACGCCGTGGCCGCCACGGGCGAAATCCAGCCAGGCGAAATCCACCTCGGGATACAGCGTCTCGACGTGCACCTGGCTGTTGCCCACCTCGACGATCAGCAGGCCCTTGTCGGTCAGATGATCGGCCGCTTCCGCCAGCATCCGGCGCACCAAATCCAGGCCGTCGTCACCGCAGGCCAAACCCATTTCCGGCTCATGCTGGTACTCGGCCGGCATATCGGCGAAGTCTTCGGCATCGACATAGGGCGGGTTGGAGACGATCAGATCGAAACGCTGCCCCGGCAGACCGGCGAAGCCGTCACCCTGTACGGTGTAGACACGTTCTTCGAGGCCATGGCGCTCGATATTGCGGTTGGCCACTTCCAGCGCATCAAAGGACAGATCACCCAGTACCACTTCGGCGTCGAGAAATTCGTAGGCGCAGGCGATGCCGATACAGCCGGAACCGGTGCACAGGTCAAGAATCCGCGCGGGTTCACCGGCCAGCCACGGGCTGAAACGCTGTTCGATCAGTTCGGAGATCGGTGAGCGCGGCACCAGTACCCGCTCATCGACGATAAAGGGCAAGCCGCAGAACCAGGCCTCGCCGAGCAGATAGGCGGTCGGCACGCGATCCTCGATGCGCCGCTGCAACAAGGTGTGCAGGTGCTGCTGCTCATCTTCTTCGAGACGGCAATCCAGATAGCCGTCAGCGATTTCCCAGGGCAGATGCAGGGCACCCAGCACCAGTTGCCGGGCTTCGTCCCAGGCGTTGTCGGTACCATGACCGAAGAACAGCTCCTCTGCCTGAAAGCGGCTCACGGCCCAGCGGATGTAATCGCGCAGCGTGCGCAGGCGGGTGTTCAGGGCTGGGCGGGCATCGGTCACAGCATGGCTCCGGGCAAAAGGCATTAGTTTAGCAGGCCTACCCCGGCAATCCAGCGCCATCCCCTGTGCGTTCGATATGGCAGCATTCCGTGTGCCCCAGCGAGCTGAAACGATTCACTTGGCGTTGCCGAAGTAGCTGCATCGCAATACAACCAACAGAGAGGTTCACAGCAGCGTCATACAGGCGGACAATATGTACCGTTAACCGCGCCAGCAAGGAGTCGTACATGTCGTCCCACCCGCAAACGTTCTATCAGCTCACCGGTCGTGGCCATGCGCCTGCCAATCTGAGCAATGCGACTCTGCTGGTCATTGATGCCCAGGAAGAATATCGCAGTGGTGTGGTGCAGTTGCCGGGCCTGGATGCAGCCGTGGCGGAAATCGCCAAGCTTCTGGATGCCACACGCCGCCTGGGCGGCTCCATCGTTCACGTCAAACACCTGGGCATTCCTGGTGGCCTGCTCGACCCACGCGGCCCGCGTGGTGAACATCTTCCGGAAGTGGCACCGCTACCCGGTGAGATCGTCGTCGAAAAGCGCATGCCGAACGCCTTCTCCGGTACCGACCTGCATGAAAAGCTGCAGTCTCTGGGTCATCTGGATCTGATCGTCTGCGGGTTCATGACCCACTCCAGCATCAGCACCACCATCCGCGCCACCAAGGACTACGGCTATCGCTGCACCGTGGTCGATGCAGCCTGCGCGACCCGCGACCTGCCGACGCCCGATGGCAAGGTGATCAGCGCCGCCGAAATGCACCGCTTCGAAATGATCGCCCTGGCCGACAACTTCGCAGCCTGGGTTCCGGACGCCAGCGCGCTGGTGTAAGCCTGCAGACATGCGGCGCCTGGCGCTGCATGGTTTGAACCCGCCCCGCTCCTGTCAGTCATAGCGGAAAGATCCTTCGAGGAAATGTCGCCCCATGAAGCAATCAGACGGTTTCGATGCCCGCCGCCTACGCCCGAGAGGATCGGGCCACTGGCGACTGCGCGTTGCCGCCGCCCTGGCGGCGCTGTTCGCGACATTCGGCATTCTGCTGGCCATGGCGGGGGCCGCTACCCTGCTGGGGCGGCCACCAGCCCTCGGCAACCTGAACGACTCCACCAGCGACGCCAGCATTCTACTGGCGCTTGGCCTGATCCTGCTGTGGGGCGGCACAGTGGGCTGGCGTAAATGCCGTCGCCGCATGCGTCAGAGCACAGCCGGTCTGGCCATGTCGCCGCATCTGATGAAGAAACGCGACTGACCCGCCTCTTCCCGCTTGGTAAACTTGGCTTCCCCTGCGGAGGCTCCGATGCAAGACGACGACTTTTCCCTGTTCAAGGCTCAGCTGCAAGGCGTGAAGCCGATCAAGCATGATCGCGCCGACACCGGCAAGCCGAAGAGCGACCGTGCGCGCCTGGCTACCCTGCGCCAGGCCGCGACGCTAAGTACCGACACCATCAAGGTCGATGGCCTGTCCGATCAGTTCGTCATCGACGTTGGCGCCGAAGACGCCCTGTACTGGGCCGGCAATGGCGTGCAGGACGGCCAGATGCGCAAACTCAAGCTCGGCCAGATCCCGTTCGACGGCAGCCTCGACTTGCACGGCATGAGCGTGGAAAAGGCCCGCGACACCCTCTGGGAATTCCTCGCCGAGGCTACCAAGCTGGAAGTTCGCTGCGTACGGGTGACCCACGGCAAGGCGGTACGCACCGACGGCCGCAAGCCGATGATCAAGAGCCACGTGAATACCTGGCTGCGCCAGCACCCGCAAGTGCTCGGTTTCACCTCCTGCATCGCCAAGCACGGCGGTACCGGAGCGGTCTACGTGATACTCAAGCGCACCATGATGGACGGCCGCGACGAGTGATCGGTAGCCCGACGGCTGTCTACCAGCCCACGCTGAGCAGATTTACGAAAATAGCCGGTAGCCATTTAGGGCGCCATTTACGGCGAGCCTGAATGGCAGGCACAAAAAACCCGGCGCGAAGGCCGGGTTTTCATCACACAGCAAGCCTGACGGTCAGACCGGCGCCTTGGCGCGGGACTTGTACTCGCCAGTGCGGGTGTCGATCTCGATCCAGTCACCGATTTCGCAGAAATCAGCCACTTTCACTTCGGTACCATTGTTCAGCTTGGCAGGCTTCATCACCTTGCCGGAGGTGTCGCCACGGGCGGAACCTTCGGTGTAGGCCAGCTGACGCACGATAGTGGTCGGCAGGTCGACGGAGATAACCTTGCCTTCGAAGAACACGGCTTCACAGACGTCGTTCATGCCTTCTTCGATGAACGGCAGAACGCTTTCCAGGTCTTCGGCGCGCAGCTCGTAGGAGTTGTATTCCGGATCCATGAAAACGTAGTCGTCGCCGCTGATGTAGGACAGGTTCACTTCCTTGCGCTCAAGGATGACCGGCTCCATCTTGTCGTCGGCTTTGTAGACGGTTTCAGTCTTCGAGCCGTTCATTAGGTTCTTCAGCTTCATCTTCACGATGGCGCTGTTACGACCGGACTTGGTGAATTCGGCCTTCTGGATCAGCCATGGCTGGCCATCGATCAGGGCCACGCTGTTAGGCTTCATTTCTTGTGCGGTTTTCATACGAATATCCGGATCTGAATGGATTTACAAAATTCGAGGCCGCGTATCATAGCCAATTTCGGTAAAACTGCACCAGCGCTGCGGCAAGATCTGCACGTACCGCCTGGCACTTCGCCCACGCCTGGGCATGTGCAGTCAGTTCATCGTGGCAGTGCAGCCACGCGCTCCAGCCCTGCGCCATGGGCTCGCCAGCGTTCCAGGCCCGCCACACGGCCTGCAGCACCGCGCTGACCTCGGCCGAAAGCCCTTGGCAGTACAACGCCATGAAAGCCTCCAGCTTGTCCCAGTGCGCGCCCTCTTCTTGAGGATAAATGTGCCAGACGAGCGGTCGTCCGGCCCACTGCGCGCGCACGAAGGAATCCTCGCCGCGTACCAGGTTGAGGTCGCAGCACCAGAGCAGCGCGTCGTACTGATCCTGCTGCACGAAGGGCAGCACCTGAACGCTCAGCGCACCACGCCGCGCTACCGCACCGGCTTCAATCGGTTGCCCCAACCAGTGCTGCAGATCACCCAGTATCCGACCTTCGGGCACCAGCAGGTGGGTAGGCGCGACATCGTTCGCCAAGGCATCGAGCCAGCCGGCCAACGCGGCATTTTCGTAGGCGAACAGGGAAATCAATCGAGCGCCAGGGTCTGGCCGTACGCCAATCGACGCGAGGAAGCGCTCACGGGCACCAGCGTCCTGCTGCAACGCATCACGGGCGACCAGCAGATCCTGCTCGCGCAACAGCCCGCCGGTGCCCGCGGTAAAGCCTGGAAAGAAGAAGAATTTCTGCAGGCCATTGCTCTGCATCGATGGCAACCCATGACAGCCCTCGACCCAGTCCTCGGCGCTCAGATACTCCAGATTCAGCCAGAGAATGCGCGTCGGCCTTGCCGCCATCGCCGCTACGTATTCGGCGGGCAACTCACAGGCGAACGCCTCGATCACCACATCCGCCGGCTCGACCGGCTGCCAGGCCTGCGCCCAGCGACGTACCTCGACGCCACGCAGCCGCTGACAAGCCAACTCGGCATCCGCCTGCGGGCAAATCCGCACGAGCGCTGCCAGGTCGTCGACCCACAGGCGTACTTCGGCGCCCTGCTCGGCCACCAACTGTCGCGCCAGCCGCCAGGTCACACCGATATCGCCGTAGTTGTCTACCACGCTACAGAAAACATCCCACTTCACTGCCAGGTTCCCGGTATCAAGGAGGTATCCATGCGTCGATTTTACAATTGCAGGCTGGCACAACGATCCGCAGCTCAGTCCGCAAGACGTTTTGTTACCCGGCACAAGTAGCTCGTACCGACAGTGCAATTCTACTTCGCTTCCAAGTCTGCGCGGCTGCCATCACCCGCTGTTCTGTGCATTTGCAAGACGCTTTGCATTCAACCCGCTTAACGACGAAGAGTCATTAACATGACGTACGATTTCGCGTACGATACAAGCATTCTCAGGAGGCCAAGCATCATGCAAACTCTTACCGCCAGCGAAGCGCGCACCAATCTGTATCGGTTGATGGATCAGTCCGCAGAATCCCACCAACCCATTCTGATTTCGGGCAAACGCACCAACTCGGTTCTGATCTCGGCTGAGGATTGGGAAGCCATCCAGGAAACGCTGTACCTGCTGTCCGTCCCTGGCATGCGCGAATCCATCAAGGAAGGCATGGAAGAACCGGTAGACGATTGCGCCAAGGAACTCGACTGGTGACTTGGCAACTCGCTTTCACGAAACAAGCTCAAAAAGACGCAAAGAAGCTTGCTGCTGCAGGCTTGAAGGACAAGGCCAAAGCCTTGCTGGACGTGGTACAGGTGAACCCCTTCCAGAACCCACCACCGTACGAAAAGCTGGTGGGCGACCTGTCCGGGGCCTACTCCCGGCGCATCAACATCCAGCACCGCCTCGTCTATCAGGTGCTGCAGGATGCGCAAGTGGTCAAGGTGCTGCGGCTCTGGACTCACTACGAATAAAGCGCTTTCGACAGCTCCCTGATCCAGAATGCAAAAAGCCCCGAAAACAGTAACGTTTTCAGGGCTTCAGGTATTTCGAAAGTGGCGGTGAAGAAGGGATTCGAACCCTTGATACGATTTCTCGTATACACACTTTCCAGGCGTGCTCCTTCAACCGCTCGGACACTTCACCGGGTCTCGCCAGACATGCTGTCTGTCGAGGCGCGCTAATGTAATCGAACAATTCGCCAAAGGCAAAACTTTTTTCAGAAGATTCATGCGGTTAAGCCGCCGCTGGGTTCAGCAACGGCTTGTTGCCCCTGTAGATTCGCCTGGCGTTGCCGCGACCAAATTCAAGGAAGGGATTCGAACCCTTGCTAGGGTCTGTTGACGTTTCAGCGCGAGCCGCGTTGCCGTGCGTGAAACGTCAACAGACCCTATTACCTTACTCAGGGCGCCGGCAAAGTGGCCAAAGCCTGACTCACTGGTCATCCTTCGTGCTTTACCTGACCACATCCGATGCGTAACGTCAGCCGCAAATCCAGAACAAGGAGTCGACCATGAGCGACCTGATCAGCTATCAACTCGACGACGGCATCGCCACCCTGACCCTGAACAACGGCAAGGTGAACGCCATTTCGCCTGCGGTAATCGAGGCCTTCAATGCCGCCCTCGATCGCGCCACCCAGGACAAGGCCATCGTGATCCTCACCGGGCAGCCGGGCATTCTTTCCGGCGGCTATGACCTCAAGGTAATGACCTCTGGTCCGCAGAACGCCATCGACCTGGTGGCCGCTGGCTCGACGCTGGCGCGGCGCATGCTCGCTCATCCGTACCCGATCATCACGGCCTGCCCGGGCCATGCGGTGGCCAAGGGTGCTTTCCTGCTGCTCTCCAGCGATTACCGCATCGGTATCGAAGGGCCATTCAGCATCGGCCTCAACGAAGTGCAGATCGGCATGACCATGCACCACGTCGGCATCGAGCTGGCACGTGATCGCCTGCGCAAATCAGCCTTCCACCGCTCGGTGATCAATGGCGAGATGTTCGACCCACAAGGTGCGCTGGATGCCGGCTTCCTCGACAAGGTGGTACCAGCCGAGCAATTGATGACCACTGCCCTGGCCGTCGCCGAGCAGTTCAAGAAGATCAACATGAACGCCCACCGCAAAACCAAGCTCAAGGTACGCGCTGCGCTGCTGGAAACGCTCGACCAATCCATAGAGCTGGATAAGCAGCACGCCTTATAAGCAGCCAGGCATGCAGGCGAGCGCCTGCATGCCCAGCCACCCGGCAATCACTGGTAATGGCCTGGCAATTGCCCAAAGCCTGACCCACCCCTACACTGCGCGACCTTTTTCAAGTGGGTCGCAACCATGCTGTTCGTACTGCGCATGCTGATGATGGGCGTGCATTTCATCATCGCAGGCATTCTCGGGCTGCTGCTGGGCTTGTATCGACCCTTCCATCCCGATAACAGTCGCCTGTGCGCACGCATCTATTCGTTGCCAGCACTGCGCATGCTGCGCCTGCAGGTCAAGACCGATACGCAGAACCTTGCCGAGCATGATCGACCCTGCGTGATCATTGCCAATCACCAGTCCAACTATGACCTTTACATCATCGGCCGCGTGGTGCCCAGGCGCACGGTGAGCATTGGCAAGAAGAGCCTGAAATGGGTGCCGCTGTTCGGCCAGCTGTACTGGCTGGCCGGCAATGTGCTGATCGACCGCGGCAATGCGCGCAAGGCCAAACGCTCGATGCAGGCGACCACCCATACGCTGCAACACGAAAACACGTCGATCTGGGTATTCCCCGAGGGTACCCGCAATGGCGGTGGCGAGATGCTGCCCTTCAAGAAGGGCGCCTTCCAGATGGCCCTCACCGCTGGTGTGCCGATCATCCCGGTGTGTGCCAGCAGCTACGTGCGCAGCCTGCGCCTGAATCGCTGGAACAGTGGCAAGGTGATGATCCGCTCGCTGCCGGAGATTCCCACCACAGGCTTGAGCATGGACGACCTGCCCCAACTGATCGAAACCTGCCGCTCACGCATGCAGGCCTGTATCGATTCGATGGATGCCGAGCTGGCTCGTGCCTGAGAGCCTGCTCAAAGGTGCTGAGCGAGTCGAAATAAGCAGGTAAGCTGCGGCGAACAGGTTACGCACGGGGCAAACCATGGGCGAAGTCGTCGCAGCAGCCGTCTACAGCCAGGGTCGCAAGGTCAGCGACATTCACCTCGACGAAGGTCGCGACTGGGCCAGCAAGCCCGATCATTTCGTGTGGATCGGCCTGCATGATCCTGGCAGCGAGGAGCTCGGCAACCTGCAGCGGCAGTTCAACCTCCACGAGCTGGCCCTGGAAGACGCACTGCAACGCCATACCCGCCCCAAGCTCGAGACCTTCGGCGACGCGCTGTTTCTGGTGCTCTATTCGCCGGTGCAGGTCGGCGATGAACTGACCTTCGTGGAAACCCAGCTGTTCGCCGGCAAGGGCTACGTGATCAGCGCTCGCTATGGCGAGTCGACGCCCTACTCCAAGGTTCGCCAGCGTTGCGAGGCTCGGCCGATGCTGCTCGAGCACGGCGAGGACTTCGTGCTCTACGCCCTGCTCAGCTTCATCATCGAGAATTACCGGCCCTTGATGGACATCTATTACGCCGAACTGGAACAGCTCGAGCAGGCGGTACTGGAGTACGCCATGAGCCACGCCGAGGTGGTACGCATTCAGCATCTGCGCCGCAACCTGCTGCGCCTGCGGCGCAATATAGGGCCACTGGCGGAGATCTGCCAGGAGCTGCAACGCCTGGACTTCCCCTTCATCGACAAGAACATGCGGCCGTACTTTCGCGACGTGGCGATCCACGTCAACCGCCTGCTCGAGGATCTGACCAATCTGCGGGAAATGGCCGACCACGCCATCGAGATCGGCCTGTTGCTGGAGTCCTCGCGGCAGAGCGTCGTGCAACGCAAGTTCGCCGCCTGGGCAGCGATACTGGCGTTTCCCACGGCAGTCGCCGGCATCTATGGCATGAACTTCCACAACATGCCGGAGCTCACCTGGCAGTACGGCTATTTCACCGTCCTGGGCGTTATCGGCGTGGGCTGCACCGGGCTATACGCCAGCTTCCGACATTACGGCTGGCTGTAGACGGCACCTACATCGGCGGTGAATGGTTTGGTGGATCGGTCGGGCCGCGCAGGCGAGGCGTGATCCACCCTACTTCGCGTCGATCACTGCCGCATGCCACGCCCGCTGACCAGCAAACGCACGCACAGTACGTAGAGCACGGCAGTGGCGACCAGCATGAAGCCGATTGCCGTGCCGATGCTGATATCCGAAACACCGAGAATGCCGTAGCGGAAGGCGTTGACCATGTGCAGCACCGGGTTGGCCATCGACACCGTCTGCCAGAACGGCGGCAGCAGGCTGATCGAATAGAACACGCCACCCAGGTAGGTCAGCGGCGTCAGCACGAAAGTCGGGATGATAGAGATATCGTCGAAGTTGCGCGCGAACACCGCATTGACGAAGCCACCCAGGGAAAAGATGGTCGCCGTCAGCAGCACCACCAGCACAGTGAGCCCGAGGTGATGCACCTGCAGATGGGTGAAGAACAGGGAGAGTATCGTCACGATCACCCCAACCGCCAGACCGCGCAACACACCGCCGGTGACGTAACCGATGAGGATGGTATGCGGCGACACCGGCGAGACCATCAGCTCCTCCACCGAACGCTGGAACTTGCTGCCGAAGAAGCTCGACACCACGTTGCCATAAGCGTTGGTGATCACCGACATCATGATCAAGCCCGGCACGATGTACTCCATGTAGGTGAAGCCATCCATATCGCCGATCTGCCGGCCGATCAGGTTTCCGAAGATCACGAAGTACAACACCATGGTGATCGCTGGCGGCAGCAGGGTCTGCGGCCAGATACGGGTGAAGCGACGGACTTCGCGGTAAATGATGGTGCGCAACGCGACCATATTGGCGCTGAATTCGGACTGCTCGCGACTCATACGGCCACCTTCGACAGGTTCTTCTCGACCAGGGACACGAACAGCTCCTCCAGGCGGTTGCTCTTGTTACGCAGGCTCAGTACCTCGATGTTCTGCGCGGACAGCTGACGGAACAGCTCGGTAACGCCGAGGCTCTTGTCCACCTGCACCTCGAGGGTGTGATGGTCGACTATCTTCACGGGATAGCCCGGCAGCTCCGGCACGACTGTAAGGTTATCCTTGAGATCGAGTAGAAAGGTCTCCACATGCAGCTTCTTCAGTAGCGACTTCATGCTGGTGTTCTCGACGATCCGCCCGTGATCGATGATGCCGATGTTGCGGCACAGCTGCTCGGCTTCTTCCAGATAGTGGGTTGTCAGGATGATGGTGATGCCCTGCTTGTTCAGGTCAGTGAGAAAGCTCCACATCGACCGGCGCAGTTCGATATCGACGCCCGCGGTCGGCTCGTCGAGGATCAGTAGCTGCGGTTGGTGCACCAGCGCCCGGGCGATCATCAAGCGGCGCTTCATGCCGCCGGACAGCTCCCGCGAGGCCACGTCGCGCTTGTCCCACAACCCCAGTTGATTGAGGTACTGCTCGGCACGCTCCTTGGCCAGGCGCGCGGGAATACCGTAATAGCCGGCCTGGGTCACGACGATGTCGAAGACCTTCTCGAACTGATTGAAATTGAATTCCTGAGGCACCACACCGAGGCAGCGCTTGAGCGCAGCGGGCTGAGTGTCCAGGTCATGGCCGAATACGTTGACCGTGCCACTGGACTTGTTCACCAGTGTCGAGAGGATGCCGATGGTGGTGGATTTGCCGGCGCCGTTAGGGCCCAGCAAGGCGAAGAAATCCCCTTCGGAGACATCGAGATCGAGGCCGTGCAAGGCTTGAAAGCCATTGCCATAGGTTTTGGTCAGCTGCCGGATCGACAGAGCAGTACTCATAAAGGATACACACGCATAAAAAATGACAGGGTTTAGATGGGGGCGTAGCGCCAACATTGCAACGCAATCACGCAGTCAGGTCAGCTCGGTCATCACCGCGCGCTGATAGGCGGGACGCTCACGCAGCCGCGCATACCACGCCTGCAGGTTAGGCTGCGATGGCCGCTCGATGGGCATCTCGAACCAGGCATAGATGAAGCAACCCAGAGGGATATCACCCATGCCGAAGGCATCACCGGAAAGATAGTCATGCTCGCCCAGCGCCTGCTCGGGCAGCGCGAGAAGTGCGATACAGTGCTGCCGGGCAACCTCGATCGCAGCCAGATCACGTCGCTCGACCGGCGTACGCAAGGTGCCCCAGAACAATTCGCGGAAAGCACCGGCAAAGGTGGACGTCGTCCAATCCATCCATTTATCGGCGAACGCCCGACTCGCCGGATCCACCTGATAGAGGGCGCCCGTCGCGTAGGCGGCCGCCAGGTAACGGACGATGCTGTTGGACTCCCAGAGCACCAGATCACCGTCCTCGAGCACCGGTACCAGCCCATTGGGGTTGCGCGCCAGAAACTCGGGCTTATCGACCACCCCGAAGGCACCGCCAGCGTCGAGCCGCTGGTAGGCGACACCGGCCTCCTCGGCGCACCACAGCACTTTACGCACATTGCTGGAATTCTTGCGGCCCCATATTTTCAGCATCGCGAATCGTCCTTATTAGAATCCCGCCAGCCGAGACGGTGAACAACCCTACCATTCTGGCCGCAAGAAGGAAGCCGGGGCGGATGATGTTGGCTATCGACCCCGTTCATGGAGCGCTGCGCGAAGGTCATTCATGGACTGACCAACAGGTCATCTGCAGACGCAATTTGTTAGGCGAACTCCACAAGCCGGGCAAGGGTCACTATCGTGAACGCGGTAGGTCGTGACCATTCAGAAGCGACCTGTTACGCCCCTGTCGGCAGCCTCTACAGTTGCCGACTACGATTATGGCGGCGGTAGCCGTTCTGCCATCGCCATCATGGAGGATTCTGCATGCTCGTTGTCTGGTTGCTCGTTCTGGTTATCGGTACGGCCTATTTGGCCCACCGCCGCACGGCGCCCCTACCCGCCCTGGCAATCGTTGCCGCCTATCTGCTCATCATGGGCGCCTCTAGCCATGCGCCCGGCTGGCTGCTGGTGATCTTCTGGCTGCTGTGGCTGGGCGTCGCCCTGCCGCTGGCACTGCCGGATCTGCGCCGCAAGCATTTCACGGCGCCGTTGTTCGCCTGGTTCCAGAAAGTACTGCCACCGATGTCGGCCACCGAGAAAGACGCCATCGAAGCGGGCACCGTATGGTGGGATGGCGAGCTGTTCAGCGGCCGTCCCGACTGGGACAAGTTGCTGGCCTACCCGAAAGCCAGGCTGACTGCCGAAGAACAGGCGTTCGTCGATGGCCCGACCGAAGAGCTGTGCGCCATGGTCAGCGACTGGGACATCGGCCAGCGCATGGATCTGCCACCTGAAGCCTGGGCACACATCAAGCAACACGGCTTCTTCGCCCTGATCATCCCCAAGGAATACGGCGGCAAGGGCTTTTCCGCCTATGCCCACTCCCAGGTGGCCATGAAACTCGCCACCCGTAGCGGTGACCTCGCCTCCACCGTGATGGTGCCCAATTCCCTCGGCCCAGCCGAACTGCTGCTGCATTACGGCACCGAAGAACAACGCAATCATTACCTGCCGCGCCTGGCCCGCGGAGACGATATTCCCTGCTTCGCCCTCACCGGCCCATTGGCTGGTTCCGACGCCGGCGCCATGCCCGATAGCGGCGTGATCTGCAAAGGTCAGTGGAACGGCGAGGAAGTCATCGGCCTGCGTCTGAACTGGGAAAAGCGCTACATCACCCTCGGCCCGATAGCGACGCTGCTTGGCGTCGCCTTCAAGGCCTATGACCCGGATCACCTGCTCGGCGACAAGGAAGAGCTGGGCATCAGCCTCGCGCTGATTCCCACCGACACGCCCGGCGTGGAAATCGGCCGCCGTCACCTGCCGCTGGGCGCCGCCTTCATGAACGGCCCCAACTCCGGCAAGGATGTATTCGTACCGCTCGAATACCTGATCGGCGGGCCGGACTACCTCGGCAAAGGCTGGATGATGCTGATGAACTGCCTGTCGGTAGGTCGCTCCATCTCACTGCCAGCCGTCGGTACTGGCGCCGCCAAGTACACCAGCCTGGTCACCGGCCAGTACAGCCAGGTACGCGAGCAATTCAACGTGCCACTCTCGGCCTTCGAAGGCATTCAGGAAGCCCTGGCGCGCATCGGCGGCAACGCCTGGCTGATGGACAGCGCGCGCATCCTCACCGCCAATGCGGTGGATCTGGGCGAGAAGCCGTCGGTACTGTCGGCGATCCTCAAATACCACCTGACCGAGCGCGGTCGAGAATGCATCACCCACGCCATGGACGTACACGGCGGCAAGGGCATCATCATGGGCCCGAGCAACTACTTGGGCCGTTCCTGGCAGGGGGCGCCGATCTTCATTACGGTCGAGGGTGCCAACATCCTCTCGCGCAACCTGATGATCTTCGGCCAGGGTGCGATTCGCTGCCACCCGTATGTACTCAAGGAAATGGCCCTGGCGCAGCGCGAAGATCGTGATCAGGCCCTGCTGGAGTTCGATGACCTGCTGATGCAGCACATCGGTTTCGCCGTCAGCAACGCCGCCAGCACACTGATCCTCAGCCTCAGCCTGGGCATGCTCGGCAAGGTACCGGGCGACCGTATCAGCCGCCCCTACTTCCGCGCCCTCAACCGCCTGGCCGCCGCTTTCGCCATGCTCGCCGATTTCAGCATGATGCTGCTCGGCGGCGAGCTGAAGCGTCGCGAACGCCTGTCGGCACGCCTGGGCGATGCCCTCAGCCACCTGTACCTGGCCTCTGCCGCGCTGAAGCGTTATCACGATCAGGACTACCCGGAATACGTTCGCCCGCTGCTGCACTGGGCACTGGAAGAAAGCCTGGGCAAGGCCGAGACGGCACTCGACGACCTGCTCAGCAACTTCCCCAACCGTGCACTGGGTTGTGCGCTGCGCGTGCTGGTATTCCCCTTCGGCCGTCGTCACCAGGGCCCTGACGATCACCTCGACGCTCAAGTCGCAGCCATCATCGGCCGTAACGCTGGCGATCCGGCTCTCGAAGAACTGCTCGAAGGCTGCTTCCGCCCCAGCTCGACCGAAGATCCGGTTGGCGCCCTGCAACATGCCTTCAACCTGCTGCAGGAAACCCAGCCGCTACAGAAGAAGCTGCACAAGGCCGTCAAAGCCGGGCAGGTTCGGGAAATGCCCGGCCAGAACGAGATCGAAACGGCCGTCGCCGCCGGTGTACTCACTGCCGAGGAAGGCCAGCAACTGCAGCGGGCCGAAATCGCCCGCCGCGTAGTGATCGATGTCGATGACTTCAGCAAGGAAGAGCTGCTGCCCAGCGAGGGTAAAACAAGGTAGTCGTACTGCAGGCACGACAGCGGGCGCCGCGGACTTTATACTCCGGCGCCCGTTTTACTTTCAGGATCCCCGACATGGCCAACACCCATCTCGATCACCATATCGCCCTGCTCAACCACCTGCGCACCATTCTGGTCGCACTGGGCGAAGCCGAGCAGATTCTCGATGACAGCCATGCCAACTTCCTCGAGCGCTACGATGAATTGCTGGCCGAACTGCCGGTGGATCTGGAGCGCAGCCAGTACCTGGGCCAGGATCTGATCAGCCAGATCTTCCAGCGCTATCCGCAAATCGCCCATCTGGTGCCACGCGACCTGCTGTGGTTCTTCGGTGGCGACTGCCTGCACTTCATGCCGGACGAAGAGATCGAGATGTACCAGCAACTCGAAGAGCGCCGTTTCTACGCCGAAGAAAACGACGAGCCGTTCGACTGGAATCAGGAAAAGCAGTTACTGGCCATGCCGGCGCCAAGCAGCCGCCACTGACGAAAGAGCCCGCTGGCACTGACAGGTGCCAACGGGCTTCGGAGCGTCAAAACGCAGAAACGAAAACGCCGCTCGATTGAGCGGCGTTTTCGTTTATTTGGAGCGGGAAACGAGACTCGAACTCGCGACCCCGACCTTGGCAAGGTCGTGCTCTACCAACTGAGCTATTCCCGCATTTACAACAAATTGGCGTCCCCTAGGGGACTCGAACCCCTGTTACCGCCGTGAAAGGGCGGTGTCCTAGGCCACTAGACGAAGGGGACCTGGAACTTTTACAACGATTCAGCAGGTAGGCTGAATCTAGAATCTGGAGCGGGAAACGAGACTCGAACTCGCGACCCCGACCTTGGCAAGGTCGTGCTCTACCAACTGAGCTATTCCCGCATATGTTGCTTCCACTTCTTTCGGAAGTGGCGTCCCCTAGGGGACTCGAACCCCTGTTACCGCCGTGAAAGGGCGGTGTCCTAGGCCACTAGACGAAGGGGACGTTGCCCGGAATTTCCGGCTTCCGCGCTATGCCTTTCGGCATTACCTTGGAAGTGGCGCGCATTCTATGGAGCCTTTTAACGGTCGTCAACCTCTCATATAAAATTTTTTAAAATCAACGACTTCACCCTGGATTTCAACAGCCCGGCAACATCCCTGAAAGTCCTCTATAGATAACCTTAGACGACTGTGGAGCAAGACCTGACTGCCGACATGTCACTGGCGACTTGCTTACCCCCCTGTTGCGCGCGGATGATCGAGGCTCTACCAAAACCTTGGCAATGGCTGAAGAAGCAGTGTGATACAGGCATGATCAAATGCAAATCGCCACTAGGAGGCGATCCGACTAAGCACTACACTCGTGCGAAAACGACGTTCGAGAGGTTACAACGATGTCCTCGCTCGTGATCACCATGGCGATAATCGGCGGCATCATCCTTCTGGTGCTCATCGCCTACCTGAATCAACTGGCCGAAAACAACAAGCGCAAGAAGGCGCGCCTCAAGGCAGATCTGGCCGAGCGCTATCGCCGTGTCGCCGATATCAATGAGCAGCTCGCCGGACAATTGATGTCGCCGGAGCTCAAGCTGCTGCTCAGCCGCCTGCAGTTGCACTTCGCCGAGCGCCTGCTGGAAGTCGACAAACATGACGCTGCCTACGCGGCCATGGCCCAGGAACTGCGCAAGTTCATCGGCCAGGGCGAAGACATCCCGGTTCGCAATGCACCCTTCCCGGTAACCGATGACGCCCGAGCGAAACAGGTTCGTGCTCAACTGGAAGCATTGCACGGCCTGGTCACCAAGGCAGCCCAGACCGGCCTGCTGCCTGTCAATGAAGCCAGACACTGGGCGCAGGAAGCACGCCACATGCTGGCTCAGCTCTATATAGAGCTGTACAGCAACCAGGCTCGACAGGCGCTGCAACAGCAACAAACCGGCCATGCCCGCCTCGCACTGGAGCGTGGCGTGCAATTTCTGCAAAAGCAGAGTGACACCACGCGCTATCAGGCACCACTGGCGCAGTTCCAGAAACAGCTAGCGCGGGTCAATGCCATGTTGGTCAATCCCGAACAGCAGCCCGACGAGGAACCCAGCGAGCTCGCCGAGGGGCTGAAGTCGCTGGAAGATGATGGTGACTGGAAGAAGAAGACGCTGTACGACTAGGGTCTGTTGACGTTTCACGCACGGCCGCGCCGGAGCCCGTTTTGCCGCGAGGCAAGGCACGAGCCGCGAAGTTTAGCGGGCTAAATGAGCCGGCGAGAAACGCAGCATCGCGGCAAAACGGGCCCGGCCCTGCGGGTTGCGCGGGAAATCTCGCCATGCGTTGTTGGAGGACTTGGCAAGGGAACAACCATTCCCCGCGTCCTCCGCCTAGCGGATCGCCGCCCGGCCTTGCGAGATTTCTCGCGGCAACGCGGCTCGCGCTGAAACGTCAACAGACCCTAGGCACCTAGCAGTCACTCGCACGTAACAGCACAGCCGCGAGGCCTTCGATACCACGCTGATCGGCCTCGCTGAAGCGCCCAAGCAGCGGGCTATCCAGATCCAGCACGCCGATCAGACGGTCATCCTTGATAAGCGGGATGACCAACTCGCTATTGGATGCGCTGTCGCAAGCGATATGCCCGGCGAAGGCATGCACATCCGCCACCCGCTGGGTTTGCCGCGACGCTGCCGCCGTGCCGCACACACCACGGCCGAACGGGATACGCACACAGGCGACCTTGCCCTGGAACGGCCCCAGCACCAGCTCATCATCCTTGACCAGATAGAATCCGGCCCAATTGAGCCCTTCCAGTTCGTGGAAAACGAACGCACTGAACTGCGCGGCATTGGCGATGAAGTCTCGCTCGCCGGATAACAGCGCCTCGAGCTGGGCAGTCAGCAGCGGGTAGCCGTCAAGGCCTGCGCCACTCTCGCTCACATCGATCATCGCGGCGTCTCCAACAACTGCAGGCCTACCCACTGGCGGGCGAACTGATAGGCACAGCGACCGTTGCGGTTACCCCGCCCGGTCGCCCAGCGCACGGCAAGCTTCTCCAACTCCTCGCTCCACTGCCATTGCAGGCCAGCCTGCGCCGCCTGCACCTCGATCCAGTGGCGCACCACATCCAGATAATGCTGCTGGGTGAAGGGATAGAAGGACAGCCACAGGCCGAAGCGATCCGACAGGGCGATCTTGTCCTCGACGGCCTCGTTCGGATGCAACTCGCCATCGACGACCTTGGTATTGGCATTGTCGCTTTCGCGCTCCGGCACCAGATGGCGACGGTTGGAGGTGGCGTACAGCAGCACGTTTTCCGGGGAACGCTCCAGCGAGCCGTCGAGCACGCTCTTGAGCACACGGTAATCGCCTTCACCGGCCTCGAACGACAAATCGTCGCAAAACAGAATGAAGCGCTGCGGCAGCTTCATCAATTGCTCCACCACACGCGGCAGGTCAGCCAGGTGATCGCGCTCGATCTCGATCAGGCGCAGGCCGGCGCCGGCATGCTCGGCCAGCAGCGCACGCACCAGCGATGATTTGCCGGTGCCCCGCGCGCCCCATAGCAGCGCGTGGTTGGCCGGCATGCCCTGGACGAACTGGCGGGTGTTACGCGCCAGCTGTTCGCGCTGGGTATCGACACCGATCAGGTCGCTCAGGCTCATGTCCAGGCTCACTTTCAGCGGCTGCAGATAGCCACCGCGCCCTTCGCGCTGCCAGCGCGCGGCCAGGCTCTGCTCCCAGTCGAGCGGGGCGCGGGTGGCTGGCAGCAATGGCTCCAGACGCGTCAGAACGCTGTCGGCGCGCTGCAAAAAATCAAACAAACGGGAATCCACGGTGAGCTCCTCGAATCATCGGTATGTAAGGCATGTGTGCCGAAAAGCAGGCCATATCGACTATGCTTGGGCAGCAAACGGAACGAGACAGCGCCCTATATGGAAATCCCACTCACACAGCGGCTGTCATTCAAACAGGCTGGTCTCACCGTTCTGGTGGCGTTCATTCTCGGCACGCTGCTCAGCCTGGTGCAGATAGGCGTCGATTATGCCAGCGAAGACGCTACCATCAACCGCGAGATTCGTGCGCTGATGGATATCAGCCACAACCCTGCCGCCCGCATCGCCTACAACATCGACGCCGAACTGGCCCAGGAGCTGGTCGCCGGCCTGCAACGCTCACCCGCGGTGATCGGCGCCCGCATCGTCGATAGCAATGGCGAAGCCCTGGCCAGTACGACGCAGCCGCCGGCACAAAGCAACTATCGAATCTTCAGCGACTTTCTATTCGGCGACAGCCGCCATTTCGAAACCCGCCTGTCGGTCGCTCACGCGCCCGACGAACAGCTGGGCGTGCTGCAACTGGACATCGACACCTACGCGTTCGGCAGCAACTTCCTCAAGCGTTCGGTGCTTACCCTGGTCAACGGCTTCACCCGCAGCCTGCTGCTGTCGGTCATTCTGCTGGTGCTGTTCTATTTCATGCTGACCAAGCCGCTGATCCAGGTAATCCAGGCGCTCTCCAGCCGCGATCGGCGCACCCCGGATCGCACCCGTCTGCCCTGCCCCCCTGGCCACGAGCGTGACGAAATCGGCGTACTGGTGAACGTCGCCAACCGCCAGTTCGCCAGTATCGCCTCGGAGATCGAACAGCGGCGCAACGCCGAGGATCGGCTGACCGACTACCTCGGCGAGCTGGAAGCCATCGTTTCCGCTCGCACGGTGGAGATCAAGGCCGCCAACAGTCGCCTCAGCCGCTCCAATGAAGAACTGGAAAAAGCCCGCCACGACGCCCTGGCCATGGCCCAGGCGCGCTCCATTTTCCTGGCCAACATGAGCCATGAGATCCGCACCCCGCTGAACGGCTTGCTGGGCATGCTGGCGTTGTCGCTGGAGGGCCCGCTGAGCAGCGAGCAGCGCCAGCAGCTGTCGATCGCCCACGACTCCGGCAAGGTGTTGGTCGATCTACTCAACGATATCCTAGACCTATCGAAATTCGAGGCCGGGCAACTGGAGCTGGAAAGCATCGCCTTCGACCTCGGGACACTGGTCGAAGGCACCGCCAGCCTGCTGTCGCAGAATGCCCTGCCTGGCGTGGAGCTGACGTGCCTGATCGATCCACAGCTGCCGGCCCAGGTGCTTGGCGACCCGACGCGGGTACGGCAGATCGTCAGCAACCTGCTGTCCAATGCCCTGAAGTTCACCCGCGAAGGCCGCGTCGACATCCGCATCAGCGCCGCGGCGAACCGGGTTCTTATCGAGGTCTGCGATACCGGCATCGGCATCGCCGAAGATGCTCAGGCACGCATCTTCCAGCCCTTTACCCAGGCGGGCGCGGACATTGCCCGCCAGTTTGGGGGCACCGGCCTGGGCCTGGCGCTGACCCGACGCCTGTGCGAGGCCATGCACGGCCAGCTGGAACTGGTCTCTACGCCAGGCAGCGGCAGCCGCTTCACTGCGACGCTGCCATTACCGAGCCTGCTGGCTGCGCCAACCCCGCCACGGCTGACGGGGCGCGTACTGGCCATCTGCGACGCCGACACCGGCCTGGCCGAGCTGCTGCCGGTGCTGGTCGGTAGCTGGGGCCTGGATTACCAGCGCCTGGATAGTGCCCAGCAGGCCAGCGACATCGATACCGACGTGCTGATCAGCGACTGCCCGACCTGCATGGCGCGTCTGCGCCAACATACTGCCACACCGATCATTCTGGTCACCGCCTACGGCAGCTTCCTCGACGCCGAACAGGCTGGCTCCCTGGCGCCATTGGAGCAGGTAGCCAGGCCACTCACCCGCCAGCACCTGCTGCAGGCGCTGGGCCGTGCCTTGCAGCAACCATCAGAGAACGCGAGCGGGCCGCTGGCGCAAGCGGCGCCGCCACACAAGCAGGCACGCGTGCTGCTGGTCGAGGACAACCCGGTCAACCAGTTGGTCGCCAAAGGCATGCTCAGCAAACAGGGCCTGGAAGTGACGCTGGCCAACAATGGTGAACAGGCGCTGGAGCGGCTGCAGGAAGAGCATGTCGATCTGGTTCTCATGGACTGCAACATGCCGGTGATGGACGGCTACGAAGCCAGCCGCCGCATACGCGCCAACCAGGCATGGCGGCATCTGCCGATCATTGCCCTGACCGCCAACGCGCTTTCCGAAGAACGCGAACGTTGCCTGGCGGCGGGCATGAACGATTACCTGGCCAAACCCTTCCGCCGCGAAGAGCTGCTCGGCCTGCTCGACAAGTGGCTACCTGCCTGACAGGCGCCTCTGTCAAAACGCCCGGAGGCCGCGCATGCGCTGCAGAAGCTGATCCAGCTGCGCACGCAGTGGTTCCAGTTCCTGGCTATCGACCCCATGCTCACAGAGCAACTCCCGCTTCAATGCCGGCACCTGGTCGCATAACCGGCGGCCGGCGGCAGTGATGGCCAGGTGCACTTCACGCTCATCCTCGGCACAGCGCTGACGCTCAACCAGGCCGGCGTGCTGCAAGCGTTTGAGCAGTGGCGTCAAGGTGCCCGAGTCGAGCAGCAGGCGTTCGCCCAGTGCTTTCACGGTCGGCTGTGCGGGTGGAACTTCGTCCCACTCCCAAAGCACCAGCATGACCAGATATTGGGGGTAGGTCAGCTCCAGCCTGTCGAGCATCGGCTTGTAGGCACGAACCACCATGCGGGACGTGGCATACAGCTTGAAGCACAGCTGCTGGTCGAGTTTCAGCTCATCCATCGAGCAGCGCTTCGATGGCAGCGCTCAGCGCCTGGGGTTTGGTGGTCGGCGCATAACGAGTCACCTGGCGGCCATCGCCACTGACCAGGAACTTGGTGAAATTCCATTTGATCCGCTGAGTCCCCAGCAGCCCTGGCGCCTGACGCTTGAGTTGCACGTAGAGCGGATGAGCCGCGTCGCCATTCACCTCGACCTTGCGAAACAGCGGAAAGCTGACACCGAAGTTCAACTCGCAGAAACTGGAGATCGCCTGCTCGTCACCCGGCTCCTGCTTGCCGAACTGGTTGCAGGGAAAACCCAATACCACCAGCCCCTTGTCGGCGTACTGCTGCCACAGGCTTTCCAGGCCTTGGTACTGCGGAGTGAAGCCGCACTGGCTGGCGGTGTTGACCACCAGAATCGCCTTGGCACCAAAGTCTGCCAGGCGCTTCTGCTCGCCGGTGATGGTGGTACAGGGTATCGCCAACAGGTCTTGACTCATGGGTACGGACTCCTCGAATGATGGAGCCGAAAGAATAGTCAGCAATTTAATTGCACACAATTCAATTGCTCAAATATAAGGCCCGCCATCAGCGGGCCGAATGATCGTCGTCGACAGGCTCGCGCGTCACGCCTCGCGAGGCACGTGTCTGAGCGACACCGAATTGATGCAATAGCGCTGCCCGGTCGGCCGCGGGCCATCGGGGAATACATGGCCGAGGTGAGCGTCACAGTTGCTGCAACGCACTTCGATGCGATGCATGCCGTGGCTGAAGTCGTCCAGCTCGGTGATGACCTCGGCATTGATCGGCTGGAAATAGCTTGGCCATCCACAACCGGAATCGAACTTGGCATCGGAATCGAACAGTGGCGTGCCGCAGCACACGCATTCATAGATGCCCGGCACCTTGCTGTCGTGGTACTCACCCGTGAACGGACGTTCCGTACCGCCCAGACGGCAGACGTTGAACTGAGCGTCCGACAACTCCTCGCGCCAGGTTTCCAGTGGTTTTTCGAGCTTGCTCACAGGCCGTCCTCCTCGGGATAAAAAAGCCCTATCTGTATCTTTGCCCGACTCAGGCTGACACGTATGATTCGACACCTCAACCCGCCACGGCTCGCCGCCGCCTCGGCCCGCTGAAGGCCGCACTTCTTCGACTCGGGATTCTTCACCATGCAGGTCAGCAAATCCAACAAGCTCGCCAACGTCTGCTACGACATTCGCGGCCCGGTGCTCAAGCACGCCAAACGTCTGGAAGAGGAAGGCCAGCGCATCCTCAAGCTGAACATCGGCAACCCGGCGCCGTTCGGCTTCGAAGCCCCCGAGGAAATCCTCCAGGACGTAATCCGCAACCTGCCCACGGCCCAGGGCTATAGCGACTCCAAAGGCCTGTTCAGTGCGCGCAAGGCGGTGATGCAGTACTACCAGCAGAAGCAGGTGGAAGGCGTCGGCATCGAAGACGTCTACCTGGGCAACGGCGTGTCAGAGCTGATCGTCATGGCCATGCAGGCCCTGCTCAACAACGGCGACGAAGTGCTGATTCCTGCCCCGGATTACCCACTGTGGACGGCTGCCGTGGCGCTCTCTGGCGGCAATCCGGTGCACTACCTGTGCGATGAGCAGGCCGGCTGGTTTCCGGACATCGCCGACATGCGCGCCAAGATCACCCCGAACACCAAGGCCCTGGTGCTGATCAACCCGAACAATCCCACGGGCGCGGTGTACTCCCGGGAAGTGCTGCTGGATATCGTCGAACTCGCGCGCCAGCACAACCTGGTGGTGTTCTCCGACGAGATCTACGACAAGATCCTCTATGACGAAGCCCAGCACATCTGCACCGCTTCCCTTGCACCGGACGTGCTGTGCCTGACGTTCAACGGCCTGTCCAAGTCCTACCGCGTCGCCGGCTTCCGCTCCGGCTGGGTAGCCATCTCCGGGCCCAAGCACCGTGCGCGCGGCTATATCGAAGGCCTGGATATCCTCGCCAACATGCGCCTGTGCGCCAACGTGCCCAGCCAGCATGCGATCCAGACCGCCCTCGGTGGCTACCAGAGCATCAACGACCTGGTACTGCCCAACGGCCGCCTGCTGGAGCAGCGCAACCGCACCTGGGAGCTGCTCAACGACATCCCCGGGGTCAGTTGCGTCAAGCCCATGGGGGCGCTGTACGCCTTCCCGAAGATCGACCCGAAGGTCTGCCCGATCCACAACGACGAGAAATTCGTGCTCGACCTGCTGCTCTCCGAAAAGCTGCTGGTGGTTCAGGGCACCGCCTTCAACTGGCCGTGGCCGGATCACTTCCGGGTGGTCACCCTGCCCCGCGTCGACGACCTCGAGCAAGCCATCGGGCGTATCGGCAATTTCCTCAAGACCTACCGCCAGTAATCACGCTGGTGGCTCACGGACGCCTGCGCAGGCATCCGTGAGCCAGCAGCCTTTCTCAAGACCGAGCCCCATGGATCTGCAGATAGACGACTTCTACAAGGATGCTGCCGGCGGTTTGCTGATGCTGTATCAAGTGTTTCCGCGCAAGGCCGCACTGTACGTGGAGGATCTGATCGGCCGCGAAGAGCCTGACGAGTTCGGCCTGCCGAGCAAACGCCACCAGGCTTGCCTGGGTACATTGCTATGGCTGGCCGATGAGGGCTATCTGCGTTACGAGTCGACCATCGGCTATGACGCCCTGGATCAGGCAGTGCTGAGCGAAAAGGGCTTTCTGCGCCTGTCACGCAGCATTCCCCGCGCCCTGCCGGATGGCGAAACGCCGCCGCCAGCGGTGAGCCGCGTGCAAGCCACCTTGGCCTTCCAGTTGCGCGAAGCCCTGACCCAGCAACATGGTGAACGGATTGCACGACTGACCCGAAAACTGTTCGAACAGCGCCCGGCAGAGCCCCGCCCATAGCGGCGAGCGCACTGAGCCGCCTGTGATAACCGCGGTTTTTCTCGGCTTCGATTGAAATAAACCGGAAAAGCCCCATCTAAGCACTGGCCACCCTGCAGAGCAGTGGTCTCTCGTCAGGGCCATGCGACACAGTTTGAAATAGTCACTCGGTTGAATAGCCGCAGAGCGAGCCCTTATATAGCCGCCGTATTGAGCCTGTATTTCCCGTGAGGAGTCGTTTCACACCATGATGCGCATTATGTTGTTCCTGGCCACCAACTTGGCGGTACTGGTTATCGCCAGCATCACCCTCAAACTGCTGGGGGTTGATCGCTTTACCGGCCAGAACCACGGCAGCCTGCTGATATTCTGCGCGGTCTTTGGTTTTTCCGGCTCGCTGATATCGCTCTTCCTGTCCAAGTGGATGGCGAAGATGAGCACCGGTACCGAAATCATCACCCAACCGCGCACCCGCCATGAACAGTGGCTGCTGCAGACCGTCGAAGAGCTGTCGCGCAACGCCGGCATCAAAATGCCGGAAGTGGGTATCTTCCCGGCCTACGAGTCCAACGCGTTCGCCACTGGCTGGAACAGGAACGACGCGCTGGTCGCCGTCAGCCAGGGCCTGCTCGAGCGTTTCTCGCCCGATGAAGTGAAAGCCGTACTGGCTCACGAGATCGGTCACGTGGCCAACGGCGACATGGTCACCCTGGCACTGATTCAGGGCGTGGTGAACACCTTCGTGATGTTCTTCGCACGCATCTTCGGTAACTTCGTCGACAAGGCGATCCTGAAGAACGAAGGCGGCCACGGCATCGGTTACTTCGTCGCGACCATCTTCGCTGAACTGGTACTCGGCATCCTGGCCAGCATCATCGTCATGTGGTTCTCGCGCAAACGCGAGTACAGGGCCGACGAAGCGGGTGCGAGGCTGGCCGGTACTGGCGCCATGATCGCCGCACTGCAGCGCCTGCGCGCCGAACAGGGCGTGCCGGTGCAGATGCCCGACAGCCTGACTGCCTTCGGCATCAACGGTGGTCTGAAGAACGGCCTGGCCGGCCTGCTGATGACCCACCCACCGCTGGAAGAGCGTATCGAAGCCCTGCGCCGCCTGGGCTGATCGCAGCGCAAAAATGTCCGCTGTCAAGCCTTCTTGTATGAAAACAACGGAGGAAAAGGCTATACAAGGCAGCGAGTTGGAACTGATCTCGGTGCAATACGCGCGGGGTCAGCTTTGCGCTAAGCTGCATAGGTGCGTTGGCAAGCAAGCCTTGGGGCAAAAGGGCATATTCTGGTAGAGGTCGCCATCAAGACATAGGTGACAGTGCGTGGCTGGTATCTACCGGTGTAGCGTCATGCTCGCCAGCGGGCGATGCTCGATGACAGCATAAGGGTTCAGTTTGGTGCCGTGGAAGCCAGTCGTAGAAGATCGGCTTGGAAGAACGTGAACGGTAGCAGCGCTCCTTGGGTCATCGGGCGACATCAGTCTAGGGCCATGGAGATTAGTCTGACCGTGCGTACCGGCTCGGTGGTTGCCCGACATGCCTGCTAAATGCAACGCTGAATGTGCTTGTCGAACCGTAGCCCACACGCTCAGCAACCTCGGAAACTGCCAGACCGTTGTCGCGAAGCAGATCCTTTGCGATCTCCATGCGCCACGCGAGCAGATACTCCATCGGCGCCACCCCTACCATGCGTGTGAAGCGCTCAAAGAACGCGGAACGGGAAAGAGCCGAGATCTTCGCCAACTGGTCAACAGTCCAAGAATGATTGATACGCGCATGCATTTGCTTCAGCGCATGCGCAATTCGCTCATCCCCTAAGCCTCGCAACAATCCCGGAGGGGCATTTCCGGCCGCCGCCGAACGCATTGCTTCCACGAGCAGCAGTTCCACCAGCCGGGACAGCATGAACTCGCTGCCCGGCTTTTGGTCAGTGGACTCTTCGCTCACCATCTGCACCAGTTGCGACAAGCGAACCGAATTCTGCACGTGAACTACTTTGGGCAACAGGGAAACCAGCAGCCCGGGATCGGAACAATCGAACAGGAATGAACCTCCCAGTAACCGCATGTCTGGGGAGCCTTCTTGCTCGCCATAGCGTAGCTCGCTACCGCGAACAGCCCTATTGGGATCCAAATAGACTGGAGGCGCTGACGCGAAGCTCGATAGGGTGAAGGCCGGTGTTGTGGGCAGCAGGATGAAATCCCCCGCGCTAATGGTGATTTGCTCATGCCCGTCAACCGTCAACAGGCAGCTTCCTTTCAGCACGATGCAGAAACTGGGCAGACCAAATTCGGAATAGCGCACAGCCCAGTTTCCTTTGCCGCTGATGATGTTGGCAAAGGCCGCACGTGGATGCAGAAGTCGAACTACCTCGGAAAGTGGGTCGCTCATGCATGGACGCTCGCTAAACAAACATGGACGATAGATCATCGTTAATCCTGAAGTGATCGTCTATCGTTTGCTCCGAATCGACTCGCACATCGGAGCTGCAAATGAAGACTGTACTGATCACTGGCTGTTCTTCCGGCTATGGCCTGGAAACCGCTCGCTACTTCCTCGCGCAAGGCTGGAGCGTAGTTGCCACGATGCGTACCCTGCGGGAGGAACTGCTCCCCGCGTCCAAGAACCTGCGTGTCTTCGCGCTGGATGTGACCCAATCTGACAGTATTGCGCGCGCCTTGGACGCCGCTGGCCCCATCGACGTGCTGGTGAACAATGCAGGAATCGGCTTGTTTGGCGCGTTTGAGGTCACACCCATGTCCACCGTGCGCGATCTCTTCGAGACCAACACGTTTGGCGTCATGGCCATGTGCCAAGCGATCATCCCGCAGTTCCGGGCGCGTCGAGCCGGCACCATCGTAAACATTACTTCGAGCGCCACGTTGGCCCCGTTCCCGTTGGTTGCTTGCTACACGGCCAGCAAGACGGCTATCGAAGGGTTTAGCGCTTCATTGGAACTCGAACTCAAGGACTTCGACGTGCGAGTCAAAGTTGTGGAGCCTGGTTATGGCCCCACGACCAGCTTCACCTCCAACTCCCAACAGCGCATGCAGGGCCTGATTCCCGAAGCCTACGAACCGCTCGCCCACAGCGTGTTCGCCGGGCTCACCAAGGTCACTGCGGTGACCAGGGAAACCGACGTGGCCGAAACCGTATGGAAGGCCGCCAACGACGTTTCCGGTCAACTCCGCTTCCCGGCGGGTGCAGACGCTCTGGCCCTCGTGTAACTGGCGCAGTCGGAAACGGGAGAGAAGAACGCGCCTACCTCTCAGGTGGGACTACCGCCCCAGCGAGCCCCGCGGCCATGGCCCGAAGCAGATAGCGGAGACGCGGGCCGAAGTCGAGCGCCACGTGCGCCCATTCCGGCACTTCCTCGTAGAGCCGGGCGAGCGTTGGCGTCGGATGGGATACCTGCCAGAAGCCCGCTGCCAACATAAGGGTCGTGGCCAGCAGGTTTTGGATCTGTTCGGTGGTCATCCGGCTGGCCTGAACCAGCGCAATGACGATGTTGTCGTGGATGGCGAAGGCGTTGGTTTTATAACGGCGCGCCCGCTCCATCTCCACATCGCCTTCCAGACTCAGGGTTACATGGGTCAAAAGATCGCAGAAAACCGGAAGGGAGATGATGGTTTCGGCGACGACCTCGGCCACCTCGACTGGCGCTAATCCTGTTCGATCGCCAAGCGTGCTTTTGATCGCGTCGCGCCATCGCCCCCAGCCGCGTTCGGCCAGTTCGAGAAGTAGTTCCTCCTTGTTGGCGTAGTAGCGCCGGACGCCCGTCCGATGCAGGCCCGCACGCTCAGTCACGGCCGCCACGGTCACGAACCGCACGCCGACGAGTTCTAGCGCAAGGGACTCGGCTGCATCGAGCAAATCCTCGGAACGCTGCTGCTTGTCTTCGACTGAACGGGCTCTCTCTCTCATCCTTCGACTTTAACGCATCTTGATGTGCATTACATCAGGGCCTGTGCTATCGTCCCTTTAACGCATCATTAGGTGCGTAAAGATGAGGCGCGTCCCCTCAGGCCGTATTGCAAAGGAAATTCCTATGAAGGCTGTCCAAGCCGCCCAGTTCGGAGACCCAACTGTCCTCGTTGTTACGGAGTTGCCCGATCCGACACCCGGCCCGGGTGAAATCGCAATCGATGTCACCCATGCTGCAGTCGGGCTTGTCGATGTCTTCTTCCGCCAAGGACTATTCAAAGACATGCCGGGCATGGCCCAGCCGCCCTTCATCCCCGGCCTCGAAGTAGCAGGTACGGTGCGTGCACTCGGCGAGGGCGTAGTCGGGTTCACGGTCGGCGAAAAGGTCGTATCGATGTCGGCCGGTGCCGGTACCGGCGGCTATGCCTCCGTGTACATCGCCCCCGTGCATGGCGTCGTGTCGATCGAAGGCTCCGGCATCGACCCGGCGCTCGCTGTCGCGGTCATACCCAACGCGGCGATGGCGCATGTCGCCCTGACGCAAGTTGCACATCTGGCGCAAGGCGAGAGTCTCCTCATTCATGGTGCACTCGGTGGCCTTGCCGCTGCATTCCCAGGCATCGCCAGGCAACTTGGTGCGTCGCGTGTGGTCGGTACGGTGCGCACGAGCAAGCTGGATGCCGCGGCGAATACGAAGCTGCCGTACGACCGGATCGTCGATTCCGATGCGTTGCCGGGAACTCTCGGCGACGAGAAGTTCGACGTCATCATCGACCCGGTTGGCGGTGCTGTTCGCAGCCATAGCTTCGCGCTGATGAAGCCAGGCAGCCGGCTCATCGTCGCTGGCAACGCCAGCGGCGATTGGGGGCACCAGGTGAAGACCAACGACCTGTGGCTGGGCAGTGCCACCGTGTCCGGCTTCAATGCTGGCGCCTATCTTCCCTCTCATCCGCAAGTGCTGCGTCCCGCACTTGAAGCTGCGCTTGAAGCTGTCGCTTCCGGGCTCGGCCAAACCGAAATCGACGTACTCCCATTCAGTGACGCTGCCATTGCGCACCAGCGAATGGAGAGTCGCGCTCTCAATGGTCGCATCGTCCTTACTCCCTGATCGTGACCAAGGAGAAATAGACATGACAACGAAGAAAAGGCCTGTCGCCCTGATCACGGGTGGATCCTCCGGCATGGGCAAGGATTTCGCCTTGAGGCTGCTTTCGGCTGGGTATGCCGTCTATGGAGCAGCTCGCCGCATCGACCGGATGCGGGACATCGAAGGCGGCGGCGGTGTCGCGCTGGAGATGGACGTTACCGAAGATGTCACGATGGTGGCCGCAGTCGATCGAATAATTCGAGAACAAGGGCAGATCGACGTGCTGATTAATTGTGCGGGTTATGGACAGATGGGCGCGTTGGAGGACGTGCCTGTTGAAGTGGCTCGCCGCCAACTGGAGGTCAATCTCATTGGGGTAGCCCGACTCACGCAACTCTGTAGTGGGCGCCTTGCGTGCCGCCGCGACGCACCTGTGCTGTGCCAACCATTCCTGCGAGCGAGCGGGCCTCCCCGTATCGCACGAACGCTGGCTTACGTCGTTCGCCGGCGTTCGTGCGGTACTGGAGCACGAACACCTTGCGGCCCGTCGGGTAATCTTGCACAGGAACCCGGGTACCAGCATGTCCTGCAGTTCGACGGGCTGCGCTTGAGGTTGTGCCATATCGACGGCGGACTTGGGTGAGCTTGATCTTTGCCATGACGACTCCTCGGAAAGACCCGATTTCCAAGGGTCTGATGGGAGCTATCAGCGGGAAAGCCGGGTCAAGTTTCGAAAAGCACCGACATAGGTTGAACTCACCTGACCCGTTGATAAACCTGCTGTATCGGGTGGTGGCGTAGTCCAGCGAAATGCGATGCTGGAGTCATCGTGAAACGAAAAAGGCGACCGCAAGGTCGCCTTTTTTGTGTTCCACCATTCATCAAAGCAGCCGCAGCCGATAGGCACGCTCGTCCATGCGAGCGAGGCCCCGCGCCCTGAATCGTTCTTCCAGCGCGTCCTGGCTCTCCAGCAGTTCGCTCTCCCAGACATTGCTGGGCCAGCTGCGCACCTCTGCATCGCTGACGGAAAACGGTGGCCCTTCCATCAAGGCCTGATCGTAGTCCAGTGTCACCAGCAAGCCCTGGCTACCAGCCGGCAGTATGTGCTGCAGGTGCCGGACATAACGCTCGCGCATCGCGGGCGGCAAGGCGATCAGGGCCGCGCGGTCGTAGAACAGCGCACAACCCTCGAGCTGCCTGGCATCGAGTGCGAAGAAATCGCCACAGTACAGTTCGATCCGTCCATGTCGGTAAACCCTGAACGCACCTTCCTGGCTAACGTCCGCCTCCAGTCCCCGCTCGCTGAAAAATGCCTCTACGGCCGTCTGCGTCAGCTCCACGCCGATCACCCGATGCCCGCGCTCGGCCAGCCAGGTGATATCCAGGCTTTTGCCGCAAAGCGGTACCAGCACCCGAGCGCCAGCCGGTGCCGCCAGCGTCGGCCAGTGGCGTTGCAGGAATACATTGACCTTCTCGGCGTGAAAACCGATTTGGTTACGCTGCCAACGCGTTTGCCAGAACGCTTCCTGCATGATGCCTCCCAGGAGTAATCAAAAAAACAGATCAAAAACATCATCAAATAGCCGTTGTTCGTCCAGCTTACCTGATAGATCATCCACCTACCTTCAGGAGGTCATCATGTTACCCAGCCTGTTCATTTCCCATGGTTCACCCATGCTCGCCTTGCAACCGGGCGCCAGCGGCGTGGCCCTCACCCGCCTTGCGGCAGAGCTGCCGAAACCACGCGCCATCGTAGTGGTGTCGGCGCACTGGGAAAGCGCCGAGCTGCTGGTGATGAGCGCGGCCCAGCCGCAGACCTGGCACGACTTCGGCGGCTTTCCCCCTGAACTCTATCAGATGCAATACCCGGCGCCCGGCAGCCCGCAACTGGCACAGGACATCCTGCAGCGCCTGAAAGATGCCGGCCTGCCCGCCCGTGCCGATGAGCGCCGACCATTCGATCATGGCAGCTGGGTGCCACTGTCGCTGATGTATCCGCAAGCGGACATTCCAGTGGTGCAAGTCTCCTTGCCCAGCCACCACGGCGCAGCCCTGCAATTGCAGGTCGGCCAGGCACTGGCGGGGCTGCGCGAGCAGAATGTCCTGCTGCTCGGCTCCGGCAGCATCACCCACAACCTGCGCGAACTGGATTTCCACGCCGAGCCGGGAAACGCCGCGCCCTGGGCCGCCGAATTCCGCGACTGGATGGTCGACAGGCTGCAACGCGATGAGCTGGATGCCCTGCTCGACTACCGCCGCCAGGCGCCCCACGCGCGGCAGAATCACCCCAGCGAAGAGCACCTGCTACCGCTGTTCTTCGCCCGCGGCGCGGGCGGTGCCTGCCGTATCGAACACCAGGGTTTCACCCTGGGCGCACTGGGCATGGACATCTACAGTTTTGCCTGAAGACAAGACTGTTCCAGGGTGCTGAGCAGTACCTGCACCTTGGTTATCGACTCCTGGTACTCGGTCTGCCAGACGGAGTCGGCGACAATGCCGCCTCCGCCCCAGCAACTGATCATGCCGTCCTTGGCCAGCAGGCTACGGATGGCGATGGAACTGTCCATCTCGCCACGTACGTCCAGGTACAGCAGCGAACCGCAATACAGGCCACGCCGCGTCGGCTCGAGCTCATCGATGATCTGCATCGCACGGATCTTCGGTGCCCCGGTGATGGAGCCACCTGGAAAGGCCCCCAACAGCAGATCCAGCGCATCCTTGTCGGCGGCCAGCTCACCCGTTACCGCGCTGACCAGGTGATGCACGTTCGGGTAGCTCTCCAGCGCGAACAGCTCCGGCACGCGCACCGAGCCAATGCTGCAGCTGCGCCCCAGGTCGTTACGCAGCAAGTCGACGATCATCAGGTTTTCGGCGCGATCCTTGGGGCTTTCGAGCAAGGTGCGCGCATTGTTCGCATCCTCCTGCTCGTTGCGCCCGCGTGGCTGGGTACCCTTGATCGGTCGCGTTTCCACCTGGCCACGGCTGACCCGGATAAACCGCTCCGGCGACAGGCTCAGCACCGCGCCACCACCTGGTAGCGTCAGGTAGCCGGAGAACGGCGTCGGGCAGGCCTGACGCAGGGCACGGTAAGCCTGCCAGGGCTCGCCCTGATAGGGCGCGCGAAAACGCTGGGCGAAGTTGACCTGATAGCAGTCACCCGAAGCGATATAGGCATGAATGCGTGCGATGGCATCGGCGTATTGATCCGCCTCGATATCGGCCTGAAATGGCTCGAGCAAGGCGAATGGCGGGTTCTCCGACGCTCCTGAGGCAGAACGCTGGAAAAGCTCGAGCAACCGTGCCTGTTCGCTGCCGGCAAGTGACGGATGAAACACCAGTTGGCTGGTTTGCACCTGGTGGTCGCTGATCAATGCCCAGGCATACAGGCCGAAGGTCGCATCACCCAGACCGAGATCATCCCTGGCCTGCTCGGGTAGCGTCTCGATACGACGACCGAAGTCGTAGCCAAGATAGCCCAGCAAACCGCCCGCGAAGGGCAGTTCGAAACCTGCCGGCAGTTCGGCCTCGCCCAAAGCGGACAGCCCCTCACGCAGGCGTGCGAAGAAGCCCGCGCCTGACTCGTCCTCCTGCGGGCTCAGGGTCACCAGTGGCCAGGCGCTGAGCAGGTCATAGCGCCCACGTGAGGCAGCCGGCCGGCCGGCATCCAGCAACACGACACCCGGCGCCTGGCGCACCCGCTCGAAATAAACCGCGGGATCGGCCTGATAGGGCAAGGAGTAGACGAGACAAGTAGACATTAAGCACATCACACAAACAGGGACGGCCGATTGTAGAGCTGCGGAGGGGATCGTCCTAGGGTAACCGTTCGCCGGACACACCTTGCGTGTCTAAACGGGCAAGGATCGATGCAACCTCAGTCCCTGCAGAAAATCTGTCTAGATAGCTAGATCCAAATCAGCTACAAGCCGCAACGTCACGATAAACGTACTGCCCAGCCCCACCCCATCGCTCATACCGATAACTGTGCCGCCATGTGCTTCTACCAGCTCGCGCACAACGGTCAGGCCGATGCCCAGCCCAACATTGTCGAAACTCGTGGCATTTGCATCCTGAACGAATGCGTCGAAGATGTCTGGCAGCACTTGTGCCGAGATGCCTATCCCGTTGTCAGCGATGCTGAGCAGCAGAACATCATCCTCCACCCTCAAGCCCAGTGAAACTGCCCCTTTTTTGGGGGTGTACTTAATCGCGTTGTTCAGGATATTGGCCACAATCTGTACGAGTCGCAGCGAATCGCCAAGCACGTTCAAGGGGCCGTCAGGCAGGTGGCTGGTGAACTCAATCTGGCGCGCTCGCAACATCGGCAGGCTGGCCTCAATCACTGTCTGGATGAGTGGCACCAGATCAACGACGAGAAGATCCATACGCAGCTTGCCGGTGCTTGCTCTGGAGACATCTAGCAAGTCGTCTACCAGACGGGTAAGTTGATCAACCTGACCTTCTATCAGCGCCTGAAGACGCGGCAGCTCTTCAGGCGTTGCGCGGGCCATCTTGCCGGCGATCAAATTGATGGGGGTCAGCGGATTGCGTAGTTCGTGAGCAACCACAGCAAGGATTTTGCGCTCCTGCCCTAGAGCGCGCTCCGCCAGCGCCTGAAGATTCTGTGCGCTCAAGGCAGCTACAATCAGCTGCTCATTAGCGTCGCGGAGCTGTGGGTAGTAGTGCGCCGATTCGGTCTTGTGGACTAAATCAGCGTCCGACTGCGCGGAAAGGATCGTCATGACCAATTGCTGATTGGCTTCTACCAAAAGCGCCACCTGCTGGCGATCACTGACACGATCCTGGGTTTCGACAAGCGTACGTTGAAGCGCAGCTAATACAGCTCGCGCTTCCAGTGTTTGCTCTCCAAGCATCAAGAGTTCGCTGGCGGTTTTTGCCAATGCCCGTTCATTTTGGCTCTTGATGTCAGCCATGACTTCTCACGCTTGACCCCCGCCCGGGCGGGGCGCTTCAACATGCAGCCTTGTAGAACTACCCCCGAGCAGGCCTTCCTGGTCATCCAGCATGTCGCCGATCAGTATGCCCTCGTCGGTGATGCGGTAGAGACGCAGCTCGTCGCAATGAAGGCTCGCGCGCACGTTGACAACGGCCATGATTCGCAGCAGACGGCTCCGAACTTCGATGTAGCGCTGAACAACGATGGCGTCGGTCAGGAAGGCGGCACCGTAAGGGCTGAAGCGCAGGTCGGTGTAGCGGTCTTCCAGTTCGGAGGTCATCAATACAGTGACACCGGCATGGGTCAGTGCGGTGACCATCCTTGAAAGGGATTCGCGAAACGTCGGTGCCAGTGCCAGCTCAAAACCAGACAGTGAGTCGATAACCACCCGTGTCGCTTTCTTGCGACGGACGTCCTTGAGGAGCAACTGGACGATTTCGTCGATGGACAGATCAGACGCGCGGCAATCCACCAGCCCGACTGTTCCATTTTCAATCAACTGCGCCAGCGCTGCGCTCTGTGAATAATTTGGGCGTTGCTCGAACACGGCAATGACCCCGGTCTCGCCTTCGCTGACACCCTGGGCTAAAAACGCCGCCGCCAGAATACTCCTGCCTGAGCCTGATGGGCCTGCGACAAGCAAGAAATAGCCTTGAGGAAGACCGCCGCCGAGCATTTCATCCAGCCCTGGAACACCAGTGGCCAAATGGTTGATTGTCACTTTGGTGGTCATCGGGAAGTACCCTGCGCTTGGAGGGCACTTAGCGGAGCGTCAAACACTGCATCGAGCAAACGAGCGGTGAGCGATACGCCAATCAGCGTGGTCAGCAATTGGTAGAGCGTCCTCAGCAGTTGCTCGCCAAAAAGCAGGGCCTCCTCCTGAGTGCGCGTCTCGATAAGGGAGATGAGGCGTGAGTAATCCGTCTGATCCGACACGCTGCCTAGAGCGTCAACAATATCTGGATAGCTAGGCTCACAGAGATGAAGACTACGACGAAATAGTGCCGTAACGCCTTTGCGGCCAATGATCGGCGCTAAAGCGGTGTCGATGGCTTGCAGCGTTGCAACAATCGCATCGGCGACCCGGGCGTGGTCAGCACCCTGGCCAACACGGTGCGCCAGCGAAAGCGCGATCTTGCTGCCTTCTTCGCTTTCCGTGGGCATGGGGGGGTAGGTTCTTGTGGGCACAGGTGATCGTACACCCTATTGAGCGCACGAAAATTAATCTTTGAACTTATAATCGGTCTTGTTGTTTCCCGAAAATGCGTAGCGCCCAGGAGTGGCTGACCGCGACCTGATCTGACACCACTTTTACCGCTGAGGGTAAGGTGTGTTGATCCAGCGAATACCGAAGATGAGCGCTAGCTCGCTCGGATCAGCCACACGCCTTGCTCAGATGCCAGTTGAGGCTGCCGCACTTCGCTCCACGATGAGCCGACCACATCTGGCATTACCCACGTCAATGACTGGAGGTGAGCATGCAAGCTCAGAGGACACGCTTTATCACCTTGAAAGCAAGATGACCGTGTGGCACCAGTGGTGGTACCTAAATAGAATCTGTTACCGCTTCCTGAGGTACAGCAAGCAATTGCTCAAGGCCCCCAGAACGACTCGGGGGAGCCAATGGCTCCCCCGAGTGTTACAACATCGCGGATCAGTCTTCGCGATAACGGCGCAGCTTCAGCGGCTTGCCGGCAACACGAGTGTCCTTGAGCTTGCTCAGCAGGCGCTCGAGGCCTTCTTCCGGCAGTTCCACCAGGCTGAAGCTCTCGCGGATCTGGATGCGGCCGATGGCCTCACGAGCCAGACCACCTTCGTTGAGGATGGCACCCAGCAGGTTCTTGGCAGCGATGCCATCACGCGCGCCCAGCGCGGTACGGCAACGTGCGCGGCCTTCGCCCAGCGGCATCGGCGCACGGCGCTCACGCAGTTCGCCACGCTCGGAGGAACGCTCACCGCTGCGCTCGCCATCACGGCGCTCACGCGGAGCGCCACCAGCGCCCGGCACCAGTGGCTGCTCACGCTCGACGCTGGCCAGATCCAGAGGCTGACCATTGGTAGCCTTTTTCAGCAGCGCAGCAGCCAGGGCACGCGGGGTGCAGCCGATATCGGCGGTCAGGCGGTCGAGCAGCTCACCGTGGCTGGCTTCGGCATCGGCAACCAGTGGCGCCAGGCTGTTGGTCAGCTTCTTGATGCGTGCATCCAGAACCTGCTGGGCGTTGGGCAGCTTGACCTCACCGACCTTCTGCCCGGTAACGCGCTCGATCACCTGCAGCATGCGACGCTCACGCGGCGTTACCAGCAGCAGCGCACGACCTTCGCGACCGGCACGGCCGGTACGGCCGATACGGTGCACGTAAGACTCCGGGTCGTACGGCATGTCGACGTTGAATACGTGGGTGATGCGCGGTACGTCGATACCACGGGCAGCGACGTCGGTGGCGACGACGATGTCCAGACGGCCATCCTTGAGCGACTCGATCACGCGCTCGCGCTGGTTCTGGGCGATGTCACCGTTCAGCGCAGCAGCCTTGTAGCCCTTGGCTTCCAGCGCAGCGGCCAGATCCAGGGTCGCTTGCTTGGTACGTACGAAGGCGATCAGTGCGTCGAACTCTTCGACTTCCAGCAAACGCAGTACGGCGTTGGTCTTCTGATCGGCATGGATCATCAGATGCGCCTGTTCGATACGCGAGACAGTCTGGGTCTTGGCCGCGATCTTGACGTGCTGCGGATCGCGCAGGTGCTTTTCGGCGATGGCGCGGATCGAGTGCGGCAGAGTCGCGGAGAACAGCACGCTCTGGCGGCTGGCCGGCATGGCTTCGAAGATCACCTCGAGGTCATCCATGAAGCCCAGCTTGAGCATTTCGTCGGCTTCGTCGAGTACCAGGTACTGGATGGTCGACAGTACTTTCTCGTCGCGACGCAGGTGGTCGACCAGACGGCCTGGGGTGGCGACGATAACCTGTGCGCCCTGGCGAATGGCTTTCAGCTGCGGGCCCATCGGCGCACCGCCGTAGACGGCGACCACATTGAGACCGGGCATCTGCTTGGAATAGGTTTCGAAGGCGGTGGCCACCTGCAGGGCCAGCTCGCGGGTCGGCGCGAGAATCAGCGCCTGAGGCTCACGCTTGGCCGGATCGATCTTCGACAGGATCGGCAGGGCGAACGCTGCGGTCTTGCCGGTACCGGTCTGGGCCTGGCCGATCATGTCCTGGCCAGCGAGAATCACTGGAATGGCCTGGGACTGGATGGGCGAAGGCTCTTCGTAGCCGACGGCGATCAGCGCAGCGAGAATATTGGGGTGAAGTCCGAGTGCGGCGAAGCCGCCGATTTCCTGGGTCATGGGTCTGCCTCTAGTGCATCCGCAAAGACCCATGTTCCAAAGCTGCGCATGCCATGTAGGACCTTGTGGGTCACCCTGGCAGCCTGGTCGGCGGGGATTTGCGAAAACGTGGTGAAAAATGAATCGTCAAGATAGCCCGCTTGGCGGACTGGCTGCCGAAAATAGCTTCCGGGCGAGTTGCACTACTTGAACGTGGCCATGAATTGGCCGGCGCGCACTATACCGGAATATCCAGGTGCATGTACGGTTTTTCAAACAAAAAAACCATCGAACTGCCATATGACAGCCCACCCGCGGCGTTGTGCCGCGGTTCTGCCGGCTGCCTGATCGATCGGTCAGGCTCTGCTCGTCAGTTGCGCCTCGATCGCTGCCTTGTCGACCACCGACCAGACTTCAGCGATCTTGCCGGCGCGGAACGCGTAGAACACGTTCTCGCTGAAGGAAACCTTGCGGCCATTCACCGGCAGGTCGAGAAACCGGCCTTTCGGCGAGCAGTGAAAATCCAGGCGGCTGGCGATCATCGACTCTTCGCAGGTCAGCAAGAGGATGTTGAAGCGCAGATCGGGAATTTCGTGAAAGTCCCGCTCGAGCATCTCGCGGTAACCGGACAGACCCAGACGCCGACCATTGTGGATCGCATCGTCGTGAACGAAATCTCCCAGGCTCGGCCAATCCTGACGATTCAGGCAGTCGATATAGGCTCGATACACCGCGGGAAGATCTTGCTCGCTCATGGCATTGCTCCGTCTGAATGGTCTCGGGGCTGTCGATGCTCCACCGTAGCCCCTAGGAAAGACATTGCAGATGCCGGTTAATTCCGGCCTCAGCTGGCCATGCGTACGGCATCGATCAACGGCTGCAGCGAATAACCGAGCCGCGCCTGCAAGGCTGCGGCGCGGCGGCTCACCGCCTCGCGGTCGAACTGCTGATCCAGCTCGGCGGGCACCAGCACCACCACGTTGCCCTCCACCACCGGGCACTCCCAGTAATGACGGTGATAGAGCCCGCGCAACAGCGCCGCGCCCAGGGGCTTGCCATCGTCACCGGCCCACTGATTGATGATCAGCCAGCCGCCCGGATTGAGCTTGGCGCGGCAATCATCGAGAAAGCGCCAGGCCAGATGGCCGACGCCAGGGCCGGTATCGGTATAGAGGTCGACGAAGATCAGATCCGCGGTTTCTGCGCTGGGCAGCAGCTCCATGGCGTCGCCGATGCGCACGGTCAGTCGCGGGTCGTCTTCCAGACCCAGGTATTCCATGGCCAGACGCGGCACGTCGGGGCGCAGCTCGATGGTCTCGACATCCTCGAGCGGCAGGAATTTCAGGCAGGCCTGGGTCAGGTTGCCGGCGCCGAGGCCAAGGAACAACGCCGTCTCCGGCGCTTCGTGACACAGCGCGCCAGCGAACATGGCGCGGGTGTAGTCGTATTCCAGCCAGCTCGGATCCTCGGTGAACACGCAGCTCTGCTCGATCGACTCACCAAACTCGAGAAAACGGTATTCGCCGATTTCCACCACGCGGATCACGCCGAAGGCATCGTGCACCTCGGCCAGTACCACTTCGTCCTTCATTTCCTCCACCGGAGGCAAGCCAGGCATGCGCAGATTCTCCACCATCGCGTCCCCGGCTCAGGCCGGGCTGGTGCCGATTGTCGATGATGCAACGCACTCAGGTCACGCGCTAAATGCCCGGCAATACCGCAACAGGTATGCCTTGGTGCGCACGGTGATCGGTTACCATGGCCGATCATCAATAAGAGATGTCGCCATGAGTCAGCCCTGGAGCCCCGATAGCTGGAGAAGCAAGCCGATCCAGCAACAACCTCTCTACCCGGATTCCGCGCGGCTGAGCCAGGTCGAGCAGACCCTGGCCGGTTTTCCGCCGCTGGTGTTCGCCGGTGAAGCGCGGGAGCTGCGCAAGCAGTTCGCCGAGGTCACCCAGGGCCGAGCGTTCCTGCTGCAGGGCGGCGACTGTGCGGAAAGCTTCGCCGAGTTCAGCGCCGCGAAGATCCGCGATACCTTCAAGGTGCTGCTGCAAATGGCCATCGTCATGACCTTCGCGGCCGGCTGCCCGGTGGTGAAGGTCGGGCGCATGGCCGGGCAGTTCGCCAAACCGCGTTCTGCCAATGACGAGACCATCGACGGCATCACCCTGCCCGCCTACCGCGGCGATATCGTCAACGGCATCGGCTTCGATCCGGCCAGTCGTGCGCCCGACCCGCAACGTCTGTTGCAGGCCTATCACCAGTCGACCGCCTCGCTGAATCTGCTGCGTGCCTTCGCCCAGGGTGGTTTCGCCGATCTGCATCAGGTGCATCAGTGGAACCTGGACTTCATCGCCAATTCGGCACTGGCGCAGAAGTACCACCAGTTGGCCGACCGCATCGACGAAACCCTGGCATTCATGCGTGCCTGCGGCATGGACGGCGCCGCTCAGGTTCGCGAGACCAGCTTCTTCACCGCCCACGAAGCCTTGTTGCTCAACTATGAAGAAGCCTTCGTGCGGCGTGACAGCCTCACCGGTGGTTTCTACGACTGCTCGGCACACATGCTGTGGATCGGTGACCGCACCCGCCAGGTGGACGGCGCCCATGTCGAGTTCCTGCGCGGGGTAGGCAACCCCATCGGCGTGAAGGTCGGCCCGAGCATGACCGACGAGGATCTGATCCGCCTGATCGACATCCTCAACCCGGACAACGATCCGGGCCGCCTCAATCTGATCGTGCGCATGGGGGCCGACAAGGTCGAAGCCGGCCTGCCGCGACTGATCCGCACCGTACAGCGCGAAGGTCGCAATGTGCTGTGGAGCAGCGACCCCATGCACGGCAACACCATCAAGGCGTCGAGCGGTTACAAGACCCGCGATTTCGCGCAGATTCTTGCCGAAGTCCGGCAGTTCTTCGCCGTGCATCATGCCGAGGGCAGCTACGCGGGCGGTATCCATATCGAAATGACCGGTCAGGACGTCACCGAATGCATCGGCGGCGCCAAACCGATCACCGAAGACGGCCTCTCGGATCGCTACCACACCCACTGCGACCCGCGGATGAATGCCGATCAGTCTCTGGAGCTGGCCTTCATGATTGCCGAAACCCTGAAGCAGGTACGCCGCTAGGAAGTGGCAGGTTCTGCCCGGCTTTAACCTGAACCAAGGCAACCGACAAACGGTCTTCCGTTCAGAGACGATCGACACTGATCGCGTGAAGTCTCACCTATCCATAGAAGGAGTCGCACATGCCCTGGTATGCCTGGTTGATCCTGATTGTGGCGATCGGCTCCATCGTCGGCGGCCTGTTCATGCTGCGTGATACGGCGAAGAAACTGCCGCTGAGCGAAGAACAGTTGAAACGCATCCACGAGCGCAATATCGAGCAGGATGCCAAGGACGCTCAAGATCGCTGATCGCTCCCAAGCGCTGTAAACTGCGCCTCTGTTGGGCACGTCTAAAAACGTCGGCGAGGCAGTCAGCGCAAGGCAAAAACAGGCGAGAAAGCGCAGTTTACGAGTTGTAAATGAGCATTTTGATTGGACTCGCACACGAGCCTGTTTTTAACGCAGCGATGACAACGTAGGTAGTTTTTAGAGGTGCCCTGCTCAGGAGGCGCAATGCCCTTACCTCCCCGACTGCTGCTGCCTCTCTTCCCCCTCGCCGCTGGCGTGGCCCTGGGTTTCATTGAGCCTATGGGGTTGCTCGTCGCCTGCCTGTTCATCGCTCTAGTGCTCGCTCCGATACGGTTGCCCGCATGGCTTTGGTACGGCCTGGTCATAGTCGCCAGCCTGCTGCTGGCGGCGCATCGGCTGCCCGGCTTCGAGCCTTGGGTACTTGTGGCGCCCGAGCGGATCAGCGCCGACGCGCCGCCCTACCTTCTGCGGCTGTCGTGGGACAAGCTACTGGTGGGCTGCGCCCTGCTCGCCTGGTGGCTTGGGCAATCCCCAAGACCGACAGACACGTCGATACTGGCCGTACCGGTGTTCGCCCTGACACTGATCGCGGTGCCCGGCCTGGCACTGCTACTGGGAGTCGTGGCCTGGCAACCGAAGTGGCCAGAGATGCTCTGGCCCTGGCTGGTCATCAATCTGGGCGTAGCCGTGCTGGCAGAGGAATTGCTGTTCCGTGGCCTGCTGCAACCGCGCCTGGTCGAGTGGCTCGGCACCTGGCCGGGGATTCTCTGCGGCGCCCTGCTGTTCGGTGCCGCACACATTCCGTTCAGTCCATGGTTCGCGGTAGTGGCGACCGTCGCCGGGATCGGCTACGGCCTGGCCTTCCACCTAACCGGGCGACTGAGTGTCGCCATTGCTCTGCACGGCCTGGTCAATCTGCTGCACTTCACCATGTTGAGCTATCCGCTGCGGATTGCCTGAACATCCTGGAAGGCCATGGATTCATGGAAAGTGGAGATTAAAACGTCAGGACGGCGGCTCGCGCCTCAACCAGGAGCGGTATTCACCCTTAACGTCGGAATTCGAATTGCAGCTCGGCGCCTTCGATCGAATCCCAATAGTCATCGCCGGTCTCCCCAGTGATCAGCTTGCCGCTGAGCTGGAAAGGGTTGAGCGAGGGTTTCTTCTCCTCGAAGAACGACGGCAGGATTGGTGCCAGGCCATCTTTGGCCGCCTGGTCTTCGGCCTCGAGCTTAGCGGCCAACTCCGGCGGCAGGCTCAGATCCAGCTTGGTCTTGGGCGGCGCCTGTACCACCTTCTGCGGTTTCTTCTCCGCCTTGGCACGCTCTACCGCCTTATCAGGTGCTGCCTTTCGCGGTACCGGCGGCTGCGATTTCGGTGCGCTCTCCTCGACGGGCGCGGGCGCCTTGGCAGGCGGCTCGACCGGGTTGGCGGGCTCACGGGTTACCACTGCCGGCTCACTGTTCTTGCGCGGCACATCCCCGCCCCGCTCATCGGAGCCACAGGCGCTCAACAGAAACGCGAAAAGTATTGGCAGTAGGTAACGCATCATGATCGGGGCAGCTCACGCAATTGCGGCTAAAGGGCACCTCTAAAGGCGCATTCTAAAACGGCTGAAAAATAACGCCAGCGGGGCTGCCCGAATGGCAGCACCGCCTGTCGATCACCAGCATCGGCTCAGGGCCCGGGCAAACGCCGCAACTCGGACTCGATATCCAGATCCGGATATTGCGTCTGCAAACGCTCAACCCGCTGTTCAGCCTCTTCGCCCTCACCTCGCGCACGTAGATCGGCGATTTCGCGCAGGGCCTCCACAACCTCATTGTGCAGCGGCGCCGTCTTGGCGGCCATGCGCGCGACGATCTTCGGCGCTTCGGCAGCTTCGGCCATCGCAGAGCTCGGCATGGCCTCCTGGGGGGAGTGCAACGCCATCGGTGCCGGCGCCTGGCGCGTCATGGCCGCGGGTGGCGCGTCATAACTTGGTGGCACCCGCTCCAGGGTTTTCAGGCTCAGGCCAAGCCCCAGCCCAAGCACGGCAAGGCACCCGAAGGCTGCCGACCAGCGCCCACGCCCGGAAGCGCCAGCCAGCCAGTTCTGCAGCCGCTGCCAGGCACTCTCCGTCTGGGGCCTACGCGCCGCCGCAGCCTCAGTTGCAGCCGCCAGAATACGGGCATCCAGCGCCGCCGATGGTTGCTCGCGCTTGTGCTCACGCACGTGCCGCAGCAGATACTCGTCGTCTCGCTCGAGATCGTGCGGATGATCGTTCATGGTGATACCTCTTCGGCCACGCTAAGCAACCGACGCAATTTCTGCATCGCGTAGCGCAGGCGGCTTTTTACCGTTTCTGCCGGCGTGTGAGTCAGCTCGGCAATCTCGTGCAGCTCCAGATCGGCATGGGCACGCAACAGAAAGACCTCCCGCTGCTCCGCCGGCAGGTTATCGAGCGCCGCCTGGATCCGCGTCTGATCCTGGCTCAGACTGAGCTGGCGCTCAGGATCGGGCTCAGCGCTGGGCCGATCATGCAACTGCTCGTCGAACACGTCCTCGTACTGCTGACGCTTGCCATGCTTGCGCCAGTGGTCGATCAGGCGATTGCGGGCGATCTGATACAGCCAGGTTTTGAACAGCACCGCCTCGCGTTGCAGCGACTCGCTGCGGATCAGGCTCATCCAGGTATCCTGGAACACCTCTTCGGCCAAGGCGTGGTCGCTGCACAAACCAAGCAGAAAACGAAACAGGCCGAGCCGATGCCGCTCGTAGAGCTGGGTGAAGGCAACGGCGTCGCCAGCCCGATAGCGACGCAGCAACTCGGCATCGCTGGGCCCGGCGGTAGTTGGGGGATTGGCAGTCACACTCACTCGACTCCGGTGGCACGGGAGTCGCCAGTTTGCAGGCTTTGCGCCAGTTCCACCAGTTGCACGAACTCGCTGCGCAGGCCGAACGGGTCATCGCCCCGACTGCCTCGTGCCAGCGCCACCGTAGCGGCCCAATCGAAATCACCGGTGTAGCGGCTACCACTCAGTTGCTGGGCGAAAGCAGCTACAGAGGCAGCGAAGCGCAGGTCTTCACTGGCCTTGGCGATCGGCACGATGGAGGTCGACGTCTGGATCGCGGTCTCCAGCAAACGGCTGTCGTTCTGTTCGGGCGCCTTGTAACGGATACGCAGCCAGGCCAGCTCACCTTGCCCGGGTGCATCCGCTTGCGCCTTGCCATAACGCAACGGCTCCAGCCAGCCGCGATTGCCTACCGGCACTATCTCGTAGAGCGCGGTCACGCTGTGCCCGGCGCCGATGTCGCCAGCGTCGACCTTGTCGTTACTGAAATCCTCGCGCTGCAGGGCGCGATTCTCGTAGCCGAGCAAGCGGTACTCACTGACCTGGGCAGGATTGAATTCGACCTGAATCTTCACATCCCGCGCCACCGTGGCCAGCGTCGAGCTGAGTTGCTCGACCAGCACCTTGCGCGCCTCACGCAGGTTGTCGATGTAGGCGTAGTTGCCATCGCCGGCATCGGCCAACTGCTCCATCAGTTGCTCGTTGTAATTGCCCATGCCGAAGCCCAGAGTGGTCAGCGAAATACCGGTTTTGCGCTTGTCTGCGGCGAGCGCCTTGAGGCTCTCGAAATCGCTGACACCGACATTGAAGTCACCATCGGTGGCCAGCAGGATGCGGTTGATGCCGTTGCTGATGAACCCTTTCTGCGCCTGTTGGTAGGCGAGCTGAATGCCCGACTCACCCGCCGTAGAACCGCCGGCCTGCAATTGCTCGATAGCCGCACGGATACGCGCCTTCTGCGATCCTGCCGTCGGCTCCAGTACGACACTGGAATCACCGGCATAGACCACCAGCGAGACGCGATCCTGGGGACGTAACTGGTCGACCAGCAGTTTCAGCGTGCTTTGCACCAGCGGCAGGCCTTCCGGCCGATCCATTGAGCCGGACACGTCGACCAGAAACACCAGATTGGCGGCTGGCAACTGGGCAACCTGCATGTCGGATGCCTTGATGGCGATGCGCAACAGTCGGCTTTCCGCGTTCCAGGGGGTCACCGCCAGTTCGGTACCGACGCCGAACGGCACGCTGCCGCTGGGTATGGGATAGGCGTAGGGAAAGTAGTTGACCAGTTCCTCCAGCCGCACCGCCTCAGCCGGAGGCAGACGGCCCTGATTCAGGAAACGCCGTACGTTGGCGTAACTGCCGGTGTCCACGTCGATGCTGAACGTCGATACCGGAGCTTCGGCAACCGACTGCACGGGATTGGCGGCAAGACGTTGGTACTGCTCACGGCTGGCCTGTGCAACTGGCGCATACCGATGGTCTCCAGCTATCGGCATGGCCATGCGCGTCATCATCGGAACGGGGCGGATCGGCGCCTGGATCGATGCGGCTTCGGCGGCAACCGGCGCATGCTTTGCGCTACGCGGCGATTCGGCCGGATCATTCTGGTTGCCACTGCAGGCGCCGAGCAACAGCACGACACCGCCGGTAAGACCGCACAACAACGGTTGGGAAATCATCTTCATGGTGCTTCTCCTGGATCGAAATACCGCTTCGATCCAGTAGACGCAGACACGCCGCGTTTCGGGTTAACCGGGGTCTGTACGAAAGATCGCCGGCCAGATGAGCGACGCTCGAAAGAAGCGCCCTTATCGGAAAAAGTTGCTGGGTGTCGTGCCGAATTGCTTCTTGAACATGCTGGTGAACGCGCTTGGGCTTTCGTAGCCGAGTTCGCCAGCGATATTGATGATCTTCTCGCCCCCGGCAATTCGCTCCAGAGCGAGAAGCAGGCGGGCCTGCTGACGCCACTGGCCAAAGGTCATCGTCGTGGCTTTTTGAAACAGCCGCTGAATGGTTTTTTCATCCAGGTTAAGCCGAGCGCTCCAGTCGGACAGCGTGGAGCCGTCTCCGGGATCCGCCTGCAGGGTCGAACAGATAACCGTGATGCGTGGATCCGTTGGTTGCGGGAGATGCAGCGGCAGCGTCGGCAAGACTGCAAGTTCATCCAGAATCAGGCCCATCACTCTCGCCTCGCGCGAGTTCTGCAAGTACGGCTCCGTTATGTAGACAGAGGTCTTGATCAGTTCACTCAGAAGAGGAGAAATGCTCACGGCCCTGGTTTCGCTTGGCAAATCCGTCAGTTCATCGGGTCGCACGAAAACGCTGCGCATCTTCACCGGGCCTACGCAGCGAACCTCGTGAATTTCCCCACTTGGCATCCAGAGACCCCGGCTCGGTGGCACGATCCACTGGCCCAATGCCGAGCGCACGACCATGACACCCTGAATGGCGTAAATCAGCTGATGCTTGTTATGGCTATGAGGCGCGATATGCCAATCGCTCGGGTAATCGGTAGCGCTGCACCTGACCCGCCAATTCACGGCATCGATCTCGGTAACGAGTTCATTCAATGACTTGATCATTTCGCCCTTTTTGAGAGAGTCATGTCCCTATTCTCGCGAGACAGGCATTTTCATCGCGCCTAGGATAGCGCCGAACCCTGAAATCCAGCAGCCATTTCCGTCGGGCAGACTGCCTGCCGAGCACGCTGCTTTGCCTGGAAGCGTCTCGTATGTCCACCAGCTCCACGTCCTCTGCAACTGCGGCCAGGTCAGTCGCTGACCAGGCCAGTCCTCTGATCATGCGCGTGATCGGCGCCTGCGCCCTGGCGCACCTGATCAATGACCTGATTCAGGCAGTACTGCCGTCGATCTACCCGATACTCAAGGCCAATTACGGGCTGACCTTCACCCAGGTCGGGCTGATTACCCTGGTATTCCAGCTCACCGCTTCGCTATTGCAGCCCTGGGTTGGTTATCACACCGATCGCCATCCCAAACCCTGGCTGCTGCCTGCCGGTTCGCTGTGCACCCTGGTGGGCATTCTGCTGCTGGCCTTCGTCGGCAGCTTTCCGGCAATTCTGCTGGCCTCGGCTCTGGTCGGCATTGGTTCCTCGACCTTCCATCCGGAGGCCTCGCGGATTGCACGGCTTGCCTCGGGCGGCCGCTTCGGCCTGGCGCAGTCGACCTTTCAGGTTGGTGGCAACACGGGGAGCGCCTTCGGCCCGTTACTGGCAGCGGCCATCGTCATTCCATACGGCCAGGGCCATGTGGCCTGGTTCGGCCTGTTCGCGGTATTCGCGATACTGGTGCTCTATGGCCTGAGCCGCTGGTACCGCAATCACCTCAACCTGTTCAGGCTCAAGCAGGGTGGCCAGGCCACTCATGGGTTGTCGAAACGGCGGGTAACTGCAGCCTTGGTGGTGTTGGCGCTGCTGGTATTTTCCAAGTACTTCTACATGGCCGGCTTCACCAGCTTCTTCACCTTCTACCTGATCGAGAAGTTCGGCGTCTCCATCGCCAATTCTCAGATGTACCTGTTCCTGTTTCTCGGCTCGGTCGCTGCGGGTACTTTCTTCGGCGGGCCGATTGGCGATAAGGTCGGGCGCAAGAAAGTGATCTGGTTTTCCATTCTCGGCGCGGCTCCCTTCACCCTGGCGCTGCCCTACGTCGACCTGTTCTGGACCGGCGTACTGAGCATGATCATCGGCTTCATTCTCGCCTCGGCCTTTTCGGCCATCGTGGTCTTCGCCCAGGAGCTGATGCCCGGCAACGTCGGCATGATCGCGGGCCTGTTCTTCGGCCTGATGTTCGGATTCGGCGGTATTGGCGGCGCATTCCTGGGCTATCTGGCGGATATCCACGGCATCGAATACGTATTTTTCCTGTGTTCGTTCCTGCCGTTACTGGGAATCCTGACGATCCTGCTGCCTTCTACCCGGGCGAATAGCGGCGCATGAAACTGTTTCATCGGACATGCGCAGGGCATCGCTCGCGATCTCGGCAGACGCAATCGCCGGATCGCGACGCTCGATGAAGAGGTGGCTGTCGTCTGCCTCCTGGCGGAGCCGGACGACGGCTATATCATCGCACGGCGGGCTCGCTGCAGAGCCCTAGAACCCGCTGGTTGCCGCCTCCTGACAGAGCTGGCTGGCCAGCATGCCCAGGGTCATCAGCGCGCGCTCCGCTTCGCGGTTCCACGGAATGCCGCAATTGAGGCGCACACAGTGGTTGAACTGCTCGGTGTTACTGAAGATCAGCCCCGGCGCAATACTGATGCCCTGCTGCAAGGCGCTGACGTGCAGATCCTTGGTATTGACCCGCGCCGGCAGGCTGACCCAGAGAATGAAGCCTCCATTGGGCCGGGTGATCTGCGTGCCTTCGGGAAAATACTGCTGCACTGCCAACTGAAAGGCGCTGAGGTTCTTGCGGTACTCCTGGCGGATATGCCGCAGATGGCGGTCATAACCACCATTCTCCAGATACGCCGCCACGGCCATCTGGGTGACGCTGCACGCCGAGTGGGTGGTGAACATCTGCAGGCGCTGGACTTCGTCTTGATACTTGCCGGCGATGATCCAGCCGATCCGCACGCCAGGCGACAGGGTCTTGGAAAAGCTCGAGCAGTACACCACGCGTCCTTCCAGATCCCCTGCCTTGAGTGCCTTGGTACGCCCCTGCTCGAACATCAGCTCGCCATAGATATCGTCCTCGACGATCTGGATGTCGAAGTCGCTGGCCAGGCGCAGCAGCTGTTTCTGCCGAGCCTCGGGAATGGTACCGCCCAGTGGATTGCTCAAGCGTGCGGTCAACACCAGTGCCTTGATGGGCCACTGGCTGGCAGCCAGTTGCAGGGCCTCGACGCTGATGCCAGTGGTGGGATCACTGGGGATCTCGATGACCTTGAGGCCAAGCAGATCAGCCAGTTGCAGCAAGCCGTAATAGGTCGGCGACTCGGTGGCGATCAGGTCGCCCGGACGCGTCAGCACGCGCAGACACATCTGCAGCGCGTCCACACAGCCGTGAGTGATCACCACCTCCGAAGGGTCGACCAGCACGCCAGCGTCGCGCATACGGATCGCCACCTGCCGGCGCAGCGGCTCGAAACCCGGGCTGAACATGTAGCTGAAGGCCCGCGGGCTCTGGAAGCGGGTAACCTTGGCCAACTGCTGGTGCAGCGCTCGAACCGGGAGGTAGTCGACATGAGGCACTGCCGCGCCGAGCGGAAATACGCCCTCGCGACGCGCTTCGCCGAGCACCTGGTTGATGATGCTGCTGCGCGTCACCAGGCCGGGTCGTTCGACTCGGGCGATATCCGGGGTATCGGCGGTCAGCGCGGGCGTCTGATGGACGTAGAAGCCGGACTGCGGTCGCGCACGGATCAGGCCGAGATCCTCCAGGTTGGCGTAGGCTTGCAGCACCGTGGCATGGCTAACGCTGAGCTGGGCACTCATTTTACGTACCGAAGGCACCCGCTCGCCCGGCTGATAAACGCCACGGCGGATATCGTCCGCCAACTGCTGAGCGATGCGCTGATAGAGCAACAGATTGGTCATGGCCGCCTCATCCCGGTACTGAACCATAACAGTAGCCCAACTAAATGTTTCTGTACCGGTACAGCCCTGAAATATCTCGACGATACAGCCGTTCGTCAGGCAAGAAAAAATTTCCGGGAGAGATTTTTGACGTCGCTTGTGACGGTCCGAAGGGCAGCCGCCAGGGATGGCAGACCATAAAAAAACCCCGCCCTGCAATGCAGTAGCGGGGTTTCCTGGTCGACAGGCTTAGCGAGTGGCGCCCAGGCGCCCCTGCTCATCGGAAAACACGATCTCGACCCGGCGGTTCTGTGCCCGCCCCTTGGCCGAGGCGTTTTCCGCCACGGGGAAGCTTTCGCCAAAGCCCTGTACCTCGATGCGCTTGGCATCGATACCCAGGTCGGTCAGCGCATCGGCTACGGTCTGGGCGCGGGCCCCGGACAGTTGCAGATTTTCCTCGCGCCCGCCGCTGCTGTCGCTGTAACCCTCGATACGCACGATGCGACGCGGGTTCAGTTGCAGAAACTGCACCAGCTTCAACACGGTGCGGTTGGCGCTGGTCTTGAGCCGTACTTCACCGGCATCGAACAGCACATCACCCAGGGTCATCACCAATCCGCGATCCGTCTGCGCGGTCGCCAGGCTGACGATCCGCTCCTCGAGCCAGGCGTTCTGTTCCTGCACACTGATCAGCTTGGCTTCACGCAACGCCAATTGCAGGCGCTGACGCTCGAGCTCCAATCTGGCCGCACGTTCCTGATCCAGCGCGAGCTGAGCGTGCTCACGGGCGATCTCGCTGTAGCGTTGACTCAGGTAGGCGTAATGGGCCACATCGTCGGCGCTGCCCCAGTAGCCTGACAACCGTTCGGCACGCCCCAGAGACTCGCCGGCACGGATTACGTCCTTGGGCGCACTTCGCAGCACCTGGGGATCTTCCTTGACCGACTGGTAGCTGGCACGGGCAGCCTCCAGCGCGGCATTGTGCTCATCGTTGAGCCCGGCACAAGCCGTCAGGCAGACACCCATCAGCGCCACGGCGCCTACACGCAGGGGGCTCATGGCATTGCTCCAAGCTGATCGCGCAGTCGTTCGATATGACGATTCAATTCCACCAATTGCGCCTGACTACGCAGAGTCAGCACGCGGGCCTCGGCCAGACGCGCATCCAGCTCGGCCTGCTCGGCCTGAATACGCGCGGCACGATACGACTCCTCGTCCATGGCCGTGCGCGCCTGGGCGAGCTTGTCTTCGGCTTGGCTCAGTTCGGCGACAGTTTCGCCCATTGCGACGGTGCGGGCCTGCTCGACCACCTGCTCGGTCAGGCGCATCTGTTCGGAAGGAGCCGGATCGCTGGCACAGCCCTGAAGCAACAGCAGCGCCAGAGCGGCGCCGGTATATCGATAGATCACAGATATGTCCTACTCACTGGCGGCCGGTTGCGGCTGTTGTTCATTCCAGCGCTGCAAGTTGCGTTGCAGAAGGGTTTGCGGCACGCCGGTGGCGGTGAATTCTGTCATTTTCTTGGCCAGCTGTCCGCGCAGCCAGGCATCGTTGCAGGCCGAGTTGTGCGACAGCGCCAAGTGCAGCCCTTCACTGGAAATCGGCGGGTCGAGCACCTGCAGATCGTCCTGCAAACCCAGAGTCGAGGCCAGCGCCTGCCCCGGGTAGCGCTCATAGAGCACGTAATCGGTACGGCCCAGAAGCAGCTTCTGGAAAGCCTGGGTCAAGCTGGAAACGCCTTCGAGGGTGAGGTTGGTCTTGGCATAGGCATCGAACGTCTGCCCGAAGCTGTTGTTGACCAGGGTATCGCCAGTGCGCCCCTGCAGATCCGCCCAACCGGCATACGGAAAATCACTGCCCTTTCGCACCCAGACCACGCTTGGCGTCGATAGATAGGCCGGGTGAATAAAGTCCATGCTCTCCAGGCGCGGCACTGTCAGAAAGGCACCGGCCAGCATGTCGATACGCCCGGTACGCACGTCTTCCTGAGCCCGCGACCATGGCCCGGCGTAGACGACTTCGATACCGACACCGAGCTCCTCGGAAACCGCCTTGAGCAGGTCGACGGTAGCGCCTATCAGCTGCCCCGGGTTTTGCGGGTCACGCCACAGGTACGGCGGGTACTCGGGATTCCCGGTCGCGATCAGCCGCTCGCACTTGCCGGCGGCCTGCGTACCACTCGCCAACATCAATCCAGCAAGCAACCACAGACCTGACCTGACTAAACCTCGCTCAAGCATTGACACTCTCTCGATTCAAATACCGGCCAGCCCTCCATCGGAGGAAGATTCATGACATGCTAGCTCATACGATCTGGATAATCAGCGACAAGACGCAGCATGAAGAAAATGATTCTCGCCGTATTAGTCCTGCTGGCCATCGCCGCGGCGTCGATTCTTTATCTGTCGCCAGCGGCACAATTGGCGGGTTACCAGCACGTTGAGCAATGGCGCGCCGGGCTGCATGAACGCCGCGCCAACGTGAACGACCTGGATATCAGCTATTACGAGGGCGGCCCGCAAAACGCCGAGACCGTGCTGCTGGTTCACGGTTTCGGTGCCGATAAAAGCACCTGGCTGTGGTTCGCCCGGGAGCTTACCGAGCGCTACCACGTCATTGCCGTGGATCTGCCCGGTTTCGGCGCCAGCGACAGGCCCCACGGCAGTTACGATGTCGGTACCCAGAGCGAGCGCCTGGCAGCGTTCATCGATGTGCTATCGATAAGGCGGCTGCACCTGGTCGGTCACTCCATGGGCGGGCATATCGCAGCGCTCTACGCGGCTCGCTACCCGCAGCAGGTCGTCAGCCTCGCCCTGATGGCCAATGCCGGCATCACGGCACCGCAACGCAGCGCTTTCTTTCAGCGTATGGAAGAGCAAGGCGACAATCCCCTGCTGGTGGAAAGCCCGCCACAGTTCGATCAGTTACTCGACTGGCTGTTCGTTGCGCCGCCACAACTTCCAGAGCGCCTCCACCAGTACCTGGCGCAACGCGCCGTCGACGACGGCGCGCATCAGCGGCAGATTTTCGACCATCTGCAACAACGCTATCTGCCCCTGGAACCCGAATTACCACGAATCAACGCACCGACGCTGCTGCTCTGGGGGGATCAGGATCGCATCCTGGACGTATCCAGCGTCGAGGTGATGAAACCGCTGCTGGCCGATGTCAGCGTGGTGATCATGAAAGGCTGTGGCCACACGCCGATGTTCGAATGTCCGGAGGAAACCGCCGGGCACTACCGGCAGTTCATCGATGCCCAGGGGTTACCAACGTCGGGCAGCGCTCAGTAGCCTGTAACGCCCGCAGCCTGACCACACCCAGCACCTCGAAGGAATCACCCTCCGGCAAGCCGAGCTGTGCGTTACCAAACGGTGCCTCGCTCATCGCCCGTGCGCACTGTCGCCACGCAGGGTCATCACCGCACTGGCAATGTTCGCAACCACCTTGCCGTCCTCTGTCCGCACCTCGCAGCGGTAATGGCTGATCATCCGGCCTCGGTGTTCAGCCCAGGCATGTGCTTGCAGGCGTGCCTGCCAGACCGGACGAAAAAAGGTGGCCTTCAGGTCGATACTGGTGAAACTCTCGCCCTCCACCATCAGCGTGGAGTGAGCCGTACCGATGGCAGCATCCGCCAGCTCACAGAGCAGCCCACCATGCACGGTACCTTGCTGATTGCCATGGCGTAGCGCATCGGCTTCCACCTCCACCACCGCCATGGCTTCGTCGATCGCCATGATGCGAAACCCAAGCAGCTGCGAGATCGCCGTGGGATAGCGCATGTGGGTGGTGTGCTCCACCTCGAGCGAGCCATCGAGCTGGCGGCGCAGGTACTCCAGCACGGGAATTGGGCGAACGGTACGCATCATGCCAGCTCCTGTTTCGGCTACACCTCTGGCGACGATAGAGGATCGATTCGCCCCGGGCTTCAAAAGAAAGGTCTCGAGATAAGTTCGAGCCCCAGCACCATCAGAAACCATAGAAAGAACAGACGGAAATGCCTGGTGCTGAGTCGGGTACGAATCGCCTGCCCCAACCACATACCCAGCAATGCCGGCACCACGGCCAGCGAAGACAACCCCAGTTGATCCACGCGAAAGGCTCCCTGCAGTAGCAAGCCGCCAGCCAACGCCAGGGTGGAAACCGTGAAAGACAGGCCGAGCGCCTGCACCAACTCGTCCTTGCCCAGGCGCAAGGCCTGCAGATAGGGAACCGCCGGCATCACGAACACACCGGTGGCCCCCGTGATCAGCCCGGTGACGATGCCCACCAGGGGCGACAGCCTCGCTTCCCATCGCGCAGGCACCGACACGACCGGAGACACCAGGGCATAGCTGGCGTAGACCAGCAGCGCGCACCCCAGCCCGAACGCAGACCAGGACGGATCGACCCGCACCAACAATGCCGTGCTGCTCAAGGTGCCCACCAGGATACCCAGCGCCATCGGCCACAAGCGGCGGAACAAACTCGCCGTCGCCGGCCCCGCCAGGCACTGCCAGACATTGGTGACCAGCGATGGAATCACTAGCAGGGCCGCTGCCGCTACCGGCGACATGAGCGTCACCAGCAGGCCCATGGCGACGGTGGGCAGACCCATGCCGGTCACGCCCTTGACCATTCCGGCCACGAGGAAGATCAGCATCAGCGGCAACAACAGGGATAAGGATTCAGTCATGCAGCCATTTGGCCCGTGAACCTGCCTTGCCACAATCTGGATATTTCATCGTATCCTTCGGTTTTACCGAAGGCTATGGAGTGCTGACATGCGCCCGGATCTGGCAGACCTGCGTCTGTTCATCTGCGTAGTAGAAGCCGGCAGCATCACCCGGGGCGCTGCCCTGGCCAACCTGGCTCTAGCCTCGGCAAGCGAGCGCCTGCGCAATCTGGAGCGCGATGCAGGTGTGCCATTGCTGCTGCGTCTGCCGCGGGGCGTAACACCGACCGAAGCCGGCGAGGCCCTGGCTCACCATGCGCGCCTGATCCTCAACCAGCAGTCGCTGCTCCAGGGTGAATTACGCGATTTCGCCAGCGGAGCACGCGGCACGCTCCACCTGTATGCCAACACCGCTGCACTGACCGATTTTCTGCCGCCCCGGCTGGCCCCATGGCTGGCCCAGCGCAAGGGCCTGCACCTCGAACTCAAGGAGCGCACCAGCACCGACATCGTCAGACTCATCTGCAACGGCCTTGCCGAGGCAGGCATCGTGTCCGACGCAATAGAGGCGCATGGCCTGAACATGCAGCCCGTGGCCAAGGATCATCTGGTACTGATAGTGCCGGCCGGGCACCGCCTGGCCGATCATGGCGCGCTGCGTCTGGCCGACGTGCTCGACGAGCCCTTTGTCGGACTCGCTGCGGGCAATGCGCTGCAGGATCACATCATCGATCACGCTCGCTCGGCGGGTCGCGGGCTGACACTGCGCATCCGTATGAAAACCTTCGAAGGCTTGTGCCAGATGGTGGCCCATGGCGTCGGCCTGGGCATCGTCCCCCAGGGCATCGCCAACCGCTACCGACGGCGCCACGGCTACCGGATAGTGGCCCTGAGCGATGGTTGGGCACGCCGCCAGCTCTGTCTGTGCTTCAGTCAATGGCAGGCGTTGTCCACTCCCATGCGCAGCCTGCTCCTGCACCTTGGTGCCGATCCAGAGAACGATCAGGTCTGACCGAGGGCAATTTCTGGCGGCGCTCGCGACGGCTCGCAGGCAATAAGAAATGGCCGGGAGCCATTTTTAACGTCGCCTGCGACGATCCAAAGAGTGGCCGCCAGGGATGGCAGGCCATAAAAAACCCGCTCAAGCGAGCGGGTTTTCGTGGCTGCAGACGCTGGATCAGACCAGCTTTTCCAGCTCCGGCACAGCTTCGAACAGATCGGCTACCAGGCCATAGTCGGCAACCTGGAAGATCGGCGCTTCTTCATCCTTGTTGATCGCGACGATCACCTTGGAGTCCTTCATACCAGCCAGGTGCTGGATGGCACCGCTGATGCCGACCGCGATGTACAGCTGCGGCGCGACGATCTTGCCGGTCTGGCCGACCTGCATGTCGTTCGGCACGAAACCGGCGTCGACCGCGGCACGCGAGGCACCGACCGCTGCGCCGAGCTTGTCGGCCAGGGTGTACAGGTGCTTGAAGTTGTCGCCATTCTGCATGCCGCGACCACCGGAAACCACGATCTTGGCAGCGGTCAGTTCCGGACGATCGGACTTGGCCAGCTCTTCACCGACGAACGCCGACTTGCCGGCATCGCCGCCCGCCGAAACGTTTTCGATGGCAGCGGAACCGCCTTCGGCCGCCACGGCGTCGAAACCGGTGGCACGCACGGTAATCACTTTCACGGCAGCGGAAGACTGCACGGTAGCGATGGCGTTACCGGCATAGATCGGACGCTTGAAGGTGTCCGGGCTCTCGACGGAGACGATCTCGGAGATCTGGTCGACGTCCAGCTGCGCAGCGACGCGCGGCAGGATGTTCTTGCCGTTGCTGGTAGCGGCAGCCAGGATGTGGCTGTATGCCTTGCCCCCGCTCTGTTCAACAAGAGCAACCACCAGCGGTGCGACGTTTTCCGGCAGTTGGTGGGCGAAAGCGGCATTGTCGGCGACCAGCACCTTGGTGACGCCAGCGATCTTGGCAGCGGCTTCAGCGGTAGCGGCAACGTTCTGGCCAGCGACCAGTACATGGATGTCGCCACCGATGGCCTGGGCGGCAGCGACGGTGTTGAGGGTGGCTGGTGCCAGCGCGGAATTGGTGTGTTCAGCGATAACCAGGATAGTCATTTAGATCACCTTCGCTTCGGTTTTCAGTTTCTCGACCAGTTCGGCAACCGACTTGACCTTGATACCCGCACCGCGTGCAGCTGGAGCTTCGACCTTGGTGGTCTTGACGGTGGAGGCAGTGGAAACGCCCAGCGCGTCAGGGGTCAGGGTTTCCAGTGGCTTCTTCTTGGCCTTCATGATGTTCGGCAGCGAGGCGTAACGCGGCTCGTTCAGGCGCAGGTCGGTGGTGACGATGGCCGGCAGATTCAGCGCGACGGTTTGCAGACCGCCGTCGATCTCGCGGGTGACGTTGACCTTGTCGCCGCTGACTTCCACCTTGGAGGCGAAGGTGCCCTGGGCGTAACCAGTCAGCGCAGCCAGCATCTGGCCGGTCTGGTTGTTGTCGCTGTCGATGGCCTGCTTGCCCAGAATGACAAGCTGCGGCTGCTCCTTGTCGACCACTGCCTTGAGCAGCTTGGCGACCGCCAGGGAGTTCAGCTCTTCGGCCGACTCGACCAGAACGGCGCGATCGGCGCCCAGTGCCAGGGCGGTACGCAGTTGCTCCTGCGCCTGGGTCGGGCCGATCGACACGACCACGATTTCGCTGGCGACGCCCTTCTCTTTCAGGCGCACGGCTTCTTCAACGGCGATCTCGCAGAAAGGGTTCATCGACATCTTGACGTTGGCAAGATCGACGCCGCTGTTGTCCGGCTTGACGCGAACCTTGACGTTGTAATCGACCACTCGTTTGACAGCTACAAGAACCTTCATGGATTCCTCGTTACTCTCCGGTGAATAGGAATGTCGCCAGAAGCGAGCATGCGGGTGATGCAGACAAGCAGAACGCAAACACCATAGCCCAGGCGGCGAGCGCAAAACCGCCCGTATCTTGACCGTACCACCTGGCTCGGTCAATACGCTTTGGCTGCGAGCCATTCGTGTTGTAGTCGGATTCTAGCAGGCCTACAGAAAATTCAAACAAACGTTTGTATTGGCCGTAATCCAGGCTGGCTATATACTGCGCCAGCGTGCTTTGGGAAGGATGCCGGCCCGCCATGAAAAATTAGAGAGCCTTGATGAGGAGATAGCCCGTGGAACGCGAATTTATGGAGTTCGACGTCGTCATCGTCGGCGCCGGCCCTGCCGGCCTGTCCGCCGCTTGCCGTCTGAAGCAGAAGGCCGCCGAGGCTGGCCAGGAAATCAGCGTTTGCGTGGTCGAGAAAGGCTCCGAAGTGGGTGCCCACATCCTTTCCGGCGCAGTCTTCGAACCGCGAGCCCTGGACGAACTGTTCCCCGACTGGAAGGAACTGGGTGCGCCGCTGAATACGCCGGTCAAAGGCGACGACATCTATGTTCTTAGAGATGCCGACAGCTCCGTCAAGGTTCCGGGCTTCTTCGTGCCCAAGACCATGCACAATGAAGGCAACTATATCATCTCCCTCGGCAATCTGTGCCGCTGGCTGGCCCAGCAGGCCGAGAATCTCGGCGTGGAAATCTACCCGGGCTTCGCCGCCCAGGAAGCGCTGATCGATGAAAGTGGCGTGGTGCGCGGTATCGTCACCGGCGATCTGGGCGTCGACCGCGAAGGCAATCCCAAGGAAGGCTACTTCACCCCCGGCATGGAGCTGCGTGCCAAGTACACGCTGTTCGCCGAGGGTTGCCGTGGCCATATCGGCAAGCAACTGATCAAGAAGTATCAGCTCGATGACGAAGCCGACGCCCAGCACTATGGCATCGGTATCAAGGAAATCTGGGACATCGATCCGAGCAAGCACCAACAGGGCCTGGTGGTGCATACCGCCGGCTGGCCGCTGGACGTCTTCGGCACGGAAAACACCGGCGGTTCCTTCCTCTATCACCTGGAGAACAACCAGGTAGTGGTCGGCCTGATCGTCGATCTGTCCTACGCCAACCCACATCTGTCTCCGTTCGACGAGTTCCAGCGTCTCAAGCACCACCCGGTGTTCAAGCAGCACCTGGAAGGCGGCAAGCGTGTCGCCTACGGCGCTCGCGCCATCACCAAGGGCGGCCTCAACTCACTGCCGAAGATGGTATTCCCCGGCGGCGCGCTGATCGGCTGTGATCTCGGCACCCTGAACTTCGCCAAGATCAAGGGCAGCCACACCGCCATGAAGTCCGGCATGCTGGCCGCTGAAGCCATCGCCGAAGCCCTGGCCGCCGGCCGTGAGGGTGGTGATGAGCTGGGCAGTTATGTCGAGGCCTTCAAAGCCAGCTGGCTGTACGACGAACTGCTGCGCAGCCGCAACTTCGGCGCGGCGATCCACAAGTACGGTGCCGTAGTCGGTGGCGGCATCAACTGGGTCGACCAGAACCTGTTTGGCGGCAAGCTGCCCTTCACCCTGCACGACAACAAGCCGGACTATGCCTGCCTGAAGCCTGCGGCAGAGAGCAGGAAGATCGATTATCCGAAACCGGACGGCAAGCTCAGCTTCGACAAACTGAGTTCGGTGTTTCTCTCCAACACCAACCATGAGGAAGAGCAGCCCTGCCACCTCAAGCTGGCCGACCCGAGCATTCCGATCGACAAGAACCTGCCGCTGTACGATGAGCCGGCGCAGCGCTATTGCCCGGCCGGCGTGTATGAAGTGGTCGCCAACGATGACGGCAGCAAGCGCTTCCAGATCAACGCGCAGAACTGCGTGCACTGCAAGACCTGCGACATCAAGGATCCGGCCCAGAACATCACCTGGGTGGCGCCGGAGGGGACTGGCGGCCCCAACTACCCCAACATGTAAGGATCTCTGCGCGTCGGCCCTGCGGCGTTAAAAACAGGCTCGGCAAGCCGCTTGCGGCTAACGCACTTTAGTGCGGCCCCGAAGGGGCGAGCGAAGCGAGTAATGCGTAAACTCCGCTTCCTCGCCTGTTTTTGTGGGGCCGCCTAGGCCTTGCAGGGCTCTAGCTCGCTAGATCGTGCACAAATCCTGGCTATTGAAAGGCTCCCTCGGGAGCCTTTTTCATGGACGCTATTCGAGCGGCCCGATGGGAAAGAAAACCCCGCCGCTCCATACGCCGAGCCAGGGCTGGCCGTCGATCTCGCGGGCTTGCGCCAGTTCGACCAGTTGATAGAAGACGTTGCGATGAATCAGCGCTTCCAGGTTGGCCCGAACGTGGATGTAGGGCGACGGTTCCTGGGTCTGCGCATCCAGCTCGACGCGCAAGAGGTGCTCGTCACCCGCCTCGACCTCGTCACCGACGTTGGTGACGAAACGCAGCACCTGCTCCTCGCCCTGCCCTGCCGCCTGTACAGATACAGCCACGAAAGGCGCGTCCTCGACCTTGATGCCAACTTTCTCCACGGGCGTGACCAGAAAGTAGTCCTCGCCATCGCGGCGAATGATCGTCGAGAACAACCGCACCATGGCCAGTCGGCCGATAGGCGTGCCCATGTAGAACCATGAGCCGTCACGGGCGATACGCATATCGATATCGCCGCAGAAATCGGGATTCCACAGATGCACCGGCGGCATGCCCTTGCTGCCCGCTGGCGGAATCTGCGCCAGCAGATCACCGGCCTTGTCGCTTTCGCTCATTACCTTTCCTCACGCCCACTCAAGCCCTGCGGAGCACCAGGTGGCAGTGCCCTCAACGGCTGAATCCCAGAAGTGTACGCGCATAATCCTCGAGCGGCGCCCTGATCAGATCCTCGGGCCTGGCATCGTAGAACGTCAGGAATCCGCCACGGCTGCGAATCCGCGCCGAGTCCACCAAGTAGCGGGTGTTGGTTTCGATCAGCATCAGTTGCAACACGCTGCGGTCGGTTCCGAGCCGGTCGAAGGCCTCCTGATCTTCCCACTCCGTCATCGTGCCGATGCGGTCGTCGGCGTAGGCGAAGCGAGTGTAGAGCAGGTAGTGGGCACCGGCGGCACGCGCCTCACCGAGTGCTTCTTCCAGGCCGATGGGCGCCTTGGCCCGACGCACCATGGGGAAGTATTCGACGAAGCCCCGGAACGCTTCCTCGGCCACCACATTGGGCCTCGGATAGGCGTGCTTGCCGCTTGGCACGAAGTGGCCCTGGGCGATATAGATGAACGAATCGCCCTGCAGCCGCCAGGACGCCGAGCGCCGTACCTTGCTGTGATCCAGCACGCCCGCATCACGCAGGTGGTAGGTGACGCCATCGGCCATGTCGCTGACATTCATGCAGCCAGCCAGGCTCAGCAACACGGCCGCGACGAACAGATTACGCATGTGAACTCTCCCGACACCGGCGACGGAAAACCGGCGAATGACTGCTCCAAGCAGGTTTCGCGCCAGGCGCCCACTCACGGCCCGAATGGGGCCGCGAATCAGCGGCTCAGGTGGGAGGCGTCTCGCTATCGCGCTTGCGCTTGTTGCCCATGCGCACGCCGATATCCATCAGAAACTGGAAGAAGCCTTCCTGATCTTCCAGCACGTTGCTCCAGAACGGCGAGTGATAGAGCGCCACGGCCCCATGCACCAGCGCCCAGGCGGCGCAGTAATGGAAGTACGGCGGTACGTCCTCGAGCTTGCCTTCGGCGATGCGACCCTTGATCAGTTGGGTGAGACGCTCGAAGTTGGAGGCGCGGATGCTATGCAGGTGCTCGACCAGATCGGGTACCTGATTACCCTTGACCACCTTCTCTTCCAGGCGATCGAACAGCCGGTAACGCTGCGGGTCACGCATGCGGAATTCGAAATAGGCTCGCGACAGCGCTTCCTTGTCACGGTCGATATCGGACGAATGCAGCAATTCGTTCAGATCACGCTCGTAGTCGAGCATCAGCCGCAGGTAGATTTCCGCCTTCGACTTGAAATGCTTGTAGATGGTGCCTTTGCCGATACCCACGGCGTCGGCGATCATCTCCACGGTCACGCTGTCCTCACCCTGCTCGAGGAAGAGTTTCAGGGCGATGTCGAGAATCTCCTGCTCGCGGCGGCGAAACTCACGGATCTTGCGGGGTTCTTTCTGCATAAGGAAATGACAAGGTCGAAATTCAAGTCCGGTATTATGCCTAACTAACGCCAAATTGCACGGATCACGCGCTCATGAATGCCATCATCGACGAGTTTCCCCAACCGGCCGATCTCTACTACCTGAACCACGCTGCAGTTGCCCCCTGGCCGGCACGCACCGCACGGGCCGTGGAGCGCTTCGCCCGAGAGAACATCACCACGGGTGCCCGCGACTATTCGCAATGGCTGGAAACAGAACGCCGCCTGCGCGAACGCCTGGCGCGCCTTCTGAATGCCTCATCGCGGGCCGATATCGCGCTGGTCAAGAACACCTCGGAAGCGCTGTCGTTCGTGGCCTTTGGCCTGGACTGGCGCGAAGGCGACCAGATCATCATCAGTGACGAGGAATTCCCCTCCAACAGAATCGTCTGGGAGGCCCTGCGCCCGCGAGGCGTGGAAGTGCTGCAGGTGAACCTGCAGGGCGGCGATGCCGAAGGCGCCCTGCTCGCTGCCTGCACGCCACGTACTCGGCTGATGGCGATCAGTGCAGTGCAATACGCCAGCGGCTTGCGCCTGGATCTCGAACGCCTCGGTACAGGTTGCGAGCAGCGCGGCGTCCTGCTGTGCGTCGATGCCATCCAGCAATTGGGCGCCTTGGGCATGGACGTGCAAAGCAGCCGCTGCGCCTTTGCCATGGCCGACGGCCACAAGTGGTTGCTCGGCCCAGAAGGCCTGGGCGTGTTCTATTGCCGACAGGATCTGCGTGAACGACTGACCCTGCACGAGTACGGCTGGCACATGCTCGAACACGCCGGCGACTATGACCGCGATGACTGGCAGCCCGCCCGCAGCGCCAGGCGCTTCGAATGCGGCAGCCCCAACATGCTCGGTGCCATGGCGCTGGAAGCGAGCCTGTCGCTGCTCGAAGAGGTCGGCATGCCGCAGGTCGAACAGGCCCTGCATGAGCGCGTGCAGTGGCTGCTCGACGGTCTGCAGGACATCGCCGGGGTACAACTGCGCAGCGTCATCGAGCGTGAGAAGCGCGCCGGTATCCTCACCTTTTCCCTGGACGGCTGGGACAATCGCGCCCTGCATGAGCGCCTGAAGGCCGAGCAGGTCATCTGTGCCCAGCGCGGCGGCGGCATTCGTCTCTCACCGCATTTCTACACCGAGCCGCGAATCATCGAACATACACTGAGGCTGCTGCGGCAATTCGCCAGCGAATGAGCACTCAGCAGCGGGAAAAGTATTCCAAATCCGTTTAAAGCCGAGGATGGACGTCTGCCGCGCATGGCCAATACTTCTAGATACCGGTGCGGCATATCCCCCAAGTGTCGCAGCGGCCGGAGTGCCGAGGATCGCGCACTCCGCTTGACTCCTAATGGTCTTGACCCGGATTCCGCCCCGAAACCGGGTTTTTTTTGTGCCCCGCCATCCCTGGCGGGCACCCTGCGGGCCGTCGCAAGCGACGTCAAAAATCGCTCCCGGCGATTTTTTGACCGCCGAATGCAGGTTGGGCTCAGCAGGCGCTCAGGCGACCCGGGCGAGAGGAAATAGCCGTTTGAAGTTCTCGCCGGTCTGCCGCGCCAGTTCTTCATAGCTGACGCCGCGTAGCACGGCCAGATACTCGGCGACATCACGCACGTACTCCGGCAGGTTGGGCTTGCCGCGGTGCGGGATAGGCGCCAGATACGGCGAGTCGGTCTCGACCAACAGGCGATCGGCCGGCACCTGGCGGGCGACCTCGCGCAGCGCATCGGCATTGCGGAAGGTGACGATACCGGACAGGGAAATGTAGAAACCGATATCCAGCGCTGCCTTGGCCATCTGCCAATCTTCGGTGAAGCAGTGCAGCACGCCGGCTTGCGGCAATGCCGCCTCGCGCAGCAGCGCCAAGGTATCGGCACGGGCTTCGCGGGTGTGCACGATTACCGGCTTGCCGGTGATCTGCGCAGCCTGCAGGTGCAGGCGAAAGGCTTCTTGCTGCAACTCGGCAGCTTCCGGCTCGTAGTGGTAATCCAGGCCCGTCTCGCCAATGGCGACTACGCCAGGGTGATCCAGCTCGGCAAGCAACCAGTCCAGTGCCGGTGCGCTACCCGGCTCGAGATCGAGCGGGTGGATACCAACCGAGCAATCGACGTCGGCGTAACGTTGCGCCAGGTCGCGAACAGCGGCCGCGTTATCGGCACTTACCCCGATACACAGGAAATGGCCGACGCCGCGTGCGCGTGCGGCAGCCAGCGCTTCGTCCAGCGAACCGCCACGGGCGGCCAGGTCGAGGCGATCGAGGTGGCAGTGGGAATCTATAAGCATGGGGTAAAGCCTCAAGCGGCAAGCATCGAGCCGCAAGCAAGTCGCTACTTACTTGTCGCTCGCGGCTGGTAGCTTGCAGCGCTTACATCGTATGAGTGGGACGATCTGACTTGAGGGCGCCGGCCAGATAGGTTTCGATCTTGTTGCGTGCGGTGTTGTCACCCTCGTTGAACTGCACGCCCACGCCTGCAGCGCGGTTGCCCTGGGCACCTTTGGGGGTGATCCACACCACCCTGCCGGCGACCGGAATCTTTTCCGGCTCGTCCATCAGATTGAGGAGCATGAACACTTCATCGCCGAGCTTGTAGCTCTTGTTCGTGGGAATGAACAGGCCGCCGTTCTTGATGAAAGGCATGTAGGCGGCATAGAGCACAGATTTGTCCTTGATGGTCAGGGACAGAATGCCGTTACGGGGCCCCAGATTCGGTGGCAAGCTCATGCATGATTCCTGATGTCGTGACGTGGGCTCGATTCTAGCCCGGTCCAGGCAGGCTTGCCCACTGAACCAGTAAGGCTTCGAGAAGCAGCACACGGTTGAGGTTGGCCTTGCCCAGCACTTTCTGACGCTGTTGCAGCAGCCACTCCTGAATTTGCAGTACTTTGCCCTGCGGCGCCTTCTGGGCCAGGTATTGCACGACCTTGCCCATATCCGCCGGGCCAAGGCCCTGCTCGTCACGCGTCAGCTGATAACGCAGGATCAAATGCGCCCAGTCGCAGAACCAGTCGAACAGCAGCGGCAAGGGCACAGCATTCCAGCTCTCGGTCAGCTGGCTGGCGGAAATCTGCTGCTTGTGCAGCTTCTTCACACCCTCGGCAACCAGAGCACGCTGTTCGCGCACGCCTTGTGCCTGCAGCCTGACCGCCGCCAGCGGTGAACCCGCCGCCAGGTACAGCAACTCGCGGACTTCCTGCTCGGAACTATCGGGCAGCGCCTCGCTCAGCCACTGCAGGCTCACCGCCTCGCTGGGCAAGGGGCAGGCCTGCTGCACGCAGCGGCTCTTGATGGTTGGCAGCAGGCGACTCGGCTGATGGCTGATCAACAACAGCACGGTGTCGCCCGATGGCTCCTCCAGGCTCTTGAGCAGCGCGTTGGCAGCATTCAGGTTCATTGCCTCGGTGGGCTCGATCAGGATCACCTTGCGCCCACCCAACTGAGCCGTCTGCACCACGAAGTTGACCAGCGCACGCACCTGATCGACCTTGATCGGCTTGTCGACCTCTTCCGGTTCGAGCACGTAGTTGTCCGGGTGACTGCCGGCAGCGAGCAGATGACAGGACTTGCACTGCCCGCAGGCCTGCAGCGCCACCGGCGATTTGCACAGCAGCAGTGCCATCAGGCGCTCGGCCAGGGCCCGTTTGCCGATACCTGCGGGGCCGTGGAGCAGGTAGGCATGGGCATGCTGGGTACGCCCGGCCAGTTGCTGCCAGAGCGAGGCCTGCCAAGGATAGACATCAGCCACGCTGCAGCTCCAACAATTGCGGCAGCAGCCCATCCAGATCACGCTGCACGGCTTCGAGCGACTGGGCGGCATCGAGAATGCGGTAGCGCGCCGGCTCGGCATTGGCACGTTGCAGGTAGGTGGCGCGCACCGCTTCGAAGAAGTCGCGACCTTCCTGTTCGAAACGATCCAGGCGACCGCGTGCGGCAGCTCGCGACAGACCGACTTCCACCGGCAGATCGAACACCAGGGTCAGATCCGGGCGCAACGTCCCCTGAACGAAGTGTTCCAGCAGCGCGATGCGCTCGACATCAAGGCCGCGACCACCGCCCTGATAGGCATAGGTTGCATCGGTAAAACGGTCGCAGAGAACCACGGCGCCACGCTGCAGCGCCGGCACGATCACCTGAGCGAGATGCTGGGCGCGCGCCGCGAACACCAGCAGCAGTTCGGTATCGCTGGCCATGGGCTCTTCACTGGGCGCCAGAAGCAGTTCGCGCACTCGTTCGGCCAGCGGCGTGCCACCGGGCTCGCGAGTCAGCAGCACATCGATCCCCTGCTCGCGCAGCCGCGCCGCCAGGTACTCCCGATTGGTGCTCTTACCTGCGCCTTCGGGGCCTTCCAGGGTGATAAACAAACCGCTCACTGGTTGTCCTCATTGTTCCGGGGGATGGGCGCCGGGCTGGAACGATAGTCCGTGCGGCGCTTCAACTGATATTCGCGGACGGCACGGTTATGCGCGTCGAGGGTTTCCGAAAAGACGTGGCTGCCATCGCCGCGGGCAACGAAATACAGGGTCTTGCCGGGCTGCGGATGCAGCGCCGCGTGGATCGCCTCACGGCCGACCAACGCGATGGGCGTCGGCGGCATACCGTCGATGGTGTAGGTGTTGTAGGGCGTCGGTTCGCGCAAGTGGGAGCGGGTGATGCGCCCCTGATAGCGCTCGCCAAGTCCGAAGATCACTGTCGGGTCGGTCTGCAGGCGCATGCCGATCGCCAGGCGCCGGACGAACACACCGGCGATCTCGCCGCGCTCCTCGGGCACGCCGGTTTCCTTCTCGATCATCGAGGCCATGATCAGTGCCTCGTAGGAATCCTTGTACGGCAGGGATTCGGCGCGATTCTGCCACTCTTCGTCGAGCACCACCTGCAGGCGCTTATGGGCCTGCCTGAGCAGATCCAGGTCGCTCATGCCGCGCACATAGCGATAGGTATCGGGGAAGAAACGGCCTTCAGGATTGACGCCAGGCTGTCCCAGTCTGGCCATGATCTCGGCGTCGCTGAGCTCGCTCAGGGTCAGCTCGAGCTTGTCCTGGCGCGCCAGGGCCGCCCGCACCTGGCGAAAGCTCCAGCCCTCGACCAGGGTCAGGCTGTATTGCACCACTTCGCCGCGGCGCCACAGATCGAGCAGATCGCGCACCCGCAGGTCGGGCGTCAGGCGGTACTCACCGCTGTGCAGCGGCTGCCCCTGCAGGTTGAAGCGCCAGTACAGGCGCAACCACAGCGCGCCATCGATCACGCCGTCCGCCTCCAGGCGGTTGAGCACGCCACCAGGCGTGGCACCGGCCGGCACCTCGATCAGGCGCTCCTCACTGAGCACCAGAGGCTGCTCAAGGGCGCGGTGCTGTTGCCAGGCGACAAAACCCAGGGTAAGGCCGGCCAGCACCACGGCAATTTCCAGCACTAACAGCAATTTGCGAATCACGAATCAGCAGTCCAGTAGATGACGGGCAATGGCCTGCAGTTTACGGGTGAGCGGCCCGACCGACCAGTGACGGCCCTGCAACTCACGAACCGGCCATACACCGTACAGGCTGTTGCAGAGAAAGACTTCGTCTGCGGCCAGCAGCTCGTCCAATTCGATATCGCGCACCTGGCAGGCGATACCCAGGGCTTGCGCCTGCTCCAGCAGCTCCGCGCGCATCACCCCGGCCACGCCGCAGCGCGACAGCTCAGGCGTTGACAGCACACCATCACGAACCGAAAACAGATTGCTGAACACGCCTTCGACCACCCGCCCCGACACATCGCGCATCAATCCTTCGGCGTGCTCGGCATCCTGCCACTCGGCACGGGCCAGCACTTGCTCCAGGCGATTGAGATGCTTGAGACCGGCGAGCAGCGGTTGCTCGGCCAGGCGTGTTGCACAGGGGAACAGGCGGATGCCGGTTTCGCCATGCTGCGGCGGGTAAGCCGGCATGGCGCCAGCCTGAAGAATGCGCCGCGGCGCCCCGACCGACGGCGCGTAACCTCGCTGGCCATCACCGCGGGTGACGATCAGCTTGGCAACGCCCTGCCCCAGCTCGGCGCAGAAAGCCAGCAACTCGCTGCGCAGTTGAGCCGCATCCAGACCGATACGCAGCCGAGCACAACCCGCGGTTACCCGCGCCAGGTGGCGCTCGAGCAGCACGGGCCGGCCGCCCTGCACCGCCATGGTTTCGAACAGGCCGTCACCGTAGGCCAGGCCGCGATCCACGAGGGGCAGCGACGTGGCCAGCCGGCCATCGACCCAGGTGAGCATCAATCAGCGTACCGGCGAAATACCAGCGAGCCGTTGGTACCACCGAATCCGAAGGAGTTGGACAGTGCCACCTCGATCGGCATTTTGCGCGCTTCGTGCGGCACGAAATCCAGGTCACACCCTTCGTCCGGCTCGTCCAGGTTGATGGTCGGCGGCGCCACCTGATCACGCAGCGCCAGCACGCTGAAGATCGCCTCCACCGCCCCTGCAGCACCCAGCAGGTGGCCGGTCATCGATTTGGTCGAGCTGACCGCGAGGGCATGAGCGTGATCGCCGAATACCGCCTTGATCGCCGCCACTTCGGCCTTGTCGCCAGCCGACGTCGATGTGCCGTGGGCATTGATGTACTGCACCTCCGACGGCTCGATGCCGGCATCGCGCAGCGCGTTGGTCATGCAGCGGGCTGCACCGGCACCGTCTTCGGGTGGCGAGGTCATGTGGAACGCATCGCCACTCATGCCGAAACCGATCAGCTCGGCGTAGATGGTGGCGCCACGCGCCTTGGCGTGCTCCAGCTCTTCGAGCACCAGCGCACCGGCACCATCGGACAGCACGAAGCCGTCACGGCCTTTGTCCCACGGGCGACTCGCCTTGGCTGGCTCGTCATTGCGGGTGGACATGGCGCGCGCCGCGCCGAAGCCGCCCAGGCCCAGACCGCAGGCCGCCATCTCGGCGCCACCGGCGATCATCACGTCAGCCTCGCCATAGGCGATGTTGCGAGCGGCCATGCCGATACAGTGAGTACCGGTGGTGCATGCGGTGGCGATGGCGTAGTTGGGCCCCTGCAGACCGAGGTGGATCGACAGGAAACCGGAAATCATGTTGATGATCGAGCCCGGCACGAAGAACGGCGAAATACGCCGTGGCCCCTGATCAAACAGCGACTTGCAGTTGTTCTCGATGTTGGTCAGGCCGCCGATGCCGGAGCCCATGGCCACACCGATACGATCACGGTTGGCATCCGTGACTTCCAGGCCGGAATCACGGGCCGCCTGAAAGCAGGCAGCCAGGCCGTACTGAATGAATAGGTCGAGCTTGCGCGCCTCTTTGGCGGACAGATACGGCTCGACATCGAAATTCTTTACCGAGCCACCAATGCGGGTGGAATAGGCGGAAAGATCCATGTGTTCGATCAGACCGATGCCACTGCGGCCGGCCAGAATGCCCTGCCAGCTGCTCGGCACATCGTTACCCAGTGGCGACAACATGCCCATACCGGTAACCACGACGCGTCTACGCGACACAGCAATCTCCTCTTATCAGGTTTTTCGACGCCTTGATGCACCTGGCAAGCCATTGCCCAGGCAGATTGATCATCCGGCGATTGACTCGCGGTGTAATTTCACCCGAGCAGACAGACGCCGTCGGCGCGTCTCTTACATCTTCTACAGCGAACCGTCAAAGAAAAGCCGCACGCCTTTGCAGACGTGCGGCTTTTCCGATTCGGGAAGCGACGAACTGCTTATTGCGCGTGCGCAGTAACGTAGTCGATTGCTTCCTGAACAGTGGTGATCTTCTCGGCTTGCTCGTCCGGGATCTCGGTCTCGAATTCTTCTTCGAGAGCCATCACCAGCTCAACGGTGTCAAGAGAGTCGGCACCCAGGTCTTCAACGAAGGAAGCGCTGTTGGTTACTTCTTCTTCCTTCACGCCCAGTTGCTCGGCAACGATTTTCTTGACGCGTTCTTCGATGGTGCTCACGTGTTGTCACTCCTATTGGACAAATCCAGCCAGCTGGTTGTGCCGGCAAGTGTATAGAAAGGGTTTTCGGCTTTTCAAGCTGAAAGCCAATGGCGCCCACGGAAATACGTCAACGGTCTCATTTTCAAACCTGCGATTTTGCCACGAAGTTTGAATGGATCGAAGACGTTCGCCGACGGCAGCACCCATATTCAGCTCATGTACATCCCACCGTTCACAGGGATAGTAGCCCCTGTGACGTAAGCTGCACCATCGGAAGCGAGGAAAGAAACCACGTTAGCGATCTCTTGCGCCTGCCCCAGACGGCCCAGCGGAATCTGTGTCAGCAGCGCTTCACGCTGTGCTTGCGGCAATTCACGGGTCATATCGGTATCGATGAAACCCGGTGCCACGGCATTCACGGTAATCGAACGCGAACCGACCTCTCGGGCCAGCGCACGACCGAAACCTTCGAGACCAGCCTTGGCCGCGGCGTAATTCACCTGGCCGGCGTTGCCCATGGCACCCACCACCGAACCGATGTTGATGATACGCCCGAAACGCGCCTTGGTCATGCCGCGCAGCACAGCCTTCGACAAACGATAAAGGCTGTTGAGGTTGGTATCGATGACGTCATACCACTCATCGTCTTTCATGCGCAGCATCAGGTTGTCGCGGGTGATACCGGCATTGTTGACCAGAACCAGCACCTGACCGAAATCCTTCTGGATCTTCTCCAGGGTGGCGGCGACGGACTCATCGTTGCTCACGTTGAGCATCAGGCCAGTGCCTTCGATGCCGTTTTCCTTGAGGGTGGCGGCGATGCGCTCGGCACCTGCCTCGGACGTAGCGGTACCGATGACCACGGCACCCTGACGACCCAGCTCCAGGGCGATGGCCTGACCAATGCCGCGGCTCGCGCCAGTGACCAGTGCAACCTTACCTTGCAGACTCATAGCATTCTCCTTGTTCAGACCAGTGCGGCGCGTGCAGCGGCAAAGGCCTCGGGGGTGTCGAGGTTGTGCGTGTTGACGCCCTTGACACAGCGCTTGTTCAGACCCGAGAGCACTTTGCCCGGGCCGCATTCGACCAGATCGGTAACGCCCTGCTCGCCAAGGCGAACCATCGACTCGACCCAGCGCACCGGGCTGTAAAGCTGAGCCAGCAGATCGCGCTTGAGGGTGTCCAGATCAGCCACCACATCGGCGCTGACGTTCTGCACCAGCGGAATCTGCGGTGCTTGCCAGGCAATGGCGGCGACGGACTCGGCGAAGCGCTCGGCAGCCGGGCGCATCAGTTCGCAGTGCGACGGCACGCTGACCGGCAACGGCAGCGCACGCTTGGCACCACGTGCCTTGCACGCCTCCACGGCGCGCGCGACGGCAGCGGCGGAACCGGCGATAACCACCTGCCCCGGCGCGTTGTAGTTAACCGCACTGACCACTTCACCCTGGGCGGCTTCGGCGCAGGCAGCCTGCACATCGGCATCTTCCAGACCGAGAATCGCTGCCATGCCGCCCTGCCCGGCCGGTACGGCCTGCTGCATCAGCTGGCCACGCAGCTCGACCAACTTCACCGCTTCGGCGAAACCGATGGAGCCGGCGGCGACCAGAGCGCTGTACTCACCCAGGCTGTGCCCGGCAACGAACGCCGGTCGCGCGCCGCCTTCGGCCAGCCACAGACGCCACAGGGCGATGGAGGCAGCCAGAATGGCGGGCTGGGTCTTGTCGGTCTGGTTGAGCTGCTCTTCCGGGCCTTGCTGGGTCAATGCCCACAGGTCATAACCCAGGGCGCTCGAAGCTTCGCCGAAGGTATCGAGGATCAGCGCGTGCTCTGCGCCGTGTCCGGCCAACATGGTCAGCGCTTGCGAGCCCTGACCGGGAAAGACGAATGCGAGGGATGCAGACATGTAACGGTTCCCTTAGTGATCTTCTCGTCGAAAAATTACGCTCACCATCGGCAAGCGCTCGAAAACTGACATTTTGGATGGTTGACCATCCATAACAGTCACATATTACGGGAGTAAGTGCTTAATTCGACCACTCAGTCGCTGCGGCAAATTCTCCTGCACATCGGTCATCGCACGACGAATGGCGCTCTTTATACCATCCGGCCCGGCACTGCCGTGACTCTTCACCACGATGCCCTGCAAGCCGAGAAAACTCGCGCCATTGTGCCGCGCCGGCGCCAGCTCGCTACGCAAACGGCGCAGCAGCGGCAAAGCCAGCAGGCCCGTGATGCGCCCCAGCAGCGTGCTCCGGAACAGCGATTCGAGCCGCGACACGATCATGGCCACCAGACCCTCGCTGGACTTGAGCAGGACATTGCCGACGAAACCATCACACACCAGCACATCGGCATCACCGCGGTACAAACCATCGCCCTCGACGAAGCCGATGTAGTTGAGGCCCTCGATGCCCTCGAGCAGCGCAGCTGCCTGCTTGACCTGCTGATTGCCCTTGGTCTCTTCGCTGCCGACGTTCAGCAGACCGACACGCGGTGCCGAGGTACCCTGCACCTCGGCGGCCACTGCGCCCATGATCGCGAACTGACACAGGCGCTCGGCCGTGCAGTCGACGTTGGCGCCGAGATCCAGCAAATGGCAGACGCCATTACGACTCGGAATGGCCGCGATCATCGCCGGCCGGTCGATGCCCGGCAGGGTCTTCAGCACATGCCGCGACAGAGCCATCAGCGCACCGGTGTTGCCGGCACTGACGCAGGCGTGAGCCCGTCCGTCGCGCACCACTTCGAGCGCCACACGCATGGAGGAATCCGGCTTGCCGCGCAGGGCCTGGCCTGGACGCTCGCCCATATCGATGGACTCGGCAGCATGCTCGATTCGCAGGCGCGAGTGATCGACACCGGGAATTCCAGCGATCAGGGTTTCGATAAGGGAGGCTTGGCCGACGAGAACCAGGTGCAACGAGGGGAATTCAGCCAGACAGGCGATGCTGGCCGGAACAATGCAGTGGGGACCGAAGTCCCCACCCATTGCATCAATCGCGATGATCGGAGCGGACAAGATTTACTCGTCAGCGCCCTTGTCGATCACTTTGCGACCACGGTAAACACCTTCCGGCGATACGTGGTGGCGCAGGTGAACTTCACCGGTGCTCTTCTCAACGGACAGAGCGTTACCCTCGAGCGCGTCATGTGAACGACGCATGTCACGGGCGGAACGGGATTTTTTGTTCTGCTGAACAGCCATACTAGTAAACTCCTAAACGTTTGGGTCACGCTTTAACTGTGCCAATACACTGAACGGGTTGGACCGCGTCACCCCGTCCTCGCTCGATTCGGGCTCATCAAGACCCGCCGGCTGCTGGCAATCTTTCGGGTCATGTACCGGCACGATGGGCAAGGCGAGCAACAGCTCATCCTCGATCAAGGCCAGCAGATCCAGAGGATCTTCACCCATTTCCAGTACGTCATAGCCTTGCGGCACGGACTGGGTATTCGCGCCTTCCTTCACCACAGCGTAATCACACTCGCTGAGGATCGGTAAGGTGACCTGATCCAGACAACGCTGGCAAACCATCTTGACTTCGACCTCGAGCTGGCTGTGTATGACCACAGCATGGCGCTCGTCACGCTCGAAAGAAAACTTCGCGCGCACGCTACCGCCATTATCGGCAAGAGGATCGCAGAGCCTCGACAAATCAGCGAGCGGTAACTCACCCTGAAGGGTGGCACCACGGTCGGCGAGTTTGCGTGGATCGACGTGAGGTGGAATCGGGCCATTTGACATAGGCGCCGCATTCTATGGATGCAACCGTGCGCTGTCAAAGGAAATTCCGCCTGTCCAGCCCCTTTGCCGACGGCTAGAATTCTGCGTCCGTCCCGCACAAGGTCAACGCCGATGTCCCTCCTGGTTCTCGCCTCCAGTTCTCCCTATCGCCGTGAACTGCTGACCCGGCTGCGCCAGCCCTTCCAGTGGGCCGCGCCAAGCATCGACGAGTCCCATCGGCCCGACGAATCCGCCGAGGTTCTGGTACGCCGCCTGGCCCAGGAGAAAGCACAGGCGCTGGCCGAGCGCTTCGCGGGGCACCTGATCATCGGCTCAGACCAGGTCGCCGTGCTCGACGGGCAGATTCTCGGTAAACCCCACGATTATAAACGTGCCCACGCACAACTCAGTGCAGCCAGCGGCAAAAGCGTCACCTTTCTTACCGGTCTGGCCCTGCTCGATAGCCGCAGTGGCAGCTGTCAGGTCGACTGCATTCCTTATACGGTACATTTTCGCCCCCTGAGTGCCGAGCAGATCGAGCGCTACCTGCGGGCCGAGGAACCTTATGATTGCGCCGGCAGTTTCAAGGCCGAGGGATTGGGGATCAGCCTGTTTCGCAGCACCGAGGGCAGTGACGTCAACAGTCTGATCGGCCTGCCGCTGATCCGTCTGGTCGACATGCTGCAAGTGGCCGGCGTGCAGGTGCCCTGAAACGGTTTTTTACAACTGGTAAAACTTCCTGCCGCAACGCTTTTCTCCCCTCTATGAATGCCGGCATTGCTCCAGCTCAAGGCTTTCCGAGCAGGGCGGATGCTCGAGCCCGTGTACCTCAGCGCTTTTATCTAAGCTAATTCTTTTAAATTATTGGCTTCGTATTTTTTAGATCGCCTAGTTTGCCTCTACCGGATCACCGGACACCCTGCTGAACCCAGACAGTCCCGTGGCCCGCCTCATTGATGGCTGGCACACCATTGATGAGGCTTACCATGTCACTGCTCCGCCCCGCCCTGATCGCCGCCAGCCTGCTGCTCGCACTGCCCCAGGCCCATGCCGAACCCCTGCGCATCGGTTACCAGAAATCCTCGACCCTGATCAGTATTCTGAAAACCCAGGGCACGCTGGAAAAGGCTCTGGCCGACCAGGACATACAGATCAGCTGGCACGAATTCCCCAATGGCCAGCCCCTGCTGGAATCGCTGAACGTCGGCAATATCGACCTGTCGGCGGATGTCGCCGATACCGTGCCGGTGTTCGCTCAAGCGGCCGGCGCCGAGCTGACCTACTTCGCCCAGGAAGCACCCTCACCCGCCGCCCAGGCCGTCATCGTCCGGGAAGACTCGTCGATCCGCAGCCTGGCCGACCTCAAGGGCAAGAAGATCGCCGTCACCAAGGCCGCCGGCAGCCATTACCTGCTGATCGCCGCCCTGGCCAAAGCCGGCCTCAAGTTCAGCGACATCCAACCCGCCTACCTCACGCCCGCCGACGGCCGCGCCGCCTTCGAGAACAAGCGCGTCGACGCCTGGGTGACCTGGGAGCCCTTCCTCAGCGGTGCCCAGCAACAACTGCCGACCCGCACCCTGGCCGATGGCGAAGGCCTGGCCGACTACCAACGCTATTACCTGACCAGCACCCGTTTCGCCAAGGCCAAGCCCGAGGTACTGGAAACCGTATTCGCCGAACTGGAAAAGACTGGCGAATGGGTACGCAGCAACCCGCGTGAAGCCGCCGAATTGCTTGGCCCGCTGTGGGGCAACCTGGATCCGTCCATCGTCGAGAAAGCCAACGCACGCCGCAGCTACCAGGTGCGCGCGGTGCAGCCAGGCAGCCTGCAGGAACAGCAGAAGATCGCCGACGCCTTCTACAAGGAAGGCCTGCTGCCCGCACCAGTCGATGCGTTGGACGTCGCCACCTGGGCGCCAGAGAAACGCTGACGCCAGGAGCGCATGACAGGGAGGGCCAGGACGATCAATAAAAACTGCCGAAGACATCGACCCAACAACGCCATTGCATCAGATGAAAAGGAGCCTCACATGCACATTCGTTCCCTGTTCGGCGCCGGCGTGATCGCCGTCGCCAGCCTGCTGTCCGCGCCTACCTGGGCCGCCAGCGAGTTTCTGGTCACCACCGACTGGCTGGAGAAGAATCTCGACAACCCCAAGGTGCGCATCATCGAAGTCAGCGTGGTGCCCGGCGTCTATGAACGCGGGCACATCCCCGGCGCGGTCAACCTGGCCTGGCACAGCGATCTGGTCGACCCGGTGAAGCGTGACATCGCCAGCCAGGAAGACCTGCAGAACCTGCTGCGCAAATCCGGCGTATCGGCCGATACCACCACCATCCTCTACGGCGACAACAACAACTGGTTCGCTGCCTGGGGCGCCTGGGTGTTCGATGTCTACGGCGTGGAGAACGTCAAGCTGCTCGACGGTGGGCGGGTCAAATGGGAAGCGGAAAAACGCACCCTGAGCAACCGTGCCAGCAGCCCGGGCAACGGCAATGTCACGCTCAAGGCAGCCAACAAGGATCTGCGCGCTTTCCTGCCGGACGTACTGGCCGCCGCGGAAAAACGCAGCAACGAGCAACTGGTGGATATTCGCTCGGCCGATGAATTCAACGGCAAGGTCTTCGCCCCACAAGGCGTGCAGGAACTGGCCGTACGCGCCGGCCACGTACCGGGCGCCGTGAACGTGCCCTGGGGCCAGGCGGTCGCCGACGACGGCACCTTCAAATCCGCCGAAGAGCTGAAGAAAGTCTACGCAGCCGTGGGTATCGACGGCAGCAAGCCGATCATCACCTACTGCCGCATCGGCGAGCGCTCCAGCCACACCTGGTTCGCCCTGAAGAAGATCCTCGGTTACGACGTCCGCAACTACGACGGCTCCTGGACCGAGTACGGCAACGCCGTTGGCGTACCGGTAGTCAACGTCGCCGGGACGGTCTGGGGCGGCAAATAACCTTCAAGCCACAGCGTTTCACGGGGCGGACGCGCCAAGCATGGCGTCCGCCCTTTTTTTGTGGGTGCCCTGCCCCGGGTATCGCTCAACCAGCATCAATTTTCATATCCGATTCCATCTAACGGACAACCGCCAATGGAGCAACCTTCCATGCTCACCTTGCGCACCGGCAGCGCCACCCTGATCTTCTTCGCCCTGGCCATAGCCGCCTGGCTGCTGGCCACGCCTAGCAACGAAGGGCGGGTTCTGAGCTTTTCGTTGCTGGCTGGCGGCCTGTTCGGCGTGCTGCTGCAGCGTTCGCGGTTCTGCTTCTTCTGCGTCAGCCGCGACTTCATCGAGCGACGCGACCCGCGCGGACTGCTCGGCATTCTCGCCGCCCTGGCGGTCGGCACCCTGGGTTATCACGCGGCTTTCGGCGCCTTTCTGCCCGACCCGGCAAGCGGCCGCCTGCCACCGGATGCCCATATTGGCCCGCTGAGCTGGGTACTGGCGCTGGGCGCCACCCTGTTCGGTCTGGGCATGGCGATTTCCGGATCGTGCATCAGCGCCCATCTTTATCGCCTGGGCGAAGGTGCGCTGGCCTCGGTGATCGCACTGATCGGTGCACTGATCGGCTTCTTCCTCGGTTTCCTGTGCTGGAACACCCTGTACCTGGCCAGCATCCAGGAGGCGCCGGTGATCTGGCTGCCGGCGCAGCTCGGTTACGGCGGCTCACTGTTGCTGCAACTTGCGGTACTCGGCGGCCTGGCTCACCTGCTGCTGCGTTACCGCAAGCACGATGAACCCGGGCAACCGGCTAACAGGTCGTTGAAAAACGTAAGCGAGGCAGCCAGCGCAAGGCAAAAACAGGCGAAAAAGCGGAGTGTACAAGCGGTACATGAGCATTTTGAGCCTGTTTTTAACGCCGCGATGGCAACGCAGGTAGTTTTTCAACGACCTGCTAACAGTCTGCGCCAATTGCTATTCGGCGCGCGCTGGCTGACCTGGGTTGGCGGTGCGCTGATAGGAACCTTGGCCCTGGCCTCCTACCTGCGTGTTGGCCCGCTGGGCGTAACCGCCGAACTCGGTAGTCTGTCGCGCACCGCCGCCAATGGCCTGGGCTGGTTGCCCGAGCGCCTGGAAGGGCTGGATGGCTTTTCCGGCTGCGCCACGGTGGTGAAAGAAACCCTGCTGTCGAACAATGGCCTGTTCATACTCGGCCTGGTCTTCGCCGCCTGGGCCAGCGCCCTCCTCGCAGGTGACTGCGCGCCCCGCTGGCCCAACGCCCGGGAAGCCCTGCGCAACCTGGTCGGCGGCATCCTCCTTGGCTGGGGCGGCATGCTCGCCCTGGGCTGCACCGTCGGCACCCTGCTCTCCGGCATCATGGCCGGCGCCGTCTCCGGCTGGCTGTTCGCCGTATTCTGCTTCATCGGCCTGATCGCCGGGCTGCGCCTGCGCAGGGTGATTGGCTAACGACATACCGCGGTCGTGAAATCCCGTAGGGTGGGTCACGCTCTATCGACCCACCAGGCCATTCAATGCCGATGGTAGCTGGCGAACATCGATACGCCTTTGAACTGCGCTCCGAGCGGGGATCGCAATGGTGGATGAAAAGAGCGTCATCCACCCTACAGGGCCATTCACCGCTGGCGTGCTATATGCTCAACCGCTCCCACAACCCGCTGCGGCGTTCGACGCGGCGCTGGATGGCGGCTTCGAACACGCCGGCGCGGCTTTCGACGAGGCTGAAGCAATGCCGTGCGCGGGTGATGCCGGTATAGACCAGCTCCTTGGTCAGCACCGGATTGAGGTTGTCCGGCAACACCAGGGCGCAGTGGGTGAACTCCGAGCCCTGAGACTTATGCACGGTCATGGCGAATACGGTTTCCACTGCGCCGAGACGGCTGGGCAGGATCGAGCGCAGGCCACCCGAGCCGTCGTTGCGCGGGAACACCACCCGCAGCGCCGAGCGCAACGGGCCGCCCACTTCCAGAGCGGGCTCGGGCAAGCGCAAGGCGATGCCGATATCGCCATTCATCAAACCCAGACCATAGTCATTGCGCGTCACCAACACCGGGCGGCCTTCGTACCAGCCGTGTTCCTGCTCGATCAGTCCGCGCTGCAGCAGCGCATGGGCGATGCGTCCATTGAGCGCCTCGACACCCCAGGGCCCCTTGCGCACGGCACACAGCAGTTGAAAACGATCGAACGCCGCCAGCACCTTCGCGGCCCAGGCATCCCAGAGTTCTTCACCATCCGCCAGCCCTGGCCGCTGCTCACGGAGGATGTTCAGGTAATCGGCATAGCCCACCGGGCGCTGTTCACCGCCCGGCAGACCGTCCAGCAACAAGCGTTCGAAGGCACGATCCTGCTCGCCCGCCAGGCGCAGCTGGTGCAGATCCGTGCCACCGCTCGCCAGCACCTCACGGGCCTCCATGGCCGCGCCGCGGTTGACCGCCAGCGCCAGGCGGCCGATACCGGAACCGCCGGCGAAGCGCCGGGAATGGCGGAGCATGACGATATGCTGCGACAGCGCCCGCTCACCCGGTTGCAGTTGCGCATCGCCAATCCGCTCGCCAGTCTGCTGCGCCAACCACTCGGCGGTGGCCTGGCTGTAACCGCCCGCCTCGGCATCGCGGCACAGATCTCCCAGTACCGCCCCCGCCTCCACCGACGCCAGCTGATCCTTGTCGCCCAGCAGGATCAGCCGCGCGTGCATCGGCAGGGCATCGAGCAGGTTGGCCATCATTTCCAGGTCGATCATCGAGGCTTCGTCGACCACCAGCACATCCAGCGGCAGAGGGTTGGCGGCGTGATGACGGAAGTGTCGGCTGTCCGGGCGGCTGCCCAGCAAGCGGTGCAGGGTGGTGACCGTCTTGGGGATCTGCTCGCGCACCGTTTCACTGACGGGCAGCGTCGCCACCTGCGCACCGATGGACTCGGTCAACCGCGCCGCCGCCTTGCCGGTAGGCGCCGCCAGGCTCAGGCGCAACGGCGCGCCCTGATCCAGCGCAGCCGCCTGCAGCAGCGCCAGCAGGCGTACCACGGTGGTGGTCTTGCCGGTGCCGGGGCCACCGGTGATCAGGGTGAAACGCCCCCGCGCCGCCAGGGCGCAGGCCAGTTTCTGCCAGTCGATCAGGCGCTGGCCATCCAGCTCCAGCGGTTCGGGAAACAGCACCGCCAGGCGTTCGACCAGATCGGCCGGTGCATCCGCTTCGGCCTGCAAGCGCTCGCCGATATCCGAGGCGACGCTGCGCTCGTAATCCCAGTAACGGCGCAGATACAGGCAGGTGCCACGTAGCACCAGCGGCGCGACCTCATCCTCGGCGTCACGCAGCAGCGCACTGTTGACGCAGGCCGCCAGCCAGGCATCCGGGCTCAACCCGGCCAGCACTTCGGAAGGCAGCAGGCTGACGCCCTCGGCGTCCTCGCCCTCCGGCGGCAGCGACAGCGCCGAATCCGGGTCGGCCAGGGTAGTCTGCAGATCGAGGCACACGTGCCCCTGGCCCAGTTGATGGCTGGCCAGCGCCGCCGCCAGCAGCAGCAGGGGTGACGCCTCGGGGTCGAGTTCGGCGAAGAAATGCGCCAGAGTACGATCCAGCTCGCGCAGCCAGCCGCGCTCGCTCCAGGCGGCCAGCAGGGCGAACAGACCTTCGCGGTTGTCGAGCATCGGCGTCATGCCAGTACCTCCACGGACTCGCCGAGAAACAGCGCATCCAGTTTTTCGATCAGCGCCCGCTGCGGTCGTGCCAGGTACTGCCCGGCCCCTGGTGCGCGCAGGAACAGGTACAACGCACCGCCCAGGTGCCTGTCGTAGTCGTAATCGGCCAGGCGCAGCCGCAAGTGGCGATGCAGAGCCAGCACGTAAAGCACGTACTGCAGATCGTAGCGGTGGCTGGCCACGGCCGCGCTCATGGCCTCCCCCGTGTAGGCCTGCTCGTCGGCGCCCAGCCAGTTGGACTTGTAGTCGACCACGTAGTAACGGCCCTCATGCTCGAACACCAGGTCGATAAAGCCCTTGAACATGCCGTTCAGGGTATCGGGGCTCAACAGCGGACGCGCCACGCCGGGCATCTCGAAGCGCTGCACCAGCGCATCCAGGCGCAGCACGTCGACCCGCCGGGCCTCGAACCAGAACTCCAGCTCCGCCTGGTACTCGCCCAGGGTCGCCAGGCTCACCGACTGGCCATTGCCGAGCGCCATGGGTTGCACCAGCAGGCCTTGCAGCCACAGCCACAGCGGCTCGATCCAGGTTTCCAGGCCGCGCCGCTGGCAACGCCGCGCCAGGTGCTCGCGCAGTACATCCGGCGCCGCCGCCATGGCCGCGAAGCCTTCCGCCGCGGCGATCTCCAGCAGGCCATGGAGGAAGGTGCCGGGGTTAGGCCCACGCGGAAAACGGTGCAGGCCCTGGGCGGAAACCGGGATCTGTTCCAGCGCCAGTGCCGGACGCTCGTCATCGCTGGCGATCTGGATAGCCGAGCTGTCCGGAGACAGGTCGTCATGGCGATCCACCGGGTGGCGCCCCACCGAGCTGACCTCGCCCTCTTGCATGCGCAACGCACTGTAGGAAGCGATCCACCAATGCTCGGCGGCGCGGCGTAGCGGCGTGCGCCACTGCGGTTCGAAGGCGTCGGCGTCCTGCGCGCTGTACTGCTGCTCGCTGGCGACCGGTGCGGGCAGCGCCACGCAACGGGGTGGATCGGCCAGCGGGCTCAGCCAGTCGATCAGTTGCGCGCTCTGCGCCAGAGGCTGCCCACCGCCCAGCAGATAACCAAGGGCGCACTGGTGCAGGCGCGAAGTCTTGCCGGTACCGATCTTCAGGTCGGCAACGCCCAGCCAGCAGGCGTGCTGCGCCCGGGTCAACGCCACGTAGAGCAGGCGCAGATCCTCACCGAGGCGCTCCTGTTCGGCCTGGGCCAGGCTGGCCTCGTCGGCCTTGAGCAACAGGCGACGGCGCTCGCCGTCATGCATCTGCACGGGTTTCTTGTCGTCGAGCGGGCGGAAGGAACAGATGAAGGGCAGGAACACCAGCGGATATTCCAGGCCCTTGGATTTGTGGATGGTCACCACGCGCACCAGGGCATCGTCGCTCTCCAGGCGCAGCACCTGCTCCTCGGCGGCCTGACCGCGCCCGGCCAGGGACTCGCCCAGGTGGCGGATCAGCGCCAGTTCGCCGTCCAGCTCGGCAGCCGCCTGTTGCAGCAGTTCAGCCAGGTGCAGCAGGTTGGTCAGAATCCGCTCGCCGTCAGGGCGACTCATCAGCCGTTGCGGCAGACCGAAATCCTGCAGCAACTGGCGCAGCATAGGCAGCACGCCCTGGCGCTGCCAGCGCTGGCGATAACCGCGAAACTGCATGACGCGCGCCTCCCAGAAGCGCTCGTCGAGGTTCAGTTGTTCCAGCTCGGTCAGGCTCAGGCCCAGGGTCGAACTGGCCAGCGCCGCGCGCAGCGGGCGATCCTGATCGGGCTCGGCGCAGGCGCGCAGCCACAGCAGCAGGTCATGGGCCTCCACGGTGGCGAACACCGAATCCTTGTCCGACAGGTACACGCTGCGCACGCCCCGCGCCGCCAGCTCGCCGCGAATCGCCTGGGCCTCCTTGAAGTCGCGCACCAGCACGGCGATATCGCTGGGCCGCAGGGACGTCAGCTCGTCGCCCTTGAGAAAGCCGGCGCGCTGCTGCTGGCCAAGCCCCAGCAGGCGCACGATCTCTGCCGCGGCGCTGCCGGCCAGGGCGTCCAGATAACGGCCCTTGGCGAGCGCTTCGTCGCTGTGCAGGTGCCAGAGATTGAGGGCCGGCTGCGCCTCGCCCTCGACCGTCCAGACTTCCTTGCGCCCCTGGGCGCCGACTGCAATGAACGGCAGATCGTCACGCAGCAGAAAGGCACCCTGCCCGTCCTCGCGGGACTCGGCCAACTGGAACAGCCCATTGACCGCCTCGACCATGGGCTCGCTGGAGCGGAAGTTGGTATCGAGGTTGTAATGCCGCCCGGCGGTGGCACGGCGTGCACGCAGGTAGGTGTGGATGTCCGCGCCGCGGAAGGAATAGATGGCCTGCTTGGGGTCGCCGATCATAAACAGGCCACAATCCGATCTATTGGCTTCAACTTGGTAGAGCGTGTCAAAAATGCGGTACTGCAGCGGATCGGTATCCTGGAATTCGTCGATCAGCGCCACCGGGAATTGCTGGCGAATCACCTCGGCCAGGCGCGGGCCGCTGTCGCCCTGCAGAGCGTCGTCCAGGCGGCTGAGCATGTCGTCGAAGCCCATCTCGGCGCGCTGGCGTTTCTCGCGATCGAAGCGCTGGCGAATCCAGGCGGCGGCGTGGCGCAGCGCGGAATCACTGGGATCGGGAAGATTGAGCAGGCGCTCTTCCAAAGACTCCATATTGGATAAAGCGGCTTGAACAGCCTCGCTCAAATTTAACTCAACGCCTTTCTTACATGCATCTCGCAACCCCTCATGGGTGAGGCGTTTGAAAAAACCAGATTTTCCATAGCTGTCTCTGAATGAAAGGTTTGCAGATTCATCTCCACACCAATCCCGCAACCGCTCAAGGCGTGTATTGAAAATATCCGGTTTCAGCTTATTGCCGTTGAACTTACCTGCCTCGGAGGCCTGCTGATAAAAGGTTTCAAGCTCGGTAATCCAAGTACGCCAAGGTTGCTTGAGGGCGATCAGCGCACGCTGACGCGCCTGCAGGGTACCATCCAGCAGATCGCCGAGCGCCAGGGCGGCGCCATCGTCGTCCTCACCGAGCAGCGGGCGGATGCGCATACCCAGCTCGTCCGGCGCGCCCCAGTTCTCCGCCACCCACTCGAGAGCCAGGCCCTGCAGCGGGTAACAGTGCTGGCGCCAATAGTCGCGCACCACTTCGGCGAGCAGCTCGCTGTGGTCGGTTTCCAGGGTCTGACTGAACAGGCTACCGCTGTCGAAGGCGTGCTCGCGCAGCATGCGCTGGCACCAGCCATGGATGGTGGACACGGCTGCCTCGTCCATCCACTGCGCGGCCAGTTCCAGGCGCCGGGCGCATTCGGGCCATTCGCCGGATGCGAAATCCGCCTTCAGGGTCGCCAGCAAGGCGTCGCCCTCGGCATCGCCGCGAAACACCGTGGCCGCCTCCACCAGGCGCGCCCGAATGCGGTCGCGCAGTTCCCGGGTGGCGGCATCGGTGAAGGTCACCACCAGAATCTGCGGCGGCAGCAGCGGCTCGCGGAAGGCGGCTTCACCGCCATGCTGGAGGATCAGGCGCAGGTACAGCGCCGAGATGGTGTAGGTCTTGCCGGTACCGGCGCTGGCCTCGATCAAGCGGCTGCCGTGCAGCGGAAAACGCAGCGCCAGAGGGCGTGTAGGCTGGCTCATGGCTGGTCGTCCTTGAGTTCGGCGATGTCTGCATCGAGCAGCGATTTGTAGAGCAAGGCGCCCCAATGCGGGAACTGACCGTCACCCAGCAGCGCGTCGAAATCCGGGTATTGGCGAGCCAGGCTGGCGCTCTGCTGCACCTCGCCGGTGGTCTTGTGGCCGTCGCCTTCGTAGACCTTGCGCGCGGCGTCCTCGGCTTTGTCCGCATCCTTCTCGGCGGCAGCGAACCAGGCCGCTGCGGTCTTGATCGCCACCGGCAGCGGCGCCTGCATGCCCTCTGCATACGCCTCCAGCCACTGGCGCAGAATGCGCTCGCCCTCGCCCTGACTCAGCGGTTCGAAGGCCAGGCGCACGTCTTCGGCGACCAGCAGCGTGGTGAGCGGATGCCCACAGGCAGCAGCTACCACATGGCTGACCCAGGGCCTGAGCAGACGGTGCCACTTCAGCGAACGATCCTTGCGCTTCAGGCCACCCGGCTGCAGCTCCAGGCGCGCCAGGGCGTCGCCGGCGCTGCGCAGTTCGCCGAGCCAGTCCTCCAGTTCCAGGCCAGCATGGGCGAAGCTCAGGCGGAGCGGCGACGGCAGGCGATCGGTCCACCTCGCTAGCAGGGCTTCGTAGCCACGCAGTTGCTCCGGCATCGGCTCGAGCAATTGCGCGCGCAGGCGATCACCGAAACCGGCCACCGGCAGCAGACCGCTGCGCTGGATGCGTCGTGCAGCCCGTGCCAGCGCCGCGTCGACACCCTGGCGTTCTTCCAGCGCCAGGGCTGCGGCCTGCAGCAGTTCCTGCTGAATCTGATGGCGCTGCAAGCCATCGAGGGCGAAGGGTTCGGCATCCAGCTCGGCCTGCTCGGCTTCGTCCAGATGCACCTTGAGGCGCACGGTGAAGAAATGCTTCACCGGGTCGCGCAGGAAGCGCTGCAGTTTTTCCAGGTTGAGCGCGGCATCCGCCAGATAAGCGCCCAGAGGCTGTTCGCCTGGTTGCGCCACAGGCGCGCGGTGCGAGGCGGCCCACTCGTGCACATAGCTGAACAGCGGCCCGCTGCCGGAAAAATAGCGGCGGCTGAAGGGTTGCAGTGGGTGTTCGGTGGTCAGGGCGTGGAGCAGATCGCCGCCGTCCGCCAGGCGCCAGGCGCTGGCCAGGTGATCACGCAACTGGCCGATCAGCACAGAAGGCGGTCGCTCGGTATTGTCGCGAATACTGCGCCCCACCCAGCTGATATACAGGCGCTCGCGCACCGCCAGCAGTGCTTCGAGCAGCAGGTAGCGATCGTCTTCGCGGCGCGAGCGATCACCGGGACGGTAGTCGCCGCCCATCAGGTCGAAATCCAGCGGTGCCTGGCTGCGCGGGTAATCGCCATCGTTCATGCCCAGCAGGCACAGATGCCGAAACGGGATGGCGCGCATCGGCATCAGCGTGCACACGTTCACCGCCCCGGCGAGGAAGCGTTGGCTGAGGCCGCCCTGATCCAGCCCGCCCAACCAGGCCTCGCGTACCACGGCCAGCGGCAGTGCTTCTTCCAGGGTTGCCGCATCACAGAGTTCCAGCCAGCCTTCCAGGGCATCCTGGGCCTGGTTGCGCAACACCTCGTCGCGCTCGTCCTGAGGCAGGAAGAAGTCCTCCAGCAGGGCCCGCAGGCGCTCGCCCCAGGTCACTGGCAGCAGCGTTTCGGCCAGGCTGTCGCAATGGGTTTCCAGCACATCCAGTAGGCGCGTCAACGGGCCGATCAGCGCGGCATCCAGACCGCCGATCTCGTCATAGGGTTCGATCCCCGCACGCGCGCCAGCACCGCCCACGGCGTAACCGAGCAGCATGCGGCGCAGGCCGAAGCGCCAGCTGTTCTGCTCCAGCCCGGCGCCCAGACCAAGACTTTCGCGCTGTTCGGCATCCACCCCCCAGCGCACACCGGCGCCTTCCAGCCAGCGGCGCAAGACCGGCAACTGGTCTTCGGCAATCGCGAAACGCGCGCGCACCGCGGCCACATCCAGCAGGTCGAGAATCTCGCTGACGCTGAAGCGGCTGTCCGGCAGACGCAGCAGATGCTCCAGGGCGATCACCAGCGGCTCTTTGCCGCGCAGGCCCTGATCCGCCAGGGTGAAGGGAATGAAGCGCGCATCGTCGCTGGCGAACTGGCCGAACACCGCGCGGATATGCGCTGCATAGGTGTTCACGTCCGGCACCATGACGATGATGTCCCGCGGGCGCAGCGTCGGATCCTCGCTGAACGCCGCCAGCAGATGATCGTGCAGCACCTCCACCTCGCGCTGGGCGCTGTGGGCGACGTGAAAGCGCAGCGAATGATCGTGCTGTGGGTCGACCGCCGGCCAGTGAGTGCGGCTCTCCTCCACCGGGCGCAGGTCGAGAATGTCGTTCTGCAACTGCCCCAGCAGCCGTTCTTCGCCCATCGCGCTGAACAGATCGATGCGCTCGAACTGCTCACGGTAACGCTGCGGCTCGTCGTACTGATCCAGCAGGTTGATGTAGTCGCGCCCCTGCTTGCCCCAGGATGCCAGCAGCGGCTGGCCGTGCTGATGCAGCTCCACGGCGTCGAACAGGCCCAGTTGGCCGGCTTGCCCCGCCTGCCCGCTCGCCTTGCGCTTCTGCCGACGGTACTCGTGGCGCAGCAGATCCTTGTCTTCGACGATATCGCCCCAGTGGTGCTGGGACGGGTTGTGCACGTAGAGCATCACCTGGCTGAAGCGCGCCATGGCGGCCAGCGCTTCCAGCATCTGCGCCGGCAGCGAGGAGATGCCGAACACGGTCACCCGGCGGGACAAACCACGCGGCGGCGTATCCAGCTCCGCCAGTTTGGCGACGAAGCGCGGATGCACGCCGGCACGGCTCTGGGCCAGGTGCTCGTCGCCGACATCCGCCAGCAGAGTACGCCACAACAAGGGTTGCCACAGCGCGGCTTCGTCCAGCTCGCGCACACCGCCGCGGGCCGTGCGCAGCTGATCGCGGCCCTCGGCCCAGTCCGCCAGCCAGTCGGCGCGGTACACCTGGTACTGGTCGAACAGATCGGCCAGGCGCTCGGCCAACTGATGGCGCTTGCGCAAGTCGGCATCGTCCGCCAGGAAGCGCCGCAACGGCGCGAAACAGGGCTCGTTCAACAGGCTCGGCAACAGGCGCATCAACCGCCAGGTCAGCGGCGCCTTGTCCAGCGGCGACTGCTGGGGAATCGCCTCGCTGCCCAACACGCTGCGATAGGCCTGCCAGAGAAACCGCGCCGGCAGGCTTACGTCCGTGGCCGCGGCGATGCCGCACCCCTCCTGCTCGGCCAGCGCCAGCTTGAGCCACTGGGCGATGCCGTTGCTCTGCACCAGCAGCACCTCGTTCTCCAGCGGCCGCAACGGATACCGGCGCATCCACTCCACCGCCAATGCCCTCAATTCCTCGAGGCGGTTGCCATGGATCACGATCAGACCGGGGTTCAGCGCCGACATGGATGGGGTTCCTGGGTGTGCAAATTCAGAGGGCGAATGATGACAGAGGGAGACGACTGCGTGTGACGCGAATACTCGGTATCGGCTGCTGCCAAGCTCAAGGCTTGGCTGGTGGTACGGCGGATACCAACCTCCTCCAGCGCCCGAAGGCGATCGGCAAGAATGTTGCTGGCAATGCCCAGACGGGCCTGGAAAACATCGAAATAATCGTGGTCTGTCCCTCTATTGCTCCAATCTTTCGACAAGATCCCACGTGCAATGACAGCAAAGTGGCGGAAGCAGACATTCGATTTGGTGGGCTTCATGACGTAGGGTGGACGACGTTTCACCTGCGCGGCCCGATCCGTCCACCAACCTAGCGATCGCAATGGTGGATGAAAAGAGCGTCATCCACCCTACGTCTGCTTAACGCCTTATTGCCGCCGATCCATAGGGATACGAGCTCCTGCTATGTACGAACAGGTTCCTAGAGCAAAGAACGCTTTTGCCAATGCCCTGCAGCGAGCCAGATAACACCCACCCAGCAAAAACAAAAAGCCTGATCAGGCTCTAGGGAAATGCATGTGGAGACAGGCCACGAATGGCACGAAATAATCGTGGTCTATCCCTCCGGTTAGCCCCCGTCCTTGCGCGTGGTTCGCTCATTGCTGAGCCGTGCGCGGCGGAAGTTCCAGCCCAGGAACAGCCGCGAGGCCAGGTTTTCGCGGCTGTGCGGTTCGCCGTAATGCAGCAATACAGTGGAGCGCAGCGCTTTCGGGTCACAGGGCTCATTGGCGTGAAGTGAACGGTAGCCCCAAAAAAAATAGGCATTGCCCGGCACGATCTTGATCTTCACGGGTTTGAGCCAGCCGCGTTTGACGGCGAAGGTGATCAGCTTCTGGCTCAGCGTATTCTGCATGACCGCCTTTTCCAGAATGTTGAAATACAGATTCGAACGAATGCGCCGCAAGTTCGGGAAGAAGATGAAATCCCCGCAGTAGCGCCCCTCGGTGGGCGTAACGAGCGGGATCAGCGCAGTCAGCGCTGCGGCGTCGTAGTGGAAATAATAGGACTCGCGCTTGCCGGTCTTGCCCTGCAGGCAACGCAAGGCCGGGAAGATATCCGGGGAGCGCGGTGGCTGGCCGACCCCGGCCTGGTAGATCTGCTGGAACAGATCCATCACCTGGGGCGATACGCTCATCTCCTCGAAGATGCTGCCCTTCACCGCGTCCTGACCCTGCAAGGCGAAATACTCGTGGTCATGCCGTGCCACCTCGTGATTCACATGCTTGCGGGCTGCCTCCAGTTGCTCTTCGGTCAGGAAACCCTTGATGACGGAGTAACCCTCTCGCTCCATTTCGTCGACGATACGAGGCACCACCTGTGGGTCGGCTTTCAGAAAGTTGGCCATCTGTGTCGCTTCCTTATCTGGTGGTTCGACAGTCAGACTAATAATCGGCAGGCTCATTCAGAGTTCTTATCAAGGCTTCCCAGCCAAACCAGACTCGCATGCGTAGCGGCCGCAATGCCGCGCTTCGCCATGCTGCCGAGGCATTTCTGACGAACGGAATACTGGCCATGGGATGGCCACTCGGGCCGGCGCATACCCCGCCGGGCGCGATTCGACGCAGATCCAGGTCATCGATGCAGGGATTGGTCTTTGCCGCACGCTTCAAAGGTAGCAGCCAGAACCATTACGGGGAAAAAGGGGACAGATTCACTGGCCGGCTTTCCTGGCCGGAAAATGAATCTGCCCCTTTCCTTTAGCCGACCTGAACGCAGTACAGCTCGGCACTAGGGCCGTGGTTCCGTCCGTCCGCCAGCGCCAGGCAGGTTGCTCAGCAGCGACCTGGAAAGCACAGCACCTTCGTCCCGGATCAGATCGCGTACCACCTGCGCCCACTCATTGAAACGAAGCACCCCATGAATGATTCCAGGGGCGACTGTCAGGTGCGCCTCCACGCCGGCGGTCTCCAGCTTGCGCTGCAGCGCTCGGTTATCATCCAGAAGCGGATCCAGGTCACCCACCACCAGCCGGGTGGTTGGCAACCCATGCAGATCCGCATGCAGAGGCTGAACCCGCCAGTCGGCCTGGTCGTGCTGTAGATAGCTCTGCCAATAGCCGCGCATCGAATCGGCAGAAAGCCCGTAGCCAGCAAAATTGCTGCAGCGCCTCCACGACTCCGACGTGGTGTCTTTCGAATACACCCCATAGAACAGCAGCAGATGATCCAGCGCCTTCACGCCGTACTCACGTAGCGCGAGCGCCGCTCCCAGCGCCAGGTTGGCGCCAGCTGAGTCGCCGCCGAATGCGAACCGACCGATTTCAAAACCGGCGACCGCACCCATGTCGATCACCTGCTTCGCGACAGCGACAACCTCTTCGAATGCTGCCGGGAATGGATGTTCCGGCGCCAATGCGTAGTCCACAGAAAGGATCGCCACACCGCTTTCGCGCACCAATTGTCTGAGCGGAGCGTCCCACCCCGGCAGTGAGCCATGCCGGAAACCGCCGCCATGGCAATAGAACATCAAACCGGGTGGGTCGCTGCCGTCAGGCCAGTAAAGCTTGCAGGGCACCCGGCGCCCATTTGCCATGAAACCGAGCAGACGCTCGCACTCCAGCGGTACGCTGCTCGCCGCCAGGTATGAGGTCATGCGCTGCAGATAATCCCGGATGCTTGCTACATCGCCGTCAGCGGGCGGCGTCAGCCCGGCGTCACGCAAGCGTGAGACGACCCTGGTGACGTCCGGGTGAACCGCAGGCGCTGTCGTCTCGGCCTGCCCGGCATTGGCATTTTCATCGCAGTTGCTCATGGGCATGCGTCCTTCGCTGCGCGCGCCATCGCTGCGAACAGTGCGTCGTATCCGCTTTGCTGATCGAGAGTCGAAACGAAAGCGAGAACACCCTGCTGCGCTCCCTTGCCGAGGTGTGGAGCAGCCATCTTGCGGAACTTGTTCTCGAAGTCCGCTTCGGTCATGGGCGTCTCGACTGACCCAGGCCCGGTAATGACCTCGCTGACGAGCGCCTCACCGGATCTCAATTTCACGATGACCCGATTGGCCAAATGGTTTGGAAAAAGCTGGGTAAGCACCGGGTCCTCGGTAACCGTGGTTCTCTCCATAAGCCTGGTAACCAGTGGATCGGTTATCTTCTCGAGCGAATAGGATTCGACAGAAATATCCGCATCGATCAATGCCCGCGCCACGTTGTAAGGCAAGCTGTGGTCGGCGGTTTCTCGAGTACGAGGCCGCCATTTATCCACGCCATCGGCCAGCACACGCTTGTTGAACTCGGATGTTTCGATACGAATGGAGTCGACCGCGGATATGTCGCCTATGCGTTGACTGAGTTCAATGCCCGCCCATACGGCGGTGTGCAGCTCTCCGTTGGTGGGGAAGGTCTTGGTCAGGGAGCGCCTGATGGCAAAGTCGTCATTGATGAGCGAGCCGAAGCTGGCCACATCGAGCGAAAAATCCCCGGTGACCTGTTTGTGAAAACCCATTTCGCCTTCGAATATGGGCGATGGCCCGGTCATCCCGTGCCGTGCCATCTGCGCGGAGAATATTGCATTGCGGGCCGCGTTCGCCGCCGAACAGCCTTTCCAGTCGGACAGGGTTCCGGAGCGCACCTGGCGCATCGCAAGATGGCCGCCCAACGATATATTGATCGCCTGCTCGATTTGCTGCTCTGTCAGCTTCATCAGCTTGGCAGCCGCCACGGCCATCGAGACATTGATGTAATTCACATGATCCCAGCCTTTCCTGTTCAAGCTGGCGGCATCCTGCAAGCGCATCTGAATTTCGTAGGCGAGCAAAATGGCAGCAATCAGCTCGCGTCCCCCCGCCTTTTCCGCCTGAGCAACGGCCAGGCAGGCGGGAATGTTGTCACTCGGATGTCCCGGTTCGAGTCCCATGTAGCCATCGTTGTAATCGAGAAAGCGCACCATGACGCCATTGGCAAAGGCAGCGCATTCAGGCGTGGTTTTCAGAAACGTACCGAAAACGCCCGCCTCCCCACTGCGCACGGAAGCAGCATAGGCGACGCTGGCCTGAACGGGCTCCGCGCCATAGGCGCCCACTATGCAGGCAAGGCTGTCCAGCAGCCGATTACGCACAGTGGTGGTCAGATCGTCCGGGTAACCGGTGATGGGAAACTCATACGCGTACCTGGCGATACGCTTCGCTAGGGTGATATCCCCCATGATGCCCTCTCGATTCAAAGCGGGCCGGAAACTGCCCGCGAAACAGGTTGATCTACTTGCACGCGCTCACCCTCTTGCCAGGGGCGGATTCCCGGCACGGCAGCCCCCTCTGGCGGGCTGCGCTTTGCACCGGTAGCCCGCACAACGAGAGGTGAATCCCTGTCTAATCGACAGCGACATCCAGCAGCCGGACGTACTGTTGCCCGGCATGCATATCCCGCTCGACCATTCCGCCCTGCGGGGTCTGCCTGGGATAGGAGATCTTGATCATCTCCAGCTGGGCGACCGGGATGCGTTTTACGAAGGCAGGGTCGGCCCCGTACAGCTTGGCGAACCCCTCGGTAGAGAGGGCTTCACTGTCGTGGTAACGATCGAAACTTTCGCGGCTGTCGAAAAAGATGTCGAAGGTGATCCAGAACGGGCCCGCCTGCTTCGACCTGATGTAGCGAGTCACTTCGCGCAACTTAGGCATGGTGCTTCTCCTGGGTATGGTTGGCTTCAGCCGGGTTCAGCCACTCGGTGCTGACCAGCTCGAAGGGATCGTTCAGCTGCACCACGTGGTTCAACTTGAACTCGTATATCTGGCCACGCGGAATATCGGCGGGTGTGAAAGCGAAACCGTAAGAAGGCAGTTCCTTGCCCATGATGCTGGGATAATGGAAAAAGTACGGATTGCAGGCGTGGGCGATGGTATTGGCCATCTCCTGGGTGGCGGCGGTCGACACGAACAGGATTCCCACTTCAGGAGGGGTTGCCGTGCCTGCCGATGGCCTGAGCCCGGTAACGGCGTTCCAGCCGTACATGCGCAGCGAGATATGGAACTCGCCGAGCTCCTGGGCAGGAATGCACTGACGCGTGCGTGCATACAGGGCTTCCAGCAAGCGATCATGGAACCCATCGATGTCGGCGAGCACATCCGGATCCTGCACGCCCACCAGCATGATCGTCTGGTACTGGCCCGCAGCCGCGCCCTCCAGTTTCATGGTGTAGGGTTTGGCATCCCAGCGTGAGCCCGTCACCCTGACCACCCGCTCATCGAGCAGCCGATACTCGGCCTCTGCCACGTCGAGTACGCCACCGGGTTCGGTGAGGCGGAACGGGTCGCTGTTCTCATACAACATATGCCCGGAGACGCTTTGGGTCGTGCAGCGGTTGCCGGAGTTCAGCGGCTCCACCTCGAAACCGTCGCGGTCTATGCTGAGCAATACTCCGGATCCGGCAGTGGGGTTTTCGGTGCATTGCGCCCCGCACTCGGCGATCTTCCCGGCATGCCAGGAGGGGCCCCAGGGTGCCCCCTTCCAGATCGGAAAAGCGGCGATCACCGCAGTATCGGTGGCCCTGCCGGCCAGAATGATGTCAGCACCACCTTCGAGAGCGGCCACGAAGGGCTCCACGCCAAGGGCAGCGACGATATGCTCGCAAGAGTCGATCGTGGCGTCGTCCAGCGCCTGCGAAGGTGCAAGCGGGGTGATGCGACCCTGCGCGTTCAGCCTTTTGATCGTCTCCTTGTCCTGTTCGCAATGGATCAGTGCGACCTTCGGCGCGATATCCAATTCACCAGCCACCTCCAGCACGATGTCGCGTGTCCAGGCCAGATTGAGGTCACCGCCGGCCTGCCCGGAAGTGCCGATGATGATGGGAATCCCCGTATCCGCGTGGGCCTTCATCAGGATCAGCAGATCACGTTTGACCGCTCCCCGATTGTTCTTCGATTTGCCCAGGGCCAGGTAGGCCGCACCGCTATCGGTAGAGCCCGCATCGGTGGCGATCGCCTGTGCGCCACGCGCCAGCCCGTAGGCGATCTCCTCCTCACGCACGCCAGCGCCCAGGGAGCCGCAGGGCACTATTACTTTGATCGTATCTTTCATGGTGTCTGTCATTGAGGTTTCTCTCTTTCTCGCTTGATGGGGCACGCGCTTGCGCACTCCGGAAAAGTCCGGTTCGCTGAAGATGGATTCACGAAAGCGATTGCGTAGGCTCAGCGACCAGGCATCCTCGCGGAGGCTGCGTGCCGGCGAGCAGCGCCACGACGCAACTCGCCGCAATGGCATTGGTGCGTTGCAACGCTTCGTGGGTCGAGGCTCCCGAATGCGGCGTTGCCACCACATTGGGAAGGCGCACCAGCTCCTTGGTCACCTCTGCCAGGCCTGGATCCGACTCGCTTTCGAATACATCGAGCCCTGCCCCGGCAAGTCGTCCTTCTTTCAGCGCAGCCAGCAGCGCACGGTCGTCAACCAATCCACCGCGCGCGGTGTTGATCAGAAAAGCGCTGCTTTTCATCAACGTCAGTCGGCGCGCGTCGATCAGGTGCCTGTTGTCGGGTTTCAACGGCGCATGAACGGACACGAAATCACTGCGCTGCAGCAGCGTCTCGAGGTCGACGTACTCGATGCCCGCATCCGCAATGGCGGGCTGCGGAGTCGCCACCAGGATGGTCGTATCGAATGCTCGCAAGCGCTTGATCACCTGCCGGGCGATACGGCCTAGCCCGACTATTCCGACTGTCTTGGCATAAAGGTCGTGGCCGATCAGGATCGAACCGGGCCCATCGAGGAGCTGTTGCTGAGACTCTCGAAGGCGATGGGCAACAGCGAGCATCAGCGCCAACGTGTGGTCGGCAACGCTCTCTTCATTGCCTCCAGCGGCGATGGTCACGAACTTACCGGCGTCTACCGCCGCGTCGAGATCGATCCGTTCGTAGCCCACGCCTCTACGCGCCAAGACCTTGAGCCGGGGCAGCGACTGCAGCAGACTCAGCGTCACCCTGGCATGGCCGACTATCCAGGCATCGGCATGCGCCAGGAGCGAGATCAACTCCTCCTCCGTGGCATTGGCATCCGTTCTGCCGTCGGCAAACTCGGCAACCACAACCTCGCAATCATGGGCTTCCAGAAAGCGGATCGTTGAATCATCAATAAACTTGGGCGTTATCACCACGGACTTTCTTTTCATTGATCAGCACCACTATTGAACTTGAGCCTGAAAGGCCGTCGAGGTTAGAAGGCGTAATCGACATACATCCTGAGTTCCTTTCCGTTCACCACGTTATTTGGCTGGGCCGACACCAGGGCAACGAAGTCCTGGTCAATCCAGTAACGGGTATAAATGACTCCCACTGACAAACCCTGGTAATCGGGCTCTTCGAAGCGGTAATTCACGCGATATTCGGTCTGGCTTTCGCGAACATCGGTGGTCATTCCAGAAAGCGGGTTGGTCGCATCGAAGCGACCCCGTTTGAACAAGGCCATCACGTTGAAGCCATCCAGCGAAAGTCCGGCGATGGATTTGCCGTCGAACTCGTATTTAGCGGCTATCTGCCAGGTTCGTTCATCGTCGTTATTGAAGTCGTTACCCGAACGCGTCCAGGCATCCATCAAACCATCGACGTTTTCACCGTGATCGAAGAACGCGTAACCCAGTCTTCCATTGCTCAATTCGGCGCGGGTCTTGGAATAGGAAAGGCCGACGCTCCACCGATCGACTTGCATTCCAAGATTGAGATTCAGCCAACTTGCCTTGTCGTCATAACCCGCCGTACCGTCGAGCCAGTCGCGCTCCCAGATGCTGCCATCGCTGCGGAAATCGTAATACTGGGTCTCGAAGATCACACCGCCGCGCTCTCCGAGCGGCGCACGCAGTGTCATGGCATAACTGGTATTGCGATTGAAATCCTTGGCAACGCCCTGGGCGAATTTCAATGCGAAGAGTTTGGCGTCATAGCCGATACTGAAGGTCTGGATATCGTCTACTTCAAATCCACTGTTACTGACAATGCGTTCGAAGTCTTCCCTGTCTCGCGGAGACACTCTATTGAAGTACGCGGCATCGACGTTCAATACGCCCGGCAACGGGCCGATATCCAGGCCATTGACCTGAATCTGCCCCCTCGCCCCCTGGAGACTGCCCGGCACGGCTCTGGTGTCGAGCGTCACCACCGTACCGGCATCGAACCGCCCGCGGCCCGCCTGAAGCAGGGCGAACCAGTTGTCACCGACATGGCGCAACTTGAGGTTCGCCTGGCCCAACTTCGCGAACCCTTCGCTGTCGCCCGAGGTGTCGTCGAAGAGATCGCGGTTTTCCGGCCGCGCATCGAGCTTCGCCACACCGTAAAGCGAGGCATCGAAGCCGATGCTGTCGCGCCAATAGCCGGAGTTATAGTCCGCCACTAAACCAAGCGCCGTACCACCAAGGCGATCACCGAACGGAAAACCACCGAAGTTATCCTCGATGAGGCCGTTTTCGATCCGCGTATCGATATGTACGGCGCGCAGGTAGAGATTGAACTTACCCTCGTTATTGGTTCTGTTGTAATCATGGATATTGGAAGCGAACGCCTTGGCCTGCGCCCCCATTACCAACAACGAAGCCACCAGAAACATCGTCTTTTTATTGTTCACGTCCTGTTCCTTATATTTATTGTTCACGCAGGAGTTCACTGCAGTTGGCAATCAATCGCCGGCCGCATACAACATTGGTTCACCATGAATGGTTAGGAAATCGCCCCGCTCAGGAAGGCGCCGAGGATGAATACCAGGGACGCCCCGACCGCTGGCAACAATGCAAACTTCTGAAGTTCGCCAACTTCTCTCTTGAGCAAGCCGCTTATTACATAAATGGCAGCGATCAGCGGGCTGAGCGCATGGACGGGCTGGCCGAGCATGGAAGCCCGCGCGATATGAATGGGGTCTACACCATATTCCGCACCGGCTGCCGCCAGGATGGGGACAATGCCGAAGAAATAGGCATCATTGGACATGAAGAATGTAAAAGGCAGCGAGGCGAAGGCCGTGATCAACGCCATATAACTGCCTGCCGCATCCGGAATGATCGAGACAAATGACTGGGACATTGCGTCCACCATGCCCGAGCCGGTAAGAATGCCCGTGAATACACCAGCAGCGAAGATGAGGGTCGCAACCGTAACGGCGTTTTCGGCGTGTGCGGCAATACGTTTCTTCTGCTCAGACAACTGCGGATAGTTGATAACCAGCGCCAAGGCGAAAGTAACCACCATGACCACCGGCAACGGCGCCAACCCGGTTCCCATGGCACCCGCCATTCCAAGCATAAGAAACAGATTGATCCAAACGAGCTTCGGGCGTTGATGGCTACTACCCACCTCAGGCATCTTCACGTCCGCATCCGCCACCAGCATGTCTTTTCCTGGCTCCCAGCCCAGCCGCTTTCGCTCTCTCAGGCCCAGCCACCACGCCACGCCCGTGGCGTAGACCAGGCCCAAAAGGGCAGCCGGTATCAGGCCGACGAAAACGTCCATCACGTCCAGGTGCAGGGCACTGGCTACGCGGGCAGTAGGACCGCCCCAGGGAATGATATTGATCATGGTGTTGGTCAGCAGGATGAGCAACGCAATGATCAGCGGGTTCATTCCAATGCGCAGGTAAACGGGCAGGAATGCCGTCATCACGATCAGTACAGTGCTGGTTCCGTCGCCATCGAGCGAGGTCACCGCACTTAGAAATGCGGTCGCCAGGCTTATGCGCAAGGGATCATGCCCTGCAAAGCGCGTGATCACTCTGACCAGCGGCTCGAACAGCCCAGCGTCATACATGATCGAGAAAAGAAGTATCGCAAATACCAGCATGATCGCGATCGGCGCGACCTGTCGCATGCCATCCATGATCATGCCGCCCATACCACTGCCCAAGCCGGCGATTAACCCAAACACCACCGGAACGAGAATGAGCGCCACGACCGCCGACAATCGTCTGGTCATGATCAACACCATGAACGTAATGACCATCGCGAAACCAATCCAAGCCATTTCATTGTCCTTTCTTATTTTTAGAGGTAGGTGACCTGTTCAGCGATCACGGCACAACGGTACACATTGACGTTTTTTTCGTAAATCTTGATTTTAAACATGCATATTTACTGAATTAATACATGCATGTTATAAGCGCCAATACCTGAAACCCGGGATCTGGTTCACCAGCGGGAGCGGCTTTCCATGAGCGACGAACACCTGTACCTGACGGCCGAGCAGGCGGCTGGCCGCCTCGGCGTGAATCTGCCGACCCTCTACGCCTACGTCAGCCGCAAGAACATCCGTTCCGTGAAAGTCGACGGGTCGCGCAAGCGGCGCTACTGGGCAGCGGATATCGAAAGGCTGGCCAAGGGCGAACGGCGGGCCAAGGTCGCCGAACAACCCGAGCTCGACCTGGGCATCCAGAGCAGTGCCATAACCCTGCTGACGGACAATGGCGTCTACTACCGAGGCGTGAGCGCCACCGAGCTGGCCGACAGCGCGACCGTCGAACAGGCCGCGGAACTCATCTGGCAGTCACCGGGCGCCTTCTCGAAAGCACTCCCCACGATGCCCGCCAGCACGCAGGCGTTGCTCGAGCTGTACCGGCACATGAGCGTGTCGGAAAAGGCCATCGCGCTTTTTCCGCTGGTCGAACACGAAAACCCGCGCGCCTTCGACCTCTCCCCTGATGCCTATGCCCGCACGGGTGCCGACGTGGTGCGCATCCTGGCGTCGCTCATTACCGGCCAGGGCGTTCCCAGTACACAACCATTGCACGAGTTCCTCAGCGCAGGGCTGGGAGTGGATCCGGCGTACCGGGATCTGCTCCGGCGCCTGCTGGTGCTGTTCATCGACCACGAATTCGACCACTGCACCTACAGCGTCCGTGCTGCAGCGCGAACGGGAGTGACCCCCTACTATGCGGCGATCGCAGGGCTTACCACCTATCAGGGCAGGCGAACCGCCTACAGCAGGCATCAGGCAGCCAACCGGCTGCTGACCGAGATATGCACCGCCAGGAACCCCACCCCGACGATACTGCAGTACTTCAGCCAGAGCGGTGAGATCCCGGGATTCAACCACTCCACCCACAAGATGGTGGATCCGCGCGTGGGCAACCTCATGAGCGCACTGGTGGAAGTGTTCGGCGCCGACCCGGAGTTCCAGAACCTGCAGAAAGCCGCAGAGGTGGTCGACGAGCTGGTGGGCAAACCGCCGGAGTTCGTTCTGCTTGCCAGCTTCGTGGGAAGAAAATGCAACCTCGTCGGCGAGGAACTGGCATTGGCCGGCATAGCCCGCGCAATCGGCTGGATCGCCCATGCCAGTGAACAGTGCCAGTTGCCGGTAGCCCGTCAGCGAGCCAACTACACCGGCAAACTACCGGGCTGAACGACGCGCACGCCCGTTCGCCAGGATCCTTCAGCCAATCGAATAGCGCCAGCAGAGCGCCTGAGCGGCCCCGGCCAGGCACTCTGCTGGCCGGCGTTACCGCCACAGCCGCGCGCGCATCACTGCCGCCAGCGCTCATATTGACGATCTGCGTACAGATTTACGACTCGTCAACCAGTGGCATACATTCTCGCCAGCTCACGGGCCAGCCCGGCGCAAGACGCCCCGCCATTCTCCTGATCAGCATCAACGAGACTGCGCTGTTTCGTCGTCGCTCCCGCAGGGAGCGAGCAGCTGAGAGCTGGGATGAACGGCTCTGCCATAGGCCCATTTCTGGCGAGGCGAACGCTCGATGTCGATAGTTGGAACCGTGCCACCGGTACTCCTGCAGATCTGCCTGGCTGCATGTGTCGCTCTTTCACCGAGGGTACTGCCAGCCAGCGAACTGCCAACAGGGCCTCTGGTCGGCGATATGAACCTCGCCCCTTTCTATCGCTGGCACGATGAAATGCCAGCGATGCCCGGCTCACTGCTGCGGAGCGAAACCCTGCCGGTGCAGAAGCAGATGCCCGCAGCCGCGCAGGCCGTTCGCATGCTCTACAGCTCCATGGATCAGCGCTGGAACTCCGGCCCTATTGCCGTCAGCGGCACGCTGTTTGTGCCAGCCGCCGACTCGCCCCCCGAGGGCTGGCCACTGTTGGCCTGGGCACACGGCACACTTGGCATCGCCGACGTCTGCGCTCCCTCCTGGACGGGACTCAAGGATCGCGACGCGGCCTACATCAATCGCTGGTTGGAGCATGGCTTCGCGGTAGTCGTCAGTGATTACCAGGGCCTGGGTGGCCCGGGGCCTCATCCCTATTCGGTCTGGCAGGCAGAAGGCACCTCCGTGCTGGACGCGATTCGTGCAGCCCAGGCGCTCAGGCCGGGCCTGCTGGCGAACCGCGTCATCCTCGCCGGGCAATCCCAGGGCGGCGGCGCGGCGCTGGGCGCGGCGATACTTTCCGCGGCCTATGCGCCCGAGCTCGATATCCGCGCGGCGGTCGTCACGGCGCCCAACAGCACCTTTCCCGATGGGCCAGTGGCGGTTCCAGTTCGCGACTCCATCACCATGTTCCTGTCGTTCGCCACGGGCGGCCTGCGCGCGGACGCCCCGCTCCTGGACGACATACTGTCGGCCAAGGGCCGCGAGCTGCTCAAGGTCGCCCGGCAGGGCTGCACCGGTGAAATCGCCCTCAAGGCCCGAGAGCTGAAGGTCGACTCGTTCATGGATCTGCTGGCCATCTCCCGCGATGCGCTCGCCGCCCTGCGCATGCCGACGACCGATATGCCCCTGGCGCCAGTCTCGATGCCTCTGATGATCGCCACCGGCCAGGCCGACCAGACGATCACGCCGATCAGGCAGTACGCCGTCGCCGCTGCCTTGTGCGCCGCTGGCAACCAGGTCACCTGGCTCAACTATGCGGGGCAGGGCCACGACGGCGTGCTGCATGGTTCGTTGCAGGACGCTTTCGCCTTCGTACAGGCCCACCTCGATGGCCAGGGGGCTGCCTCGAACTGCTCCACTCTTCAGCCGCCCGGCCAGCCGGGAGCGAAGAACCGAACCGCTGCTTTCAACGATGACTGACGAGGAGCGCCCTTGGGCTCAATCATGACAACACGAGGCACCGCCAGGCTCACCGGATGGCTGATACTGATTCTTTTGTCGGCCGGCTCCGCTGCCTTGCTGCATCGGCAGCACGTACCGGCGGCCTTCATGCTCGGCCCCATGCTTGCCGCAGTGGCCATGGCCCTGAGCGGGGCCGGCCTGCGCCTGCACAGGAATTTCTCGCTCGGCGCCCAGAGCGTTCTGGGCTGCTTGATCGCCGCCTTCGTCACCCCGAGCCTGCTCGCCGTATACCTCGAACACTGGTTCGAGCTGACCGCGATCAACCTCGCGACCATGACGGTCATCGTGCTGGTGAGCGTGGTCATCGCACGATACCGCTGGCTGCCCGACACCACCGCCATCTGGGGGCTGTTCCCGGGTGCCGCCTCCGCCATGGTGCTGCTGGCCGACACACACCATTCAGACCCACGGGTGGTGGCGATGATGCAGTACACGCGCATCGTGCTGGTTTCCGTGGCGTCCATCTCCATGGCCGCCTTGCTTGGCGATACCGGCAAAGCCGCCGAAGCGGCAAGCGGCCCGCTGCGGCTCGCCTGGAATCTGCCCACCGACTACCACCCCACCCTCGCCGCACTCGGCCTGGCGCTCTGTGGCTACTGCGCAAGCAAGCTGACCCGCATCGGCGCCCTGGCGCTACTGCTGCCAGCGTTCGCCGGCACCGCCCTGCAGGCCGCGGGCATCGTGGTGATCGATGTCCCGGCCTATCTCTTCATCCCGGCCTTCGCCATGACGGGCTGGTACGTGGGCCTGACCTTCACTCGCAACGCACTCAGGCATTGCCTGGGCCTGTTGCCGATCATGCTGGCTGCGATTGCCGTGATCATTCTCGTCTGCGGCCTGTTCTCCCTCGTACTGGCCAGGCTGATCCCAGGCATCGACCTGCTCACCGCCTACCTGGCACTGAGCCCAGGGGGTATCGAAACCATCGTCATCATCGCCAGAGACGCCAGCGTATTTCTACCGCTGATCCTGGCCTCACAGTTCCTGCGCCTGCTCATGGTGCTATCCCTCGGGCCCTTTGTTGCCAGAACAGTGGCTGGCTGGCAACAAAGGCGCCAGCCGTAAGGGTGCTGAGGTGACGCGCAACGTGCGTGTTACCTCACCTTCCGTACTCATGCAGGTGCTTGGCCTGGCGACCGCCGGACACTCCCTACAGCGCTGAAGTACGCCGCTATGGCGGACTACGATGACAACGCTGATGAGCTTTGCGGATCCACCAACGTACGGCTGGATCAGACGCTAAGGCAAATTCCAATACCCAGGAGCAAAAACGCGGATCGCCCGGCAAGGTAACCGCCCGCTCGTCTTCATAGACTCTCGCCATAGCCGTAGCCGTCGCGCTAACAACAAGAACGCGAGAGTCGAATGAATGCCTACCAGCCGGACATGAAGGCCAAGCTTGGCACCCGCCAGCAACGTGTCGAGGACGCTGCGCTACTGCAGGGTCTCGGACGCTATGCGGATGACGTGGCAGTGCCGCCGGGTACGCTACACGCTGCCATCGTCCGCTCACCTCATGCCCATGCACGCCTGGTATCGATCGATACCGACGCTGCCATCGCACTACCCGGCGTACGTGGTGTGCTCACGGGTGAAGACGTCAAACGCTGGGCCAATCCGTTTCCCGTCGGCGTCCGCGCGCCGATGGAGCACTGGTGCCTGGCAGTGGAAAAGGTGCGCTACGTCGGCGAGCCCGTCTGCGTCGTGATCGCCGAGGATCGCTACCTCGCCGAAGACGCGCTCGATGCCGTGAAGGTGGAGTACGAGCCGCTACTCCCCGTCATCGATCCGGAAGCCGCCGCGACGGAAGACGCGCCAGTCCTTCACGAAGCCGTTGGCGCCAATGTGGTCAACGAGCGGCGCTTTCGCTATGGGGATCCCGAATCCGCCTTTGCCAATGCCGCGCACCAGGTTTCGATCAAGGTGCACTTCCCGCGAAACTCATGCACGCCCATCGAGTGCTACGTCGTGCTCGCTCAATACCAGCGGGCTACCGGCACCTACGACATTCTTTCCAATTTCCAGGGCCCCTTCGCGCTGCACTCGGTGATGGCGCGTGGGCTTAACGTCCCAGGCAACAGGCTCCGTTTGCGCACGCCGCCGGATTCCGGCGGCAGCTTCGGCATCAAGCAAGGCGTGTTCCCCTATGTCGTCCTGATGGGGCTCGCTGCGCGCAAGGTCGGCGCTCCGGTGAAATGGGTGGAGGATCGGCTGGAACACCTGCAGGCGTCATCCAGTGCCACCAACCGGGTCTGCGAGATCGAGGCCGCGGTTGACGGCGACGGACGTGTCCAGGCTCTTCGCTACGACCAGATCGATGACTGCGGCGCGTACCTCCGGGCACCGGAGCCCGCCACCTTCTATCGCATGCATGGCAACCTGACCGGCGCCTACGCCATCGACCACCTGGCCGTTCGCAACCGGGTGGTGCTGACCAACAAGATGCCGACCGGCCTTAACCGGGGCTTTGGTGGCGGACAGGTGTATTTCGCGCTGGAACGACTGATGCAGCGTATCGCGGTCGAGCTTGATCTCGACCCGCTGGAGGTCATACGCCGCAACCTGGTTCCCAGTGGAAGCTTTCCCTATCGGGCGGCGGCCGGCGCCTTGCTGGACTCCGGCGACTACCCCGCAGCCGTAGACCTGGCCGTGCGCGAGGGGCAGTTGCAGGAGTTGCTGAAGCGCCGCGAAGAAGCCCGCGCCGCAGGCCGCCTCTATGGCATCGGCTACACCGCTGCCGTCGAGCCTTCGATCTCCAACATGGGCTATATCACCACAGCCATGACGCCCGAGGAACGCCGCAAGGCAGGGCCGAAGAACGGCGCCGTGAGTAGCGCGACGGTCTCCGTCGGGCCGCTCGGCGATGTCAGTGTGCATATTTCCTCCACGCCACAGGGACAGGGGCACCAGACGGTCGTCGCGCAAGTCGTCGCCGATGTACTTGGCGTCGCGTTGGAACAGGTCAGCGTCAACGTCGAACTGGATACCGGCAAGGACGCCTGGTCGATCGCGTCCGGCAACTATTCCAGTCGGTTCGCCGGCGCGGTGGCCGGTACCGTGCACAACGCGGCTGTCCGTATCCGCGAACGCATGGCCGGCATCGCCGCCGCCATGTGGAAGGTGGAGCCGGAACAGATTCGTTTTGCCGGTGGCAAGGTCTTCGTCGACAACGGCCCCAGCCAACCCTTCCATCGAATCGCGGGCGCCACCCACTGGTCGCCGGGCCTGTTACCGGCAAGCGAGCCCGGCGCCTTGCGGGAAACCGCCTTCTGGTCGCCACCGGAACTGACCGCTCCCGACGATGACGACCGCATAAACAGCTCGCTGTGCTACGGCTTCATCTTCGATATCTGCGCCGTGGATATCGACCGGGTGACCGGTGAGGTACACATCGACCGCTATGTAACCTGCCACGACGCCGGGCGCATCCTCAATCCGATGCTGGTCGACGGACAGATTCGCGGGGCGTTCACCCAGGGGCTCGGCGTAGCGCTGATGGAAGAGTTCGCCTACGGCGAGGACGGCAGCTTCCTCTCCGGCACCCTGGCCGACTACCTCATCCCGACCGCGCCGGAAGCCGTCGAGCCACTGATCCTGCACATGGAGACGCCATCGCCGTTCACGCCGCTTGGCGCGAAGGGAGTCGGCGAAGGTAACAATATGAGCACCCCGGTATGCATCGCCAACGCGGTTGCGGATGCGCTCGGTGTTGGTGACATTCGCCTGCCGCTCACGCCAGCCAAAGTGCGCGCGATGATCGGCCTGGAGGAGCCACCCGCGCCCGAAGGTCTCGAACAGGCGAATCCGCCCCGTGCCGCGGGTAGCCCGTCGCTACAGGCCCGCGACAGCGTCGAGATTCCCGCCGCACCGCAGCAGGTATATGACGCAATCCTCGACCCGCAGACGCTGAAGGCGATTATTCCCGGCTGCCATGCCCTGGAACTGGAAGGCGAGAACCGCTACCGCGCGGACGTGAGCGTTGGGGTCGGGATGATCAAGGCGCGCTTCGCCGCCCGGGTGGTGCTTGACGACCTCGACCCACCGCACGCCCTACGCCTGTCTGGCAGCGGCAACAGTCCGATGGGCTCGGCCAGCGGCAATGCCCTGATCACCCTGGTCGCGCTGGACAACGGCCACACACGGCTCGAGTACGCCTACGAAGCCGCGGTCAGCGGCAAGGTTGCCGCGGTAGGCGGACGCATGCTGCAGAGCGCCTCGCGCGCGATCATCGGGCAGATTTTCGCCCGCCTCGCCCAACGTTTGACCGGCAAGCCAGTGGGCGGCAATGGGTTCTGGCAGCGCCTGCTCTCACTGATCGGCAAGGGGGGCGCTCGATGAAACCTTGCGCATTCGATTACCTGCGCGCGGACAGCTTGAGAGAGGTGCTGGAAGCCCTTCACGCTCACGGCGACAAGGCGCGCGTGCTGGCCGGCGGCCAATCGCTGATGGCCGTGCTCAACATGCGCCTGACGCAACCCGACGTGCTCATCGACATCAACGGAATACAAGCGCTGCAAGAGGTGAAATCGCACCGCGGCATGCTGGAAGTCGGTGCCGCCGTGCGCCAGGTGGAGCTACTGGATCGCCCGAGCCTTGCCGACGACGTGCCGCTACTGGCACAGGCGCTGCCCTGGGTCGGCCACTTCCAGACCCGCAATCGCGGCACCGTCTGCGGCTCGGTCGCCCACGCCGATCCCAGTGCGGAGATTCCGTTGTGCCTGGTCACGCTCGGCGGCGTGGTAGTGCTCGAATCGCTGAAGGGCAAGCGTCGTGAAGTGCCAGCCGTGGATTTTTTCCTGGGGGTGCTCAGCACGGATCGCCGTCCGGACGAACTGGTAACGGCTGTGCGCTTTCCCTTGCGCGAGGAAGGCGTCGACTACCGCTTTCGCGAAGTCGCGATGCGCCACGGCGATTTCGCAATGGTCGCGCTCGCCGCTTGCATTCATCGCGACCACGCCGTGCTCGGTGTCGGCGGAGTCTCCGATCGACCGGTGCGGCGCCAACTTCCCCTCGGCCAGGATTTGCCCGAAGCACTCAACGCCCTTGCCTGGTCACTGGGTGCGCAGGACGACGTCCATGCCACCGCCGCCTACCGCCGCCAGATGGTACGCGAACTGGGTCGACAACTGATCGAAGGAGAACCACATGCTCGCGCGAGCTGACCAGACCGTTCCGATCCGCCTGATGCTCAACGGCCACCCACGTGAGGCTGTCGCTCGGACACGCACGCAACTCTGCGACTTCCTGCGCCACGACCTCGGAGCGACCGGCGTTCATGTCGGCTGCGAACACGGCGTTTGTGGCGCCTGCACCGTGCTGGTGGACGGCGTAGCGAGCCGGTCGTGCCTGATGCTCGCGGTACAGGCGCAGGGCAAACGGATCGACACGGTCGAGTCCCTCGCCCGCGACGAGGTGATGAACGATCTGCAGCAGGCCTTCAGCCGCCATCACGCCTTGCAATGCGGCTTCTGCACGGCCGGCATCCTGATGTCCTGCGTCGAATTCCTCGAGCGCGTAGCGCTGCCGGACGAAGGCCAGGTTCGCGACATGCTCTCGGGCCACCTGTGCCGATGCACCGGCTACACCGGCATCGTGCAGGCGATCCTCGAGGTAGCCCACCAACGACAACAACAAATGGCCTCTTTGGAGAACGCTCATGTTTGATCTGGGACGCAGTTTTCTCGCCGCCGTCGAACGGCGCCCGCACGCCCTGGCGATCAGTGACGGCGACGTCAGGAAGACCTACGAAGATTGGTTCGCGGATATTCAGCGCGCCGCACACGGGCTGGAAAAGCGCGGTCTGCAGAAAGGCGATCACCTTCTGGTGTGCATGCAGAACCGCTGGCAGATGGCAACGCTGCACTGGGCCTGCCAGTTCAGCGGAATCATCATGACCCCGCTGAACTGGCGGGCTACCGCGGATGATATGGCCTGGTGCCTGGCGGATTCGGAAGCACGCGCCATTGCCCACGATGACGTCTCTCGGGAGGCCATCGAAGCATGCCGGATCAGCGGGCTATCCTGCATCACCACCGGAGCCCCCGTCGGCGACCAGGCGATCGCCTTCGACGAGCTGTGTGCCGAGGCACCGGCCAGCACCATCCTGCGTGCCGGTGCAGAAGAGTGGTCGCTGATGCTTTATACCTCCGGCACGACCAACCGGCCCAAGGGGGTTCCACGGCGCCACCGCGCCGAACGTGCCGCGGCAGTCGCGCATGTCGCGCAGAACCTCTATGGCCACGATGAATGCACCCTGGGCGTCATGCCGCTCTACCACACCATGGGTGTGCGCTCGTTGCTGTCGATGGCGCTGCTGGACGGCCACTTCGTCTGCATACCCAAGTTCGACGTCGAAGCCACGCTGGATGCCATCGAGCGGGAAAAGGTCACCGACCTCTATCTGGTGCCCACCCTCTATCACATGCTCATCGAACACCCCGCGTTCAACCGCGAACGTGTCGCCAGTGTGCGCAAGATCGGCTTTGCCGGAGCACCGATGAGCGATGGCCTGCTGCAACGGGTGGAGGCCGCCTTCAAGCCGGAACTGTTCGTCAACCACTATGGCAGTTCGGAGATCTACACCTTCACCATCGACCAGCAGGCGACCCGCAAACCCGGTTCGTCCGGCCGCTGCGCCTTGAACCAGCGCATTCGCGTGGTACCCGTGGACGCGGACTCGCCCAGCCAACAGCTGCGCCCCCACGAGGAAGGCCAGATCATCGCCGACCTCTCCAGCGACGAAGCCTTCGAGGGTTACTGGAAGCGCCCGGAAGCCACCGAAAAGTCGCTGCGCAACGGCTGGTATTTCACCGGCGATACCGGGTTTTTCGACGAGGACGGCGACCTGTTCGTGACCGGACGGGTCGACGATCTGATCATCACCGGTGGCGAGAACGTCAGCCCGGCGGAGATTGAAAACGTCCTCTCCCTACACCCGGACGTAGAGGAAGTCGTGGTGGTCGGCCTGCCTGATGAGCAATGGGGCAAGTTGATCAGCGCCTTCATCAAGGCCCGTCGACCCATCAGCGAAGCTGACCTGGACGCCCACTGCATCGCCTCAGGCCTCGCCCGCTTCAAGCGTCCTCGTCGCTACGAGTTCATCGAGCAGATACCCAAATCCCCTGTCGGCAAGGTGCTGCGCCGGGTACTGGTGGCCGACTACGGCACGCTGAAGGCCGCCAGCTGAATTTCCTATCCCAGAAGGATCCGACCATGAACGATACACAATCCATCGAGCAGTATCTGAAAACGCCATTCGACGGCTTTAGCGTCGAGCTGGATCTCGGCCACGAACGGGCCGACATTGTCCTCGCGCGGCCACCGTTCAACGTCATCGCCATGGCCCAACGCGATGTGCTGAAAACGGTTTTCGAAGCTCTGGACGCACATCCAGGCATCCGCGTGATCGTCCTGCGCGCCCAGGGAGAGCATTTTTCCAGCGGCGGCGACATCAAGGGCTTCCTCGAGGCCTCGCCTGAGCACGTATCGAAACTGGCCTGGAACGTCGCCGCGCCGGCACGTTGCAGCAAGCCGGTGATCGCCGCCAACCGCGGCTATACCTTCGGCGTCGGCTTCGAACTGTCCCTCGCCTGCGACTTCCGCATCGCGTCGGAAACCACGCGCTACGCCCTGCCGGAACAGAATCTCGGGCAGATTCCCGGCTCAGGGGGCTCGGCCCGTCTGCAGAAAATGATCGGCATCACCCGCACCAAACACATCGTCATGCGCGCCAAGCGAATCACCGGGCAGCAGGCCTACGACTGGGGTTTCGCCACCGAATGCGTCGCAGACAGCGAGCTGGAAGGTGCCGTGGCACAACTGGTGGATGAGCTGCGCCGTTTTTCGCCACTGGCCCAGCGCACCGCCAAGAAATTGATCAACGACAACGAAGACGCACCGCTGACAGTCGCCATCGAAATGGAAGGCCACTGCTACAGCCGGCTGCGCAGTTCCAACGATTTCCGCGAAGGCGTCGAGGCATTCCACGGCAAGCGCACCGCCGTGTTCAAGGGCGACTGATCAGCAAAGAAGCATTTCTGCGGGCGTTCGCGCCCGCCTGCACCGCAAAACAACGACAACAGCACAGCGGAGTAACTTCTAAATGAGCAGCGAAACCCACAGCCGTCCGTTGCCGCCCGCCGGCACAGCGACAGAACGTTATCCCATGAGCCAGGTGTTCAGCCTGAAAGCTGTCAGTGCCGGCACGGTCGCCGCGCTGTTCGGCTGCACCGGCCCCGCCCTGGTCGTCATCAATGCGGCGGAAGCCGGGCAACTGAGCAACGGTCAAACCGTCGCCTGGCTGTTCGCCATCTACGTACTCGGCGGGCTGATCAGCCTGTACATGGCCCTGCGCTACCGACAGCCGATCTGCGGCGCCTATTCCATTCCCGGTGCCGCCATCCTGATCTCCGCGCTGGGCGGAATGAACTTCGCCGACGCGACCGGCGCCTTCATCATGGCCGGTGCGCTGGTACTGCTGCTGGGTGTGACCGGCGTGATCGGCAAGCTGATGCGATGGCTACCGATCCCCATCGTGATGGCGATGATCGCCGGCGCGATGATCCGCTTCGCCACCGGTGCCGTGGACTCCGTATCCGCCGCCCCACTGATGGCCGGCGCCGCGGCGCTCGCGTTCTTCCTGGCAATGCGCTTCACCCGCCGCATTCCACCGGTACTGGCGGCCGTGGTCGTCGGCCTGGTGATGGCCCTGGCGATGGGAATGGTAACGCCGAAGGATGTCGATATCGCCTTCGTGATGCCCGCCTTCACCATGCCGCACTTTACCTTCGATGCTTTCCTCGCCATTTCGATTCCGCTGGCCGCGCTCGTCATCGGTGCCGAGAACGCCCAAGCCACCGGCGTACTGATAGCGGAGAAGTACGATCCGCCAGTCAACGCCATGACCGTGATCAGCGGGCTCGGCGGAATGCTTGCCGGTCTTCTGGGCGGCCATAACGCGAACATCGCCGGCCCGATGACCGCCATCTGCTCCAGCGACCAGGCCGGAGACAACCCGCGCACCCGCTATGGCGCCACGCTGGTCAACGGCACCCTGTTTGCGCTGTTCGGCCTCTTCGCCGGCATCGCCGTTCCCTTCATCACCGCCTTGCCCAAGGAGCTGATCCTGGTAGTAGCCGGCCTGGCCATGCTGGGGGTTCTACTCACCTCGCTGCAGCAGGCGTTCCAGAAAGGATCGGCCTGCCAGATCGGCGCCTTCGTTGCCCTGGCCGTGGCGATGAGCAACCTTTCCCTGCTCGGGGTGAGCGCGCCATTCTGGGCATTGGTCATAGGCGTAGCCGTGTCCTGGCTGCTGGGCGAGATGGATCGTTGAACCACACCGGCCGGCGCAACACCTCAGTCGACGGCCAGGCGTCGAAGGAACGCCTGGATCAGTCGCAGCGTTTCCTCACGGGCCTGGTTCTGCGGAAAATGGCGACAATGCTCCAGGAGCACGGTCGTCGCGCTGGGCGACTCTCTTGCGATAATCGCCAACTGCTCCGCCGTCGCGTATTCGTCCTCACGCCCCTGCACCGCCAGCAGGGGCACTTCGATGGCAGGCAACTCGGCGAACAGGTTCCAGTCGCGAAAGTCGTCCCGCAGCCAGGTTTCGCTCCAGCCGCGCAGGGCACCGTCGAGATTGTCGCCGTGATACTCGGCAAGACGCTCGCGCAGGTCACCGCGCCGGAACGCCTCGACGGCCCGGCGAATTCCCACCAGGCAAAGCGCCTCCACGCTGACATGCCCCGCCAGGGAAACGATACCGCGAACACGCGGATCCCGGCGGGCGCCGTAAGCCATGGCGATCGACCCGCCGTCACTGTGGCCGATCAGGATCACGGAGCCACTGGTCAGCCTGTCGAGTACCTGCTCCAGTTCCTCAGGCCCTTCGACGCTCAGGTAATCCCGTGGGCGCGGCAACGCCACCGGGCTGGATCGTCCGTAGCCGATCCGGCTATAGGCCAACACCGCGCAGCCCGTAGCGCTGGCCAGCGCAGCCGGGAAGTCCTTCCACATATCCACGCAGCCAAGCCCTTCATGCAGCAGAACCAGGGTGGGCTTATGGCGATCCAAACCTGGCAGCAGGTGGTACTCCAGACGCTTCGAATCGAGATCCAGATACTGACGATCCAGCATGCTTCGGCGACTCCTGAACTCACGAGTCGCGCAGCCTAACTGAAATTGAAGGGGCCTGGCGCAAGGTTCCGAGGAAAACTCATGCGACACCTTGACCTGAAGGTGCTCGACCAGGCGCTGCAATGGGCACGCGATGGTCACGAGCTCTGGTTGTGCACGGTTCTCTCGACCTACGGCTCTGCGCCGCGCGCGCCGGGCGCGATGCTCGTGGCGCTGGGCGATGGCTCCTTCGTCGGCTCGCTGTCCGGCGGCTGTGTCGAAGAAGCGTTTCTCGACACCCTCAAAGAAGGCGGCCTGCGTGCCACTACCCAGGTCGTCCGCTACGGCGAAAGCAATGAGGATCGACACCGTCTCAAGTTGCCCTGCGGCGGTATCCTCCAGGTGCTGGTTGAGCGCAGGTCGGCAGAGCACGAATGGATCGCGCATCTCGAATTGCTGCAGGCAACACTCCTCGGCCAGCGACGGTTGTGCCGCGAGGTCGATTTCAGCAGCGGCGAAATACGCTTGCGGGAAGACGATCAGGGCGGCGAGCGAGTCGAGGTGCATGACGAAGTCGCCTACATCCGCATCGGCCCTGCGCTGCGTTTGATTCTCGCTGGCCTGTCGCCGGTCGCCGAATATTGCGCCAGCTTCGCTCGCGCCGTCGGCTGCGAGGTGATCGCCTGCGATCCGCGAGAAGAGATGCAGGAGGTGGTATTGGAGGGCGTGGAAATGCAACGCGTGCTGCCGTCGCTGTACATCGCCGCAGGCGGCTGCCACGAAGCCACCGCGGTGGTTGCCCTCACCCACGACCCGAAGATCGACGACCTGGCGGTAATGGAAGCGGTGCGCACACCGGCCTTCTACATCGGCGCGATGGGCTCGCGGCAAACGTCGGCCAGGCGTGCCGAGCGGCTGGCCCGCGTCGGAGGCCTCGGCGAGGCGCAGATCGCCCGCATCCACATGCCTATCGGCCTGAACCTGGGTAGCAAGTCTCCCGCGGAAATCGCATTAGCCGTCGTTGCGGACGTCCTGCGTGTCTATCATGGCAAGTCGCGCGATGAGCTCTGAGGCGAAAGCCAGTGATGTTCACGCCCTGGTGCTTGCCGCCGGGCAGAGCCGGCGCTTCGGTGCGGACAAACGCCTCGCCCGGCTCGCCGATGGGCGAACGGTGCTGCAAGCCAGCCTCGCCAATGCCCTGGAGGCCTTCGACCGGGTAAGCGTGGTAATCCGCGAAGACGATGACCTTGCCACACTCGATCTACCGGCCGCCGTCGAGCCGATCCGCACCCCACGCGCTGCACGCGGGATGGGCGCAAGCCTCGCCGACGGCGTCATGGCGATCAGGCAATACCCTTGCAAGGCATTCGCCATCCTGCTCGGCGACATGCCCTGGATTCCGGTGGTGTTGATGAAACGACTCGCGAGCCAAGCAGAGGCGGATCGGATCCTGCTGCCCGTCCATGGTAACCGTACCGGCCATCCGGTGATCTTTGGTCATGCCTTTGCCGACGCCCTCACCCGCCTCGACGGCGACCAGGGCGCGCGAGCCGTGCTGGTCGAGCACGCCGGCCGCTGCCGACGACTGGAAGTGGGTGAACCCGGCGTCCTCCGCGATGTCGACCACCCAGAAGATGTACAAAATGTGCGGCCGGCTTAGGGTCTGTTGCCGTTTCACGCACGGCCGCGCCGGAGCCCGTTTTGCCGCGAGGCAAGGCACGAGCCGCGAAGTTTAGCTGGCTAAATGAGCCGGCGAGAAACGCAGCATCGCGGCAAAACGGGCCCGGCCCTGCGGGTTGCGCGGGAAATCTCGCCATGCGTCGTTGGAGGACTTGAAAAGGGAATGCCATTCCCTGCGTCCTCCGCCTAACCTGGCGAGATTTCTCGCGGCAACGCGGCTCGCGTTGAAACGGCAACAGACCCTAGAATCGGGTCTATAAAAACAAGTGGATTCCCATACCGAGGAATCCGTGGAGGTCGTGATGTCCAGCGCGCAACGCGTATTCCATGGCGCTTTCGGCCGGGTCGCCCTGCTGAACATGGATCGTTCGCTGGTGCTGCATACCCATTCCGAATGCCATGTGCTGATCAAGGCGGCCGGGGCGGACACCTTCTTCAACGTGAACGGCCGGCAAGTCCCCCTGACTGACCGCACGGCCGTACTGGTCAATGCCTGGGAACCGCATTATTACGATTTCCAGCCGGGTGCCGAACATACCCAGATCCTCGCGCTGTACATCGAACCCGCCTGGCTCGCCAGCGCTCAGCGCTCCCTCGCTCTGAGCGGCCACCCGAAATTCTTCGCCCAACCCTGCATCGACCTCAGTCGGGACAATCGACGGCTTGCCGACCAGTTGATAGCGGAAGCCTACGGCGTTGGCCTGGTTCCTCGGGAGCATCTGGAGTTCCTGCTGTTCGACTTCCTCATCGAGCTCATCGAGCGCTTTTCCCAGTGGCGCCACCTCTGGCGCATCGGCGCAGGGGACATCATTCCCGATGCCCGTATCCGCCGGGGCAAGGACTACCTGCAAACCCACCTGGACGATCCGGATTGCATCGGCAACGCGGCCCGCGCCAGCGGCCTGTCCCGCGCCCAGTTTTTCGCGCTGTTCCGCAAGACTACCGGCGGCACCCCGACACTGGTGCTCAACGCCGCGCGCATGCAGCGGGCCTTCGACTGGCTCGAAAACGAACGAAACGGCACCCTCTGCCTGCTCTCAGACGCGCTGGGCTTCTCGGAACAGGGCCATTTCACCCGTTTCTTCCGCCAACACATCGGTGCCTCGCCCAGCCAGTACGCACGATCAATCGACTCCTACGCCGATGCTCAGGCTGATTGTCCATGAGTGGATTCCCTCGCTGGTAAACGGGCGCTGCAGTTGCCTCAACGAGGTAGCCAGTACGACGCCGACTTATTCAGAGGACGTCAAAATCTATTGGAACCGGGCAAGATCATCATTGCCGGCGCGTGACAGTGAGAACCACCGCGGCGATGCGCTCGACTTGTTCGTAACCGGGTTTGAGCAATTCCTCACCGAACACGTCCGGGTCGACTTCCTCGTAGCGCCAGGCCAGTGAGTGGCCACTCAGCGCGCGCCGCACCTGAGCGAGAAACGGATCGCCCGCGGCGGTCATCGCCACGCCGGTATACAGCAGCAGGCTACCGCCTGGCGCCAGCCTCGATAGCGCGGCCTCGACGATGGCGACGGACAGACCGGCGCCCAGTTCGCCACCACCATCGCGGTAGACACGGGCCTCGCTGTCGAGCATGTACGGCGGATTGGCGACGATCAGATCCAATGTGCCGTCCACTTCGTTCAGCAGATCACTGTGCTGGGCCTGCAGGTTATCCGCACCGGCCAGCGCGGCGTTGATGCGGGTGAAATCCAGCGCACGCGGGTTGATGTCCAGCGCCAGCACCTGCGCGGCTGGCCGAGCCAGGGCAATGCGCAGAGCACCCGGCCCGGCGCCGCAACCGATATCCACGGCACGCTGGATCGGCGGCGTGGAGGACGCACTGAGAAAGGCATCGATGGCTCGCACGAAACGGTAGGTATCCGGGCCGAAGAACACCGCATCGGCCTGCTGTGTGGGATAGCACGAATGCACGAACAGCTGCTCGCCAATGCTCGACCAGCGAACCGAACTACGCCATTGAGCGCCCTCTTCGATCAGCACATCGGCGGCACGCATCAGCTCGATCAGGTCGGCATCGAGCAAATCCGCTTTGAAGGGTCGGCTCCAGCCGAAGACGCCGACCAGATCATGCGCCTCGGCATTCTCTTTTCGCGCGTTAACCTGGCTGTGCGTGAGTGGGGTTCCCGTGGTGAAACGATAACCGCGTTCGTGCAAGGCACGACCAAGGTCTAGCAGCGCCTGAAGCGGCGCTGCCATGGGCTGTTTCGTAGTCATTGCAGCTCCGCCGCGATCAGTCGAGGTAGGCATTGAACAGTCGTGTCGCCAGCAGGCCCGCCGGAGTGAAGTGCCTGGCTGGCGACATCAGCTCGATCAACCGTGCCGGGCGCTGCGTGGCCGGGAGCTCGCGCAACTGGGCATGCAGTGCGCGGGCGTCGGCGTCGATCCCGGAGGCCGCAGCGGCGGGTGTCGGCGCGGCTCGCCGGTGCCTGCTCGCACGCGGCAACGGCCTGGCCCAATCGCCAGCGATCCAGTCGTGCAACAGTTGCTGCTCGTAGGCGCTGAACACGCCGAACATGGCTGCCCCCTCGCCCTGTACCAACTGCCAGAAACGGCTGCGCTGCGGATCCTCGTTACGGCGGATCCAGCCGCGGGCCTGCAGGGCATCGAGGAAGCCACGCATCTGCCCCGGCTCGCTCAGCCACTGGTTGACCGTACGCCCGTCGATTCGGCAGTAATCGGAGTGAACCATGCCGGCCACGCCACGTTTGCGCTCGAGCATGCCAAGCAGCTCAGCTTCGAGATCGAAACTGGCAATCACCGCCGTGGAGCCGATGCCCAGGTCGTTCAGACGGTAACCCGTCGCTACCCGACGATAGAACGCCTCGCCATCCCCGACCTGGGGAAGACTCTCCAGCACCGCCTGCACCGCCTTCTGGGCATGGCCGCTGCTGGCGTTGTCGATGGTCACGTGCAGTTGGAAGTAGTAGGGGTCGATACCCAGTTCGGTAAGTTCGTAGCTGGTGATCAGCAGGTGCAGCGGCAACTGTTCGTAGCCGAGGTTGTAGCCCAGCACTTCCGGCAGATAGTCATCGGCCAGATGACCGAGCGCCAACTGCTGTGCGCCCTGCAGAAAGTGCGCGTCATCCAGTTCGGCCAGCTCGTCGCAACCATGCTTGCTGAGCAGTTGCCTGTAGAGCAGCACATGGTTCTGTGCCGGCACACCATCGCCCAGCTCTTCCAGGTAAGTGCGCAGCAACGGGCGCAGGCGCACCTCCTGCCAATGCGGCAGCAGGCCGTATAGCCATGCGCCATCGACCAGTTTGGTTGGTGCCACGTGGCGCAGGAAATACAACGCATGAGCCCGGTTGCTGAAATAGCGCCGTGGCTGGCCCTGACGCCGCTCTTCCAGATACTCGGCGTAAGCCTGGGTGGTGCGTTGTGCACTCGCGCGCATCCATTCCATCAAAGCCTGGGGTTGTAGCGGCATCTCGCAAGGCAGCTGGCCCGCCTCTTCCAGTTGCGCGTCGATAAAGCGCCTGGCCTCGGCGCGAGCCTCGGTACTGGGTGGAGTCTGCAGCAGTGCCTCGTACATCAGCCGAATCGGGCCGGAGCTGCCGAAATTGGCCCCCTGGCAAGGATCGGCAAAAATCGGGGTCAATGTAGTCATGGTCGAAGCCTTTGCGTGGGCAGTTCAAAGGCAGCGCGAGGATCGGCGGTCTGTTCGCAACGGGAATGTACAAGGTACCGAGTCCCGGGCATTAGCCGCTGTAACCTTGTACGCGGGCCGGCCAGATGGCTGCGCCCCCGTCGGCTGCATGAAATAGTGAGCAGCTCATGCCGCGAAAGATTCCACCTAAAAGATCAACGGCGGCGCCACCCAATCTTTGCCCTGAACTCCCCCACGGCGCCGGCATCCCTTGCATAGGAGCCTGTCCAAGCGAGCGCATCATGCACGACCCCGCTGGTAAAACACCCGGCCCGAGCTTCGGCATCGAAGAGGAATATTTCCTGGTCGACCCGTTGACCCGTGACATCCCCCCTTGCCCACCGCACGGCTTCATCGCCGCCTGCCAGGCGGAGTTCGGTGAGCGGCTGTGTGCAGAAATGTTCCAGAGCCAGATCGAACTGGCTACGCCGATCCTCCATCATTTGAGTGACGCACGGGATCAACTGCTGGAAGGCCGGCAATGCCTGATCGCGATAGCCGAACGCTTCGATCTGCAGGTGGTGTCCGTCGGTGCGCATCCCTTCGCCGACTGGCGAGAGCAACTGGCGACGAAGGAAGGCAGTTATCCGCAGCTGTTCGCCGATCACCAGATGGTGGCGCAGCGCAGCCTGCTTTCCGGCCTGCACGTGCATGTCGGCATCCCGGAAGGTCATGACAGGATTCAGGTGATGAACCGTGTGCTGCCCTGGGTGCCGCTGCTGTTGGCCCTGAGCAGTTCATCGCCATTCTGGGGCGGGCGCAGCACCGGACTGAAGAGTTACCGTCAGGCCATGTGTGGAGAGTGGCCGCGCATGGGTATGCCCGAGCATTTCGCCGACGAGGCTGCGTTCAATGCCTATGTGCAGATGCTGGCAGGCGCGCAGGCCATTCGCAAAGCCAACGACATCTGGTGGAGCGTCCGCCCTTCGGCGCGCTATCCGACACTGGAGCTACGCATTGCCGACGCCTGCCCGCTGGTCGAGGATGCCTTGTGCATCGTTGGCCTGTTCCGCGCCCTGGTCGCCCACGCCCTGACCCTGAGCGGTGGCGTCGCCGATGGCCATGGGCAGCGCCTGGTGACGGGGGAAAACTACTGGCGCGCCCGGCGCTTCGGCGTACAGGCGCAGTTTCTCGACAGCGCCGCTACGACGCTGGAAAGCCTCCCCACCTGGCTGGATCGTGCTGAAACGCTACTCAGCGAGCACTGCACCGATCACCAAGTCTTCGCGCGTGCACGCCACATCGCGAGTAACGGCAGCAGCGCGGATCGACAACTGGCGCTATTCGACCAGGCGCTGGCAACCCCTGTGTCGACCAGCGAGGCGCTGGGGCGGGTAGTCGCCAGCCTGGTCGAGGAAACCGGGCGAGTCGAGTGAACCAGCGCGGTTGCTCAGCTGAGGGCTGCATAGCCCGCGTAGCCATTCGTGGCGCTGGAACGACTGTGCGACCGCATGCCTACCGTCGGTCATACGGGACGAACCTAACGTAGCGCCTGCGGGACGAAAACTGCAGAAGGCCAGCATGGCGTCGGTCGCAGCGATCCCGCAATGCTGGCGTGGTCCCTCGCCATCACCGATAGCCTCATTTCGCGACTATCCGCGATGCCGTAACCACCTGCCGGCCAACGGGAGAATGCACCATGGCAGCGAAACGCGTTACCGCCGAACAGCTCGGCCTGGACAGAGGAATCGCCCGGGCGCATGACGCTGCGCTGTTCAAATGGCTGATCGCCAGCTTTCTCTTCGGTAAACCGATCCAGCAGGGCATCGCCACAGAGGCGTATCGGGTCATCGTCGAGCAGCACCAGCGCGATACACCGCGCAAGCTGGGTAACTGCAGCAAGGCCGAACTGGTGCACATGCTCGGCCAGGCGCATTACGTGCGCTACGACAACTCCACCGCGGAGCGCCTGGTGAAGCTGTGCAGGAAACTCCTCGACGAGTACGGCGGCAAGCTCAGCAACCTGCGCGAGCAGAGCGCCGATCGCGATGAATTCGAGCAACGCCTGCGGGCATTCGACGGCATCGGCCCCAAGACCGTAGAAATCTTCATGCGCGAAGCCGCGCCCGCCCTTTACTGAGCCATCGGCCACCGCTGTGCCTCAGCAAACAGCAATGACGGTTCGTGCCAACAAAACCTGTTACCCATCATGGAAACTGCCCCATGCCCCTGCATCGAGTCACCAGCCTGACGGCACTGCATGATGACCGCCCTACACCAGCACAGATCGGCGAAGAGACCTTCGTTCTGCTGCGCAGCGCCGAGCGGATATATGCCTATCAGGGCCAGTGCCCGCATGCCGGCGCGCCACTGGCCGAAGGCGCGTTGTGCAACGGGCGGCTGGTCTGCCCCTGGCACAAAGCAGCCTTCACCATTACCGATGGCGAACTCTGCGAGCCACCCGCCCTGGAGTCGCTACGCCGCTATCCGGTGGAAGTCCGGGATGGCCAGGTCTATCTCGACGACCAGCCACTGCCACCGGCTGACAGGCAGGCATCGCCCCAGGACAACCGCCTGTTCGTCATCATCGGCGCCGGTGCCGCGGGCACGGCGGCCGCATCGGCCCTGCGCGAACAGGGCTTCGCCGGGAGCCTGCTGCTGATCGACCCGCAGACATCGCCCGGCTATGACCGGACGTCTCTGAGCAAATTCGTGATTGCCGGAGAGATGGCGCCAGCAGAGGTACCGATGCTGAAGGCCGCAGACTTCTACACCGAGCAGCGCATCGAGCAGGTGCATGCCGAAGTAACGCGCCTGAACCCGGCCCGGCAGGAAATCCAACTGAGTGACGGCAGCCGCCATCGCTACGATGCCGCACTGCTTGCAACCGGCGCTCAGCCGAAAATGCTGGACGTGCCGGGAGCACACCTGCACAACGTGCACCTGCTGCGTTCGCGCGCAGATGCCGCCGACACGCTGCAGAGTGCGATACCGGGCGGCCACGCCGTGATCATCGGCGACAGTTTCATCGCTCTGGAAGCCGCCAGCGCATTGCGCAACCGAGGCTTGAAGGTAACGCTGATCGCCCGACACGAAGTGCCCTTCGCCAAACAGTTCGGTACCGAGATCGGGCGGGCCATCCGCCTGCTGCACGAGAGCAATGGCGTGGTCTTTCGGGTTGGCGATGAGGTCATCCGTCTCGAGAGCGAACCCGGAGCGGACGAAGAACAGGTTCGCACGGTGCGTCTCGCCAGCGGCGAACAGCTGGCGGCGGATCTGGTGCTGGTCGGCATCGGCGTGAGCCCCGCAACCGACATGCTCGAAGAGCTGAGCCTGGCGAAGGATGGTGCGGTCAATGTGGATCGTCATCAGCTGGCGGCCCCCGGCTTGTGGGCAGCCGGAGACATCGCACGCTTTCCCCTCGCAGACGAGCCGACACGTATCGAACACTGGCGCGTCGCCCAGCAGCAGGCCCGAGTGGCCGCGCAGAACATGCTGGGCACCCAGGTTTCCTACGAAGGCGTGCCGTTCTTCTGGACGCAGCACTTCGGCAAACGTTTCGACTACCTCGGCCACGCCAGCGACTGGCAACAGACACTGATCGAGGGCGATATTCGTCAGCTGCGGTTCATTGCCCTGCTATGCAACGACGGCCGCGTAGCCGCCATCGTCGCCTGCCAGCAGGAAGCCCTCATGGCCATGCTGGCAGAGCGAATGCGTACTGCTCTGCCCGTCGAAGAGGCGCTGACGCTGGTCAGGGAGCATATGGAGAGCGATCGAGATAGCGGGAAGGCGTGACGCCCGTACTTGCGTCGTTCCCCGCAAGCGCCGGACGCTTTACCCTTTCCATTAACTCTCCGTGATCAATCAGTCTTCGCGCTGCCAATATCGCGATCCTGCTGCGCGTCCTGGTCAGAGCCAGGATTGCCTGCGGGTGGGTTCCAATCGACGCGATTCTTTTTCGCCTCAGCCTCATCCGTGCCTTGCCTGGGCTCTGACTTGGCCTTCTCCAGGCCGGAACTGTGCCCCTCACCGGTGTCGGGAGTCTTGTTGCTCGACTCCTGGAAAGCGCCTTCTGATCCGTTATTTTCGACTGCCATGACAACTCTCCCGTATCAGCGCAGGACATCTGCGCCTACAGGTCTGGAAAAGCATTCGGGGTGGTAGTGCCATGGCTTCGACGGACGGCACGAGAAAGCCCGGCTCAATGCCCACCATTCGCCGCGGGGTCGCGGCGCCTGCAAAAGTGCGCCAGCCCGTAGATACTGCAAATGGCCTACCTGTAGGAGCTGCGGGGGCGCCTAGCCTTGCCAGCGATGGCAATGTACGTCGCGGTACCGAGGCGGATTTCAATATCGTCATCGCCAGCAAGCTGGCTCCTACAGATGTCCGTTGAGCCATCTGCGCTGGGCGGGTCGTATTGCGCCCCTTGTGGAAGCGTCACCCCGGCGCGATGCGATGGTGGCCATCGCATAAAGCGCGTCATGGCCGCCAATCATCGCGGGGGATCGGCTACAGGGCCAGGGCGAACCGCCGTTTTGCGGGCCAAGCGCTTAACTGACTGGCATTAGGCTCAATGGCCGGACTCCCTTTACCACGACCTTCAAGGTTGCCATCTGAAAACCTGCGAGCTAGAGTGCGCCGGTCGCGGTCTATCCCGTGACCGGGAGTCGAAACCCGAGTTGTCTGAGGGCACGGTAGTGTTCGTAGTTGCGTAGCCGGTGCTGATTGCACCGAACTGCTGCATTTCTATGGCGGATCGTGCGGGGCAGGCTTTTGCCTGGCCGGTTCCCTCGGACGCCGGTATTTCGACCCCCGTACGGTTCGCCACCATTTCCGAGTCGAAACGGCATTGGTGGCTCCTTTAACTGTCCGAGGAGCATAAGGAAAATGCGCCATCCAGCTTTTACGCCAGGGCACCACCCTGCTCGCCCATACGGCCTACTGACCTCCATCCTGGAGGTGCCCCATGGCTAATCTACTCGGCCGTGTACTCAACTTCCCCAAACGTCCAAGCCCCATTTCGGGCACCAACTTCCAGCCTCGCAACGCCCAAGCCGACGCAGAACTGCGTGTTGCGCTTTTAGGTGAGTTGTTCGAAGAACTCGCCCGAAAGGAACGAGAACGACCGGACTCGTTAAGGGTGAGAATGGCCTGCTTTACAGCAAAAGAACTGCTCGACGAGCTGACAGTACTCTACCGCCGAGCACTGTCGGAAACGCGGGGAGAAAACAGCCATGGCTAGAGGCACGACCACTACCCTGCCCTCCAACGATGGCTATCCAGGCCTGAAAATCACCTGGGCAAAGGATTGCCGACCCGCCTTTCAACAAGGCGTGCGCGCTGCTGAAAGCTGGCTGGATGGCACACGCACGCATTGGCTTTGGGTTGCGCTGATATCCAACCGAGAAGAACTGACGTGCTCCACGGAACGGAGCGCATTCGAGGTGGGCTTTCTGAGCCGCCTTCATCAGCGAATGGAGGGAGCTAGGTGTAGGGAATAGCTCTTGAGAAACGCCGGAGCATGACGCGATTGCGTTGTGCTCCAGGGCTGTGGGCCAAGTTTTGGCCCAATGGTCATAGCTAAATCTGTCCCCCTTCTTTCCACTCTACTTTAGCTAGCTTTTCGAGCTGCTGCGTATCCAAAAAATCGGAGGTCAAACCTAAGAAGTAGCAACCAAGCTACCATGCCCCATAAAGACGAAGCCCCGCAAGCGCTACCAAAGAGTGAACGCTCCGACTGCCACGTATAATCGAGGAAACCCGATCTAGTCGGTTTCTGCTTCAGGCAGAGTTCAAAAACAGACAAGGACGCTCAATGACCAACATCTCGCCGCAAGCACTAAATAAATCGTCACCCGAGCACACTAGAATCATCCACCTCTACGGCTTATTCATGATTACGTGGTCAATACTGGAAAGCGTGGTTCAGGCGGCGATTATGAAACAGCTAGGGGGTTCACCAACCAAAGCCGTAATAACCACCGGAAAGCTACAGTTTCACCCGCGCATTCAGCTTTTGATCAGTCTGATGAAACACAACAATAATACGCGCGACGAGGAAGCGATAAAGCTGTTGAATAAGATGGAGGGATTCGCACACCGAAACACGATAGTTCACGGCCTAGTAATTGTTGGTGATCCACAGAAGATCACATTCTTAAAATGTGACGGAGCTGTCAGCATCTCTCAGAACTTCACTGCAGAGAACATGACCAAGCACGTTCTCGGCCTCAACGAAAGAATCGAGAAGCTGAAAAACCTGCTCGATGTTTCAGATGCTGATACCCAGTTGATCGCTGACGCCGCCTTAAGCCTAGCGAAGAATTCGAGTAACTCAGAGAAAAAATAAGTTTTCACCTGCATGAAAGAAATTCACGGGTTTAGCTGTATTGCCCCCGCAGTGGACGAAGCCTGCACTAGACGAGATTCGATTGCTTAGGCACCAGCCATCTGTATTAAGGGTGTGCATCCGCTACACCCCGTCCTACAACATTTTCGGCACCAAAAGAGGCACCCGGCGCAGCCCGCAAGGACACGAATGAAATACTTCCTACAGAAAAATTTATCCAAAGGCGTTATCGCGCTTGCCGCTGCAATCGGCGGTGCTTGTCTCGAAGCAACGACAGATATATTGAAAAAGAATGTTGAGCCGGCTCTCTTGGAGGCGAAATATAGCCTTGAAGACTGGTGGTCACCTTTGGCTCCTGATGCTTTGCTCGGTATTAGCCTCAATATCTATGCCCCCACTGAAGACGGGAAACTCCGACCAGAAGGTGCCTCAGCAGCCATTCCCGTAGCGCGCTGCCGTGATCCGAATTGGCCTGGATTGGTGACGCCCTACTCCAACTCAAGCTTGGGCTTCAGCACCAAAGCGATCATTTCCATCCACTGCCGCGCGTCCGGTAGAATATCCATTGACCTATTGCCGCAGTATGGCGATACAGTTCGAATCTTCGAAGGTCACTTCAAGGATGGTGAGAAGGTCGCGTTCCCTGGCGTTGCAGATAGCTACAGCGCTGGAGTGCTTGTCCTACACCACCTCTCCAACATCGAGCCTGTAGGCCCCAGAGTTCCAGTAAACAAATGCCAGCTCACCGACAGCTGCAATCCTGAAGACTGGCTCGTCGACTGATTGGATGAAAGCCCCAGCTACCACCATCGTATAGGATGGAAAAAGGGAAGCGCCGGAAAAGGGGAGATTTATTTATTGATCCGTCCGACGAACTAGGAACATTAATCTGCTCCCGTCTCCAGCATTTTCGTCTAAACCAATGTCCGGGGATAAGTAGACCTCTACAGTTCTCATTACCACGTTAGGGCTCTTCGCCCAGGCTGTGCATTTTCTTGTTCGGCAAAGGCATAACTGGTCGACGGCCAACGTCTGGCCAATATAAGGTAGGCGTGACCTCGCCCCACTGCCCTCTCCGCCTAGACAGCGACTACACACACTCGATGAGGTGTCCTGATCAGAGCGCACCTGCATGGAGCATAAGTGCGCACAAACAAAAAAGCCCGATCATTTCTGATCGAGCTTTGATGTTGGGATTATTTGGTCGGGACGGAGTGATTCTAACACTCTACCCCTTGCACCCCATGCGCTTATTTAGTGGATTTCCATGGATGCCCATGGACGCTACCGGAACGCCAACATCCTAGTAAATACGGGACATACAGGCTATATTGGCGTCCATCACGATCCACCTGCATCCACTGACAGCCAAGCGATTCGGTGGGGTAAAAGTGGGGTAAAAATCCAGGCAGCGGAATTATGCAAGGGGTAGGACATGGCCAAACTGACAGCCAAGCAACTGGAAGCGCTCACCGCCACCGATGACGGCAAGACCCTACGCGAAGACGGTGGCCTGGTCGCCAAAGTCCGCTCAGGTTTGCGTGGCGTGACGGTGCAATTCCGCTATGAGTTCAAGCTGAATGGATTGAAGCGCGACCAGAGCCTGGGCAGTTGGCCGAAGAAATCGCTGGCGCAGATTCGCACCGAACGTGATGAGGTGAAAGCGACAGCCGCCAAAGGCATCGATCCCACTGCAGCCCGCAAAGCCGCCAAGATCGAAGCCCAGGTCGCCATCGCCGCCACCATTGCCGAGGCCGAACGCCAGGCCGCGGAAAACAAGACGGTCGCCGACCTTTTCGAAGAGTGGATGCACGACGGCGTATCCCGCCAGGACGGCAACGCTGAACTGCGCCGCAGCTTCACCAAGGACGTGCTGCCGCTCATTGGCAAGAAGCCGCTGCGCAACCTCACCGAGAAAGACCTGCTCGCCGTCCTGCGCTCGATCAAGGCCCGCGGCCTGAACCGCACCGTCGTGATCCGCAACAACGACATCGGCCAGATGCTGCGCTGGGCCGAAAAGCGCAAACCATGGCGCGGCCTGATGGCCGACGGCAACCCAGCCGACCTGGTGGACGTCAACAAACTCCTCGACCACGGCTACCAGGAACAACGCGACCGCCTCCTCTCCCCCGACGAAATACGCGAACTACGCGACATCTTCGCCCGCCTCGAACGCGACTACGACGCCCTCCCCGCCGGCCAGAAATACTCCGGCATCCGCCCGGTCAACCCACGCGTGCAATGCGCCGTCTGGATCTGCCTGAGCACCCTCTGCCGCATCGGCGAACTGCTCAAATCCGAATGGCGCCACGTGGATCTGGAGAAAGGCACCTGGTTCATCCCTGCCGAGGCTACCAAGGGACATAAGGGCAAGCGCCAGGATCACCATGTATTTCTATCTTCTTTCGCACTGGCACAGTTCAGGCGCTTGAAAGATGAAACCGGCCATACCCCATTCTGCTTCCCCAGCAAGGACGAGAAAAGCCATGTCGACACCAAGACAGTCAGCAAGCTGATCGGCGACCGGCAGTGCCGCTTCAAGAACCGCAGCAAGCCGCTTACTGGTCGCCACCATGACGATTCACTTGTCCTGAGCAAAGGCACAAAGGGTGAATGGACACCTCATGACTTGCGCCGTACTGGCGCGACTATGATGCAGGAGCTGGGTGTCACCCTGGAGATCATCGACCGCTGCCAGAACCATCTGCTAGGCGGATCAAAGGTTCGTCGGCACTATCTACATCACGACTATGCCAAGGAGAAAACCGAAGCATGGCATCAGCTTGGAGACAAACTGGCAGCAATCCTAGCCAACAGCGCAATCAGTGATAGCAGCAACCAATCGCTATCCGCACCATAAACACAAGCAGAAGCCAAATATGAGCAATCGGATAGCGCCGCACCCCAGCACCACCATCTCATACGCGTACTGCTAATCATGATCCAACATAGAACCATCCTTGCCCACGCTCGATGACCTATCATCGCCAAGCCTGGTGAAGCCTCACAGGATATCGGCTTAACGCCCCATTGACTCCGCCCCAATTTCTCCGTTGATTAGAGCACTGCAGTATTCAAGTTGTCGAAACAGTCCACGACACCAAGGTGGGATATGCAGTGAGCAGTTCAAAAAAATCTGGCAGAATATCTGTATTACCAACAGATGGACGCTCTTGTGCAAACCATATCAACCAAGCACACAACTGAGCCTCGCCTCTCCCCTACAGCAATTTATCGCCATACAACATCCATAGGCAAAGCTCTATGCATTGTGCTTGACCGCAATTTCCAACCGTTCAGTGATAACCCTTTTAACGGTGACGGCGGGATGAATGTATGGGACTGCGATACTGACATGGGTAGGAATCCTTACATTGATCGCGGGGTAGATCTGGTTATCGGCTGGTATGGCCAGCCGGCCTTGAAACCAAGAGACAACGTACTCACTCCAATTCCTCGCGGGGTTTGCTTGGACTTAAACCCACATCGTCTACTCATCGCCCCAGGCGTCAGTCAGCAGCAAGTTCGTCTTCTTAGACTGGTCTTCAAGGATCGGGAGGCTCTAGAAAAATATCTGAAGTCGACCTCTTGGCTATGTAGCTTCCCCGGCTCAATTGGCCGGAAATTCCTTCGCTACCAGAAGATCAGACTGTTCAGAATTCTACGCAAGCAATACCGTGAATCACCTCTTTATCTGTCTATCGAATGCAGAGACAAGCCGACCATTCATAGAGACATAGAGATTGCTCGTCACGATGAGAAGCTCGCTCGGCTCTGGCAGCTGCCTAGCTGAATGAATAACCCCTCACTTAGCCCTCTCACCCAAGGACATTCATGGCCGACTCCAGCATCAGCATTGGCAAAGTCATCACCACTAGCACCAGCTTCGTTGATAAAGCAGTGGAGTTTCGACACTTCATGCTGTTGATCTCGTTTCTGCTGGCGTTAGATTCCTGCTTGATGATTTTCTACAAAAAGAATCTTCTACAATCGTTCGACCACTTGAGCGCACCCGAAGTCAGTGTCGCAGGAGCGCTAGTTTTCCTAGGAATTTTTGCATTCCTGATGGCCTTATTCTTTCCTGTTTTACGGCATGTGTTACTAGCAGTTACTACATGGATTAAATATTGCTATCCAACCAAAAATAAAGAGAGAGACCATGACTTTCGCTACCCGAGCACCGTGCGCCGCGAAGCGTTAATTGAGAGAGACAAGTTAATCATTGAGCTACTCGAAAAACAGGACGAACAAAAAAGCAGCCACGAAACCAACATGAATATTGGTTTTGGCTTAGTGATTATGTTCGCCGTTAACTACTTGATCCTAGGAACTGACCAGGCATTGACGCTAGCGCAAACTGCGGCCACGGTACCGGGCATCATCGCAGGGTTCTGGATCAGCCTCTCAATCCAGTTTGTTTTTGGTATTTTCATAATTTTTTTATTAGTGGTACTTACGATGTCTCTTACGCCTGACACTAACGAAAAATTCTACCTACCTGAGTCCGATATGGAGAAGGCTGCACGGACAGAAAGAGAACGAAAAATGAAGAGCTCAGCAGGTGTCCACCTAGATTAAAGAGAAATTAAGCCTATCCCTTAACACTCCTCCTGTTTACGGAGGGTTTAGTGTGTTGCGGCGTCAGGTTGAATCCACACCACAGCCAAAAGTGGACATTGAACGCCACCCGCTAAAGCCTCCGCAGTTCACAAGGCACATGCACGCCTCAGGTCAGTCGGCCTTAAAAGCCCTGAAGTGCTTTTCGTGCACCAAATAGAGGTTTCCTCGCGCACGGGAGCAGGCCACGTAGAGCTTGTTGCGCGTCTGAGCAGGGAGAGCCTCGAAGCTGCCCCCAAGATAGAGCTTCCAGTTTCTGTCGCTCAGTACAACGCACACATCCTGAAAGTGATCCATGCCTTTGCTCGCGCCCCAATTGAACGCATGGCATCCGTACTTGTAGCTCTCCTGGTAGAAGAGCTTCACCACCCCCGGGTCGGCATGGATGGCGTCGGCATGATCCTGAGTGATCACAGGAACAATCGCCGTTTCATCCTGCCTGTGTGACCCGATATTGATCTGAAGGTGGGTCGTAATGAAATCACACACCGTGGTTCCACACCGCCAGCTATGGCTCAGGGTTTCCTTGTCGACCTGAACGCCCACATCACTAAAACGGCGCTCGTAGCGCTGAATATTGTCATGCAATGTGCGGTTGGTGGGGCCATCTCGGCTGGTATCGAAAGTGTGCTGATAGAAATCGCCAACCAACAGGATGTCCACCTGGGCGGGCATCAGAGCGAGCAGAAGATCGAAGTCGTGGCCCGCAAAATCTTGGACCTCATCGACAAAAAGCTGGTCGTAGAAACGCTCAATTCGAGCAATGAGCCGAGGGACAGTCCCCTTGACCTGAAGCAGCTTGGCCAGGCGGTTGTGGAATAGATACCCCTTGCCGTCCTTGTAGTACTCCATCCGAGTACGAGCAAATGCCCGTGTGTGAGCCGGCGGCATTCTGAAGCTCAGCCCACGCGTGCCCAAAGCCAGCTCAAACTGCGGCTTGTAGCAGAAGCCGTTAAGGAACCCAAAATAGGTAAACAGGGAGATGTTGGGAGGTAAAAATCCGAATTTTCGGATGATGCTGCGCTGCAGGTGGGCGTAGTTGTTCTCTGTGTAGGTGATGATCAATGCACGCTGGTCTAGGGTCAGGCGCTCAATGAGCGTCGTGGTTTTGCCAGAACCTGCAACTGCAAACATCACCTCCTTAGCCACGCGATTGCCTCCGCAATGTAGCCAGGAGCAACCAGCTCATCCGCCTTCTTGTCCAGCAACTCAAATGCGGCTTCTGCTTTGTTCGCCAGCATGTATTGCTGAGGGGTCAGGGTCCTTCGCCCTGGAGCAAACAACTCGTCACAGATGGCCGTGTTGTCGGCATACAGACCTATTTCAAAGGTACTGCGCTGGTTGTCAGCATCAGCAAAGATCCTGGCATGCTCGGTCACTAGGTCGGCGTAGTTCTCAACGCAGTTTTCCTCGTAGCTGCCATCGTTATCTCTGATCGCTGCAACCTTGATGTTCAACAGCGCAGCAAGCTCCAAATATCGCTTGAAGCTGGTACCACCGATGGAAATCACATGGACATCATCTTCGGCAGGAAGGCGCCCCGCCAGCTTCGTGTAAAAGGCCTCGAGGAGGATGAACTCCGCATCGCCCTCAACAAGAATCACCCTGCGGGACAGGGCGAACTCAAGAACATTGTTGTCAGGGGCCTTCATAAAGAAGGCGGCTGTATCGTCAGACAGCTGTCTGAGCGTTCCACTACGCTGACCTGGCCCGAGCAGTAACGCGTTGCGCAGATCAAGGCGAGAGCAGATGTGGCTGCTATGGGTCGCGATGAAGAGTTGAGTTCCGTCTTTCTTGGAGAGCTCGTTGACCAAACGCTTCATCAAGGTATGGCTTAGATGGTTCTCTGGCTCTTCAAGCAGCATGACATCGAAGCCAGCTTGGGCTCGGCGCGTGTTGAGAGCAAAGCTCGTCTTGATGAAGCACTGCCGCCCCTTACCTCGATGCTCCAGAGCAATACCGTCCTCAGAAATTACCAGGTCGGTTTCGAGGTTTGAGCGAGCGCCTGAGCGAACCTCAAACTGAAAGCCGTCTAGCCCTCCGTTGAGCTCAGCCAAGTGGTTGTCCTTGAAATTCGACTTCCCCATTCGATACGCATTTTCCAGCTGATATCGAGCCTCCACCGGGGCGTGGAAGTGGAACACAGAGCGAGTGTATTCCCGGGCAGCGTAGTCGCTGTCGATGCGAGAGCTGTCTAGCAGGAGATGGCGAGCAGGTCGGTTGAAGCTCGCATAAAGATTGCGGGCGAAGGTCTGGAACTTAACGGCGTAGTACTCGAATGGAAAATTACGGCCAGGCTGAGCAAGCACTGCCCGAATCTCCGCACCGTAGTCCTGCACCGGCTCGATCGCCAGCCGAATGCCATCCGTCTCCTGGCAAGCCAGATTGCCAACGCCGTAAAGGCCTTCGTCTTGGCCTTCCGCCAGGAACACATCGATGACGAGCGTCGGCAGTTGGTCGATGCCACGCGGGCCATCAAGAAACGCCTCGATGACAGGCTTGCAAAACAAGGCCTCAAACCCGAGGTTCTCGACTCGATTTCGACTGCCGCTTAATGCCAGATCCAGAGCAAGAAGCACAGAACTCTTGCCGGTCTCGTTATCACCGATCAGTACGTTATGGCGCTGATCGAAATCCAGATCCAGCTGCCTAAACTGCTTAAAGTTCTGAAGCATCAGCTTGCGAATGGTGGGCATAGCGGCTCCTTGCTAGCCAGGCAGTGGCATCTTAGAGAATGAGCATAAAGGTCAGGTGAGCAGCCCTTTAGCTAGGCTGACGCCAATTCTTATTTGTTGGCACTGGACTCCAGCACGAGGACATCCGCATAGTGCGGCTATAGGTCAGAGCTGCGGAGCCAAGTAATGTCGCTGTCTTTTCTTGGTTTTCAGAGGATACCTGTCCAGGCGAGCCATCAGCCTTGCTGCGCGGCTTGAACCAATGACTCCAATATGGCTTGTCACGCTCATCGGTCAAATCCAAGCGGTTCGCGAGCACATAGTCAGAGGTTGGGATAGCGGGAACCGTGGCTGATACAGGAACATTGGCATCAAGCTGCGCCAAAAACTCCGCAGGAAGGAGCTTCTTTCCCGTCATCCCCCCATCGTTCTCAGGATCTCTAGCAACCGCGGATATGTATCCCCGTGGAAATAATTCGGGATGGTGTACTCGTCGGACACATCAAACAGAAAGAATTCGGACTTCGGATGCTTTTCTGTTCCACGCGATGTCAGCGACAGCTTATAAGGCCGTTCTCCCGTGGAGAAAATGCACTCAAATACAGCTGCGCCCTGCACGCTTCTGAAACGCTGCAGCTCAATTACATCTCCGCGTGCATTCGTCTGAGCTTTCATGCTTTCGTGCAGAGACTTTAGGTTTTGCATGAGCATCAGGATCACCTTAATACAGGCCGTCTAGCTCGGCACCGAGATACTTGGAGTTATTGGGTGGGGATGTGTGCTGAAGCTTTGCTACCCATCTGGCTAAGCAGAGCCTTGGCATTGCTCAACAACTGATGCCGTACCTCTAGCGGTGGTAGCGCCCAAGCCTCGCTCAGCAGATTGACGGTAATGTCGAAATCCCAGGGCATCACCGGACGCCCTTCCAACTGCGCGAAAGGCCCATCGCTTTCAGGAAGGACCCTATCCTTCGGAAGCTTCTTGGCTAGCGCCTTCCCAGCCGCGGAATGGAAAGCTGCGGGGCCAATGCTGAACCAGCAGCCTTGGCCAGCAGCGGCCTTGAGCTCTGATGCCGTTCCGGTGAACCAATGCAGCACCGGGATGCCGTGGTCAGGGAACTCACTGAGTAGCGCCAACACGTCTGAAACCGCCTGCCTCGAGTGGATGCTGAGCGCACGCCCTCCCAAGTCATGGCATCGCTTCACGGCAGTAGCGAAAACTTGCTTCTGCTTTAGGTAGCTGGGGGCATACCTCTTGGAGCCATCCAAACCGATTTCACCCACAGCAATGGCGCCGTCAATCAGCTCTGTGAGGAGGTCCAATTCTTGGAAGCGCTCACCGACAATCTCAGGGTGAAGGCCCGGGCTAATCAACATTGCTTCGTGATGACCAAGCACCGAGCTCGTTGCCTGGAAAGCCTTCGGGCTCGTAGTTACTAACCACGTGAATGCATTGCGGCTCAGAGCCTCAGCATGTACTTCCCTAGCTTTGGGGTAGAGATCTACATGGCAATGGAAGTCGATCAAAGCAGTTGATCCTGAACAAGAACGGCTTCCAGCTCAGCAAGCCCCTGCTGCAGGACTCGGCGATAGTCTGGGCGTTCCTCAATAGGCGCAAAGGCCAGTGTGCCGCCCAGGAATCGATCCAACCCTCTCTGCTTGGCATCGAGTACAGCCAGAGCCACTGCCATCGGATCATCAGGGCTGCCTGACTTATCGCTACCTACTACTGACGGAAAGCGATAGTTGGTTTGATCGGTTCCCGGTCCCCACGCCAAGAAAGCTGCTCGACGGATCAGGCAAGGCACACAACGGCCACAGTGCTGGCGATTATAAGTCCGGAAGCGCCCGCAGCTTGTGGAGTCCGAAGCCAACTCTCTCAACCTGTCCTGATCGAGACAGCCCCGCATCATCTCTCCTTTGGTTTGGAACCGATAAGGCAGTATCAACTCAACGGATATCCCGAGCTCATCGAGCACGCTTTGAAGCGTGCCGATGAAAAGCGGGTGGGTCGTGCGCGTACTCAGGCTCGAGACTCGGCCAGGGACCAGTGGAGGGTTGATGCAGATAAACCCGTTTTCAGGGATGTAGATTTGCGGCCTGGGCAGATTGATCTTCGTCGAGGCAAGCACGGCAAACGCATAGAAGGCCAAGGATCGAGCACGAGTCGAAGCCTCACGTGCCCCTTTGAAGCTGATGCCATGGCTCCATTGGTAATGCGAGCCAGCGCCCGCAAGCAATCCTGCATAGTCCCGCTGCCGTGCCGAGTCCTTATGCGCAAGCTGGGAAACGAACAGAGGACGTCTTTGTTCCGCGGCCAAATTGATGCCGCCAATCAGACTATCGAGCCCACCTGATAGCAAGGACACGCAGTCGTTTTGGAGATAGGCACCATCGCCATCAGGCGGCTCAACTCCTGCATCGTTGAAAATGAGGATCCAATAGTCGCCAGTTAGAACCTTGAGCATTTCCTCAAGGCGATGCTTTAGAGGAACCCATCGTAGCGGCTCACAAAGACCCACGGTGAGCTGGATCGTACGGGTCCACCCATCTGCACTGGTGCTTCGGGGGCTGGCCAGATCAGCGCTGCAGACCGCAAGACAAAACTGAACGAAGTCCCAAACTGCTGGTGATGGACGGAATCCTGTTCTCTTCAATGACCCATGCCAGCGGTTGGCAATTGCGCCGACGCCATTGCGACTAGCCCCCTTGAAGTACGAGAAAACTCGCTCGTCTGCTTGTAGCTGCTGCGGGATCCTTTCCGCTTTGGAGCACAGAACCTTATTCATTCGGCAAACACCTGCAACGCGGATTGGAGGATTGACTGAGCCAAACTCTTCGGATCCGCATGCGAAGCTTTCTTCTCCTCCATGACGACCCGTACTTCCGCCCAGACCCATTCCCTTATGTCAGCTCGGCGCTCTTGGATCAGTGCCGGGTCATGCACGAGTTTTTCGTAAGTCTGCCCGAGCTGCATATCGATGCGCTGGCAGATTTGGATAGCGATTGTCAGCCCCATCACTTCAGCGATCTGCTCATCAGTGGGAGCCAAAATGTCTATATCCGGATGATTCTCGTAGAGCTTGGCTAACGCCTCTGCGCCGGCGTCACGCAACGAGTCCTCATCAATGCTGCCGGATCCGGAGAAAACCTCCTTAAGGACCTCAAGCGCCAAGTCAGAAGCGGAAAGATTGGTCGATCGGCAACGCGCTACCCAGTCCGTCACTCGCTGGTCAGTGCCATCGCGAGCAGCCATCAGAAACTGACCTAGGGCCCCGGCTCCTCTGGCGGTGCTTCGCATGGTCGAAGCAGCACGGCTTGCTCCCCCCATCCCCTTCGAGACCATGCTCCTAGTCGCGCCCCGAAGATCATCGCGACGGCCATTTCCGAGGTACGAGCCCATTTGCGAGCGGGCAGGACCAAACCGGCGCCCCGGGGCTATAACATTCTCGGGGGTCGCTGGCGCTTCGCCGGCAGTAGCTCCCTCAGCTCCCCCCTGGTCAGAGCTAGATTCGGCTCCGCCTCCGATACTACTGGGGGCCGCTCCATCTGGAGAAAGCCATTCTGGATCAAAAGGAGAGCCTGCACGGCCGCCACTGCTGGATGTTGAAGTGCCCATCAGTGCTTCGCCCCTAGCTGCTCAATAGCCCTTTTAGTTGGACCAGATAGCTCGTTTAGGCCCTTCCAACGCTCCAAGACCTCGAGCGCCCATTTATGGGTACCTAGGGTTGGGATAAAGCCGGGGCCGATTAGTTTTAGAGGCGCTTGCTCCAACAGGCTGGCCGCCTTTTTCCCGAGCTGAGGGAATACCTTGCAGCACTCGACGAGCATCACTGTGTCTTCGTTACGCTTCCAATTGCGCACAGTGGCGCAGCTCTGCCACGCCTTGATCATTGCCAGCTCAGTCTGATCAGGCCCAACTTTATTCATAAGATCCGTGAGGGATTGATGCCCGCTCCTTGCTGTCTTCAGCGCATCACGAAGCTTGCGTGAATCAGGCGTCATGTTGTCATCACCGAAGTCACGAGTACCTGAGTCGCGGCTCAGGTGCAGCAATGGGCGGAGATCTTCCGTGCCGAGTGCTGGAGGCAGTTGGAGCCACTGCCTAGTGAAGGGGTTGTCCTTAAAGGGGTCGGGCAATCCGGTTTGGCTAGCAGCCACGCCTTCCGCATCAGCAAGAACCTGCACTCTACCGTCATTGTCTGAATGGACTTGGCCAGCAATCGCCTCTGCAAGCGATTCATCACAGCGCTCAAGAAGGTGCCATTTCGCCAATGCTGCGATATCTAGCTTGATCCCCTGCGGCGCAGAAAGGGCCTCGCGCAGATAAACCGTGTTTAGGAAGCGCTTCATGAGTCGGGGATTGGCATTGACTGCTGACGAGCCATGGAGAAGTGATGCCAGTCCCTCTGCAAGATCCATCAAGCCTCGTAATGCTTCATTCGTTCCGACCAGCTCGTAGAGAAACTCTTGGTTAATCGTCTCGCCTTTCCAGCTGTTTCGCAGCCTATCGGGAATGAGTTTGAGCGCGCTTTCGAATTGAGCGCTGGTGAATGTGCCAGCTTTGGCCTCTCGCTCAAGCAGGAGTAGCACTAGGTAGGCTTTCGCCTCGTTGAGGCCAAGCCGTGGAACGTTCAGCGGAACCTGGATGAGCTTGTCAAAGTAGTTGGTTGCTACGTCGCTCGAAATGCCCGCTCCATCAAAATGGACTTTCACAGCGGCCTTGATGAAGTCGTTGTCGGCCGCAACAACGAATGCGCTACGGCGAATGAACAGCAGTAGGCGAATAGATTCGAGCGTTGAAATTGCGGTTTGTGGAAGGCATCGATCCAGGTCGTCGACAAAAATCACCAAGGTGATTTCGAGTTCGGCGAGAAGCTCTTCCAAGGTGTCTCGGAAGGCCTGGATGTGCGCCGGCATGGAGAAAGGTTCGCTTGGTTTCAGCAAACCATTGACCGCCGATGCAATGCCCTCAGCGTCTACCGCTACCTCGCCCGGCTTTTCCGGAGAGGAGAAGAGGCCAGCAATTGTGTTGAACGTCTTGCCGAGGGCTCCGACCGGAATCCCAGTTGTTAATGTCAGTGCTGCCTCACCACTCAGCTGGGCAATCCTGAGCAGGTTGATGCGACGCCATAGCTCAGCGGCCTTATCCGCGATGGTCTGGTTCTCTTTGGCAAGCCGAACAATCTCATCGCCGACGATCTGAAGCAGAGCACTGCGAGCAGACTCAAAATCTTGGTACAGCCAGGGATTGAAGGTGAGAACAACGAAGGTGTTACCTGGCTTGCCATCTTCGAAAGGCTTAGCTTCGCCGAGAGCCTCCAGTCGAGACGCAATCATCTTCACCAGCGACGACTTGCCAGCACCCCACCCCCCGGATACACCGATGGAAATGGGTTCGCCATCTGCTCGCGTCAGCATGCTCGCACATGCATCAGCCACTACACCGAAGTTCAGGTAATCAATTGCTGTCTCATTGTCATGCCACATGGCTGAAATCCGTTTCAAAGATACGAGGGACGCGGCAACAATCACCACCGCGCCGCAGGACGAGCAGTGGATAGGCTAACCGGAGCAGTTTCAAATTGCCATCATGCATTTTAAGGGTAACGCCCCCCTTCAGCACCGCCCTTATCTCAAGGATCACCAGCGCGCTTCCTAATACCTTTCTCGGCGCTCAAGGCCGTGGCCTACGACTTCAGCCTCAGCCGTGCGAACGAGCGGGCATGCAAGTCACTTTCCTTGGCAACTGGAACGGCAAGTTGGTGTGTGACGACTTCGCCGGATACAAGGCCAGCTTCACCCAGGGCATTCTTGAAATCGGCTGCATGGCCCATGCCCGGCGCAAGTTCTTCGACCTGCATGCGGCCCAACAAGAGCGCGTTGGCCGAACACGCGCTGCAGGCTATATGAGATCGAACGGCAGGCCAACAGGAGCCTGATCCAGTCGGGCGGACTCAATGGGCAGGATCCGTATGCGTATCTCAAGGATGTACTGACGCGTTTGCCAACGCGGAAGAACAGCGCCTTGGCTGAACTGCTGCCGCATAAATGGGCGCCTGCCGATAAGGGGTGATGGGCGGACGGTTACGGCTGATGCAGCACCATCTGCGATCAGGTGGTGGAGTGCTGCGACGTAGCTAGGACTATGGCACTCTCAGGCAACTACTGACGCACGAAGACGGAGAAGCAGGCCAGCGAGGGCTCAAGCGTCTTCGTTATGCTTGACGCGATACTTGACGAAGGCGATGTACTTTGCAAAGCCAAAGTTGATGATCGGCTTGCGTGCTGAGCCGGCAAGCCATCCCATGGCGAGAAAATAGGCGCCCTCAAGCTGATCCAAACTGTTGAGACGGAACGCCTTCAGCATATCCGCCTCAAGGTGTTCATCTCTGACCAGTAGGCTTGGTTCGGTGCGGTAATCACCACAGTTGAGCCAAGTCTCCCCTTCCTTCCGGTTGACGTTGGTGACCAACCCCCAGAACAAGCGAACCGTCCCTAGGTCGATGTCAGCAAGCTGTCGCTGATGGGAGAGCAACTTACGGACTTCCCCTTCCAAAGCGACTCGACCGCCGTCAGTCGTGATCCGGATCGAAACATCATCCTCTGGGTAGTCGGGATTCTTGATCAGGCACGACAGGATCTGCCGGAGTGATTTGTTGATCGGGTAGTCTGCAGCGTTTGCGTATTTCCGCTGTAGCACGCCCCATGGAGAATCGACTGGCTGCCGCTCTCTGGGCTCTGGAACCAAGATTTCTTGGGGCTTACGCTTATCTAGGTCGACATTGATGCACGTGGTGTCTGTACCTTCCTCTGGCTCAGCCCCTTCATCATCAACGACCAGTACCACCGTTTTGATCTGGCAACCCTCTAGGTGGTGTGCAGCGAAGCAAGCAACACGTTCCCGGCCACCGCTGAATGAACCTCTGACGAACCAGGCGCTGGCCTTGCACTCTGAGCACTCGATGTTACCCGCGTATTTCTCGACATCCTGCTGGTACTGAAACGGACTTATAGGGCCCAGATCCGTTCGGTAAGTGACAGACTGCATGGATTCTTCCGCCCCTACTGACCTTTAATTAGCTGATTTCAAAGCCAACCTATCTCGCGATATTCTGCCCAAGCCACATCAATCCTGAGGATGACAACTGGACAGCAAAATCAGATGGCATTGAGGTGCGTCTAAGAGCATACATTTCGTCCGAGCAAGGTGTTGTTAATCGTGTATGACGCACGACATCCGAAACACCAGATGCTCCCCCCTCTAGAGGCGAAAACACGAAGCTTTCTGCAAGAGACAGCACTGCCACCCTGGCTCTACGGAAATGAAGGCTGCGCAGCGACCTCACTTGAGCAACAGATCAACGATATGTAATCTCAAAAGACGCATCCAGAGTGTTTACATGTACAGGTAAATTTTTCGCGCAGGTGGAGTGGCTATGAAACGCAAGCAATCGATCAAATCCGTGCGCTGGGACTTGGCGCTTCGCTACCGCCTGATCGAAACAGTAGCTTGGTGGGAGGGCCGCCTGACCACTAATCACTTGATGCAGAGCTTTGGAATCAGCCGCCAACAGGCCTCCAAGGACATCAATACCTACATCGCAGAGCATGCGCCGAAGAACCTGGAATATGACAAGCATTTGAAGGGGTATGTGCCCAGCAAACAGTTCAAACCGCTTTTCATCGACGACAGCGCTAGCGCCTATCTTCATCTGCTGAACCAGAATCACGAGCGCGCACCTCACATCGAGGGCCTGGCTCTCGCCTACACGCATACCGAGGTGCTGGGTGTACCGGATCGTTCGGTACGTCCTGAGGTTTTGCGGCCACTGCTCAAGGCCTGCCGAGATAACCTGCGCCTGGAGTGCGATTACGTTTCCTTTAGCACCCCTGAGGGCGAAACGCGCCTGATAGCTCCACATACACTGATCTACACAGGCATACGCTGGCACGTACGCGCCTACTGCGAGAAAAACCGTGACTACCGGGACTTTGTGCTCAGTCGCTTCAGGGACACTCCAGAACTGATGGACGACAGATCCGAGCAAGGCCGCGAACACGATAATGATTGGGAAACACGGGTTTCAGTCATTATCACTCCAGACTCTAGGCTCGAACCACAGCAGCGCTCGATCATCGAAGCCGACTATGGAATGCAAGATGGGCAGCTCGTTATCGAGACCCGCGGCCCGCTGGTGCAATACGTGCTGCAGCGCTATCAGATAGACCCCACTAAGGTGCATACCAAGGCTATTGCTCAGCAGATCGTGGTAGGCAATTTAGATGGATTGCGAGACTGGCTTTACCACTGATAAGGATCTGCCTCTCGCTGGATCTACCCCTCTCAAATCGAAGCCCTTCGTAGCGAATTCATCGACCCGAGGGGCGATAAACCCAATGAAATTAAAAGTTACGATGCTTGATCGCTTACTTGTACGCCTACTTGATCGGTAGCAGCACCTTCAAGCACCTAACTCGCCCAGGTTCACGTGATCCAACTCGATTCAAAAAATCTTCAGACCTGTATTACCTAAGGGAAGACGGGCAGCTATCGCCCTCTTCAGCCCTTCCCTACGTATGGAGTCTGAACGATGTCGATCCACTGTCCTTTCTGCAATTCCGAACGTGTCCGAACACGCAATATCGCCCGCAAGGTGGGCGGGGCTGCTGGCGCTGCGGGTGGTGCGGCGACGGGCGCTGCCAATGCGGTGGTTGGTGCACGCAGCGGTGCGGCCATAGGCGCCGTCGCCGGGCCGGTGGGTATCGCGCTGGGCGGTCTGGCGGGCGCCATTCTTGGCGGCTTGGCCGGGGGCGCCGTGGGCAGTCTGGCGGGTGCCCGGCTCGGTGAGGAGATCGATGCACGGGTGCTCGATAACTTCGAATGCCAGGCGTGCGGCCATGTGTTTTCCGATTCCGACAGCTGACGTCTGCTGTGACACGACGTACCCAGCGCCTTCCCTTTTACTCTGATTCTTGTGCTCGGTGCTGTTGAGCCGAGCGTGGCCAGCCTTGCTGGCAAGGAGACTCTGATGGCTCATCTCATCGAGCAAATGGCTTATGTCGGTTCCACGCCCTGGCATGGCCTCGGCAATCGACTCACACGAAAACAACCCCTCGAGACCTGGCAACGCGAAGCCGGTATGGACTGGCGGATTCTCGAAAGCCCTGTGCATTTCAAGTCGGACGCTATCGGGCATCTGGGCGCCATCCACTCGTTCCCCGAGCAGAAAGTTCTGTACCGCTCCGACACCAAGGCGCCGCTGTCGGTGGTCTCGCAGCGCTACCAGGTGGTGCAGCCTCATGACGTGCTGGAGTTCTACCGGGATCTGACCGAGGTCTCCGGCTACGAGCTGGAGACTGCGGGGGTACTCAAGGGCGGTCGTAAGTTCTGGGCCCTCGCGCGCACCGGGCAAGGTGCAGCGCTCAAAGGCAACGACCAGGTCAATGGCTACCTGCTACTGGCCACCTCCTGCGACGGCACCCTGGCTACCACAGCGACGCCAACCACCGTGCGTGTGGTGTGTAACAATACCCTGACCATCGCCCTGGATGGCGCCAGCCGCGCGATCAAGGTGCCGCACAACACTCGCTTCGATCCCCTGTCGGTGAAGAAGCAACTCGGCATCGCCGTCTCGCAATGGGACGATTTCATGTACCGCATGCGTGCGCTGGCCGAACGCAAGGTGCAGTGGCATGAGGCCCTGGGCTTCTTCATGAACGTGTTGTGCGAAACCTCGCCGACCGGCGCCCTGCCGGAAGTACTGCCGAACGAACGCGCCCTGCGCAAGGTGCAGGAACTGTACGAAGGCCGGGGTCGTGGCTCGAACCTGGAGTCGGCTCGTGGTACCGCCTGGGGACTGCTCAACGCCGTGACCGAGTTCGTCGACCACGAGCGGCGTGCACGCAGCACTGAATACCGCCTGGACTCGGCCTGGTTTGGCCAGGGTGCGCAGATCAAGCAACGCGCTCTGGACACCGCCCTGCAATTGGTCGCCTGACCTCTACCCTCCCCACCCCATAACGCCCGATCAGCCTCGCCGCTGATCGGGCGTTTCTATTTCCGCATGGTGAACACGATGAAAGCGACTGCGTTGAGCAGCACCGGCAAGACTCGCCCGGCGCTGCGCCTGATCAGTACTAAGGAACTGCCCCGCGAAGACTGGTTGGCGGTGCGCAAGCAGGGCATCGGCAGTTCTGATGCAGGCGCGGCCGTTGGCCTAAATCCCTATAAATCGCAGCTCGAACTATGGATGGAGAAAACCGGTCGCGACACCGCACTGCCGAAGGCCGATCCGCACGACGAGGAAAGCCCGATGTACTGGGGCAATGTGCTGGAACCGGTCGTGGCCTGGCACTACAGCAAGCGCACCGGCAACAAGGTGCGACGCATCAACGCCGTGCTGCAGCATCCAAATCCCGAGTTGCCCTGGATGCTGGCCAATATCGACCGCGAGGTGATCGGTGCCGAGGACGTGCAGATCCTCGAATGCAAGACCGCCGGCCTGAACGGGGCACGCCTCTGGCAGGAAGGCGTGCCCGAGTACGTGCAATTGCAGGTGATGCACCAGCTCGCCGTCACCGGCAAGCAGGCGGCAGACGTGGCGGTTCTGCTCGGCGGCCAGACGCTGGAGATCCATCGCATCGTTCGGGACGAGCAGATGATCGCCCGCCTGATCGAGCTGGAGCGCCGTTTCTGGCACTACGTCGAAACCGATACACCACCACCGGCTGATGGCAGTGCTTCTGCTGAATTGGCGCTGCGTTGCCTCTATCCCCAGGACAGCGGCCAGACGCTAGACCTCAGCGGTAATGCTGGCCTGGCAGCAGCCTTCCTGGAATTGAAGGCGGTACGCCAGTCGATTGCCGAGAAAGAAAATCGCGAAGCCGAACTCAAGCAGCGCCTGCAGCAGGCCATGGGCGATGCCACTCGTGCGGCGTTCTCCGGCGGCAGCATCACCTGGAAGAAAGCCAAGGACAGCGTAACCCTCGATGTGGTGCGCCTACTCGAGGACAAGCCCTATCTCCAGGCGAAATACCCGCTGCTGAAACCCGGCTCACGCCGCTTCCTGATCAACTGATTTCCCAATTCCCTCCCCCTTGGCCAGCACCCGCAGTTCGCACTGCTGGGCTGGCTTTTTTCGTTTCCAGGAGAACCACCATGCTGAAAGGCCTGGCAATCACCCCGCCCGTGCTGGGGCGCATCTCCATCGGCAGGGTCGTCGAGAAGAACGGCAAGCGCCTGCCGGAGAAAGACGACCAGTTCACCATCACCTCCCAGGTGCAGAGCAAGGATGGATGGCTGCTGCACCCGCTCAACGACGAGCTGCGCAAATCCCAGGGAGACAAGCTGCGCAGCATCCCGATTCGCCTGCTGTTCAACGAACCGGAGCTGAACTTCCGCGCCGACTACACCCTGTTCGACCGGCAGACCGGGCGCCCGCTGTGTGTCGGCAACGGCGAGACCTGCAAGCGCCTGGGCAAGGACGGTATTCAGTCACTGCCCTGCCCCTCGCCGGATGCCTGCTCGCTGGCCAAGGGCAATGCCTGTAAACCCTACGGTCGGCTCAACGTCGTGATTGGCGACGACGATCCACTGGGCAGCTTCGTGTTCCGCACCACTGGCTTCAACAGCATCCGCACCCTGGCGGCACGCCTGCTGTACTACCGAGCCCTTTCCGGCAACCGGCTGGCCTGTCTGCCGCTGGAACTGCGCCTGCGCGGCAAGTCCACCCGGCAGAGCCACGGCACACCGATCTTCTACGTCGATATCACCTTCAGAAGTGGCATAGGCATGGAAGCGGCGTTGCTCGCCGCCAGGCAGCTCGATGAAGAACGGCAAGCCGCTGGTTTCGACCAGGTCGCGCTGGACGCCGCCGCACGACAAGGACTCGGCAACGGCGCCTTCGAGGACAGCGTGGAAGACAGCGGCGCCATCACCGAAGAGTTCTTCCCGCCCCAGGACGATTCACCCCGCCAACCGGACACAGCGGCGACGGCCAGCCCCACCCTGGCCGCCAAGCTGGAAGCCCAGGCGCAGCGACACGCTACCCCGCCATCCTCCACCGAACGCAAACCCGCGCCCCAGCGCGCCAAACGCGCATGACTCTCCAGGAGCCCTTCCATGAAATTCCACAAGTTGAAAGCCGGCGAAATCGCCGGCAGCTATGTCGTCGAATCGCCCGTCACCGAGGCCGATATCCTGCGCATGGCGCAGCAACTGGCAACCAGCCGCCTGGCTCGCGGTCGCGCCTTGACCGAGCCCGCCCAGGTCTTCGCCCACCTGCAGATCCTCCTGCAGCAGCAACCGCACGAGATCTTCGCCCTGCTTTTGCTCGACAGCAAACACCGGGTCATCGGCTTTCACGAAGTCTTTCGCGGCACGCTCGATTCAGCCTGCGTGTATCCGCGGGAAGTGGTGAAAATCGCCCTGGAACACAACGCGGCTGCCGCGATCCTGGTGCACAACCACCCTTCCGGCGACCCCGAGCCCAGCCAAGCCGACCTCACCCTTACCCGATCCCTGAAGAGTGCGCTCGCCCTGGTGGGCACCCGCACCCTGGATCACATCATCGTCGGCCACGAAGGCTGCGCATCCCTCGCCCAACTGGGTCATCTGTAAGGAGAACGACCATGACCGCATTGCGCTTCATTGGCCTGCTGTTCGTATTCATAGGTGTACTGGCCAGTAGCTCGGCGGCTATCGCGCTGCTGGTACTCATGCTGCGTTTCTGGCCAGTTCTGCTGGTCGCCACTCTGGCCTTCGGCCTGTTCGCCTGGCTTCTCAAACGAGCCGACGTTCAGATCGTCCGCCAGGCCTGAGAACGAAAAGGCGCTCGTCCGACGCCTGCCCGCGACGTTCCGCGCTATCCCCCTTCGATCCCCTCTGGAGCGACCACCATGACCATACGGTGCTTGATCTGTAATTCTTCCGTCGTGCTTTCCAAGGATGCCGCCAAGGCATTAGCCCGTCTGATCGGAACCCTGGGCGGGTTCCTGAACGGTATCCAGCAATCCGCCACCGCTCAGGCCGTGGCGACGCCCCCTAAAGAGAACCATCTGGAGCGCGCCTTCGACTTGATGATCGACGGCGTGTCGGGTGCGGCCTCCAACTGGGCCGATACCCAGGACTTCATCCGTGATGTCAGGAAACACCAGTTCATGGAGTACGACTGCCTGTGCCTGCGCTGCGGTGCAAAGTTCGATGAACAGTCGGATGCCTGAATCGATTCAGTACAGCGCGCTCAATCCTGGCTCAGACGCTCGCTCAGGCGCTCGACCATCTCCACGAGCAATTGCCGGTCAGCCTGATCAAGGGGCGTCAGCAGTCGACTGATCCGGCTGGCCTGGTCATCCGGGCGCGGGCTGGCCTCACTGAGCAACTCAGTGGCTTCGCAGCCGAAGATCGAGGCGAAATCGAACAGGCGAGCGATATTGGGAATGACGATGCCGCGCTCTATGCGTGACACCGCCTCGTTGCCGACGCCCAACCGCTCCGCCACTTCTTCTTGGGTCAGCCCAGCACGTATGCGCTGCCTGGCAATGGCACGGCCTACCGCTTCCGCCAGATCTTTTTGATCGCTACTCATGATGACGCCTCTTCCAGTCGACCCGAATGGTTGGGCATCAACTCGTTGACATGAAGGACAGCAGAGGTCGACAATCAACTTAAAAGGTTGTTTATCGACCTTTCTGCATGCCACAACAGCACACAACACAAGGAAGCTTCTGCATGAACGACAAACTCTTGTTGGCTCTGGCGCTCGCCTGGACGCTGACCAACACCGCCTGGGCCGGAACCTATGAGTGGACTTCGGGATGGGGCCAGGGCGTCGCCGAATACCAGGCCGACGACAGCAATGACAATGCTCTGACCATTTCCTGTCCCGACCACGAGGACGGCTATATCAGTGCCTACGCAGACATTGCCGGAAAAGCCTACTCATCCGACCAGGAAGGCGGCTTCGACGTGATCGTCGACGGCATCCACTACAGCAACCCCTTCTTCACCGACTGCCGTGCCTGCGCAGCCAACTTCCCAGGCTTCTGGGATGCACTGCGCAAGGCGAACAACCTGCAGATAAACGCCGAAGGCAAGACGGTCAACTTACCCACTAAAAACATCGGGCAAATACTGCGCCCGCTCGACCACCCGGAAAACAGTTGCACCGCTTCCTGGTAGTGACGTGCACCCCTGCTTTTCCACCATTTACTGGGAGTAATGAAATGCAAGAACCGAAAGAAACACCTAACGAGTCCACGGACGATCAGGACTTCCCGGGATTAAACCCGGCCATTATCGGATGGGGCATTGCAGCCATTGTCCTGTCGATCCTCGGCGTCACCTTCAACAACTCCGCCATGGTACTGGGCGCCGGCTTCTTCATGAAGTTCCTGGCGGTGGTGGTCGGGTCGGTGCTCGGCCTGATAGGCGCCCTGCTTGGCGACGCGATCAGGAAATTCGCCCACCCCGACGCGGTTTTCACCAACGGAGGCCTTTTCCAGTTGATCTGGATAAAGGTGTTCTGGCTGATGGGCCCACAGCTCATAGGGCTGGTGCTGGGCGCCTTTCTCGGTATCAGCCTGGTGCTTCGGTAAGGACGCCGCCCATGAAATCCATAGTGATAACGCTATTTGCCATCGTGGCACTTGCCGGGTGCTCCGATGAGAACTCCAAAGTGAGGGGCGAGTTCATGGCCGGCTGCATCAAGGGCGGCGCGGGTAAATCCATCTGCACCTGTACCTTCGAGAAGCTGGAGAACGCCTACAGCCCTGAACAACTCAAGGCGCTAAACACCCCTTACAAGGCACCGCCCGACAGCTTCATCAAAGACACCCTGCGATTCGCGATGGCCTGTCGGACAGAGTAGCCGCTTTCCCCATCACCTTCGTGCGCCCGATCTGTTCGGAACGCTTGCGCGCGGCACCTCAGCACTCGCTCGGACTGACAACGCCCGCCTGTAGCCAACAAAAACACGCCAACACCCACACGCAGTCATGCAAGGAGCAACACAATGACACCCCCTACCTACCGCAAACGGCTTCTGGCACTTGCCATTTCCGCCAGTACTCTCCCGCTGGCGGCCCAGGCCCTCACCTTGACCAACGATGGAATCCACAGCGCAGGCAACACCTATGCCGACCGCGTTGAAGTCACGGGTACCTTCTCCAACCAGGACGTCCAGCCGCTGCAGTTCCATGGCGATGTCTTCAACGATGACCTGGTGCTCGACGCCTCGGTGAATGCGACCGGCAACGAGCTCAATGCCGTCGACCTAGCCTCTGCTGGAGACGACTCCGATCCTTCATCGGCCGGATCGACGACCCGGGTACAGGGCGATCTGATCAACAACGGCAGCCTTACGATGACGGGCGAGCGGGTTTCGGGAATACGGGTCGATTCCGCCGCCATTCACGGTGACCTGATCAATGCGGCCAGCGGCAAAATCCTGGCCGATGGCGAAGAAGCATCCGGCATCCTGCTCGAGGGAGGCAGCATCGCCGGCAAGCTGATCAACCATGGCTTGATCCAGGTCAGCGGAGAAGACGCTTCCGGCCTGCTGGCTACGGCTAATGCCGTAGGCGATCGCGCCGACCTCGGCGGCATCGAAAATCACGGCAGCATCGTTGCCAGTGGCGAGGACGCCACCCCGATCAAACTGGATGGCGTCAGTTTTGCCGGATCGCCAGTACAAGTATTGAACACGGGATTGATCCAGTCCGACGATGCAGCCATCGAGATCGGCACCTTCGACATCGACAGTACCGACGCCGTCGATACGCTGGTGATACAGAACAGCGGCACCATCGTCTCCCGGGATGAAGCCATCGACGCTTCCTTCGCCAGCGGCGACGTCAAACTGCTGTGGGATCAGGGCAGCATCACTGGCAACCTGATCGACCTGACCGGTATCGACATCACCGGCCAGGTTGCCTTCACAGGCAACGATGCCACGGAGGACGGCGCCCATATCCGCATGAAGAATGGCGGTTGGGTGCAGGTGGGTGGCAGCTCGGCCGCTCGCCTGGAGTTCGAGCAGCCGCATACGATCATCCAGGGCAACCTGAATGTCGCGGAGAACGCCGCGCTGGGCCTCAATCTGAGTAGCGCCACCGACCCGAGCAAGGCAGTGGTCGCAGTCTCCGGCACCGCGGCATTCGCCAGCGGTTCGCAGATCCAACTGGCAGCCCGGGGCAGCGATTTCACGGCCGCTGGCAGTACCTACACCCTGGTAGAGGCCAGCACCCTGGAGGATGCAGGTCTCGACGTCACCAGCCGCTCGGCGCTGCTGAATGTCGATACCTTCACCATCGAGGACAACCAGATCGTGGCCAAGGTCAGCACCAAGGCCGAGGAAGAAGTGGGCGAAGAGATCGGCAACGTGGGTGGCACGCCGAATGCCCAGCGGGCCGGGGCGGCGTTCAGCCAGGTAGTCACCGGCCTGGCGCAGAACAACCCCAACGATCCGGTATTCCAGGCCTACGTGAATGCGTCGCAGGATCCTGCCACGCTGAAGGCGCTGGCCGAGCAGTTGACGCCAGAGGTCAATGGCGGTGCCACCCAGGCCGCCACCAGCGGCCAGACCCTGGTCAGCAATGTCACCGGCAACCGCACCAGCAGCCTGCGCGGTGCCTCATCCGGCGACGCCTTCCAGGGCACCGGCGTCTGGGCACAGGCGTTGTACAGCGACGCCAGCCAGGATCTGCGCGACGGTGTGGCCGGCTTCAACGCCTACAGCCGCGGCATCGCCATCGGTGCCGACGGAAAGCTCAGCGATCAGCTCACCCTGGGCGTGGCCTACAGCTTTCTGCGTACCGGCGTGAACAGTGACAGCGGCAACACCACCGATGTCGACGGTAACGCCCTCACCTTGTACGGCAGTTTCGAACAGGGCGGCTACTTCGTCGATGCCAACCTGAGCTACGGGATCAACGACAACGAGAGCAAGCGTCGTATCGCCGGTACAACTGCCAAGGGCGACTACGATAGCAACGTCCTCGGCGCCAGCCTGGTCGGCGGCTACACCTACCGCCTGAACGACCGGTTCCTGGTCGAACCTCGCCTGGCAGCCCGCTACACGCGGGTGGATATCGACGGCTACCGCGAGAAAGGCTCGTCCGCGGCGCTCAGGGTCGAGGATCAACGCTACGAAGTGGCGGAACTGGGTGCCGGCGTGCGAGTGGCAGGCAACTTCCCGCTCGGACGCGGTAACCTGCAACCCCAGGCCAGGCTGATGGCCTACCATGACTTCGCCGCCGACGAGGCGAAAAGCACTTCGACCTTCCTGCTGGGCGGCACGCCGTTCGTGACGCAGGGTGCCGGCTCCGTGCGCAACAGCTATGAAGCAGGTATTGGTGCAGATTACCGTCTCGGCGCGATCACCGTGGGTCTCAGCTACGACTATGTCGGCAAGACCGACTTCAACGCCGACACCTTCAGCGCCAAGGTACGTTACGACTTCTGATGAGAAGCCACCTATCCGGCCTGTACAAGCAGGCCGGCCTTTATCGAATGGCAATGGCGCTGCTGGTCAGCGCCGTTCTCGCTGGATGCCAGACGCCCCATGAAGCCCTGCAGCAATTGGCTGATGAGCAGGGTCGAGCACTGGAAATCCTCCAGGGCCAGTCCTATCCACTTACCCTGCTCTCGCCGCGACAGGTTCCGACGGGTACGCGCCTCAGGGTCTACCTGGAGGGCGATGGCCACGCCTGGATCACCTCGAGGCAACCCAGCCTGGATCCAAGCCCGCGTAACCTGCTGGTGGCGAGGCTGGCAGCCAATGATCCTTATCCCAATGCCTACTTGGCCCGCCCCTGCCAGTTCGTCAGCGCTCCAGGTTGCAAACCGGAACTCTGGACGAACCGCCGCTTTTCCCAGGAAGTCGTGGATAGCCTCGGCCAGGCCCTGGATCACCTCAAGACGCGCTACGGCAACCGGGATTTCGAATTGGTGGGATACTCCGGAGGTGCAGCCTTGGCATTGCTGCTGGCGGCACAACGCGATGACGTCAGCTTCGTCCAGACCATCGCGGGCAACCTCAGCCCGAGGCTATGGGCGCAGATGAAAGGGCTCTCACCTCTCAGTGGCTCACTGGATCCGCTGGACTACGGTGACCGGCTCGCAGCCATGCCCCAACGGCATTTGATCGGGGAACAAGACAGCACCGTACCGGGACGACTGGCAGACCTGTATCAGCAAGCACTTGCGTGGCCATCTTGCTCCCTGCTTATTAGTGTCGCTGGAGCGAGCCACGACAGCGGCTGGGAGACCGCTGCCAGCCTCTGGAATCTATCGCAGCCTGAGCCAACCTGTTTCTCGCCACCTCAAGAGCCAAAGCCGAGCAGCTCCATCATTGGGGCCGCTCGACCCTAACTGGTGACAGTTCTTTTTTAGATTCGGCTGCATCCGAATGCATGCTGCCAGTCACCGTACTGCTTGGTAGCAACCTTGCACAGGTAGCTTGCCCTGTTGTAGAAGTCCACCATGTCTGCAAAGCAGTCACGTCGTAGCACGTAGGCAGCATTCTTCGGCAGCTCGACTAGACCCGCGACTGCCTCGACCGGCAACCCCAGCGCACTTCCCCACGCCTTGTGAAGTCGGTTGAACAGGTTGTCCCTGCCCAACTCGTACTTGCCCAAGCTGCAGTAGGCATCGCAGTTCAAGAAAATCACCAGGTGGTAGTGAGGGCGTCCCAACCGTCCCAACTCCCTGGCCCACACATACCTCACGCTGCTTCCGTGCACACGCTCGTTCGATTGACTGGCAACCTGCCGGTTGTGCCTTATCTGAGCCTTGAGCGATTCGAAGAATCGGTTGAGGGCCTGGTTCGCATTGGCGAGACCAGCCAGATCCGTGCTTGCAGGAAAACGAAGGTCGACCCTGAAGGCCAGCACTCGCGAATACTCATCAAGCGCACGGCTCACCGTCGTGTAGAGACGATCAAGATATTGGGCAATGAAGGGGCCTTTCTGCATCTGGATAGGGAGCCCTCGATAGTGAGGCTCATGGTGAAGAAGCAGATTGCTGTTTTCAGGATGGCGGTTCATTAAGATACTCCAGTGGTTAGTCACATAAACTAACCACCACGAGTATTAAATATATTCCTCTCATTAAGCATATTACTATTACCGACAGTGCTAGAGAGCACTGCCCTGACCAAGGCCACGAAATACGCCACAGAGAAAACCGACAAGAAACAGATGCTGCTCGGGGAAAATACCATTATCACTGACGGCATAACCGACAGCACGACAACAATCACATATCTCGCTCTTCGACCCTGGCAATTATCCAGCCCTGTACCTCACTCTCCAGCCAACCCACACACCGGTCGCCCAAAGGCACTGGTTTGGGAAAGAACCCTTCTGATACGTACTTGTAGATGGTCGAACGCGCCAGCCCGGTGGCGTTGGAGACTTCTTTCAGGCGAATTATTCTCATGAGCGGGTTCCTCTAATTCATTCAGAGGATTGGTTGGTGAGTATTTTTTAGTCTCCGTCAGAGCCAGAGCGCTCTGGCAGTAGCTCAAGCTCACCAGAGTGAGGCGCCTTATCACGATTGATCGCTTTTCTGTCCATACAGTGAATGCCACGTTCCCCCCTTACCTCGAAAGCTAGGCCATAGGGCTGAGACAAAATCGCACCGCGAAATCTCAAAAAAAGGCTGGTAAAACGTCTGAAAAACCGGCATACGTGTTACACGTAACGCTACCTGTAACGGCACCTGTAATGGCACCTGTAACGGCACCTGTAACGGCACAAAAACACTAATAATTAGTATGGTTATTTTATGTTAAAAAGTATGCAGAATGAACTTATAGTATTTCCATGGATTAATAAAATCCCCAAAGAAGATAGACAATGGGCTCGAGAGTATTTACGAAGTAAAAAATGCTACATTGACAACACTGCATTTGAACCATATGGAACTCAGCCAAGCCTTGCAAACGACGCTAATAATCGAGAAATCGAGTCACAACTAAGAAATGCTTGGCGCCAGAGGAAATCAAGGAGCAAACATTCAGAGAGGAAAAGTTATACATTTATTCTATCGCATGATACGAAGCGTGCACTGGATAAAATAGCTGATGAAATGTTTTCAACAATCACGGATGCGCTTGAAAGCTTCATAGGGCATGAACAACAGCGGATCAAAGAACACAAAGAAGCAATCGCTGAGACGAAGAAAAAACTTAAACTCCAAAAAGAAGCGCACCTTAGGGAGATAAAGAAATTAGAGAAAGATAACATGGAAATAGAACAAGTATTAAGGGCAACGCAAACCCAGTTCGAACTGCAAATCATGAAGCTGATACAGATCAGACTTCAACTCGACAACCCCTATGCCGCCCATGTTCCAACTGATGCAATAAAAGAAAAAGCAATCAGTCTATTCGAAAACGAACGCAATGAAGTTCTCAAGAGAATGGGAACCTTGTCGCTGGGGTTGAGAAGACCGGCCTCTAATACTGAAAGACTTTGGGATAGAGCGGTGTCTGAGATAGCTTCGACAGATACTGATAGCTAGCTCAGATCAGTGAATACAGTGCAAAACTCACGTCATTCAGAAATTTAGTCCGCACTGATCCATGCGCTCGCCCCATGCCCATTCGACCGCAAGTGCAATAGCTTCAGGAATGTTGAAATGACTGGACTTCAAAGAGAGTGCAGTCACTCACCCATAACTCAACCGCAACGAATCTAGTGGGAGGCGCTTTCAGCCAGCCATTCAGGAATGTCCCTCACGCCATGTAAGACGCGCCATACATCGACACGGTCATCGCGTTCAACGTAGAACACCAGATAGGGATAGCGTTTCAGCGGCCAGTAGAGCAACCCTGGTAAAGCCAGCTCATGGGCGTACCGAGGCATACCCGAGGCTGGATGGCGGCTGATGTGGGTATAGGCATTTTCCAGAGCATCGATAAACCCGAGTGCAGCCTGCTCGGCCTGCTCCCCCAGGTAATAGCTGACAGCGTCCTCTACATCCTGGCTGGCAAGGGCTCGCGGAATGACCGGCTTGGCCTTCATCCCCGAGCCTTACGAACCCTGGCGCGCAAGGATTCGAAGTAGTCGCCATCCACAGGAGCAGTGGGAGCCGACTCTGCCCCGGCCAGCAGCAGACCACGCAGGTGCTGCCGATCCTGATCCTTGCGAATCAGCTCCCGCACATATTCGCTACTGGTGCTGTAGCCTCGCTGGCTGACTTGGTCATCGACGAAGCTCTTGAGAGCGTCCGGCAGGGAGATGTTCATGGTACTCATGGCTTCGTCCGCCTTTGACAAAATTTGCCAAAGTATACACCCCTGCCCCTACCTCACCAGCATCGAAACCACTATGCCGACCTGCGACAAAACGAACCAACGAGGTCTTGTGGTGGCCTGAGAAAAACAGACGATGGAGATGCGATAGGCTGAAATACGCCCGCTTCCCGCTTATTGGCTACTGGTGCTGTTGTAGAACGCCTTCAGCAAGAAGCTGACCGACGCCTTCAAGGATCGTAAGCAGGGCGTTATCGGCCGAGCGCGCCGCCCTATCACAATAACCGAGGCAAAGCTTGCTAACTGAGCCGCGCAATATTGTCGTCGATGCGTGCCTGAATCGTGTGCGGCGTGTCTCGGGTGATGCTACGAGGAAACTGGCGCTTGGCGCTGGCAGTAAAACTGCTGGTTACCTGGCAGATCCGCTCGATGACGTCGGCGGCGTCCCGGGACGATAGATCCGCCTCCTCCACAGCCAGCCTGAGCAGATGCTTACGCGTGATACGAAGCGCCTCCCCCATCACGTCCATCTGGTGGTATCCGCCCGGCCCTTCGCAGAAAGTCACGTCGTAAGCCGGGGCCAGCTTCCATTGGCCGCTAGAAGACATGAGGTAGGCAAAATTCTTGGGGTGGTCATCGCGCTTGTTGAACGCCACGTTGAACACGATCCGCTCGAAGGCAACCGCCTTCTCCCGCACGTCGCTGCAGCAGTACTGGGTCGCTCGTAAGAAACTGGTGTAATCCAGCGCGCCGGTAAAGGCGGCAAGGCTTTGCATGGGGACACGCATGCCATTATGACGGTCGGAATCGATGGGTAGCGAAGACAGCTGTCCATTCGGCAACTCAAAGCGCTCGGTGTCCGGAGTATCGATGGCGCTCTCACGCAGGCATTGCGCATAGATGGCTTCGACGGCACATGCCTCGGGAGGGGCTCATGCCCTTCCCGGAAACGGGATCAACCCGGCCTCCAACATAACTCCACGAATTCCAGGCTTATGGCCGGACTTGGCCATATAACAAGCAAAATATTGGATTTATCCACTCACACAACGGCGTCATAGGCGGGTCACAATACATCAATCAAGAGCTCAGCCTGTCGGCGGAATACGCCGTAGGCATCATCGAAACCAGGCCTGACCGAGCCGAACACCAGCGGCAGCAAACGTGCTTCATAGTCCTCGCGAATCGCGGGATCCTTCTCGGCCTGCTCCAGCGCAGCGGACAGGATTGCCTTGGGCTCGGAAGCGAACGGCGGAAACTGCTGGCCGAACTCCTGAACATCGAACGCCACAAGGGCCTGAAACCCCGCGACTGCCCGCTCGGTAATCTTTGAGTCCGCTCTACAAATGCAAAAGACATCATAGATATGCCTGACCAACGTCCGATCCCAGTCCTGATGCATGGCACCCGCTCGGTGTTGAGCATATCGACGCAAAAAAGAAATCACCTTCTCCGCCAAGGTCTCCTCAACTGCCACACACTCGATTTGCCCCATAGGCTGGGAACATGACGCCAAACGCTCTACCAAGTAATCCAGGGGCTGGCGCGTAGTGGCGAACTGTGGTCTACGAACCGTAAGCTCAAGGCTCAGGTAGGGTCTCAGGCTGGCGTCATGCCCATAGCGAGGTTGGTACTGCCATCGGGTAGCGAAATAGCGATTCTGGTTACGGGCAATACGCTGCTGCGATTCCTCGACGAATCCCATGGACTCCAGCCGCCGTGCCAGCTCCACCTTCAAATGGCTCAGATGCTTTTTGATTGCGGAGGCGCCACCGAGGCTCGGCTCGTCCAACACAACCTTGAGATCCACATCTTCGGACATGCGCTCGATCAGGCCGTATGCCTTGGACAAGCTGGTACCGCCGCAGAACACCAGATGGGTTGCGGGATACTCCATGCCCAGCAAGGCGCGCAAGGCATCCGTGACGTGGATATCCTTCTCCAGGATGCTGGCAGTCAGCAGGCCGACATCGAGTTCAGCCAATACCGACTCGATCAGTTCGGACTGGTCAGGCGTGATGGCTTTCATAGGCTACCGTCTGCTTGCCGAAACCCAGCTTGCGGGTAATCCGGCGGCGTCCGGTGTCCAGCACAATGCCAGCAGCCAGTTGCTGGGAAGTACCCGAGTTGTAATCGCGCACTGCCTGAGAAGGCTTCACCTTGACACCAAGCTTTTGCAGAACCAGCGGTGCCAACACCTCGAGGGGTTGCACAGGGATGGGTTTGCCGGTCAACGCACTGGGCTTAGCTTTGGCGAACACACCCAGCCCCAGCTTGACCAGCACACCTTCAGCAATGAGCTGCCTCAAGGCTCGGGAGAGCTGGGCCGGGCTGCCAAAACGAGCGAACTCGGAACGCAGGAACACATTGTCCTTGCGCAACGCGATAGCCCTTTTCAAGCGTTCTTCGGTAATCATGCTGTCTCTCACCTACCCATAAAAAATACGCAATAGACTGTTTATAAAAGAATTTACAAGGAAGTACATGCTCATAACGTAACAGCAGTATACGCCACCCAGGATGCTGGCTCCACCTGCGCACCCTCGTTCCTTCAGACCCAGAAACACCACTCGCAGGGACACGATCGAGGGTTGTCATTGCGCCGGAGCACTATCGCCGATGCGACCATGCCCCATACCCCCCAACTCGACCTGGAACCAGGAAAGCAAGCTCGCCTCGAAGAGGCACTAGAGGAACAGGCGAAATCAGCACCTCGTTGGGACAAAGGCACATGGCTGACCGTTGCGGTTAACGCTCGACCGGAGTCGGCATTCATAGGGTGAAAACCCGCGGTGGGGCAAAAAGTGGGGCAAAAATCGGAAGCCCTCAAAAACCACCAGGCATAAAAAAATCCAGTCACCGCTAAGTGACTGGATTTCTTGAGGTTTTTTGGTCGGGACGGAGTGATTCGAACACTCGACCCCTTGCACCCCATGCAAGTGCGCTACCAGGCTGCGCTACGCCCCGACGGGTGTTACTGGTGCCTTTGGCGTTAGCCGAAAGCGGGAGGAACTATAAACTAAGCATCTGAATTACGGAAGGTTTTTCTTCACGAAAATCATTTGCGCAGTACGTGGAGGACATCTTCCAGCTCGGCGATCATCTGTTTGATGAGCTGCTTGTACTGGGTGGTGTCGTCCTTGGCTTCGTCGCCGGTCAGGCGCAGTCGCGCACCGCCGATGGTGAAGCCCTGGTCGTACAGCAAGGCGCGGATCTGGCGGATCATCAGCACATCCTGGCGCTGATAATACCGACGGTTGCCGCGGCGCTTGACCGGGTTTAGCTGCGGAAACTCCTGCTCCCAGTAACGAAGCACGTGCGGTTTGACCGCACAGAGTTCACTGACCTCGCCGATCGTGAAATACCGTTTGCCGGGTATGACAGGTAGTTCGTCGTTATGACTTGGTTCCAGCATATGCTTCGACCCTGGCTTTGAGCTTCTGGCCGGGGCGGAAAGTCACTACACGGCGGGCCGTGATAGGGATTTCCTCCCCTGTTTTTGGATTACGACCGGGGCGCTGACGCTTATCGCGCAGATCGAAGTTACCGAAGCCTGAGAGTTTCACCTGCTCATTGAGTTCCAGGGCCTGGCGGATTTCTTCGAAGAAGAGTTCCACCAGTTCCTTGGCTTCTCGCTTGTTCAGGCCCAGCTCATCGTACAGACGTTCGGCCATTTCAGCTTTCGTCAGAGCCCCCATACGCTAGTTCCTTAACGTGGCGTTGAACCTTTGTTCCAGGGAGGTGAGGATGTTCTGGGTTGCGGTGCTCACCTCATCGTCATTTAGAGTGCGCGATGGATGCTGCCAGGTCAAGCCAACGGCGAGGCTTTTTCTAAGCGGATCAATGCCTTTACCATGATAAACATCAAACAACCTGAGGTCGGTGAGCCATTCGCCGGCCTGCTCGCGGATATCGGCCAGCAAATGCTGGGCTGGCACGTCGCGGTCGACCAGCAAAGCCAGGTCGCGGCGCACTTCGGGGAAGCGCGACAGTTCCTTGAATGCCGGCATGCGGCCCTGGGTGATTTCACTCAGCACCAGCTCGAACAGGAACAGCGGCTGATCCAGGCCCAGGGTCTTGGCCAGCTCCGGGTGGATGGCACCCACGTAGCCGACCAGGCGCCCTTCCCGCTCGATGCGTGCGGTCTGGCCCGGATGCAGGGCACTGTGCTCACCCGGCACGAAGGCGAAGCTGCCGATGTCGCCAGCTGCAGCCAGCAGGGCTTCCACGTCTGCCTTGGCGTCGTAGAAATCCACGCCGTCACGGCCATGGGCCCAGCTCTCCGGCAGGCGGCTGCCGGTGATCACGCCAGCCAGCATCGGCTCTTGCTTGAGTTCGTCCAGCCGGCCAACGAAGCGCAGGCCGCTTTCGAACAGGCGCACGCGCGACTGCTGACGGTTGAGGTTGTGCTCCACGGCTTTGACCAGGCCCGGCCACAGCGAGGCGCGCATGGCGGCCATGTCGGCAGAGATCGGGTTGGCCAGGGTCAGTGGCTGCACGCCCGGGCTGAACAGTTCGAACAGCTTGGGATCGATGAAGCTGTAGGTGATCGCTTCCTGGTAACCACGGGCTACCAGCAGACGGCGCAGCGCCGGCAGATCGGCCACGGCCTCGGCCTTGGTCTGTGGTGCCAGACGCGCCTGCGGGTAACGCACCGGCAGGCGGTTGTAGCCGTACAGGCGGGCCAGCTCTTCGATCAGGTCGACTTCCAGGCTGATGTCGAAGCGGTGGCTCGGCACTTTGACCAGCCACTGCCCTGCCCCTTGGGCTTCGATACCCAGGCCCAGGGCGCCGAGCAGTTTGACGATCAGCTCGTCATCGAGCTTGAGGCCGAGCATCTGCTCGACGCGCTCGGCACGCAGGCTGATCGGTGCGATGTTCGGCAGTTGAGCGGCATCGACCGCTTCGATGATCGGGCCGGCTTCGCCGCCGACGATCTCCAGCAGCAGCGCAGTGGCGCGCTCCATGGCTTCGCGGGCCAGTTGCCAGTCCACGCCACGCTCGAAGCGGTGCGAGGAGTCGGTGTGCAGGCCGTAGGAACGGGCCTTGCCAGCGACGGCGATGGTGTCGAAGAAGGCGCTTTCGAGGAACAGGTCGCGAGTGCTGTCGCTGACGCCGCTGTGCTCGCCCCCCATCACGCCGGCGATGGCCAGGGCGCGCTGGTGGTCGGCGATGACCAGGGTGTCGGCACGCAGGCTGACTTCCTGGCCGTCGAGCAGTACCAGCTTCTCGCCCTCTTCGGCCATGCGCACACGAATGCCGCCCTGGATCACGTCGAGGTCGAAGGCGTGCATTGGCTGGCCGAGTTCGAGCATCACATAGTTGGTGACGTCTACCGCGGCGTCGATGCTGCGTACGTCGGCGCGGCGCAGGCGTTCGACCATCCAGCGCGGGGTCGGCCTGGACAGATCGACATTGCGCACCACGCGGCCCAGGTAACGCGGGCAGGCCTCGGTGGCGAGCACGTCGACCGGGCGCACTTCGTCGTGGGCCGGGGCGACTGCGGCGACTTGCGGGCGGGTTACCGGCACATCGTACAAGGCGCCGACTTCACGGGCCAGACCAGCCAGCGACAGGCAGTCGCCGCGGTTCGGAGTGAGGTCGACTTCGATGCTGACGTCATTCAGCTCGAAGTACTCGCGGATGTCCTGGCCTACCGGCGCATCAGCCGGCAGTTCCAGCAGGCCGTCGTTGTCTTCGCTGATCTGCAGCTCGGAGGCCGAGCAGAGCATGCCGTTGGATTCGACGCCGCGCAGCTTGGCCTTCTTGATCTTGAAGTCGCCAGGCAGTTCGGCGCCGATCATGGCGAACGGGATCTTCAGGCCGGGGCGCACGTTGGGCGCGCCGCACACCACCTGGAAGGTTTCGCTGCCGTTGCTGACCTGGCATACACGCAGTTTGTCGGCGTCCGGATGCTGCTCGGTGCTCAGCACCTCGCCCACGATCACGCCGCTGAAGGCGCCGGCCACCGGGCTGACGCTGTCGACTTCGAGGCCGGCCATGGAGAGGCGCGCGACCAGTTCGTCACGGGAAACCTGCGGGCTGACCCAGCTGCGCAGCCACTGTTCACTGAATTTCATACTGTCTGTTCTCCTGATCCGATTCGATTACAAAATGCGAGAGGTACTAGCGAAATTGCGCCAGGAACCGCAGATCGTTATCGAAGAACAGCCGTAAGTCGTTTACCCCGTAGCGCAGCATGGCCAGGCGCTCGACGCCCATGCCGAAGGCGAAGCCGGAGTATTTTTCCGGGTCGATGCCTGACATGCGCAGCACGTTCGGGTGCACCATGCCGCAGCCCATCACTTCCAGCCAACCGGTCTGCTTGCACACGCGGCAGCCTTTGCCGCTGCACATCACGCACTGCATGTCGACTTCGGCCGATGGCTCGGTGAACGGGAAGAACGAAGGGCGGAAGCGCACGCCCAGGGGCTTCTCGAAGAACACGCGGAGGAATTCCTCGATGGTGCCCTTGAGGTCGGCGAAGCTCACGCCCTCGTCGACCAGCAGGCCTTCGACCTGGTGGAACATCGGCGAGTGGGTGATATCGGAATCGCAACGGTACACGCGGCCCGGGCAGACGATACGAATCGGCGGCTGCTGGGACTCCATGGTGCGCACCTGCACCGGCGAGGTATGGGTGCGCAGCAGCATGTTGGCGTTGAAATAGAAGGTGTCGTGCATGGCACGCGCCGGGTGGTGGCCCGGAATGTTGAGCGCCTCGAAGTTGTGGTAGTCGTTCTCCACTTCGGGGCCTTCGGCGATGCCGTAACCAATGCGCGTAAAGAATTGCTCGACGCGCTCCAGGGTACGGGTAACCGGGTGCAGGCCACCCGATGCCTGGCCACGGCCCGGCAGGGTGACATCGATACGTTCGGCGGCGAGCTTGGCGCTCAGCGCGGCCGATTCGAGAATCTCTTTACGGCTGTTGAGGGCGTCCTGGACGCGCTCCTTGGCCGAGTTGATCAGAGCGCCCGCCTTGGGACGTTCTTCGGCAGACAGGTTGCCCAGAGTCTTCATCACCTGGGTCAGTTCGCCTTTCTTGCCCAGATAGTGAACCCGCAGTTGCTCCAGGGCGTTCACATCGTCGGTGTGGCTGACGGCCTCAAGCGCTTGCGAGACCAGCACATCCAGATTTTCCATTTACAGACTCCAGATACGAAACAGGGGAAGAGCTTGAAGGCTCTTCCCCTATTGGTGACGTTTAGCACCGGGCCGAAACCCGGTGATTGTCGGGGACTTAAGCCAGTACGGCTTTCGCTTTCTCGACAATCGCAGCAAACGCCGCTTTTTCGTTCACTGCCAGATCAGCCAGAACCTTACGGTCGATTTCGATCGACGCTTTTTTCAGGCCAGCGATCAAGCGGCTGTAGGACAGACCGTTGACGCGAGCACCAGCGTTGATACGAGCGATCCACAGAGCGCGGAACTGACGTTTTTTCTGACGACGGTCACGGTAGGCATATTGACCAGCCTTGATGACAGCCTGCTTGGCAACACGGAATACGCGCGAACGTGCACCGTAGTAGCCTTTAGCGAGTTTCAGAATTTTTTTGTGACGAGCACGAGCGATAACGCCACGCTTAACACGAGCCATGAGTAATTTCCTCTATCTTGACCGAGATTAACGAACGCGCAGCATGCGCGCGACCTTTGCAACGTCAGACGGATGCACCATGGTGCTGCCGCGCAGGTGACGCTTACGTTTGGTCGACATCTTGGTCAGGATGTGGCTCTTGAAAGCGTGTTTGTGCTTGAAGCCGGTGGCGGTTTTCAGGAAACGCTTAGCCGCACCGCTTTTGGTTTTCATCTTTGGCATGTTCGGATACTCCGCATTCAGTTGATATAGATAACCATAAGGCCTGCCGTGCCCTGGAGGTTACTTCTTGCGTTTGGGAGCGATGACCATCATCAGTTGGCGTCCTTCCATCTTAGGATGCTGTTCGACGGTACCGTATTCGATCAGGTCAGCTTCGACCCGCTTCAACAGTTCCATACCCAGCTCCTGGTGGGCCATCTCACGACCACGGAATCTCAGAGAGATCTTGGCCTTGTCCCCTTCCATCAGGAAACGTACCAGGTTGCGAAGTTTTACCTGGTAATCCCCATCTTCCGTCCCTGGACGAAACTTGATTTCTTTAATTTGCTGCTGGTGCTGGTTTTTCTTGGCAATCGCTGCCTGCTTCTTCTTTTCGAAGAGGTGCTTGCCGTAATCCATGATCCGGCAAACCGGCGGCAATGCGTCCGCAGAAATTTCCACCAGATCCAGCTTGGCGTCTTCGGCTATTCTAAGCGCTTCATCAATCGAGACGATGCCAATCTGCTCGCCCTCAGCGCCAATTAACCGAACCTCGCGTGCCGAGATATTCTCGTTGATCGGGGCCTTCGGTGCAGCTCGTTTATCTTGTCTCATTTCACGCTTAATAATAATTACTCCAAATCTTGGCGACCGCGCCGGGAAACCGCTTGTGCGAGCAACTCATTGAATTGGGCGACGGGCATGGAGCCCAGGTCGGCACCTTCACGGGTACGCACAGCGACAGTTTGCGTCTCGACTTCACGATCCCCGATGACCAGCAGATAGGGAACCTTGAGCAGAGTATGCTCGCGGATTTTAAAGCCTATCTTCTCGTTCCTCAAGTCGGACTTGGCACGATAGCCGCTTTGAGTGAGCGTTTTTTCCACTTCGAGGGCGAAATCGGCCTGTTTGTCGGTGATATTCATCACCACCGCCTGGGTTGGCGCCAGCCAAGCCGGAAATGCGCCTTCGTAGTGCTCGATCAGAATTCCGATGAAACGCTCGAAGGAACCGAGGATCGCGCGGTGCAGCATGACCGGAACCTTGCGGCTGTTGTCTTCGGAAACGTAGCTCGCTTCCAGACGCTGCGGCATGTTCGGATCGTATTGCAGGGTGCCGCACTGCCAGGCGCGGCCCAGGCAGTCGAGCAGCGTGAATTCGATCTTCGGGCCGTAGAACGCGCCCTCGCCCGGCAGGTATTCCCACGGCAGGCCAGCATCGTTCAAAGCGTCGGCCAGGGCTTTCTCGGCGCGATCCCAGAAGGCGTCATCGCCGACGCGCTTGGCCGGACGGGTGGAGAGCTTCATCTTGATGTCGCTGAAACCGAAGTCCGAGTATACCTGCAGGGTCAGCTTGATGAAGTCGGCCGCTTCTTTCTTCACCTGTTCTTCGGTGCAGAAGATGTGCGCGTCGTCCTGAGTGAAGCCGCGCACGCGCATGATGCCGTGCAGCGCGCCGGACGCCTCGTTACGGTGGCAGGAGCCGAACTCGGCCAGACGCAGCGGCAGCTCGCGGTAGCTCTTCAGGCCCTGATTGAAGATCTGCACGTGGCACGGGCAGTTCATCGGCTTGATGGCGTAGTCGCGGCTTTCCGACTCGGTGGTGAACATGTTGTCGGCGTAGTTGCCCCAGTGCCCGGACTTTTCCCACAGCACACGGTCGACGACCTGTGGGGTACGGACTTCCTGGTAGCCATTTTCGCGCTGCACGCCACGCATGTACTGCTCGAGCACCTGGTAGATGGTCCAGCCATTGGGGTGCCAGAACACCATGCCCGGCGCTTCTTCCTGGGTATGGAACAGATCCAGGCGTTTGCCGATCTTGCGGTGATCGCGCTTCTCGGCTTCTTCGATGCGCTGGATGTAGGCCGCCAGTTGCTTCTTGTCAGCCCAGGCAGTGCCGTAGATGCGCTGCAGCTGCTCGTTCTTGGCATCGCCACGCCAGTAGGCGCCGGACAGCTTGGTCAGCTTGAATGCCTTGAGGAAGCGGGTATTGGGCACGTGCGGACCACGGCACATGTCCACGTACTCTTCGTGGTAGTACAGGCCCATGGCCTGCTCGTTCGGCATGTCTTCGACGAGGCGCAGTTTGTAGTCTTCGCCGCGGGACTGGAACACGTCGATGACGCCGGCGCGCGGTGTCACTTTCTTGATGACGTCGTAGTCCTTGTCGATCAGCTCCTTCATGCGCGCTTCGATGGCGGTGACGTCATCCGGCGTGAAGGGGCGTTCGTAGGCGATGTCGTAATAGAAGCCATCGTCGATCACCGGGCCGATGACCATGCGCGCAGTCGGGTACAGCTGCTTGACCGCGTGGCCGATCAGGTGGGCGCAGGAGTGACGGATGATTTCCACACCCTCGTCGTCCTTGGGCGTGATGATCTGCAGGGTCGCATCGGTTTCGATGAGGTCGCAGGCGTCGACGAGACGGCCATTGACCTTGCCGGCAACGGTGGCTTTCGCCAGACCGGCACCAATGGATTGCGCCACCTCGAGTACGGATACCGGGTGATCGAACGAACGCTGACTGCCGTCGGGAAGAGTAATGATGGGCATGGCGCCTCCTCTCCTAGTGGTGACCTCTACCAAAGGCCACGTGGGTTGGGATGAGCCAGTAAGCGATCCGGTGGCGTATCTGCCATACAGAGGCAGGAGCCGTGAGGCTGGCCACAGAACCGCAGTCACTGGAAGGTGTGAAACGGTGGATGCTTTCAGAATCATGACCGCCTGACAAGACGGCCAAAAAATTTCCGGGAGAAATTTTTGACGTCGCGAAGCGACGGCCCGGAGGGTGACCACCAAGGATGGTGGTCACAAAAAAAATGGCCGCCGAAGCGACCATTTTTAAATTTGGTAGGCACAATTGGATTCGAACCAACGACCCCCACCATGTCAAGGTGGTGCTCTAACCAACTGAGCTATGTGCCTGCTGTGGGTGCGCATTCTACGGAGGCGCGCTGAAGAGTCAATACCCTTTTTCGCTAACTGACTAAAAAAACTGAGTTTTTTGGGTTTGCTGCGATGAAAGCATGGTCGTAGTGTGTTGCGCCCAGCGCGCCCGTAGGGTGGAAAACGCTTCATCTTTCCACCGTTGCGATCGCACGCGAGACGGCGAGCCGGCAACGATACGAAACCATGCGTGGATGAAAAGAGCGTCAGATACGCACCCCGCCCCATCCTACCGCAGCCTAACCCGGATGAGCCCGCCTGCAAGAACGGCGCTCATCGAGCGCCGTTCTGTTTTGCGTGAATCCGTTATTGGGCCGGGCAGGCAATGGGGGCCGTGCATTGGCCGGATACGTTGCCTTGCTTGCCAATGACGCTGAAGCGTTCGTCGTCCGGCGCCAGTCGCTGGGCACACTGACGGGCGCTGGTGGCTTCGGCCTTGCAGCCGCGCTCATCCATTACCTGGGACAGGTTGAACCAGCCCGCGGCGAAATCCGGTTGGCGGCTGACGCTCTCGCGTAACGCGGTTTCGGCGCCGCGCAGGTCACCGCCGGCATAACGGCTATTGGCCAGGGCAAACCAGCCTACGGCCTGCTCCGGCCAACGCTGGGTCGCGGTGCGATAAGCGTGCTGGGCGGCATCCTTGCGGCCGACCTCTTCCAGGTCTGCGGCGGCCTTGAGCCATACGGTCGGTTCGGCGGTAGCTGGCAACGTGTCCGGGGACATTGTCACGACTGCCCAGCGACTGCCTCGCGCCCAGGTTTTATCGAATGCGGCGAAGTCGGTCACCCAGCGTCGCGTGGTACCGGAGCGCAGAATGAGCGTCTGCTCGCGGCGGTCGTAGCCCACCAGCACCGCGAAATGCCACTGCGGGTACCAGTCGAACGCCAGGTTCTGCAGCACCAGCACGGGGTTGCCGGCGGCCACTTCGGCAAGCAGCGCATCGAGCTTCGGCTTGAGCGGGTAGACGAGCAGATCGTGGGAGCGCGCCGCAGCGACCATTTCCACCTGCAGGCTGCCTTCGCGACCCGGGATGTAGACCTGGTTCTGCAGGAAACCTGGCGTTGTCAGCACACCGCGCTGGTTGAGCATGGTCGCCAAGGCAGCCGGCCCACACTGGTAGGCAGTCTGCGGATAAAAGGGAACGCTGCTGAGTTCGACTCGCTCAGGCAGGCGCTCGGCCTCCGGTGAAAGAACCGGAGACCTGGCGCATGCACTGAGCAGGACGATCAGAAGTGAAGCGAGTAGTGGTCTTAGCGATTTATGCATTTCACGAAACTGAAGAGGTTTGTGGCGCAGAGCATATCGGTGATGATGAAGATCACCAAGAACAACACGATCACGCCAACTACACCGGCACCGGCCGGCGCTTCAGACAGTTGCGCATTGAATTGCGACAGTTCGGCGCTGGTCAGGTTGTTGATGCGGTTTTCCACCTGATCACGCTCGACACCCATGGCGAGCAGCTTTTCCTTGACCTGCTGATCGTCGAGCATCGACAGCAGTTGCTGACGGTCGACCTGCTGTTGCTGCTCGGTGAGCACTTCACCCGTACCGATCATCGCGGCATTGGCGAGTGGAACCTGAACGATCATCAGGACATGGAACACTGCCAGCATGGCAGCCAGACGACGAAAGAATGGGGATGTGGTCATTTTGGTATCTCCTTATCAACCATAATCCTAGACCCCTGTGGCAGACAGCCAGTTCCACCTATATCCGCGGCCCCTTCGATATGCGCTGTAGCCCAGTAAAATCGGGCGCTCGGGCGCGCATCGACAACGCCCCGAAACGGCGAAAACCGGCCCGAAAAGCCACCCGCTCCTTGCACGCCCGAAACCGCAAAAACTCAAGCCGTCGCACCCAGCTGACTGCTCAGGTAATCGAGAAAACAGGTGATGCGCGAAGTGAGCGCGGTATTACGGTAGTAGACGGCGTGGATCGGCTGACGGACTTCCACGGTGTGCGCCGTCAGGATCTGCACCAGATCACCAGCGGCGCGGTCGCGATGGGTCATGAAATCCGCCAGGCAGACGATACCGGCGTCAGCCAGAGCCAATTGCCGCAACGTTTCACCACTGGATGCCTGCAGGCTGGGTTCGATGGTCAATCTATCGCCCAAAGGATGACGCAACGGCCATTGGTTAAGGCTTTCCGGCTGGGTGAAGCCGAGCAGGCTGTGCGCTTTCAGCGCCTCGACGCTGGCCGGCACACCATGGGTTTCAAGATAAGCCGGGCTGGCCAGCACGCGCAGGCGATTGCTACCCAGTGGCCGGGCATGCAGTGTCGAGTCGCGCAGCGGGCCGATGCGGATCGCCACGTCGGTGCGCTGCTCGATCAGGTCGATTATTTCATCGCTGCTGTGCAGCTCCAGTTCGATATTCGGATAACGCTCACGAAAGCCCTTCACCAGCGGCACCACCGCATGCAGCATGAACGGCGCGGCAGCGTTGATGCGCAACCGCCCGGCCGGCGTCTGCCGACGCACGCGCATCTGCTCCTCGGCCTCCTCGACGCTATCGAGAATGCGCCGTGCCTGGACGAGAAAAGCCTGACCTTCTTCGGTCAGTTCCAGACGTCGGGTAGTACGTTGCAAGAGCGTGACATCGAGCTTTTCTTCCAGCCGACTGAGAGCCCGGCTAATGCCCGAAGCGGTCTGCCCCAGTTGCTGCGCGGCGGCACTGATGGAACCGCTGGCCACCACGGTGCTGAAGGCAAGGAGTTCGTCGAGGGTGGTCTTCATGGGCGCCATTCGTGAGTGCAGGTCAAATATGTTCTGCATGAGACGCGGTTTTTCCGCATAAGTCCACGCTACATACTGGTTCACGAATCCAGCGCAACAACCTCTGGACAGCGCTGTCAGCTACAGACAATCGTCCATTCCATATAAGGAGCCTCTCAATGCAGCAGATTCCCGCCCTCGGCCTCGGCACCTTCCGCCTCAAGGATCAGCAGGTCATCGACTCGGTACGCAACGGCCTGGAGCTTGGCTACCGGCATATCGACACCGCGCAGATCTACGGCAACGAGGCAGAAGTGGGTCAGGCCATCGCCGAAAGCGCCGTGCCGCGCAGCGAACTGTTCGTCACCACCAAGATCTGGGTCGACAACCTGGGCGCAGACAAACTGATCCCCAGCCTGGAAGAAAGCCTGCGCAAGCTGCGCCTCGATCAGGTCGATCTGACGCTGATCCACTGGCCTTCGCCCAAGGATGAAATCCAGGTGGCCGAATACATGGCCGCGCTGCTGGAGGCCAAGGCCGCTGGCCTGACCGCACTGATCGGGGTCTCCAACTTCACCAACGCGCACCTGCAACAGGCCATGGAAGTGGTCGGCGCCGATCAGATCGCTACCCACCAGGTGGAAGTCCACCCGTTCCTGCAGAACCGCAAGGTAGTCGAATTCGCCAAGGAGCATGGCATTCACCTGACCGCCTATATGCCGCTGGCCTACGGCAAGGTCATGACCGATCCGGTGATCCAGGACATCGCCGCCAGGCACGCCGCCAATCCGGCTCAGGTCGCGCTGGCGTGGGCTCTGCAGCAGGGCTTCGCGGTGATTCCGTCGTCGACCAAACGCGCCAACCTGGAAAGCAACCTGGGGGCGCTGCAGTTGACGCTCAGCGAACAGGACATGGCCGCCATCGCCAAGCTGGAGCGCGGCGAGCGCCTGGCCAATCCGGATTTCGCCCCGCACTGGGATTAGAAGTCGACCTTGCCCCTGCCCGCCTTGATCGCCCCGCGCTTGGTCTTGCCTTCCAGCCGACGCTTTTTCGAGCCGAGGGTCGGCTTGGTCGGGCGCCGGGCCTTTTCGGTTTTACCCGCCGAACGAATCAGCTCCGCCAGCCGCTCCAGGGCGTCGGCGCGGTTCTGCTCCTGAGTGCGATATTGCTGGGCCTTGATGATCACCACGCCATCGGCAGTGATGCGGCTGTCACGCAGGGCCAGCAGGCGCTCTTTGTAGAACGGCGGCAATGACGACGCCTGGCTGTCGAAGCGCAGGTGCATGGCGCTGGACACCTTGTTGACGTTCTGCCCGCCCGCGCCCTGGGCGCGGATCGCGGTGAGTTCGACTTCGTCGTCAGGCAGATGAATGCTGTTGGAAATGACCAGCATGGTGCGCCTTGTCTGGGGTGGGCATGCAGGATAGCCCATGGCAGACGCAGCATGGTTGAAACCTTTGCTTGAAATTTCCTTCTACGAATAACCAAGCGCTCAAGTAAGTTAAGCGGCCGCACCTCATTACAGAGCACGAGAGAGCCCCATGGACTCGATTACCCAAGCCGTACTCGGCGCCAGCATTCAGGGCGCCTTGCTGGGTCGCTGGCAGGGACGCAAGGCTCTGCTCTACGGTGCGGTGCTGGGCACCCTGCCGGATCTGGATGTGGTCATCGATTATGGCGACTCGGTAGCCGCCATGACCTACCACCGTGGTTTCAGCCATTCGCTGTTCGTGCTCAGCGGCTTCGCCCTGCTGCTGACCTGGCTGCTACGACAGTGGCGACCAAACCCAGGTTATTCGGCGCGACGGCTGTTTCTGGCGATCTGGCTGGTGTTGATCACCCATCCGCTGCTCGATGCCTTTACCAGTTACGGCACGCAACTACTCTGGCCTTTCGCCCCCACGCCAGCGGCCTGGTCGAGCATCTTCATCATCGATCCGATCTACAGCCTGCCGCTGCTTGGCGCGGTGATCTATGGCCTGATCAGTGGATTGCGTGACAAGGCCAACCCAGCCATCAACTGGGCCCTGGCCTTCTCTACCGTCTACCTGGCCTCGACCCTGGGCGGCAAATACATGGCCGAGCATCGGGTGGAAAAGGAACTCGCGCGCCAGGGTATCGAGGCGGAGGCCATTTTCAGCTCGCCAACGCCTTTCAATACGCTGCTGTGGCGGGTCATCGTGATCGAAGGCGAGGATTATCACGAAGCGCTGGTCGGCTGGTTCGACGGCACGCCGCCAGTGCTGGAACGAATACCGCGCGGCGCGGCGCTGGGCGAGGCGCTGAGCGACTCGCTTCCCCATCAGCGACTGAAGTGGTTCACCAATGACGTGCTGCGCTACGACCGGATCGGCGACCATCTGGTGGTGACCGACATTCGCCTGGGCATGACGGGTTTCCACCCGTTCCGCTTCGACTTCGCCCATTGGCAGGGTGATCTCTGGCAGGTGCAGCCCTATATCGAGCGCTGGCCAACGGAGCGTGGTGACATGCAACGCCTGGCTTTGCTCTGGCAGCGCATCTGGCAACCTTCCACACCAGTACCGCTGGCGCTCTGGGCCAGCGAGCTGAGTCACTACCCGCAAGGCGACAGCTCACCACCCGATACCGACCTCGCACCCGGCCGCAAAGCCGCCAGCTCAGCGAAGAAGGACGCCGCCGACCCGGCGCTGTAAAGCGATAGCCGGGCTATGTGGGGCTGGTGTTCATCCACCAGAGCGGTGGGTCTGTGACATCGATGGTGGAACGGTGAAGCGGGTTCCACCCTACGAAAAGCAGACCGTGGTTGAGCGGAGCGAAACCCGGGAAACGCTCCCGGGTATCGTTGGCTTCAGGTTCGGAACTGGCGCACCAGACCTTGCAGCTCGACGCCAAGGCGCGCCAGTTCGGCGCTCGAGGCCGCGGTCTGCTGGCTGGCACTGGCGCTCTGCTCGCCGATATCGCGTACCCGGGTAATGCTCTCGCTGATGGTTTCCGCAACGGCGCTCTGCTCTTCCGCTGCCGCAGCGATCTGCTGGTTCATCTGCTCGATGGTGCTCACCGCCTGAGTGATGCGGCCAAGGGCATCGCCTGCCTCGCCCGCCAGGCTCACGGTACGCTGAGTCAACGTGCGGCTACCTTCCATCTGGGTGGCAGCACCATTGGCCAGGCGCTGCAGATTGGCGATCAGATTTTCGATTTCCTGGGTCGAATCATGGGTGCGACGCGCCAGTGCTCGCACTTCGTCTGCCACGACAGCGAACCCACGGCCCTGATCGCCCGCACGGGCGGCTTCGATGGCGGCATTGAGCGCCAACAGGTTGGTCTGCTCGGCGACCGCACGGATCACTTCCAGCACGCTGCCGATACGCCCACTTTCCTGGTTCAGCTCCTGCATGACTTCGGACGACTGCTCGACTTCCTGGGCCAGCTTGCCGATCTGACTGATGGCCTGCTGCACCACCTGATTGCCCTGCTGGGCTTCACGGTCGGCATCGGCGGCGGCCAGCGAGGCCTGCTCGGCGTTCTGCGCCACTTCCTGCACGGTGGCCGCCATCTGGTGCATGGCGGTGGCGGTCTGTTCGGTTTCCAGCTTCTGGGTCTGCACGCCGGCACTGGTCTGGGCGGTGATCGCCGAGAGCTGCTCAGCCGCCGCGGCGATTTGCCCGACACCGCCGCCAATGCGGCCGACCAGATCGCGCAGGCTGCGGGTCATGCCCTGCATGGCTTCGAGCAGTTGGCCGAGTTCGTCGTGACGATCCTGAGGCAGATCCTGGCTCAAGTCGCCCTCGGCGATGCGGCGGGCGAAGGCCACGGTCTGACGTAGCGGCGCGACGATGGAGCGACTGATGCTCAGCGCTGCGAACAAGCCGATCAGCACCGCCGCGACACCCATGCTGGCAAACACCAATATGGCGTTACGGCTGCCATCGGTCATGCTCTGCTCTTCGATATTCTTGGCCTGCTCGGCCAGCACCAGCACCTGATCGGCCTGCTGCAACATGGCCGCATCGCCGGCCTTGCTCTGCTCATATACCTGCTGATAGTTGGTAAAGGCCTGCTGATAATTACCGAGCGCCTCCAACGCGGCTTCGATGGCACGCTTCTGGTCATCGTTGAGCCATACCATCAGCCCGTTGGCCGATGATTGCAGGTCATAGCTGACGAAGTTCCAGTCTTCCAGCGCAGCCGGCGAGCCGTCGATGATGAACTGACTTTCGTGGCCACGCAGTTCGAGCATGCGCTTGCTGAGGTTGGAGGCGGTTTCCGCCAGGGTCAGCGGGTCGCTGCCGCGTAACTGGTCGCCGGCCAGGCGCAATTCACGCACGGCGTCGTACATGCCCAGCTCGATCATCTCGAACTGGCTGCGCGCCTCCTCGGCCGCCTCGGCCATCTGGGTGCGAGCTTCGGCGGCGCGTACCTGCAGTTGCACACTGGCATCGAACTGCTGCAGATAATCGGCAGTGGCAGTGTCCATGCCTTGCAGGCGCTCGCGCTCGGCGGGTGTGGCACTGGCGATCAGCTCGGCCAGCCCGGCCCGTACCTTGGCGAGTTGCTCACGCATGCGCTGCGCGTCGGCCTCGCTGTGGCTCAAGGCGTAATCACGTTCCATGCGCCGCGCACCGAGTATCTGCGCATCTATGGTCGACAGCCCCAGGGACTGGGCGTGCCCCTGCATCACCGCCTGCACGGCGACGAAGCCGCTACCGGTCACGGCAACGGTCAACAAGAGCACCAGGCCAAACCCCATCAGAAGTTTCTTGCCCACGGAAAGGTCGACGAACAGTCGAGTGGCAGAATGCAACATCCTAAGCGGCTCCATTTGTTTTTATAGACTGCAGTGCACGAGCGCCTCTACAGCGGCGCTATTCATGGCTCTCGAAAGGTCATCGGCCACGTGGCGCAAAGCCTTAGCGAAAAAGGCCCGGTGAGCGGCGATATTGAGTGGCCACTATACCTTCACGCGTCCGGCGAGGATTGTCGCAAGGCAACAAAAGGTCGCAGCGTGGCGACCAATGGTCAGCAGGTTGGCGAAAATGGCACCCGCAGTACCTTGCACTGCGGGTGCTCGAAACGGCGGCTCCGGCGGTTACCGCCCCAGTCTGCGCTGGCGCAGTTGATAGCAGCCCCAGATGAACAGCAGCCAGAACGGGATGGCGAAGACCGACATGCGAATGCCTGGAATGAACAGCATCACGCCGAGGATGAACAGCACGAAGGCCAGGCACAGGTAGTTGGCGAAGGGGAACCAGAACGCCTTGAATGAAGGCTTCACGCCCTTGGCCTGCATGGCCTTGCGGAACTTGATGTGGGCCAGGCTGATCATCGCCCAGTTGATCACCAGGGCAGCGACCACCAGGGACATCAGCAACTCCAGCGCGCTCTTCGGCACCAGGTAATTGACCACCACGCAGAGCAGCGTGAACGTCGCCGAGAAAAAGATCGCCAGCACCGGCACGCCACGCTTGTCGACCTTGAGCAGCGACCTGGGCGCATTACCCTGCTCCGCCAAGCCGTAAAGCATGCGGCTGTTGCAGTATACGCCGCTGTTGTAGACCGACAACGCCGCGGTGAGCACCACGAAGTTGAGGATGTGCGCGGCGGTGTCGCTGCCGATCAACGAGAAGATCTGTACGAAGGGGCTGCTGCCGTAGGAGTCGCCACCCGCGGTCAGGGTTGCCACCAGGTCGTCCCAGGGGTGCAGCGACAGCAGCACGGTCAGCGCGCCGATGTAGAAGATCAGGATGCGGTAGACCACCTGGTTGATCGCCTTGGGGATCACCGTCTTCGGCTGATCGGCCTCGGCCGCTGTAATGCCCACCAGTTCCAGGCCGCCGAAGGAGAACATGATGATGGCCATCATCATCACCAGCCCCGATACGCCGTTGGGGAAGAACCCACCGTGGCTCCACAGGTTGCTCACCGAAGCCTGTTCACCGCCTGCACCGCTGAACAACAGGTAGCAGCCGAGCAGGATCATGCCCATGATCGCCACCACCTTGATGATCGAGAACCAGAACTCGGCCTCGCCGAACACCCGCACGTTGGTCAGGTTGATCGCGTTGATGACCACGAAGAACACCGCCGCGGTAGTCCAGGAGGGAACCTCCGGCCACCAGTACTGCACGTACTTGCCCACCGCCGTGAGTTCGGCCATGCCGACCAGTACGTAGAGCACCCAGTAGTTCCAGCCCGAGAGAAAGCCCGCGAACGGCCCCCAGTAAGCATGCGCGAAGTGGCTGAAGGAGCCGGCTACCGGCTCTTCGACGATCATTTCGCCGAGCTGGCGCATGATCAGGAAGGCGATGAAGCCGCCAATCGCGTAACCGAGGATCATCGACGGCCCGGCGGACGCCATGACCCCGGCGGAACCGAGGAACAGACCGGTTCCGATGGCACCGCCCAGGGCGATCAATTGAATATGACGGTTCTTCAGGCCGCGCTTGAGCGGGCCTGTCTGGAGCATTTCGCTTGGCATCTCTCACCTGTGGGTGATCGACCGTGACGGGATCGAACCCGCTCGGCTCGTGGCCTGGCGGAATGGCTTGGGTTGTTTCTCGCTCGCAGTTACCGGCCGGCGGCTCACTGCGCGTCGGGCTGGGCATCCGGCGCGGCTTGCCGAAACGCATCGAGGGCTTCACAGCGTGCGGTCAGAGCGAGGATGCGAGGGTACGCATCGAGGTCACAGTCGAAACGGCGCGCATTGTACACCTGTGGAATCAAACAGGCTTCCAGATAGCCGGGCCGCTTACCGAGGGAAAATGTTTCACCGTACGCCATCAGCCCCTGCTCCACGGCCGCCAGGCCTTCGGCCAGCCAATGCCGGTACCAGGCGCTTTTCTCCTGTTCGGACGCGCCCAGCTCGCGCCCGAGATACTGCAGCACCCTCAGGTTGTTGAGCGGATGCACCTCGCAAGCGATATGCAGCGCCATGGCACGCACCGCCGCGCGCTCGAGTGGATCGCCCGGCAGTAGCGCCGGCACCGGAAAGATCTCGTCGAGGTATTCGAGAATCGCAAGGGACTGGGCGATCCGCACGCCACCGCTCCCTTCATCCACCAGCAATGGCACCAGCCCCTGAGGGTTCAGCGCCTTGTATGCCTCCCCATGCTGTTCACCGCCGTCCCTGACCAGGTGCACGGGCACCTGGCAATAGCTCAGCCCCTTGAGGTTGAGCGCAATGCGCACCCGGTAGGCGGCGCTGGAACGCCAGTAGCCGTATAACGTCAACACGGTGACCTCCATATTTCCTGCAGGATCCGGGGTAACGAATCGCCCGCAAGCGAGCTCCTTCGGACGGATACCGGCACCGCTAGCTGTATCGTTCGACCTGCTGGTCGATGGCGCCGAAGATGCTTGCGCCAGTGGCATCGAACATCTCGATGCGCACCCGGTCGCCGAACTTGAGAAACGGCGTTTTCGCCTCGCCGTACTCGAGCACTTCCAGCATGCGTTTTTCGGCCAGGCAGCTGGAACCGGCACTGCGGTCGTAGTTCGAGACGGTGCCCGAGCCGATGATCGTGCCGCTGCCCAGAGGCCGGGTGCGGGCGGCGTGGGCGATCAGCGTGGGGAAATCGAAGGTCATGTCGGTGCCGGCATCGGGCTGGCCGAACAGCCGCTCGTTGATATGCGACACCAGTGGCCGGTGCACCCGCCCCTCACGCCAGCTATCGCCCAGTTCGTCCGGCGTGACCGCCACCGGCGAGAAACTCGACGACGGCTTGCTCTGGTAGAAGCCGAAACCCTTGGCCAACTCGCCGGGAATCAGGTTGCGCAGCGACACATCGTTGACCAGCAGCAACAACTGGATGTGCCCGAGTGCCTGGGCAGGCGTGGCTCCCATGGGCACGTCGTCGGTGATCACTGCCAGCTCGGCTTCCAGATCGATGCCCCAGGCTTCGTCGCCCAGGCGGATCGGCGCGTGGGGCGGGATGAAGGTGTCCGCGCCGCCCTGATACATCAGCGGCTCGTGCCAGAACGACTCGGGCATCTCGGCGCCGCGGGCCTTGCGCACCAGCTCGACATGATTGACGTAGGCACTGCCATCGGCCCAGTGATAGGCGCGCGGCAACGGGCTATGGCAATCGCCCTGGTGGAAATCGAATGCGCCGGACTCCAGACCGTCATTGAGGCGCTGATAAACCGACTCCAACTGCGGCCGTTTGCTGGGCCACTCATCCAGCGCGGCCTGCAGCGTATGGGCGATCTGCGGCACAGCAACGGCGCGGGACAGATCGCGGGAAACGACCACGAGCACGCCGTCGCGGCCCTGGTTCAGTGATGCGAGTTTCATCAGGATTCCTTACCCGGCGCGCGCCAGGAATTCACGTACTCGGCGACATCCACCGCAGCGGCGGCGTCAGCCACTTCCAGGGCACGGCGCGTGTCGATCATCACCGCCACTTCTTCGGCGAAGGTGGCCGGATCGGTCTGCGCCTTCTTCAGCGCCTTGGGATGTGGCCCATGAGGGAACCCGCAAGGGTGCAGGGTGACCATGCCGGCTTCGATATTGTCGCGGCTGAAGAAATTGCCACGGTGGTAGAACAGCACTTCGTCGTAGTCGTCATTGTTGTGGAAGAACGGCACCTTGAGCGCACCGGGGTCGGATTCCACCGGTCGAGGCGTGAAGGTGCAGACCACGAAACCATTGGCGACGAAGGTGGTGTGCGCCGAAGGCGGCAGGTGATAGCGATGGCTCATCAGCGGGCGGATATCGCGCCAGTTCAGACGCACCACGGTGTTGTCACCGTGCCAGCCCACTGCATCCAGCGGGTTGTAGGGATAGGTCACGGTACTGATCTGGTTACGCCGCTTGATGCGGATCTGCCAGGTTCGCTCGTCCTGCTGGGCCTTGAAGGCGTCATCGATATGTGGGTGATCGAGCACCGCCGGGTCGAAGATCGCCTGGGGGCCGAGCAGGCCCTTGTCGGGCAGTTGATAGGCACCGTCGGTGTTCTCGATCAGCAGGAAGTGGCTGGGCGCCGTCGGCTCGATACGCCAGGCGGTGCCACGGGGAATCAGCAGGTAATCGCCGTCGCGGTATTCCAGGTGACCGAAATCGCAGTAGAAGTGCCCTGCTCCGTCATGCACGAACAGCAGTTCGTCGCCATCGCTGTTGCGTACCAGGTGATTCATGGCGCCGGCGGTCTTCCAGACGCGCAGGCGGATGTCGGCGTTGTGCAGGGTCAGCGGCGCTTGCAACGGGCAATCGTGCTCGCTGGGGATCTGGTTGAAGTTGAAGGCGTGGGGCCGCAACGGCCCCTGCCAATCGACCCAGCCGGTGGGTGGGTGCTTGTGATGCAAGTGGGTCACGGGGCCGAAGAAACCCTCACGGCCCATTTCCCGCTCGTAGGTCTCGGCCGGAAAATCGCAGTGAGCCTGGCGCGAGTGCTCGCCTTCACGCAGGGGAAAACTGATCCATTTGCGGCTCATGGGTTACTCCTCGGTGATCACGCCGCGACGCAACTGATCCTCTTCGATGGATTCGAACAAGGCCTTGAAGTTGCCCTCGCCGAACCCCTGGTTGCCCTTGCGCTGGATGATCTCGAAGAAGATCGGGCCGATCACCGTGTTGGTGAAGATCTGCAGCAGAATGCCGTCATCACCGGGCGCGCCATCGATCAGCAGGCTCAGCTCGCGCAACTCGTCCAGTGACTCGCCGTGCCCGGCCACGCGCTGGTCGACCTTCTCGTAGTAAGTGTCCGGCGTGCTCATGAAGGCTACGCCGTTGGCTTGCAGCTTGCGCACGGTGGCATAGATGTCATCGGTGGACAGCGCGATGTGCTGGATGCCCTCGCCGTGGTACTCGCGGATGAATTCCTCGATCTGCGACTTGTCGTCCGCCGACTCGTTGATTGGGATGCGGATCTTGCCGCAGGGCGCGGTCATGGCTCGGGAAACCAGGCCGGTGAGCTTGCCTTCGATACCGAAATAGCGAATCTCGCGAAAGCCGGCGATGCGCTCGTAGAAACCGGACCAGACATCCATTTGCCCACGCTTCACGTTGTGGGTGAGGTGGTCGATCATCTGCAGACCGACGGCGTTGTCGTCCGGGCCGCGGCCTTCGATGAATTCGAAGTCCACGTCATAGATGCTGTGTTCGCCGCTTTCGTTGGCATAACGGTCGACCAGATACAGCAGCGAGCCGCCGATGCCCTCGACGCAGGGAATGTTCAGCTCACCGAAGTTGGCGTGGCTGCCCACCAGGGTAGCGCCCTGCTGCTCGACATAGGCCGCCGCCTGGGCGGCGTTCCTGACCCGGAAGGCCATGGCGCAGGCGCTTGGCCCGTGCTTCTCGGCGAAGGCGTGCACGTGGCCGGTCGGGCTGCCATTGAGGACGAAGTTGATGCCGTGCTGCTGGAACAGCCAGACCTGCTTGCTGCGATGCTTGGCCGTTTCGGTGAAGCCCATGGAAGTGAACAGCTGGCGCAGCTGCTCGATGCCTTCGGGCGTGGGAGCGGTGAATTCGACGAATTCGAAACCGTCGGTTCCGATGGGGTTGTGCTGTTCGATCTTGGCCACGGCGTTCATGGGTTGTCCTCGTTGTCGTTATGGCTCCATAACAATCGAGGGAGTGATCAGGGGCAAGGCCATCGACCTGATCGTAAAGACCTACCGGGAGACACAGTGGCAAGGCTTCAATACATGCCGGGTGTACTGCCCAGTGATTCGGTGACTCCCAAGCCTCCAACCGCGCCAGCTTCGTAAACTTTTCTTTACGGAATGGTCGATTTCGCTGCCGATGGGATGAGGACTGAATAGCAGGGCAGACAATCGCAAATGATGCCAGAATGACATCAATCCAAGATGAGCCGACAACGAGGCCGCCATGAGCAGTGAAACGCCTTCCGAAGCCAAGAGCGCCGCCGCGTTCGATCTCGCGCCCGATAGCGATGAGGAGCGTCTGGACAGGCTGGAAAAAGCCAACCGTCTCAACCGCATACTGATCTTCGTGTTGGCGCTGCTGCTGTTCATCGTGCTGTCCAGCCTGGCCACGGCCGCCGTGGTGAAGATGCTGGCCGACGAACCACCGCCCTTCGACCCGCAAGCCTTCGCCACCCTGCAACACCGCGCCGAAGCACTGGAGAAGGAGCTGACCGGCCTGAAACAGGATCAGACGCGCCAGGATGCCTTGCTGAAACTGGCCACGGCTCCGCTTCCTTCCCCCTCGGCAGCCGCCGCTCCTGCAGCATCGCCCTCCCAGGACATTGCTGCCTTGCAACTCATGAGTCGCACTCTGCTTGGCCAGGAACAGAGTTTCCAGCAGAGCTTGCAGGCATTGAAAAGCGGCATGCGCGATCTGGCCGATATGATTCCCGGCTCACGCAGCTGGCTGGACGACTACAACGAGGAGTTGGACAAAGCCGTCAACGCCAGCGTGCAGCGGGCCAAGGCCGTGCAGCAATGGGCCGCCAGGCTGCCACAGCAATAGCGAATCTGGCCCCGGCAAAGATCCCGTTCTCGCCCCATTCATGACCTCGGAATCGGGTAATGTGCGCCGGACGGCTTATCTCGTACACTGCCTACACTCAACGTGCACGGACGCTTCCCATGCAACACACTCTCAAATGGATCTGCGCGGCGCTCGGCCTGATCAGCGCTATGGTCAGTGCCGATGAATTGCAGTTCGAGCTCATTCCGGATACCCCCGCCACGACCGTTGCGCAACGCAGCGCCCGCGGGGTTCTGCGCGCCCGCGACCAGGCCGTGCTGTCCAGTGAGCTGGCCGGACGCATCGTCGAAATGCCCTATGCCGATGGCCAGGATTTCAAGAAGGGCGAGGTCTTGGTTCGCTTCGACTGCAGCGCCTATCAGGCCCAGCTCAATGCCGCCCAGGCCGCCGTGCGCGCCGCGCGTGAGGAACTCAATCACAACCAGCAACTGGCCGCCCTCAACTCGGTCGGCCGCTTCGAAGTGACGCTGGCCGAGGCCAGACAGGCTCAGGCCCAGGCCGAAGCCCAGGTGTATCAGGTACAGGTCAAGCGTTGTGCCGTCAGCGCCCCGTTCGACGGTCGCCTGGTGCAGCGCAAGGTGCAGCCCCACGAAAGCGTGGCCAGTGGCACGCCCCTGCTGGAGATAGTCGACAACCGCACCCTGGAAGTGCACCTGCTGGTGCCCTCGGCCTGGCTGAACCGGCTCGAGCCCGGTGAGCGCTTCGAGTTCACCCCGGATGAGACCGGCCAGCCGCTGCAGGTCGAGGTCAGGCGCCTCGGCGCGCGTATCGACGAAGGCAGCCAGACCCTCCTGCTGATCGGCGCTCTGCCCGAGGCGGCGCCGGGCCTGCTGGCCGGTATGAGCGGCAGCGCGCGTTTCCCGGTGACGCCATGACCGCCCAGGTGGCCGGGCCAGTGGAGCGGGCCTTCGCCCAGTTCATCGCCCTCGAACAGCAGGCGCGGGCCGCGGCGGACACCGATGCCCTGGCCTATGTGCTGGTCAACGATGGCCAGGCGCTGTTCGGCTACCGCCACGCCGCCCTGCTGATCGCCGGCCGGGTCAGGGCCGTGACCGGCATCAGCGTGGTCGAGCCGAATGCCCCGTTCGTCGCCTTCGTCGAAAACGCCGCGCGCCAGTTGCTCGCCCAGGGCCAGTCGGACAAGGCCCATACCGTCGACCCGGCGACCCTGGACGAACAGACCCTGGCCGACTGGCGCGGCCTGTCGGCGGGCTCGGCGTTCTGGCTGCCGCTGCTCGACCGCCGCCAGCAAGCCTTCGGCGGCCTGTGGATCGCCCGTGACCAGGCCTGGAGCCAGGCCGAACAAGCCCTGCTCGCCCCGCTCGGCAACGCCTACGGCCATGCCTGGCTGGCCTTGCAGCCACGCAAGCCATGGCGCCTGCGCTGGCCGAAAAAGAAGATCGCCGCCGTGCTGGCCGCCGCCCTGCTGTTGCTGCTGGTGCCGGTACGCCAGTCGGTACTGGCGCCAGCCGAGGTGGTGCCGCTCGACGGCCAGGTGGTGGCGGCGCCCCTGGACGGGGTGATCGTCGAATTCCTGATCGAGCCCAACCAGCCGGTGCGCAAGGGCGATACCCTGCTGCGTTTCGACGCCACCGGCATCCGCGCCCAGGCGGACGTCGCCAGTCGCAGCCTGAGCGTCGCCGAGGCCGAGCTCAAGGCCAATGCCCAGCGCGCCTTCGCCGATGCCGAGGCCAACGCCCGCATCGACCTGTTCGCCGCCCGCGTCGAACAGAAGCGTGCCGAGCTCGTCTATGCCCGCGAACTGCTGGCACGCAGCGAGGTGAAGGCCGAGCGCGACGGTATCGCGGTGTTCGCCGACGCCCAGCGCTGGATCGGCAGGCCGGTGCAGACCGGCGAACGACTGATGGAAATCGCCGAACCGAGCCAGGCCGAACTGCGCATCGAACTGGCCGTGGCCGACGTCCTGGACTTCGCCGCGGACGCGCCGGTCGCGCTGTTCCTCGACAGCGACCCGTTGCATCGCCACGACGCCCGCCTGCGGCGCGTCGCCTACGAGGCACAGACGACCGCCAGCGGCCAGTTGGCCTATCGCCTCGACGCCGCCTTCGACGAGGCGCCGCCGCGCATCGGCCTGCGCGGAACCGCCAAGGTCTACGCCAGCTCGGTGCCGCTCGGCCTCTACCTGCTGCGCCGGCCCCTGGCGGCGCTGCGCCAGACCGTGGGTTTCTGAGGTGCGCCTGCCCGCCCTGCGCCCCGACCTGCAGCTGTCGGACGCCGCGCCGGCGAACGACGGCGCCCCCCGCTGGATCCTCGCCGACCCGCTGCGCGGCCGTTACTTCCAGCTGGGTGAGGCGGCCATGCGCCTGTTGCGCCACTGGCCCCTGGGTGAGGTGCGAGGGGTGCTCGCCGCCGCCAACCGCACCCCCGGCGTACCGCTGGGTGACGACGACCTGGAGCAGATGCTGCGCTTTCTGCGCGAGCACGACCTGATCGCCGCCAGCGACGCCGAACAGCGCGCCGGCTACGCGACCAGGGCCGCCCTGCTGCGCCAGTCGCCGTGGAAAAAGGCACTGCACCAGTATCTGTTCTTCCGCATCCCGCTGTGGCGCCCGGACGCCTTCCTCGAACGCAGTTGGCCCTGGCTGGCGCGCTTCGGCCCCGGCCTGCTACGCCACGGCCTGCCGCTCACCCTGCTGCTGGGCATCCTCCTGGCGGCGCGCGACTGGGAACGTTTCATCGCCTCCTTCCCGCACCTGTTCAGCCTCGGCGGCATGCTCGCCTTCGGCGTGGCCCTGGTGTTCGCCAAGCTCTGTCACGAGTTCGGCCACGCCTACATGGCCAAGCGCGCCGGCTGCCGGGTACAGAGCATGGGCCTGGCGTTCATGGTGCTGTTCCCCCTGTTCTACACCGACGTCAGCGACGCCTGGCGGGTCAGGGAGCGCCGCTCGCGGCTGCTGATCGGCGCCGGCGGCATGCTCGCCGAACTGCTGCTGGCCTGCATCGCCCTGCTCGCCTGGTCGCTGCTCGAGGACGGCCCGCTGCGCACCGCCGCCTTCCTGCTCGCCACCGCGACCTGGATCACCACCCTGCTGGTCAACCTCAACCCCTTCCTGCGCTTCGACGGCTATTTCCTGCTCAGCGACCTGTGGGGCGTGGAAAACCTGCAGGGGCGGGCCTTCGCCCTGTGTCGCTGGCGCCTGCGCGAAATCCTGTTCGGCTACGGCGAGGCGATGCCGGAACCGCTGCCGCCGGACCTGCGTCGGCGCCTGCTGTGCTGGGGCTACGCCTCCTGGCTGTGGCGGGCGCTGCTGTTCCTGGGCATCGCCCTGGCGGTCTACCACCTGTTCTTCAAGCTGCTCGGCATCGTCCTGATGCTGGTCGAACTGGTCTGGTTCATCGGCCTGCCGATCTGGCGCGAGATGCGCGAATGGTGGCGCCGGCGCAACCACGCCCACCCACCCAGGCTGCTGCTGAGCGCGACCCTGGCGTTGGCCCTGATGGCCGTGCTGGTGCTGCCCTGGAGCGCCGGCGTCGAAGTGCCGGCGTTGCTCGAGGCGCAGCGGGTGAGCGCCGTGCACGCGCCGGTGCCGGCGCGGGTACGGGCGCTGCAGGTGATCGACGGCCAGACCGTGCAGGCCGGCGAGGTGCTGCTGGAACTGGAATCGCCGGATCTCGACTCGCGGCTGGTCATCGTCCGCCGCGAGATCGACGTCCTCCAGTTGCAACTGCGTCGCCAGGCCGGACGCAGCGAAACGGTGGCCGAAGCCGCTATCCTCGAGCAGAACCTCGCCGAGGCCCTGGCCGAATACCGCGGCCTGCAGGCCCGACGCGAACGCCTGCAACTGCGCGCCCCCCATGCCGGCACGGTACGCGACCTGCAGGCCGACCTGCGCAGCGGCCGCTGGTTGCCAGCGCAGTTGCCTTTGCTGCAAGTGGTGGAAACCGGCACGCGCCTGCGCGGCTATCTGGCCGAGAAGGAGCTCTGGCGCCTCGAGGCAGGCGCCGAAGGCCGCTTCATCAGCGATGACCCGTCCCGCGCCACGATCCGCGTACGCCTGGAACAGGTGGACGCCACCGGCACGCCGCACCTGCAACTGGAGGCCCTGGCCTCGGATCGCCAGGGGCCGATCGCCGTGCGCCGCGACGACCGGGGCCGCGCCGAACCGCTGCAGGCCCAGTACGGCGTGCGCTTGCGGGCACTGGAGGAACGACCCGCGCCACCCCAGCCGCTACGCGGAGTGGTGCACCTGCACGGCCAGGGCGAATCGCTGCTGGGCGCCGCCTGGCGGCGGGTCGCCGCCCTGGGGATCAGGGAAAGCGGGTTCTGAAGCGCCAGGGTCTGTTGCCGTTTCAGCACGCGCCGGCAACAGACCCCAACCAGTCCAAATGGACTATATCCAGTCTTGCTTGATTCGCTCTACAATCGACAGGGCTAACATCCTTTTGCCATCACTGCCGGGCATGCGCGGCGACACGCTCGAGCTGCCTGCGGACGTGCATGACAGCCATTCTCGACTATTCTTCGAGCTGGCTTCGCACTGCTCCGCAGAGACGGCATCGAGCCGTACCGCCGGGCTCGTATGCAGACCCGGCATCACCGAACAAAGGACGCGGCTGCCCATTCTCTCGGCAGACAGGAGCAAGGATGTCGAACCCAGCACCCGTAGCAGTTCGCCCCATCTCGGCAACCGATATGGACTTCCTGCGCCACCTGTACGCCACCACCCGTGCCGATGAAATGGCCCATACCCAGTGGGACGAAACGACCATCGCCCACTTCCTCGCCCAGCAATTCGATACCCAGCATCGTTACTATCAGGCCCATTACCCGGACGCGCAGTTCCTGCTGATCGAAAACGGCGATCGGCCCATCGGTCGCCTGTACCTGTCCTGGGGGCCGAGCAACCTGCAGATCATCGATATCGCCCTGCTGCCCGAACACCGCGGCCTGGGTATCGGCAGCCATCTCCTGCACGAGCTGATCGAGCGCGCCGATGCGCTCGGCCTGAGCATCGGCCTGTACGTCGAGACCTACAACCCGGCACTGCGCCTCTACCGGCATCTCGGTTTCCATCGGGTCGGTGAAAACGGCGTCTACCTGGCCTTGCGTCGGCCGCCCCGCGGCGAAGCAGCCGCACCAGGTGCCGACGCGCACCTGCAAGCCCTGCCCTGAGGAGCGGCCATGTACCCGATGCCCACCCTGGAACGCCTCGCGCAATCGCGCAATACCTGCTTCCAGCTATGGATAGCCCCCGAACGGGCCCTCGACGTCGAACTCCTCCAGGTCGCCGAGGGCCAGCCCATGACGCCGGAGCACCAGACGTTCAGCGCCTTCTTCGCACTCCCCGAAGGCAGCCTCCTGCCGCAGGCGGTGTACCGGTTGTCGGCACACGGTGAGGAAGGCTGGCCCGTGCTGATGACCCCGGCAGCGCCGGAAGCGGATGGACGTCCGGTGCTGCAAGCCGTTTTCCATTGGAAAAAACCGCTGGACCAACCCGCAACCACGAAAAGCGCAGGAGAAGCGAGATGAGCGATCCATTCCTCGGCGAGATCAAGATGTTCGGCGGCAACTATGCACCGTACGGCTATGCCTTCTGTGACGGCAGCCCGGTGCCGCTCAACCAGAACCAGGCACTGTTCTCCCTTCTGGGAATCACCTACGGCGGCGACGGTGTCAGTACTTTCGCCCTGCCGGATCTGCGCGGCCGCAGCCCGGTGGGCTTCGGCCAGGGCCAGGGGCTGTCGCCGATTGCCCTGGGCCAGTCGGCCGGCAACGAGAGCGTGAGCCTGAGCCTGGCCCAGTTGCCGCCGCACTCCATCCAGATCCCCGCGCACAGCGCGAGCGTCACCGTCTCGGGCAGCGTGGGCATCCCCGTATCCAGCGCCACCGCAACCGTCGCCTCGCCGGTCGGCGCGGTACCAGCGGCGCCCGCCAGCAGTGGCCGTCCATTCCCGGTGTACGGCAGCGCCCAGAGCGGCAGCGACACCCTGGCCCCGTTCGACCTGAGCCTGAAGAGTTCCGTCGACATACCCGCGGTGCAATCCCAACCCGTCGGCGAAGGGCTGCCGCTGCCCGTGCGCACGCCCTACCTGGGCGTCAACTTCATCATCGCGCTGCAGGGCATCTACCCCTCGCGCGGCTGATCGCAACACCGTCCCCGCGAACGCGGGGACGAAACGACAATGCAAGGTGAGGAAGCGTGTCATGTGGTGGAACAGGATAGCCCGCAAGCAGTCGCCTGGCATGCCGGCCAGGGCCGCCCTGGTTCAGGCGCTCGAACCGCGGATGATGTTCGATGGCGCGGTCGCCGCCACCCTGGCGGAGACCGCGGATGCCCAGCCGACGGACGCCGCCGCCACAACGGACATTGCCAGTTACGAGATGGCCGCCACGGCCAGCGGCGGGACAGCGCCGGGACGCCAGGAGGTGGTGTTCGTCGATGCCCAGGTGCAGGACTACCAGCAACTGCTCGGCAGCCTGCAGCCCGGCACGGAAGTGGTGGTGCTGGACAGCGGGGCCGACGGGCTGCAGCAGATCGCCGACTATCTGCAGGGCCGTTCCGGCATAGACGCCATCCACCTGCTCAGCCACGGCGACGTCGGCAAGCTGCAACTGGCAGGCCAATGGCTGGACAGCGGCAGCCTCGAAGCCCGCTCCGACCTGCTGGCGTCCATCGGCCAGGCCCTGACCGACGATGGCGACATCCTCCTCTACGGCTGCCAGGTCGGTGCCGATGGCGCGGGAAGTGCTTTCCTCCAGGCACTGGCTGCAGCGACGGGAGCGGACGTCGCCGCCTCCGACGACCCGACCGGCGCCAGCGACAAAGGCGGCGACTGGACACTGGAAGTCAGCCTGGGGTCGATCGAGACCGCCAGCCTGACCGGCTTCGACGCCTATGCGAGCCTGCTCGCCGCCCCCTCCAGCGAGAACTTCGACGGGGTGGCGGTGGATGCCAGCGGCTACAGCTTCGGCGACAGCCCGCGGGTGATCAATGGCTGGACGATCCGGCTGCTGGATGCCGCGGGCAACGATGCCCCGGACTACATCGACGTGACGCAGAACGCCAACGATACGGCCCTGGCAGGGAGCGGCGATGGCGCACTCGCTCTCACCGGCTACTACGGCGAGGCCCAGGCCGCCCAGTTCCAGTCCACCTCCGGCGATGCCTTCTGGTTGCGTTCCTTCAGCCTGGAGAACAACACGGCCAGTTCGGCCCTGCGCGTGGTGGGCTACCGGGACGGCGTCATCGTCGCCAGCCAGGACATCACGGAAACCAACCTGGATGCCCTGGGCAGCACCATCACCCTCGATCACAGGCTGAACCAAGACTGGCAGAATATCGATGAATTCCGCATCGTCCAGCAGGACGGCTCGGCCGACATCCTGTTCTACGTCGACGACATCAGCGTCGACGCGGCCAACCTGCCGCCGGTGATCGGCAACCTCGACGGCGACAGCAGCAATTTCATCGAAGGCAGCGCCCCCGTGCTGCTCGACGTCGGCAGCAATGCCACCGTGATCGATGGCGACTCCAGCAATTTCAGCGGCGGCAACGTCACCGTCACCCTCGTCGCCGGCGGTGTGGCGGGCGTGGATGTCCTGGGCATACGCAACCAGGGCACCGGTGCCGGACAGATCGGCGTATCCGGCACCAACGTCACCTACGGCGGCACAACGATCGGCACCTTCACCGGCGGCAGCAGCGGCAATGCCCTGGTCGTCACCTTCAACGCCAATGCCAGCGCCGACGCGGTACAGGCCCTGGTACGCAACCTCACCTACGCCAACCAGAGCGACGATCCGGGCGCCTCCCAACGAACCGTGCAGGTCACCGTCACCGACAGCAACGAAGGCACCAGCAATCCGGCCAACGTGGTGCTCAGCATCACCCCGGTCAACGACGCGCCGACCCTCAGCGCAACCGGCAACAGCGTCACCTTCACCGAGAACGGCTCGGCGGTGGATCTGTTCAGCAACGTGAGCGTCGGCACCGTCGAAGCGGGTCAGACCATCACCGGCCTGACCCTGGCCGTGTCCAACGTCGCCAACGGCGCCAGCGAGATCCTGCGCATCGACGGCACCGACATCGCGCTGTTCGACGGCAATACCGGCACCACCATCAACGGGGTTACCTACAGCGTCAGCGTCACCACTGGCACCGCCACGCTCACGCTCACCTCCAGCGGCCTGGCCACGGCCACCGCGCAGAGCCTGGTGGACGGCATCACCTACCGCAACGCCAGCGAGGCGCCCACCACCACCGCACGCACGGTGACGCTGACGTCCATCACCGACAGCGGCGGCATCGACAACGGCGGCAGTGATACCCGCTACCTGGCGATCGCCGCCAACGTGGCCGTCGTCGCGGTCAACGACGCCCCCACCCTTTCCGGAGGCCCCTACGCCCTGCCCGCCACCAACGAGAACACCATCTCCACCGGCACCCTGGTTTCCACCCTGCTCGCCGGCCTGAGCCATGCCGACGCGGATGGCCCCGCCGCCGGCATCGCCGTGACCGTCACCGCCGGCAGTGGAACCTGGCAGTATTCGCTGGACGGCAGCAGCTGGAACAACATCGGCACCGTCTCCGGCGCGGCCGCGCTGCTGCTCTCCGACACGACCTGGGTGCGCTACGCGCCGGACGGCATGAACGGCGAAACCGCCACCCTCACCTTCCGCGCCTGGGACCAGACCAGCGGCGCCGCGTCCACCAACATGACCCGCAGCACCGCCGACACCAGCAACAACGGCGGCAGCACGGCATTCTCCAGCGGCATGGCGCAGGCCAATATCGTCGTGCAGGCCGTCAACGACGCCCCCATCAACGTCAGCCTGAGCAACACCACGGTCGCCGAGAACAGCTCGACCGCCACCGAGCTGACCATCGGTACCCTCACCTCCACCGACGTGGACATCGGCGACAGCCACAGCTACAGCATCGTCGGTGGCACGGACGCGGGGGTCTTCGTCATCGTCGGCACCCAGCTGCGTTTCCAGGCCGGCACCGTGCTCGACTACGAGACCCAGAGCAGCTACACGGTCATCGTGCGCAGCACGGACTCCGGCGGCGCCTGGCTCGACAAAGCCTTCACCATTACCCTCACCGACGTCAACGAAGCCCCGATAGTCGCCACGCCGCTGGCCGACCAGACCGGCGCCGTCGGTGCCGCCTTCTCCTACACCGTGCCGGCCGGCGCCTTCGCCGATCCGGATGCCGGTACCACGCTCAGCTACAGCGCCACCCTGACGGACGGTAGCGCGCTGCCCGCGTGGCTGCAGTTCGACGCCGCCAGCCGCACCTTCAGCGGCACACCCGGCGCCGATGGCGCGATCAGCGTGCGCGTGACCGCCAGCGATGGCAGCCTGAGCGTGTACGACGATTTCACCCTGACGATCACGCAAGCGCCTCCCGAGGTGACGGGCATCGTGCGCGCGGGCGGTGCCGCCCAGTGGACCAATGCCGACACCCTGGTCTTCACGGTCACCTTCAGCGAAGCGGTGACCGGCGTGGACGCGAGCGACTTCTCACTGAGCACGACCGGCACGGCGGTGGGCAGCCTCACCGCCATCCAGACCTCGGACAACATCACCTACAGCGTGACGCTCACCGGCATCAGCGGCGACGGCACCCTGCGCCTGAACCTCAACGCCAGCGGCACTGGCATCGCCAACGGCAATGCCAGCCCCATCGCGGGCGGCTACAGCAGCGGGGAAATCTACATCCTCGACAACACCGCGCCCAGCACGCCCAGCCTCACCATCGCGCCCGCGTCCGACAGCGGGACGCTCGGCGACCGTATCACCAACGTCACCACGCCCACGCTCACCGGCACGGCGGAGGCGAACAGCAGCGTCCGCCTCTACGACAGCGACGGCACCACCCTGCTGGGCATGACCACGGCCGACGGCAGCGGCAACTGGAGCATCACCAGCAGCGCCCTGGCCGAGGGCAGCCACAACCTCACCGTCACCGCCACCGACGCGGTGGGCAACATCTCGGGCGCCAGCGCGACGTTGGTTCTGGTCATCGACACCACCGCGCCCGCCACGCCCGCCGTGACCTCGCCGGCCCTGAGCAACAGCGCGGCACCGCTGCTGAGCGGCACCGCCGAAACCGGCAGCACCGTGACCATCAGCATCGGCGGCGCGACCTATACCACCGTCGCCAGCAGCGGCGCCTGGAGTCTCGATCTGGCCAGCGCCACCCCGGTCGCCGGCGTCCTGGCGCTGAACGCCAACGGTGCCAACCCCGTTTCGGTCACCGCCACCGACGCCGCCGGCAATGTCTCGGCCACCGCCTCGCAGACCCTGCTTATCGATACCACCGCGCCCACCGCGCCCGCGGTGACCTCGCCGGCCCTGACCAACAGCACGACACCGCTGCTGAGCGGCACCGCCGAAACCGGCAGCACCGTGACCATCAGCATCGGCGGCGCGACCTATACCACCGTCGCCAGCGGCGGCGCCTGGAGCCTCGACCTGGCCAGCGCCACACCGGTCGCCGGCGTCCTGGCGCTGAACAGCAACGGCGCCAACCCGGTCAGCGTCACCAGCACCGATGCGGCGGGCAACACCTCGAGCGCCGCCACCCAGACCCTGATCATCGACACCGCCGCGCCCACCGCGCCAGCCGTGACCTCGCCGGCCCTGACCAACAGCACGACACCGCTGCTGAGCGGCACCGCTGAAACTGGCAGCACCGTGACCATCAGCATCGGCGGCGCGACCTATACCACCGTCGCCAGCAGCGGCGCCTGGAGTCTCGATCTGGCCAGCGCCACACCGGTCGCCGGCGTCCTGGCGCTGAACGCCAACGGTGCCAACCCCGTTTCGGTCACCGCCACCGACGCCGCCGGCAATGTCTCGGCCACCGCCTCGCAGACCCTGCTTATCGATACCGCCGCGCCCACCGCACCCACCGTGACCTCGCCGGCTCTGACCAACAGCGCGGCGCCGCTGCTGAGCGGCACCGCTGAAACCGGCAGCACCGTCACTGTCAGCATTGGCGGCGCGACCTATACCACCGTCGCCAGCGGCGGCGCCTGGAGCCTCGACCTGGCCAGCGCCACCCCGGTCGCCGGCAGCCTGGCGCTGGACGTCAACGGTAGCAACGCGGTTTCCGTCATCAGTACCGATGCCGCCGGCAACAGTAGTTCGTCCGCCGCGCAAAGCCTGGTCATCGATACCCAGCCAGCCTCGACCGTCTCGGTTGGCGTTCCCCCCGGCGGCGCCTACGTGGCCGGGCAGCCTCTCGACTTCACCGTCAATCTGTCCGAGGCGGTCCTCGTCGACAGCAGCGGCGGCACCCCGCGTATCGCCATCACCCTGGAAGACGGCAGCATCCTGTACGCCGACTACCTGTCCGGCTCGGGCAGCCCGACGCTGGTATTCCGCCTCACGCTCGCCGAGGGTCAGGCGGACGGCAGCGGTTTCAGCCTCGGCGGCGCGATCGAAACCAATGGCGGCAGCCTGCGCGATGCGGCGGGCAACGACACCCTCCCCGCCCTCAATGGCGTCGGCGATACCTCGGGCATCCTGCTCGACAGCACAGCGCCGAGCGTGTCGAGCATCGTTCGCGACCCTGGCTCGTCCGCCACGACTCTGCAGTTCCTCGTCACCTTCAGCGAAGCGGTCACCGGGGTGGACGCCGGCGACTTCTCCCTGCTCACCAGCGGCACCGCCGCCGGCACCATCCAGTCGCTGGTGCAGGTCGATGCCCGAACCTATCGCGTCCAGGTCGGCAACCTCAGCGGCATGGGTGGTATCGGCCTGGCCCTGAACGCGGCCGGCAGCGGCATCAGCGATGCCGTGGGCAATACCCTGAGCGCCAGCGCGGCGGGCGAGATCGCCGCGGTGAATGCGCAACAGCCGCAAGGCGATCCCGAGTTCCGCGCCAATCCCCCGGCGAACATGCCGGACATGACGCCCGCGCCGTACCCGTCTGCACCGCCATTGCCGGAAGCGCCAATGCACGCGCCCCTGCTGCCCACCCCGCTCTTCGAGCCGCGCACCCTGGGCAGCGGCATGCCGGCGCCGGGCTCCATCTTCTTGCCCAACGGCACCCTGGCGCCGGGTTACCTCGCCCAGGTGTTCGCCAGCCACTACGGCAGCATCGGCGGCTCCGCCGCCAGCCGCCTCGGTTTCGCTGGGGGCGATGGCGGTGTCTTCGGCGCCAGCACCCTGTCGCTGATCTTCGGCAGCGAAGCGGCGAGCGCGCCGGCATCGCAGAACAGCCTCGATGGCAAGGCCGACGCTGGTCCAGGGCTGCCGGGCATCTTCGGCGCGCCGACGCTCGGCCAGCAGTTGCACGACATGCAGGAAAGCGAGCAACGGCAGTTGCGCGACCTGGCCCTGGCGCTGGGCCAGCTTACGGCGGTCGAATCACAGGTCTGATTGCAACGAAAGAAGAATAATGAGTTTGAGCCGTAACAAGGGGGCGGCCCAAGGATGAAAAGAAAGCAGAAACTATTCGGTGCCAGCCTGCTGGCCCTGGCTATCAGCGGGTGTGCCGTGACCAGCCAACCGATCGAGCGTGGCATCAGCGAACAGCGCGCCCAACACGATCTGCTCGCCATGTTCAAGGATCAGGAGCCGCTCAGCGGTCCCCTGACCCTGCATGAGGCCATGGCGCGCGCGGTGAAATACAACCTCGAGGGTCGCCTCAAGGTCATGGAGGAAGCCTTGGCCAAGCGCCAGCTCGATCTCGCCAGCTTCGACATGCTGCCGCGCATGGCGCTCTCCGCCGGGTATGCCGGGCGCAACAACGTCAGCGCCTCCAGCAGCCAGAGCATCAACACCGGTACCCAGTCCCTCGAGCCCTCCACCTCCCAGGATCGCGACCGCGGCGTGGCGGACCTGACCATGGTGTGGAACGTGCTGGACTTCGGTGTCAGCTACGTCAGCGCCAAGCAACAGGCCGACCAGCGCCTAATCGTCCAGGAGCGGCGACGCAAGGTCGTGCACACCATCATCCAGGACGTGCGCTCGGCCTACTGGCGCGCCGTGGCGGCTGAACGCATGCTGCAGCAGATCGACAACCTGATGGCCCGCGTCGGCCAGGCCCGCGACAACAGCCAGAGCCTCAGCGAGCAACGCATCGGCGATCCGGTACAGGCCCTGAGCTACCAGCGCGCCCTGATCGAGGCCACGCGCCAGCTGGAAGAGCAGCGCCGGGCGCTGTCCCTGGCCAAGACCGAGCTGGCGACGCTGATCAACCTGCCCCTGGGCACAGACCTCACACTGGCCGCCTCCAGCGACTACGAGGTACCGGAACTCAAGGTCGAGCTGGCGCAGATGGAGCAGCAGGCCCTGGCCAACCGCCCGGAACTGCGCGAACAGGACTACCAGGCGCGCATCAGCGCCGCGGAAACCCGCAAGGCCATGCTGCGCCTGCTGCCCGGCCTGGAGTTCAGCGCCGGCGGCCATTACGACAGCAACAGCTTCCTAGTCAACCAGAGCTGGGCCGACTATGGCGTCAAGGTCACCTGGAACCTGTTCAACGTGCTCTCCGCACCGGCGGCCATCGATGTGGCCAAAGCCGGCGAGGAAGTGGCGGCGGCGCGGCGCCAGGCGATGTCCATGGCGGTGCTGGCCCAGCTCCACGTGGCCAACGCCAACTTCAACGAGGCCCGGCGTCAGTTCCTGACCAGCCAGCAATTGTCCCGCCTCGACAGCCAGATCGCCGAGCAGTTGCGTAACCGCCACACGGCCCAGGGGATCGGTGAACTCGCGCTGATCCAGGGCGAGCTGAATGCCCTGCAGGCCGATCTGCGCCGCGATCTGGCCTATGCCGAGCTCCGCAACAGCTATGGTCAACTGTTCGCCAGCATCGGTCTCGATCCGCTGCCCAACGAATTGCCTTCGACCCAGTTGAGCGACGTCGCCCAGGCGCTAGCCGACAGTGAAACGCGCTGGCAGCAAGGGAACATTCGAGCGGGCCTCTAGCTCATGTGTCGGCCTGGGTGGTAGATGTACGCGAGGCGGCGAACGGGGCAATCGTAATGGGGGATGGCAACCCGCGAAAGCGGGCGGCCGATAGGAGCGCTAGCGGCTGGAGGCCGAACGACAGGCAAACCGCATAGGCTCTTTCGTCCAGCTTTCCAGCCTCAAGCGTTTTCGATCGAAGGCCGCTTTCGTCCTTCAGACCGTAGGATGGGTCGGGCCGCGCAGGTGAAACCCATCAATTGCCGATGGGTTGCACCCATCCTACGGGCGCCCGCTCCTGCCTTTGCGCAACCTCGCTCGGATACGACATTTTATCTGTGATGTGGCACTAGCACTCAGCCACATTGCTGCGCCGGCGGCGGCTGCCGGGCCGTCAGTGCTGCAGGTTACCGTAGAGCTTGGCGTACAGCCCGCCGTCGGCGATCAGTTGGCGGTGATCGCCATCCTCGGCGACGCTGCCGCCGTCGAACACCAGCACCCGATCCGCCTGTTTCACCGCACTCAGACGGTGGGCGATGATCAGCGTGGTGCGGCCGTTGAGGAACTGCCCCAGGGCTTCGTGCAAGGCGTATTCGGTAGCGGCATCCAGGGCCGAGGTGGCTTCGTCGAGTATCACTACCTTGGGTTCGGCGAGCACCATTCGCGCGATGGCCAGGCGCTGCCGCTGGCCACCGGACAGGCGCACGCCGGAGCGGCCGACCACGGTGTCCAGGCCTTGCGGCAACAGGCGAATGGTCTGCGCCAACTGGGCGATGGTCAGCGCTTGCCAGCAGGCTTCGTCACTGCGTTCGCGGCCCATGCACAGGTTCGCGCGCACCGTGTCGTTGAACAGCGACGGATGCTGCAGTACCACCGCCACATGCTCACGAATGACCGGCAGACCGATCTCTTCCTGGCTGCTGCCACCGAAGCGAATGATCCCTGCCTGCGGCGTGTACAACCCCAACAGCAGTTGCACCAGGGTGCTCTTGCCGCCGCCGCTGGCGCCGACGATAGCCACCTTCTCCCCAGGTGCAATGGACAGATTGAGGCCCTGCAGTACAGGTTCCTCTCCATAAGAGAACGTCAGATCATGAACGTCGATGCCGACCGTCTCATGCCCTTCGAAGGGGTCGGCGCCACCGACGTAATCCGGCTCGTCGCGGCGCGCCAGCAGCTCGTTGATTCGCGTCAACGCACCACCGGCGGCATAGAAGGCGTACTGCAGGCTGAGCAGTTGCTCGACAGGGCCGATCATGAACCATAGGTAGCTGAACACCGCGAGCATCTGGCCGATGGACAGGTCGGAGAACAGCACGGTGAGCATGGCCGCCGCGCGGAACACGTCGATACCGAACTGGAACAGCAGGCCACTGGCGCGGTTGGAGGCGTCGGTCTTCCACTGCGAGGCCACGGCGTAATCGCGCACCTCACGGGCACGCCCACCAAGGCGGCCGAGGAAGTAGCCCTGGCGATTGCCGGCACGCACTTCCTGGATCGAATCCAGAGTTTCCGTCAGCGCCTGGGTGAAGCGCGAGGTGCTGTCGTTCTCGAGTTTCTTCAGGTGTTTGACGCGCTTGCCCAGTTGCACCGTGGCATAGATCACCAGCGGGTTGAACAGCAGGATCAGCAGCGCCAACTGCCAGTGCATCCACAGCAGGATCGCCGAGGTGCCGGCCAGGGTCAGCACGCCGACCAGGAAACGGCTCAGGGTTTCGCCAATGAATTTATCCAGGGTGTCGAGATCGGTGACCAGGTGGGTGGTCACCGTGCCGCCGCCGAGGCTTTCGTATTCCGTGAGGGAAATACGCTTGAGGCGTTCGATCAGGCGGATACGGATGCGATAGACGATGTCCTTGGAAAGCCGCGCGAACAGGCGCGCCTGCACCACGTTGAAGATCAGCGCGCAGCCGCGCAGCAAGAAGGTCAGCGCCAGCATCAGCAGGATGTAGCCGAGCGCACTCTGCCAGGCCGCAGGCAGGAAGTTGTCCATTACCTTGAGCGCCGCATTGCCGTCGCCAAGCAGCACTTCGTCGACCAGCAACGGCAGCAGCAAGGGAATCGGCACGCTACACAGGGTCGCCAGCACCGCGACCAGATTGGCCAGGATCAGCGCCCGTTTGTGACGCAAGGCCAGGCGACGGATTTCCGCCCAGCTCAGCCGATCAACCATCGATGGCATGCTCCAGCCAGCGCGCGAGCAGTGGCGACAGGGCATCGAGTGGCTGGTAGCCGTTGGTGAGCAAGGCCAGGCGCCCGTCCTTCTCGGCCAGCAAGGTCGGGAAACCGGCGATGCCGAGATCCTGCACCCAGCTGAAATCCGCGGCGGTGGCCCTGTGCTGTTCTTCGCTGTCGAAAGCTTCGGCAAACTCGATTCGCGGAATACCCACTTCTTCGGCCAGTCGCACCAGGGTCGATGCCTGGGTCACATCCGCGCCTTCCTGATAAAAGGCCTGCTGGATGCGCCGCGCCATCGGCCAGGCACTCTGCGGGTCGAGCGCACGCACGGTGACCACCGCGCGGCAGGCCGCTTCGGTGTCGTAAAGCATGCCCTCGGGCATCCCTGCATCGAAGTTGAATAGTTGACCGGTGCTGGCGTTGACCGCCTGCCAGTAGCCCAGGTAACGCACCCGTGTGGCGGCATCGATGGCCACCTGGTCACGGCGCAGGCCGCCGAGCATCAGTTCCATCGGCACGCCGCGCTCGGCGGCCTGGGCTGCGAGCGCTTCGACCACCGGCGCAAAGCCCCAGCACCAGGAGCACATCGGATCCATCACATAGAGCAGGCGCGCATGCATCCTCAGGCCTCGTGTTTTTGGCGGGGGTTGTTGCCCAGAGGATGGGGCTGATTGCGCACTTTCGCCAGTTCGATCTGCCGCTGCCGCTCACGGGCACCTTCACGGGTCTTCTCCGGCAGGGAGTCCCAGCAGTGCGGGCAACTGACGCCCGGGCTGAAGTATTCGGAGGCGCGATCCTCGACCGATATCGGCGTGCGGCAGGCGTGGCACTGGTCGTAGTCGCCTTCGCTGAGGTCGTGGCGCACGGTGACGCGGTTGTCGAAGACGAAGCAGTCACCCTGCCACTTGGTTTCTTCCAGGGGCACTTCTTCCAGGTATTTGAGGATGCCGCCCTTGAGGTGGTACACCTCTTCGAACCCTTCGGTGAGCATGTAGCTGGAGGCCTTCTCGCAGCGGATGCCTCCGGTGCAGAACATCGCGACCTTCTTGTGCCTGCTCGGGTCGAAGTGCTCGCGGATGTACTCGGGAAACTCGCGGAAGGATTTGGTCTGCGGGTCGATGGCGCCTTCGAAGGTGCCGATGGCCACTTCGTAATCGTTGCGGGTATCGATCAGCAGCACTTCGGGATCGCTGATCAGCGCGTTCCAGTCCTGCGGTTCGACGTAGGTGCCGACACGCTGGTTGGGGTCGACGCCCGGCACGCCAAGGGTGACGATTTCCTTCTTCAGCTTGACCTTGGTGCGGTAGAACGGCTGTTCGGCGCAGTAGGACTCCTTGTGATCCACATCGGCCAGACGCGGATCCAGCGCGAACCAGGCGAACAGACCATCGATGCCTTCGCGGCTGCCGGAAACGGTACCGTTGATACCTTCTTCGGCGAGCAACAGCGTGCCCTTGATGCCGTTGGCCAGCAGGGTGTCGAGCAGGGGTTGGCGCAGCGCCTCGTAGTCCGGCAGGGAAACGAACTTGTAGAGCGCCGCCACGACGATGTTGTCGGTCATGTCACTGTCCTTCAGTAGTCGCCCTCGCAAAGGGCGGACTGGGTACGAAATGGGAAACCATTGTCGCAAAAACTCGCCACTGCCCCTGGCGTTGCCGGAGCATGAGGAGGCTTGGAAATGGGGCGCCTAGTTTACTGGTGTTGGCCGCTCAGGTGTAGGGAGGGCCGGTAATTGTCGGCAGAACGAGCTGTAGCATCGATCACTGACAGAAGCAGAGACAGGTGCACATCCGCACAAGACGGCATAAATAATCCCGGTCAGGTCAACTCCTGGCAATTTACCTCGACGCAGATGACCAGTGAGCTACCGTTGCAGGTGCACGTCGTTTTCGTCGAGCGATGAAAGAATCTCTACCTGCTGCTATCGGTCACAGCACCGGCATCGACGTGAGCCGTTATCAACCAGATTGAAGGAACCTCACATGACCCGCCTCACCGCCAAGGATTTTCCCCCTGAGCTGCTGGAGCTCTACGACTATTACGTACATGGCCGGATCAGCCGTCGAGACTTTCTCGACCGCGCGACCAAATTCGCCGTCGGTGGCCTGACCGCAGCCACCCTGCTCGCCTCCCTGAGCCCGGATTACGCGCTGGCCGAGCAGGTCAAGTTCACCGATCCGGACATCATCGCCGAGTACATCCACTACCCCTCGCCCAATGGTACAGGCCAGGTACGCGGCTATCTGATCCGCCCGGCCAATGCCAAGGGGCCGGTGCCCGGCGTGGTGGTGGTGCATGAAAATCGCGGCCTCAATCCCTATATCGAGGATGTCGCACGGCGAGTGGCCAAGGCCGGCTTCATTGCCCTGGCACCAGACGGTCTGAGCTCGGTGGGCGGCTACCCCGGCAATGACGAGAAAGGTCGCGAACTGCAACAGCAGGTCGATCCGGAAAAGCTGATGAACGACTTTTTCGCCGCCATCGAATACCTTCGCGACAGCGACCTGACCACCGACAAGATCGGCATTACCGGCTTCTGCTACGGCGGTGGCGTATCCAATGCCGCCACCGTGGCCTACCCGGAACTGGCGGCGGCAGTCCCTTTCTACGGCCGGCAGGCGAAACCTGAAGACGTGACCCGCATCAAGACCCCTCTGCTGCTGCATTTCGCCGAGACGGATCCCAACGTCAACGACACCTGGCCCGCTTACGAGGCTGCGCTCAAGGCTGCCGGCAAGACCTACGAGGCATACATCTATCCAGGCACCAATCACGGCTTCCACAACGACTCGACGCCACGCTACGACGAAGCTGCAGCCGAACTCGCCTGGGAACGCACCATCGCCTGGTTCAAACGCTATCTGGCCTGACTCGCGTCGGGAACCTGATCATTTACGGGCGATGTGCCGGCGTCGCTGCTGATGGCCGGTGCGTCTGCAGGGGCTTATCGTCGGTAGCGTCGCCCTGGAAAGCCTGGCGGATGCCTTCCGCCTGCAGGAGAGCGGCGGCCATTTCGGCAAGATCGTGGTCGAGTGGTGATGGGCGTGATGCCGGCGTAGCACGCGGTTGAACGAAGCGATACCCGGGAATGCTCTCGGTTGGTTCGCCTGCCACTATCGGCGTTGAATGGCCTGGTGGATCGGTGGATCGGTGGAGCGTGACCCACCCTACGGGGCTTCCGCCACCGAGGATCAATGGTCGTGCTTGCTGCCGCCGCGGCAGGTTGGCGAATCCGGGGCGATGCCCTGGGCGGCCCATTCCTGCGGGGTGTAGGTGTGCAGTGCCAGGGCGTGCACCTGGCTCATCAGCTCACCCAGCGCGCCATATACTTTCTGGTGGCGCTTGACGGCGTTCAGCCCGTCGAACTGTGGGCTGACGATCACGGCCTTGTAATGGGTTTCCAGACCGCGGCTGTGCATGTGGCTCTCGTCCAGCACCTCGAGGTGCTCGGGTTGCAAGGCCGCAAAGGCAGTCTGAAGGTGTTCACGTTTGGACATCGAGGGCTCCACGGAGAAACCGTGGCCGGCCAGGTGCCGGCCCACGGCGGGTATCAGGGTTTCTTGACGCCCAGTTCATTGCTCATGTCGGCCAGCAGCTTGTTCACCGACGGTACCGCGCTCTCCAGCTTGGCCTGGGTGATTTCAGCAGACTGAGCGGTCAGCGCAGGCATCTTCTGCAGCACTTTCTGTCCCAGTGGCGACTGGTAGAAGGCGATCAGATCCTTGAGTTCCTGCTCGTTGAAGTTGCTGGTGTAGAGTTTCACCATATCGGGTTTGAGCTTGTCCCAGCCGACGGCCTTGTCCAGCTCGGCGTTGGCCTTGGCCTGGTAGGTTTCCAGTACGGCCTGCTTGCTTTCCGGTGCCTGGGCCTCGGCGAAACGCTGGGCGAACATCTGCTGAACCTGGGCGTACACCGGAACGGCCAGCTTGTCGGCGTGGGCGAGCTGCAGGAAGCGCTCGGCATCGGCGGCATGGCTGCGGGCATCGGCCAGCACCTGGGTGCTGCCGGCAGCCAACAGAGCGGCAATACAGAGTGCGGGGATACGGGACATCGGGTACTCCTGATCACGAGGGTGAGGTGCTTTGACCGACTATCGTGCATTTTGTGCCCCAAGGCTGTGCCTCTCAAGCCTTTTCGCACGTGCTGACTGTCGTCGCCTGGCGATCAACGGGCTCATGGCTAGCGCTAAATGCCTACTGGCGCACCCTTTCAGCCACGTTCAGAATGCCAGCACTTGCTCGCTCCGACCGACGCCTGCATGCTCGGTGGCTGACTCCTGCACACATGGACGTGTCTGATGAATAGCCCTTTCGTTCCACCACCAACGATCCCCCTGTGCGATTCGCGCGGCCGCCTCAACCCGGATGCCGTCGGCTGGTCGTCGCAACCGCGGGTCGACTGCTCCCTGCCGGGCAATCTGGGGCGGCGCAAGCGCTGGAACCACTGGAGCATCAATACGCCCGATTGGACGCTCTCACTGACTCAGGCCGACCTCGACTACGTCGGCTACGGCGCTGCCTATTTTCTCGACCTGAACAGCGGCCATAACGTGGCCCACAGCCAACTGAGCCTGTTCGGCCGTGGCTGCAGCCTGCCGGATACGCCCCTGGGCAGCCACGCCTTCGACCACCCTCGCCTGCAACTGCATTTCAACGAGTACCCAGGCCGCGTGCGGCTGACCGCCACCTCGGCGAATATCGGCGGCCTGCCCCTGAACCTGGCGCTGGATATCCAGCGTCCCGCCCATCTGGAGTCGGTGAATCTGGTCGTGCCGTTCGGCAAGAAGGGCTTTCATGCCACTTGCCGCCAAGTGGGTCTGCCGGTAAGTGGCAGCATCCAACTGGGTAATAGCGAATATCACTGCACCAGCGCCCAGAGCTTTGCATCGATGGATTTCGGCCGTGGCGTCTGGCCGCTCAACAGCCACTGGACGCGTGCGGCCTTTGCAGCGCCCGGCGGCATCGCCGGCAATTTCGGCGATGGCTGGACGGATCACAGCGGCCTGTCGGAGAACGCGCTATGGTTTGGTGGGATCTTGCTGCACCTCGATCAAGTCGTACACATGCGGCAACCCCTGGCAAAGCCGCTGGCACCCTGGCAGCTCTACACCGATGACGGTCAGATCGACCTCATCTTCACTCCGCGCCAGATTCATATCGCCAAACCCCGATTGGGCCTGCTGTATGCCGATACCCAGCAGTGGTTCGGCCAGTACGACGGCCTGCTGCGTGACGCCCAGGGCGAACGCGTGCCGGTCAAGGCTGCACTGGGCTGGATGGGCGCCACGCAAACGCGCTGGTAGCCGATTCGAAGTGGAACGTGTAGCCGTTGTCACAGCCTAAATGCCTGAACAGCAACGGAGAGCCCCCATGAGCCGCACAGAAACCGACAGCATCGGCCCCATCGATGTACCTGAAGAAGCCTACTGGGGCGCCCAGACACAGCGCTCGCGAGTCAATTTCGCCATCGGCGAGGAGCGTATGCCCATCGCCGTGGTGCATTCGCTCGCCCTGATCAAGAAAGCCGCTGCGCGTATCAACGACCGCATCGGCGACCTGCCTCAGGACATCGCCCGGCTGATCGAGCAGGCCGCCGATGAAGTGATCGACGGCCAGCACGACGACCAGTTTCCACTGGTGGTATGGCAGACCGGCAGCGGCACCCAGAGCAATATGAACGTCAACGAAGTGATCGCCGGACGCGCCAATGAGTTGGCCGGCAATCCCCGTGGCGGCAAGAGCCCGGTACACCCCAACGACCACGTCAACCGTGCCCAGAGCTCCAACGACTGCTTTCCCACGGCCATGCACATCGCTACGGCCGGCGCCGTGCAGCGCGATCTGCTGCCGGCGATCGGCGAGCTGTCCGAAGCACTCGCGGATCAGGCTGCGCGCCACAGCCGCCTGGTGAAGACCGGCCGTACGCATATGATGGACGCCACGCCTATCACCTTCGGCCAGGAACTCTCGGCTTTCGTCGCTCAGTTGGAGCTGGCGGAACAGGCGATCCGCGCCACCCTGCCGGCGGTCTGCGAGCTGGCCCAGGGCGGCACGGCAGTCGGTACCGGCCTGAATTCACCGCCCGGCTTCGGTGAAGCCATCGCTGCCGAACTGGCCGCGTTGAGCGGTCTGCCACTGCGCAGCGCGCCGAACAAGTTCGCCGCCCTCGCCGGCCACGAACCGCTGGCAGCCCTTTCCGGCGCGCTGAAAACCCTGGCCATCGCCCTGATGAAGATTGCCAATGACCTGCGCCTGCTCGGCTCCGGCCCGCGCGGCGGTCTTGCCGAAGTGCGCCTGCCGGCCAACGAGCCGGGCAGCTCGATCATGCCCGGCAAGGTCAACCCGACCCAGTGCGAGGCGCTGTCCATGCTCGCCTGCCAGGTGATGGGCAACGATGTGACCATCGGCTTTGCGGCCAGCCAGGGCCACTTGCAGCTCAACGTCTACAAACCGGTGATCATCCATAACGTCTTGCAGTCGATTCGCCTGCTGGCCGATGGATGTCGAAATTTCCGCCAACACTGTATCGTCGGCCTGCAACCGGATGCGCAGCGAATGGCGGAGCACCTGGAGCGTGGCCTGATGCTGGTCACCGCCCTGAACCCGCATATCGGTTATGACAAGGCCGCCGAGATCGCCAAGAAGGCTTATCAGGATGGCACCACCCTGCGCGAAGCAGCGTTGGCGCTGGGTCATCTGACCGCGGAACAGTTCGACGCCTGGGTTCGCCCGGAAACCATGCTGGAGGCAGGGCAACATGACTGAAACCGCCAAAAGCGGCGCCACCCCACTGGAGGGTGATGGCAAGCGCATCCTGATGATCATCGGTACGCCGAAAAGCGACAGCCTGTGCCATTCTCTGGCCGAGGCCTACGCGCTGGGCGCGCGCACCGAAGGCCATGTGGTGCGGCAGATCCGCCTCGGGGAAATAGCCTTCGATCCGGTGCTGCACGAAGGCTATACCCAGAGCCAGACCCTGGAGCCGGATCTGCTCGAAGCGCAGCGGCAGATCCACTGGGCTCAGCATCTGGTGTTCGTCTACCCGGTCTGGTGGGGTGGCCTGCCGGCGCTGCTGAAGGGCTTTCTCGACCGCGTGCTGCTGCCCGGCTTCGCCTTCAAGTACCGCAGCAACTCGCAACTCTGGGACAAGCTGCTCAGCGGCCGTACCGCAGATTTGCTGGTAACGCTGGACACGCCGAACTGGTACTTCCGCTGGATCTACGGCGCGCCGGCTCATCGGCAGATGAAGCGCACCATTCTCGGCTTCTGCGGCATCAAGACCCTTCGCCTGGCGCAATTCTCGCCAGTACGCCCATCCTCGGAAACCCAGCGCCAGAACTGGTTGCGCCGCGCCGAACTGCTCGGTAGCCGGGTATAGGCCTGTTCACGATCTTTCGACGAGATACCACGCGCAATGACGGCAAAAGGCGGAAGCTGACGTAGTCGTAATTAGATGGACTCGCCCCCGCCGAGGCGTCGATGCGCCACGGTGGCATTCTAATGATGACCAACGGCAGCGAGGGCAAGGCCATGCAAAAGCGTACGACGAAATCGCCAGCAGCGCATCCAGT
>NZ_QJUI01000011.1 GCF_004327285.1 Phytopseudomonas daroniae
GAGAATCCAGGCCCGTCACTTCGTCCTGCCACCCAGGCGAGAACGGCACTATCCCCGCGTCGTGAAACCTAAACCGACCAAATACCCCAAAAAGAAAAATGCCAGTCAGCTTAACTGACTGGCATTAGGCAGATGCCGGGCGTTTCCATTTCCGCTTGGCTGGCAGGGCAGGAAGCGTTGCTTCCTGTCTGTTAGCGGGCGCGGTAGGTGATGCGACCCTTGCTCAGGTCGTAAGGCGTCAGCTCTACGCGCACCTTGTCACCAGTCAGAATGCGGATGTAATTCTTGCGCATCTTTCCGGAGATGTGCGCGGTAACGACGTGCCCGTTTTCCAACTCCACACGAAACATGGTGTTGGGCAGGGTGTCGACGACAGTGCCTTCCATTTCGAAGCTGTCTTCTTTCGACATGCAGTAAAGCCCTCGGTATCCAATGAATGGCCCGGCGCAACTGGCCCCAGGCAAAAGCGGCGTGCATTGTGCCCGAAAACTGGGGTTGACGCCAAGGGGCTGTTCCTGTTTCAGCGCAAGTCATGTTGCCGCGCGAAACTTTACGCAACCCGCAAGCCTGGCTCAGGCGTGGTCAGCCAAACTTCGTGATGCGGATCTTTCCTCGAGGCAAGGCGGGTTCCAGCGCGGTCAGACTGAGGCGGGAGCCTTCAGGTGAGAACGACCCAATGCTGATTGACGAACAGCTCTATCGGCCGGTATTGCGTCTTGTAATTCATTTTTCGGCAATTCTTGATCCAGTACCCCAGGTAGACGGCTTGAAGATTCATGCGACGGGCCTCGCCTATCTGCCAGAGGATGGCGAAGCGGCCGAGGCTGCGGCGCTCTTCGTCAGGATCGTAGAAGGTGTAGACCGCTGACAGCCCATTGGGCAGCACATCGGTCACGGCAATGGCCAGCAGCCGCCCCTCATCCCGAAACTCGTAAAAGCACGAGAACGGCAGGTCGCGTACCAGGAAAGTGGAGAACTGTTCGTGACTGGGCGGGTACATGTCCCCGTCGGCGTGGCGCTGCTCGATGTAGCGTACGTAGAGGTCGTAATACTCCTCGCTGAACACTGGCCTGACCGCGCGCACTTGAACCGATTCATTACGCTTGATGATTCGTCGCTGCTGCCGATTGGCAATGAACCGGGCAGCAGGAATCCGCGCCGGCACGCAGGCAGTGCAGCGCTGGCAATGTGGGCGGTAGAGATGATCGCCACTACGCCGGAAACCAAGCTCGGAAAGCTCGGCATATACGTGCGCATCCATTGGCTGGCTAGGGTCGAGAAACAGGGTTGTGGCCTGTTCTCCGGACAGGTAGCTGCACGGATGCGGCTGGGTGGCATAGAACTTCAGGCGAGCCAGCTCGGTCATGATCGACTCCCGGGATTAGCCTCGAATCAGTGTATGCCAGCTAGCAGGAGCCGGCCAGAATGAGCAGGTCATCGATCGCTCGGCGGCGTTCGAGTGATCCACTTGGAAGAGCCGGGTCGATCCAGAAAGCGCCGCAGGTAATCGGAGAACTCCGCTCGAGTGATGGCTCGCGCACCGAGGCTGTGCAGGTGCTGGGTTGGCATCTGGCAGTCGATCAGTTCGAATCCCCAGCTCTTGAGGTGCTCGACCAGCGCCACGAAACCAACCTTGGAGGCATTGTCGGCCCGGCTGAACATCGACTCGCCAAAGAACAACTTGCCCATGGCCAGCCCGTAAAGGCCGCCAACCAACTGCTCGCTTTGCCAGACTTCCACACTATGGGCCACGCCGCGCCCGTGCAACTCGATATAGGCCTGCTGCATGGGGGGGGTGATCCAGGTGCCGTCGGCGTAGTCACGCGGTGCGGCACAGGCCTGGATGACGTCAGAGAAGGCCTGGTCGAAGGTCACTCGGTAATGACCCTGACGGATCACTTTACGCAGGCTGCGTGACACATGCAGTTCGTCGGGAAACAGCACGGTGCGCGGATCCGGCGACCACCACAGCAGAGGCTGTCCCTCCTGATACCAGGGAAAGCAGCCATGCCGGTAGGCGGCGATCAGACGCTCGGCACGCAGATCGCCGCCGGCAGCCAGTAGCCCGTTGGGCTCGCGCAGGGCTTTATCGAGAGGCGGGAAGGTCAGTGAGTCGCGTTGCAACCAGGTGAGCATTGGCGAAACCGCGGCAGGGGAGGGCGGGTTTTACCCCGCCGGGGTTGATCAGTTGTCGTCGAGAAATTTTTCGACGTCGAGGGCGGCCATGCAGCCGGCACCGGCCGAGGTGATGGCCTGGCGGTAGACGTGGTCGGCCACGTCGCCAGCGGCGAACACGCCTTCGATGCTGGTGGCGGTGGCGTTGCCTTCGTTGCCGCCCTGGATCAGCAGGTAGCCATCGCGCATTTCCAGCTGGCCCTGGAACAGGTCGGTATTGGGTTTGTGGCCGATGGCGATGAACACGCCGGCCAGCGGCAGATCGCTGGTGCTGCCATCCCGGGTGTTGCGCAGGCGGGCACCGGTTACCCCAGTGGCGTCGCCGAGAACTTCTTCCAGGGTGTGGTTCCAATGCAGGCGCACGTTGCCGTTGGCAGCCTTGTCGAACAGCTTGTCCTGCAGGATCTTCTCCGAACGCAGCTTGTCGCGGCGGTGTACCAGGTGCACTTCCTTGGCAATGTTGGAGAGGTAGAGGGCCTCTTCGACGGCAGTGTTGCCGCCGCCGATGACCGCGACCACCTGGTTACGGTAGAAGAAACCGTCGCAGGTTGCGCAGGCGGAAACCCCCTTGCCGGCGAACGCTTCTTCGGAAGGCAGGCCCAGGTACTGGGCCGATGCGCCAGTCGCGATGATCAGCGCATCACAGGTGTAGGTTCCGCTATCACCCTTGAGGGTAAACGGGCGGCTCTGCAACTCGGCAGTGTGGATGTGGTCGTAGATGATCTCGGTTTCGAAACGCTCGGCGTGTTTCTGCATGCGTTCCATCAGGCCCGGGCCTGTCAGCCCTTCGACATCACCCGGCCAGTTGTCGACTTCGGTTGTGGTGGTGAGCTGACCGCCAGGCTGAATACCGGTGATGATGACAGGCTTCAGATTGGCGCGAGCGGCATACACGGCGGCACTGTAGCCGGCTGGCCCGGAGCCCAGGATAATCAGGCGGGAATGCTTGACTTCGCTCATAAAAACACCTCATAAGCCTTTGTCACAAAAGAGAATGCGTGCTCAAATTGAGCCGCACGGACGAATAGTGGCCGCTATGCTACACCGAAGCGTCAAGCAAGCGGGAGCGGACGGGTTCGATCAGCTCCCCATCACTGGCGCAGCATGCCGTACAATGACGGCGTTTCGTCCTCCACCGATCATTCGGCGCGCTACTGGCGCAGGAACAGATGCGTTTGAAGAACTCTAGCTCTACAGCACCGGCGCCAGCCTGGCGTCAGCAACTACCGTATCGCCTCAAGGAGGGTGCGCTGATCGCCCTTGGCGCGTTGTGCCTCTACGTGTGGATGGCGCTGCTCACCTACGATCCGGCTGATCCGGGCTGGACCCATACCAGCAACGTCGAGCAGGTGCACAATGCGGCCGGTCGCGCCGGTGCCTGGTTCGCCGATGTATTGTTCATGGCTCTGGGCTACTTCGCTTATCTGTTCCCATTACTGCTCGGCATAAAGGCGCTGCAGGTATTCCGTGCCCGTCACGAACCCTGGCACTGGAGCGGCTGGCTGTTTTCCTGGCGCCTGATCGGCCTGGTGTTCCTGGTGCTGTCGGGGGCCGCGCTGGCCTACATTCACTTTCAGAGCAGTGCCGGCATGCCGGCATCGGCAGGTGGCGCGCTGGGCGAAAGCCTCGGACAACTGACCGTCGCCGCGCTGAACGTGCAGGGCAGTACGCTGCTGTTCATCGCGCTCTTCCTGTTCGGACTGACCGTATTTACCGACCTGTCCTGGTTCAAGGTCATGGATATCACCGGCAAGATCACCCTGGATCTGCTGGAGCTGGTGCAGAGTCTGGTCAATCGCTGGTGGAGCTCGCGCCAGGAGCGCAAGCAACTGGTCGCCCAGCTGCGCGAAGTGGACGAGCGCGTTCACGACGTGGCGGCCCCGGTAGTACGTGACCGCCGCGAGCAGGCCAAGGTCAAGGAGCGCCTGATCGAGCGTGAAGAGTCGCTCAACAAGCACATGAGCGAACGCGAAAGCCGTCCTGCTCCGGTCATTACCGCTCCGATCGCGCCCAAGGCACCTGAGCCGAGCAAGCGCGTGCAGAAGGAAAAGCAGGCGCCGCTGTTCGTCGACAGCGCCGTGGAGGGCACCCTGCCACCGATCTCGCTGCTCGACCCGGCAGAAGCCAAGAAGATCGAGTATTCGCCCGAGTCCCTGGCGGGTGTCGGTCATCTGCTGGAGATCAAGCTCAAGGAGTTCGGTGTCGAGGTGTCGGTCGACTCGATCCACCCCGGCCCGGTGATCACCCGCTACGAAATTCAACCCGCCGCTGGCGTCAAGGTCAGCCGCATCGCCAACCTGGCCAAGGATCTGGCGCGCTCGCTGGCGGTGACCAGCGTCCGTGTGGTGGAAGTGATTCCAGGCAAGACCACCGTCGGTATCGAGATTCCCAACGAGAACCGCCAGATCGTGCGCTTCTCCGAGGTGCTGTCGACTCCCGAATACGATGACGCCAAATCGCCGGTCACCCTGGCCCTGGGCCATGACATCGGCGGCAAGCCGGTGATCACCGACCTGGCGAAAATGCCCCACCTGCTGGTCGCCGGTACCACCGGTTCCGGTAAGTCGGTGGGCGTGAACGCGATGATTCTGTCGATCCTGTTCAAGTCGGGGCCGGAAGACGCCAAGATGATCATGATCGACCCGAAAATGCTCGAGTTGTCGATCTACGAAGGCATTCCCCATCTGCTCTGCCCGGTCGTCACCGACATGAAGGAAGCGGCCAACGCGCTGCGCTGGAGCGTCGCCGAGATGGAGCGTCGCTACAAGCTGATGTCGAAGATGGGCGTGCGTAACCTGGCGGGCTTCAACCGCAAGGTGAAAGACGCCATCGAGGCCGGCGAGCCGCTGTCCGATCCGCTGTATCGCCGCGAAAGCATGGAAGACGAAGCGCCGCTGCTGAAAACGCTGCCGACCATCGTCGTAGTCGTCGACGAATTCGCCGACATGATGATGATCGTCGGCAAGAAGGTCGAAGAACTGATCGCCCGTATCGCCCAGAAGGCACGGGCGGCGGGGATTCACCTGATTCTCGCTACCCAGCGGCCGTCGGTGGACGTGATCACCGGTCTGATCAAGGCCAACATCCCCACCCGCATGGCCTTCCAGGTATCGAGCAAGATCGACTCGCGCACCATCATCGACCAGGGTGGTGCCGAACAGTTGCTCGGCCACGGTGACATGCTCTACATGCCGCCTGGCACCAGCCTGCCGATTCGCGTGCACGGCGCCTTCGTCTCCGACGATGAAGTGCACCGTGTGGTCGAAGCCTGGAAGCTGCGTGGCGCACCGGATTACAACGAAGACATCCTGGCCGGCGCCGAAGAGGGTGGCGGTGGCTTCGACGGCGGTGGCGGCAGTTCCGAAGGTGGCGACGACAGTGAATCGGATCCGCTATACGACGAAGCGGTCAATTTCGTACTGGAAAGCCGCCGTGCGTCCATCTCCTCGGTACAGCGCAAACTGAAGATCGGCTACAACCGCGCCGCTCGCATGATCGAAGCCATGGAAATGGCCGGTGTGGTAACGCCAATGAACACCAACGGTTCGCGGGAAGTGATTGCCCCCGGGTCTAACCGCGATTAATACCCTGACAGAGGATTCACATGCGCCTGATTCGCCTGATGTTGCTCGCCGTGCTGAGTACCGCGAGCCTGTTCGCCCATGCCGATGATGAAGCCGCAGTACAGCGTCTGACCCAACTGCTCAACCAGGCGCAGACCATCACCGCGCGCTTCTCCCAGCTGTCCCTCGATGGCAGCGGTACCCAACTGCAGGAAACCTCCGGTGAATTGGCGCTGAAACGCCCGGGCCTGTTCCGCTGGCACACCGATGCGCCCATGGAGCAGTTGCTGGTATCCGACGGCAAGCAGGTATGGCTGTACGACCCGGATCTCGAGCAGGTGACCATCCAGGCGCTCGACCAGCGCCTGACCCACACCCCGGCCTTGTTGCTCTCCGGTGATGTCTCGCAGATTCGCGAGAACTTCGAGATCACTTTCAAGGAAGGTGGCAGCGTGGTGGATTTCATCCTCAAGCCGAAGTCCAAGGACACCCTGTTCGACAGCCTGCGCCTGTCGTTCCGTAACGGTGTGCTGAACGACATGCAACTGATCGACAGCATCGGCCAGCGCACCAATATTCTGTTCATGAACGTGAAGATGAACGACCCCCTGGATGACAAGCAGTTCAGCTTCGAAATCCCTGAGGGTGCGGACGTCATCCAAGAGTAGGTAGTCGTGGATCTGTTTCGCAGCGCGCCCGTCGCCCAGCCGCTGGCCGCCCGTTTACGGGCGACCACGCTGGACGAATACGTTGGCCAGGAGCACCTGCTGGCCCGCGGCAAGCCGCTGCGCGAAGCGCTGGAGCAGGGCGCTCTGCATTCGATGATCTTCTGGGGGCCGCCCGGTGTGGGCAAGACCACCCTGGCACGGCTGCTGGCCCAGGTCACCGATGCGCATTTCGAGACCATTTCCGCAGTGCTGTCCGGGGTCAAGGAAATCCGCCAGGCCGTGGAGGTCGCCCAGCAGCATGCGGCCCAGTACGGTCGCCGCACCATTCTGTTCGTCGACGAAGTGCATCGTTTCAACAAGTCGCAGCAGGATGCCTTCCTGCCTTACGTGGAAGACGGCACGCTGATCTTCATCGGCGCCACCACGGAAAACCCCTCGTTCGAACTCAACAACGCCTTGCTGTCCCGCGCCCGCGTCTACGTGCTCAAGAGCCTGGATGATGCAGCGCTGCGCAAGCTGGTCGACCGCGCCCTGAGCGAAGCCAAGGGGCTGGGCGAGCGCCAACTGACGCTACCGGACGAAAGCTTCGAGATTCTCAAGAGCGCCGCGGATGGCGATGGCCGACGCTTCCTCAATTTTCTCGAGAACGCCGCCGACCTGGCCGATGACGGGAGCGAGATCAGCACCGAACTGCTGCTCGATCTGCTGGGCGACACCCGCCGGCGTTTCGACAAGGGCGGCGAAGCCTTCTACGACCAGATTTCCGCGCTGCACAAATCGGTACGTGGCTCCAGCCCTGACGGTGCGCTGTACTGGTTCGCGCGTATGCTCGATGGCGGTTGCGACCCCCTGTATATCGCCCGGCGCGTGGTACGCATGGCCAGCGAGGATATCGGCAATGCCGACCCGCGCGCACTGACACTGTGCCTGAATGCCTGGGACGTGCAGGAGCGCCTCGGCAGCCCGGAAGGTGAGCTGGCCGTGGCCCAGGCCATCGTCTACCTGGCCTGCGCGCCGAAGAGCAATGCCGTGTACAGCGCCTTCAAGGCGGCCATGCGAGACGTGGCGGAAAACGGCTCCCGCGAAGTACCGCTACACCTGCGCAACGCACCGACCAAGCTGATGAAGCAACTCGGCTATGGCGATGAATACCGCTACGCCCATGATGAACCCGATGCCTACGCCGCTGGCGAAGACTACTTTCCCGAAGACCTCGAACCGCGTCACTATTACCAGCCGGTACCACGCGGCCTGGAATTGAAGATTCGCGACAAGCTCGCCCATCTGGCCGATCAGGACGCCAACAGCCCGCGGCAACGGAGAAAGCCATGATAGTGACGATTCTCGCCGTGGCCGTGGGTGGCGCGCTGGGTACTTTGGCACGCTTTGCCACGGGCAACTGGGTCAATGCCAACTGGCCGCAGCATTTCTATGGGGCAACCTTGCTGGTGAATCTCGTCGGCTGCCTGCTGATCGGGGTACTCTACGGCCTGTTCATGCTGCGCCCCGAGGTGCCACTGCCGATCCGGGCAGGGTTGATCGTCGGCGTGCTCGGCGGCTTCACCACTTTTTCTTCGTTTTCCCTGGACACCCTGCGCCTGCTGGAAAGCAGCCAGGCACCACTGGCCCTGGGCTATGTGGCAGCGAGTGTTCTGGGTGGCCTGCTCGCCACTTGGGCAGGCCTTTCGCTAACCAAACTCTGATCGACGAGAACCTGAAATGCTCGATTCCAAACTGGTGCGCAGCCAACTGCACGATATTGCCCAGCGTCTGGCCACCCGTGGCTATGAACTGGACGTGACCCGCGTCGAAGCCCTCGAGGCTCAGCGCAAGTCCGTTCAGACCCGTACCGAGCAATTGCAGGCCGAGCGCAACAGTCGATCCAAGTCCATCGGCCAGGCCAAGCAGCGCGGTGAAGACATCGCACCGCTGCTGGCTGACGTCGACCGCATGGGCAGCGAGCTGGAAGAGGGCAAGCGCGAGCTGGACGCCATCCAGGTCGAGCTGGACAACCTGCTGCTGAGCATTCCCAACCTGCCGGACGAGTCGGTGCCGGTCGGCGCGGATGAAGACGACAACCTCGAAGTGCGTCGCTGGGGTACACCCAAGACCTTCGACTTCCCGGTGCAGGATCACGTCAGCCTCGGCGAACAGCACGGCTGGCTGGATTTCGAGACCGCTGCCAAGCTGTCCGGTGCGCGTTTCGCCCTGTTGCGCGGCCCGATCGCCCGTCTGCACCGTGCTCTGGCGCAGTTCATGATCAACCTGCACACCGCCGAGCATGGTTACGAAGAAGCCTACACGCCGTATCTGGTACAGGCGCCAGCGCTGCAGGGCACTGGTCAACTGCCTAAGTTCGAGGAAGACCTGTTCAAGATCAGCCGCGAAGGCGAAGCCGACTTCTATCTCATTCCAACGGCCGAAGTGTCGCTGACCAATATCGTTGCTGGCGAGATCATCGATGCCAAGCAGCTGCCGCTGAAGTTCGTCGCCCACACGCCGTGCTTCCGCAGCGAGGCGGGGGCGTCGGGCCGTGATACCCGCGGCATGATCCGCCAGCATCAGTTCGACAAGGTCGAGATGGTGCACGTGGTCGAACCGGGCAAATCCTTCGAGGCGCTGGAAGAGCTGACCGGCCATGCCGAGAAGGTACTGCAGTTGCTCGAGCTGCCGTATCGCGTATTGGCGCTGTGCACCGGCGATATGGGTTTCAGCGCGACCAAGACCTACGACCTGGAAGTCTGGGTGCCGAGCCAGGACAAGTACCGCGAGATTTCCTCCTGCTCCAACTGCGGCGATTTCCAGGCGCGGCGCATGCAGGCGCGCTATCGCAACCCGGAAACCGGCAAGCCGGAACTGCTGCATACCCTCAACGGCTCCGGCCTGGCGGTCGGTCGTACCCTGGTGGCCGTACTGGAGAACTACCAGCAGGCCGACGGCACGATCCGTGTGCCGGACGTGCTGAAGCCGTACATGGGTGGCATCGAGGTCATCTGAAGCGGGTCTGCGAGAAGGCTCGGGCGCGCTGCTGAGACCCGGCCGTTGCAATGGTGGACGGATAGAGCGTCGGCTACGCGCCCCGATCCACCCTACAAATCAGGCTCCGAGCTTTGTCTCGGGGCCGCTATTTTTTACTGTCGCTGCCGTGAGCGACTGAAGCGGGCCTCGTTATGGACTTCCTTCCTCTGTTCCACAAATTGCAGAACCGCCGCGTGCTGGTGGTGGGCGGTGGCGAAATCGCCTTACGCAAGGCGCGGCTGCTCGCCGATGCGGGCGGTACGCTGCGCGTGGTATCGCCCGATGTGGTCAGCGAATTGCGCGAGCTGGTCGAGCACGGGGCTGGGGAGCTGGTGTTGCGTGGCTACGAGACAGGCGACCTGCAGGGCGTATCCCTGGTGATCGCCGCCACCGACGACATGCCGCTCAATGCGCAGATATCCCAGCAGGCACAGGCGCTCGGCATTCCGGTCAATGTGGTGGATGCGCCGGCGCTGTGCAGCGTGATCTTCCCGGCGATCGTCGATCGTTCTCCGCTGATCGTCGCCGTCAGCAGCGGCGGGGATGCGCCAGTGCTGGCTCGCCTGATCCGCGCCAAGATCGAAACCTGGATTCCCGCCACATACGGTCAGCTAGCCGGCTTGGCGAAGATCTTCCGTGCCCAGGTCAAGAGCCTGTTCCCCGATGTACAGCAGCGCCGGGTGTTCTGGGAGGACGTGTTCCAGGGGGCAATCGCCGAAAGCGTATTCGCTGGCAAGCTCGGCGAAGCTCGCCGTCTGCTGGAAGAAAAGCTCAGTGGCGCCGCGCCTCGGGCGCTGGGCGAGGTCTATCTGGTCGGTGCCGGCCCAGGCGACCCCGATCTGCTGACCTTTCGCGCCCTGCGCCTGATGCAGCAGGCCGACGTGGTGCTCTACGATCGCCTGGTAGCCCCGGCGATCATCGAACTGTGCCGCCGCGATGCCGAACGCATCTACGTGGGCAAGCGCCGCGCCGACCATGCCGTCCCCCAGGAGCAGATCAACCAGCGCCTGATCGATCTGGCCAAGGCCGGCAAGCGCGTATTGAGACTGAAGGGTGGCGATCCGTTCATCTTCGGCCGTGGTGGCGAAGAGATCGAGCATTTGGCAGCCCATGGCATTCCCTTCCAGGTAGTGCCCGGCATCACCGCGGCCAGCGGCTGCTCGGCCTATGCAGGCATTCCGCTGACCCATCGCGATCATGCGCAGTCGGTACGCTTCGTCACGGGCCACCTCAAGGACGGCAGCTGCGACCTGCCCTGGCCAGAGCTGATCGCGCCAAGCCAGACCCTGGTGTTCTACATGGGGTTGGTTGGGTTACCGACCATCTGTCAGCAACTGATCGCCCACGGCCGTGCCGCCAGCACGCCGGCAGCGCTGGTGCAGCAGGGCACCACGGAGAATCAGCGGGTATTTACCGGCACCCTGGCCAACCTGCCGGATCTGGTGGCTCGCCATGAGGTGCATGCACCGACGCTGGTAATCGTCGGCGAAGTGGTGCAGTTACGGGAAAAACTGGCCTGGTTCGAAGGCGCTCAGGAGCGCTCCGAGTAGCGTCTACTGGTTTCGTAGTGGTGGATGAAGAGCGTCAGCGACGCCCCCTATCCACCCAGCGGCTCAGTTGTAGCGTTTGCGGTTGACGATCTGCGCTGCCTTGATCGCATCACTGCCAATCTCGGCTTCGAACTGCTGCCACACCGGGCGCATGGCTTCGCGCCAGGCTTCGCGTTGCTCCGGGGTGAGCGTGATGACCTGGCTCTTCCCCGAGGCTTCGATACGACGACGGTCAGCCAGATTGGCCTCTTCAGCCTGGCGGTTCACCGCAAAGGTGACCTCGTCGATGATGGCCTCGAGCTCGGTGCGGATCTGGTGGGGAATGCCGTACCAGAAGCGCGCGTTGCTGATCAGCATGTAGTCGAGCACGCCGTGGTTGGTTTCGGTGATGAACGGTTGAACCTCATGTAAACTCTGGCTGTAGAGGTTCGACCAAGGGTTCTCGGCACCCTGTACCTGGCCACTCTGCAGGCCCTTGTAGACCTCGGCGAACGGCATTTTCACCGACTTCGCGCCCAACTGGGAGAACTGGGCTTCGAGCACCGTGGAGTTCTGGATACGGAAGCTCAACCCTGTGGCATCTCCCGGTAGACGCAGGGCCTTGGTCGCCGACATCTGCTTCATGCCGTTGTGCCAATAGGCCAGGCCGACGATGTTCTGATCCTCCATGGAGCGCAGCAGCTGGCGGCCTTTGGCGCGTTTCTGGAAACGGTTGACCGCTTCCAGGTCATCGAACATGAAGGGTAGATCGAACACCTGGAGCTGCTTGGTGTACTGGTCGAACTTGGCCAGCGAAGGGGCCAGCATCTGCACATCGTTGTTGCGCAGCGCTTCCAGTTCGTTGGCGTCGCCATACAGCGATGAGTTGGGATAGACCTCGACTCTGACCTTGCCTTCCAGGCGCTGATCGACCAGCTTCTGGAACATCAGCGCGCCCTGGCCCTTGGGGGTGTCATCGGTCACCACATGAGCGAACTTGATCACCAATGTGCTTTCTTGGGCGAGGGTAGTATACGAAGTGAGCGTCAGGGCGCAGGCGGCCGCAACGGCGATCTTTTTGAACATGCGGGTGACCTTATTCTTATCGACTATTTTTAGGTCGGACGCTGGTTGGCAGAAGCGTCCGTGCGAGAACCGGTTACGGTTGTTCGCGGAGTCTACTGCAAACATGACGTCCTATTTGTGACGTCCGTCCGGGGAGCAGCAGGAAAGCTGGCAGATTGCCCTCAAACCTTTACTTTGCCGATAGCCGCATTCTTGGCCGCGATCCACTGCGACATGTACTGGGTACTCTTGTGCTGGTGGTGACGCAGCATGGCGCCCACGAAGTTGGTCTGACGGTGCTGCTCGCGCGTAATGAACAGCGCGTTCAGGCGGGCCACCAACTCTTCACCGAGCCGTTGACGATCGAAGCGGCTGTCGAGCAGGGCATGGCCATGCTGCTGCGCCTCTAGCCAGCGCGCTTGATCCTGATAGAGCTGCACTGCGGCATCGGCGAAAGCATCTGCGTCATCAGCGATGCCGCCGGGCCATGGCAACTCGCCGTGCATACCCTCACTGCCGATCGGCGTGGTCACACTCGGCGTGCCACAGGCCATGGCGTCGGCCAGTTTGCCCTTGATTCCGGCACCGAAGCGCAGCGGCGCGAGGCAGACCCTGGCCTGGGCCATTACCCGGTGAGCATCATCGACCCAGCCGAGCACATGGAAGCCCTGTTTGGGATTGTGCAGCGCCGTGGCCTTGGGTGGCGGATAGGCGCCGTAGACGTGCAGTTGGGCCTGAGGCAGGCGCGTTCGGATCAGCGGCCACAGGGCGTGCTTGAGCCACAGCACGGCATCCCAGTTCGGCGCATGGCGAAAGTTGCCGATGCTGAGGAAATGCTGCCGTTCGGAGAAGGGCAGATCCTCGACCGCAGGCGGAATCAGCATCAGTGCACAGTCGTGCAGCAGCGCTGCGGGTACGCCGAATTGCTCCCGCAGTAGCTCCATTTCGAATTCGGAGATCATCAATGTCAGGTCGCAGCGGTAGATCGATGCGACCTCGCGTTGCGCCATGTCGCTATTCGCCATGGCCTCGTATAGCTGAATCGCCGTGGCGTGCAGCGGGCCGACCCGTTGCCGCTCGGCCTCCCCGGAGCAAGCCTGCTGGTTGGCCTTGAGCAAAGCGTGGCGGGCATCGCGCAGGCAGTGCAGATCGCTGGTATCGAGTACCCGCAGGGCAGCAGGCCAGGCGCGCTCGACACGCCAGGCGAACTGTTCCTCGGTGAAGAAACGGTCGAACAGCACCAGATCCGGCTGCAACTGCGCGACGAAGCCATCGAAACTGTCGCAGTTCAGGGCGACGGCGACTTCCTCGATCTGCAGCTCGCCCAAGTCAGCGCGGTGCGAGGACAATGCCGCAGCGCTGGCGAAGGTGACCTGCCAGCCCTGGCCGCGAAAAACGCCCAGCAGTTCGAGCATGCGGCTGCCCGCAGCGGACGAGCGCGGCTCCGGCCAGACGTAGCCGATGACCAATACCTTGCGCATGACGGACTCAGCGCTTGCCGCGAATGCTGCGCCACAGGGCGAGCAGCACCAGGGCGAACAGCGCGGCGATGCTCGCCAGTGTCCAGACGGTGAAGGGCAGGCCGAGAATCTTGTAGTCGTTCTGCCCGCAGATGCCGCCGCTCATGAACACCTCCGGCCAGTACTCGTGCAGAGGCAGGCTCTGGTAGTAGAAGGGGAAGGGCGAGCAACTGAAGCTTTCCATGACGCCCAGTTCGATCAGGGTGACGTGGGCGTTGTCGATCAGCGCCATACCACTGGCGGCGAGCAGCAGCGGCCAGAGTAGCACCGCCAGCCAGGTTTGCCGGGCGGCCGAGGCGGCGCTGAGCAGCAGGGCCAGAACGATGGTCAGGGCCAGCCACAGGCGAATCTGCACGCACAGTGTGCAGGGTTCCCAGGCAAAGATGTGTTGCGCGACCAGCGCGCCAGCGAGCATGGCGGCGCTGGCCAGTGCGATCACGAGCAGCAGCGGGGCGGGCGTGGCAGAGCGGGACATGGAGTTCTCCAGAAATACGGTGCTGTAGCGACAAGCTGCCGTTTGTACCGGAAGCTGGCGTGCACGGCAATCGAGGAATCCGATGAAACGCGGCGGATTGAACGATGCATCTTGCGAGTAGGAGCCATAGGGGCACCTGGCCTTGCTGGCAATTAGCGTTGGTGGATGCACTGCGGCATTCACATCGCGCCGGCAAGCCGGCTCTTACGCAATCTGATCCTCTGTAGGAGCCGGCTTGCCGCCGATCTTGTGAGCGGAATGTCGAGTTTCATGGCTCATTGCAACTACAAGTCCTGAAGCGCGTAACCCTTTTGCCAGAATATAAAAAAGCCCCACGGGCGAACCGTGGGGCGTCAAGGGCCAGCTATGCCGGCCGGGGAGGGAAAAACGATTCAGGACGCTGGCTGCCAACCTCCGCCCAGCGCCTTGTAGATGGCGACGATGCCCTGGTACAGCTCGACCTCGGCCTGCGCCTGGCTGTCCTCGGCGGCCAGGCGCTCGCGCTCGGCGTCGAGCAGTACCAGGAAATCGGCCGTGCCTTCGCGATACTGCAATCCGGCCTGGGCCGCTGCCGCGCGGCTGGCTTCCGACTGGCGCACCAGAGAGATCAGACGTTCCTGGCGTTTGCCGTAATCACTAAAGGCGTTTTCGGACTCTTCCAGTGCCAGCAGAACCTGCTGCTCGTAGCCTGCCAGGGCACCATCGGCATCCGCTTCGGCGCCGCGCAAACGTGCTCGAACGCTGCCCAGGTCGAACGCCGCCCAACTGATGGTCGGTGCAACGCCCCAGGCCCTGGCCGCCGATGAGCCCAGCTGCGAGCCGCGGCCAGCGGTGAAACCGAGGAAACCGGACAGGCTGACCCGTGGAAACAGATCCGCCGTGGCCACGCCAACCTGTGCGGTGGCTGCAGCCAGCTCGCGCTCGGCAGCACGAATGTCCGGACGACGACGCAGCAACTCACCCGGGTCACCGATAGGCAATGCCTTGGCGATGGCGGGCAAGGGGCTTGACGACAGATCCACGCTGAGCTGATCCGGGCGCTGGCCGAGCAGGGTGGCGATGCGATTGCGGGCACGCACCTGCTCGGCCTGCAGACGCGGCACGGTGGCTTCGGTGGCAGCCAGACGAGCGTCTGAACGCAGCACGTCCAGTTCGCTGCCCATGCCGACTTCACGACGCTGCTCGATGATGTCCCGCGACGAGCGCTGGTTGTCCAGGTCGTCACGGGCGATACGCTCACGCAACTGCGCGCCGCGTAGTGTGCCGTAGGCATCCACCAGTTCGGCGATCAGGCTGACCTGCAGTTGCTGATAGTCGGCCTGGGCGACATCGATCTGCGCTTCGCTGGCTTCCAGCTGCCGCTGAATGCGTCCGAACAGATCGAGCTCCCAGGCCATGTCCAGCCCCAGGTCATAACGCTCGGCGTTGACCCGTTGCTCGGTTCTGCCTGGTTGCTGCCCCTTGCCGATCTCGCTGCTGGCCCGGCTGGTCACGGTGGGCAGGCGGTCGTTGGCGACATCGTCACGGATCGCTCGGGCGGCGCGCAGGCGGGCATAGGCCACCCGCAATTCGCGGTTGTCCTGTAGCGACTGCTGTACCAGTTGGCTCAGCGTCGGATCCTCGAATTGCTGCCACCACTGGGTTTCGAAGCGGCTGGTGTCGTAGCCGGCCCCGGCGCTTTGTGCCGAGATCACAGCGGCGCTATCCGGCGCCCGGTAGTCAGGGCCGACCGCGCAGGCGCTCAACGCGAGTGTCAGGGCACTGAGCAGCAGGCTACGGGGTATTATGTTGTTCAGGGGTTTCATGCCTGCGCCTCCTGCAGACGCGCCACTTTGCGCGCCTCGCGTTTTTCCACGAAAGCCCGGATCAGTACATAGAACACCGGTGTCAGCAGCAGACCGAAGAAGGTCACCCCGAGCATGCCGCTGAACACCGCGACGCCCATGGCATGGCGCATTTCCGCGCCAGCACCGCTCGACAACACCAGCGGCACCACGCCCATGATGAAGGCGAAGCTGGTCATCAGGATCGGCCGCAGACGCAGACGGCAGGCTTCCAGCACCGCGGCGACGCGATCCATGCCTTCTTCCTGTTTGTCCTTGGCGAACTCCACCAGCAGGATGGCGTTCTTGCAGGCCAGGCCAACCAGTACGATCAGGCCGATCTGGGTGAAGATGTTGTTGTCGCTACCGACCAGGATCACCCCGGCGATGGCCGACAGCAGCGTCATCGGTACGATCAGAATCACCGCCAGCGGCAGACTCCAGCTTTCGTACTGGGCAGCCAGCACCAGGAAGGCCAGCAGTACGCAGAGCGGGAACACGAACAGCGCGGTGTTACCGGCGAGGATCTGCTGATAGGTCAGCTCGGTCCACTCGAAGCTCATGCCGTTGGGCAGTTCTTCCTTCAGCAGTTTGGCCATGGCCGCTTCGGCCTGGCCGGTGCTGTAGCCGGGCGCCGCCGCACCGTTGATCTCGGCCGTGATGAAGCCGTTGTAATGCATCACCCGATCAGGGCCTGCGCTGTCACTGACCTTGACGAAAGTCGACAACGGGATCATCTCGCCACGGTTGTTGCGCACCTTCAGTTGGCCGATCTGTTCGGCTTCCAGGCGGAACTGCTGATCAGCCTGCACGTTGACCTGATAGGTACGGCCAAAGCGGTTGAAGTCGTTGGCGTACAGCGAGCCGAGGTAGACCTGCATGGTGTCGAAGATTTCATCGATGGCCACGCCGTGGGTCTTGGCCTTCTCACGGTCGATATTGGCTTCTACCTGTGGCACGTTGACCTGATAACTGGTGAACAGCCCAGCCAGTTCCGGCACCTGCTGGCTCTTGGCGATGATGTTCTGCGTCTGCTTGTATAGCTCCTCGTAACCCAGGTCGGCGCGATCCTGGATCTGCACACGGAAGCCGCCGATGGTGCCCAGCCCCATCACTGGCGGTGGCGGGAAGATGGCGATGTAGGCCTCCTGGATATCAGCGAACTGGGCATTCAGATCCGCCGCGATGGCGTTGGCGCTGAGTGCCGGATCGCTGCGCTGGTCGAAGGGCTTGAGCGGCGTGAAGACGATGCCGCTGTTGGGGCTGTTGGTGAAACCGTTGATCGACAGACCCGGGAAGGACACGGTGTTCTCCACGCCCGGATGCTTGGCGGCGATATCCGACATGCGCTTGATCACCGCTTCGGTGCGATCCAGGCTGGCCGCATCGGGCAACTGGGCGAAGGCCACCAGGTACTGTTTGTCCTGAGGCGGCACGAAACCGCTCGGCGTGCTGGAGAAGCCCAGATAGGTCAGCCCCATCAGACCGGCGTACACCACCAGGGCGATGCCGCTGCCGCGCAGTATGCGGCGCACGGTGCCCACGTAGCGGTTGCTGGCCCGATCGAAGACCCGGTTGAAGGGGTTGAACAGCCAGCGGCCGAACAGACGTTCCAGCAAGCGCGAGAAGCGATCCTTGGGCTCGTGGTGACCTTTGAGCAGCACGGCAGCCAGGGCCGGCGACAGGGTCAGGGAGTTGAAGGCCGAGATCACCGTGGAGATGGCGATGGTCAGCGCGAACTGCTGGTAGAACTGCCCGGTAAGCCCGGAAATGAAGGCGGTGGGGATGAACACCGCACACAATACCAGCGCCGTGGCGACGATGGGCCCGGTCACTTCCTTCATCGCCTGCTTGGTGGCCTCTACCGGCGTCTTGCCCAGGCCGATATTGCGCTCGACGTTCTCCACCACCACGATGGCGTCGTCCACCACGATGCCGATGGCCAGTACCAGGCCGAACAGCGACAGGGCGTTGAGCGAGAAACCGAACATGTGCATCACCGCGAAGGTGCCGATCAACGACACCGGTACCGCGGCCAGCGGAATGATCGAGGCGCGCCAGGTCTGCAGGAACAGGATTACCACCAGCACCACCAGTACGATGGCTTCGAGCAGGGTATGCACCACCGCCTCGATGGAGCCGCGCACGAAGATGGTCGGGTCATAGACGATCTCGTAGTCCACGCCCTGGGGGAAGCTCTGCTTCAGCTCGGCCATGCGCTCGCGCACCGCGTCGGAAATGGCGATGGCATTGGAGCCCGGGCGCTGGAAGATCGGCATGGCCACGGCCGGTTTGTTATTCAGCAACGAACGCAGGGCGTACTGATTGGAGCCCAGCTCGATGCGGGCGATGTCCTTGAGGCGGGTGATCTCGCCATTCTCGCCGGCACGGATGACGATGTTCTCGAACTCGTCCTCACTGACCAGGCGGCCCTGGGTGTTGATCGACAGCTGGAAACTGTTGTCGCTGGCAGCGGGCGGCGCGCCCAGGGAACCGGCGGCAACCTGGCGGTTCTGCTCGCGGATGGCATTGACCACATCGGTCGCGGTCAGCCCGCGCGAAGCGACCTTGTCCGGATCCAGCCACACCCGCATGGAATAGTCACCCAGGCCGAACAGTTGCACGTCGCCGACACCATCGAGGCGTGACAGCTCGTCCTTGATGTTCAACGCCGCGTAGTTCGACAGGTACAGCATGTCGTAGGCGTCGTTCGGTGACGTCAGGTGCACCACCATGGTCATGTCCGAGGACGCCTTGTCCACCGTCACACCGAGACGCTGCACTTCGGTGGGCAGGGTCGGCATGGTACGGGTCACGCGATTCTGCACCTGCACCTGGGCGGTATCCAGGTTGGTACCCAGAGCGAAGGTGATGGTCAGGGTCATGCGCCCGTCGTTGGTCGCCTGGGAGGACATGTAGAGCATGCCCTCGACGCCGACGATGGCCTGTTCCAGTGGCGAGGCCACGGTTTCGCCGATGACCTTGGGGTTGGCGCCGGGGAAGTCGGCCCTGACCACCACGGTGGGCGGCACCACTTCCGGGTATTCGCTGATCGGTAGCTGGAACAGCGAAATGGCACCGCCGATCAGGATGATCAGCGATAGCACCGCGGCGAAGATCGGCCGCTGAATGAAGAACTGGGAGAAGTTCATCGGGGTGTTCCTTTGTTTAACACGCACAGTCCAGCCTGCCCACGCCATGAATTGCGCGAGCAGGTTCTCGGGATCGGTATAAGGGGAGGGCCAGGCCCGGTATTACTTGAGGCTGACCTTCAACGGTTCCTCGTCACGCACCGGCCTCGTCAGTGCGACGGCACGGCGTTGCTGCTCCAGGGCTGCGAGGGTTTTCTCGTCAGCCATCGGTACCGCTTGCGGATCCACCGTACTGCCTGGCATCGCCCGCTGCAGGCCGTTGACCACGATACGCTCGCCCTTGCTCAGGCCGCTGCGAACGATGCGCAAACCTTCCAGCTTCGGCCCCAGTTCAACGGAGCGATACACCACGCTGTTATCCGCACCGAGTACCAGCACGAACTTCTTGCCGAGATCGGTACCGACAGCGACATCCTGGATCAGGGTTGCGTCGTAGGTATCGCTGCCGACCAGTTTCAGGCGGGCATACAGGCCCGGAGTGAAGCGTCCGTCGGCGTTGTCGAACACGGCGCGACCACGGATGGTGCCGGTACGCGGGTTGACCTGGTTATCGAGAAAGTCCAGTTGACCCAGGTGCGGGTTGCCGTCTTCGTTGGACAGCCCCAGGTACACCGGGCTCTTGCCGCGGCTGTCCTGGCCGGACTGGCGAGCCAGTTCGGTGTACTTGAGGAAGGCACGTTCGTCGGCGTCGAAGTAGGCGTAGACCTTGTCGGTGGACACAACCGAGGTCAGCAGCGACTGGCTGGCGGTTACCAGGTTGCCGGCAGTGACTTCGGCGCGGCTGACGCGACCGTCGATGGGCGCCGTCACACGGGTGAAACTGAGGTTGAGTCGGGCGTTGTCCAGTTCCGCCTGAATCCCGGCGACCGCCGCCTGAGCTTCCTGGGCCGAGCTGCTGCGGGCATCTGCCAACTCGGCAGAGATCGCATTGCCCTGGCGCAGACGCTCGCCGCGCCGAGCTTCGCTGCTTGCCCGAACCTGATTGGAGCGGGCTTGCTGCAGTTGAGCTTCGAGGCGTTTGACCTCAGCCTGGAAGGGGCGTGGGTCGATCTGGAACAGCAGATCGCCTTTCTTCACCAGGGTGCCTTCAGCGAAGCTCACCTTGTCGATGAAGCCGGAGACCCGCGGGCGGATCTGTACGGATTCAGGGGCCTCGAGGCGGCCAGTGAATTCGTCCCATTCGTTGAGTGGCTGTTCGATGACTTCGGCCACGCTGACTTTCGCTGCGGGCATCTGCTGAGCCACGTCCTCACTCTTGCCGCAGGCGGCGAGCACCAGTGTCGCGGCCAGTGCCAGGGGGAAATGCCAGAGCTTGGTGTTGGGGTGTTCCATGATTGCGATCCGCCAAGATGTAGTGATAGAGGCGGAGTCTGGTCGCAGCAACATCCAGGAACGAATCGAACGCCCCGAAGATAGATATCACTGTGAATGATGATATTACGATTTGGAATATAAATAGCAAGCTATCTATTTATTTTGCATAGCGCAATTACCGATGCACGCTCGACTATTCGAGGCTGTCGGGATCGCCGAAGAACATCTGGATGCGCGAGCGCAGCCAGCGTTCGGCCGGATCGTTGTCCTGGGCGCCGCGCCAGGCCATGGACATCTCGAAGCTATTGCTTTCGAACGGCAGATCCTCGGCCCGCAGACCACCTGCCGCAGTGAGAGTCGCTGCAGTGTAGTCGGGCACCACGGCAATCAGATCCGTGCCAGCCAGCAAGGTGCCCAAACCATTGAACTGCGGGACGGCGAGCACCACCTTGCGCGTACGGTTGAAACGCACCAGTTGCTCGTCGATAAAGCCATTGAGATCTCCCGCGAACGACACCATGGCATGGGGGCGAGCGCAGTATTCATCAAGACTCAGGGTGCCCGGCACGGCATCGGCCCGCAGCAGCTTCGGCTTGCTGCGGCGCAGGGTCTTGCGCTTGGCATTGGCCGGTAGCTCCTCGGTGTAACTGACGCCAACGGAAATCTCGCCGGAGGCCAGCAGGTTGGGCATCAGCAAATAGTTGGCCCGGCGCACCACCAGCACCACGTTGGGCGCTTCGGAACGCAGGCGGCGCAGCAGGGCGGGGAGCAGGGCGAACTCGACGTCATCGGACAGACCAACGCGGAAAACCGCCGTGCTGGTGGCTGGGTCGAACTCCGACGCGCGGCTGACCGCCGTCGAGATCGAATCGAGCGCCGGCGAAAGCAGAGCGAAGATTTCCTGGGCGCGGGCGGTTGGCTCCATGCTGCGACCGGTGCGCACGAACAGGGGATCGTCGAACAGGCTGCGCAGTCGTGAGAGAGCCGCGCTGATCGCCGGTTGGCCGAGAAACAGTTTTTCTGCCGCGCGGGTTACGCTGCGTTCGTGCATGAGCGTTTCGAACACGATCAGCAGGTTGAGATCGAGACGGCGCAGGTCGTTGCGGTTCATCCGGGTACCAAATGTGCGGGCTTGCCAGAGCGGGACGCTAGTGAGAGCCTTGTGCGCCAATAGTACGAGCACTTGAGCAGATTGGGAAAGACACCGGTATCATCGATATATCCACACGTTCTAGCTGCCTATATCACTACCAGGCATGACGACTATCAATCGGGGCGGGTGGTATGCATGAAGGTCTGCAGATAAAGTCGATGACAGTGAATATCCAATCCGCGATCAGTTGAGGTGATGATGTCCCGCATGATCCGTTTCCACAAGTTCGGCGACGCCAGCGTATTGCAGTGCGAAGAATTGCCGACACCGACCCCCGCCGCGGGGGAGGTACTGGTACGCGTCCAGGCCCTTGGGGTTAGCTGGGGCGATGTGCTGTGGCGTCAGAATCTGGCGTCGGAAGAAGCCAAGTTACCCTCAGGTGTCGGCGCAGAACTGGCCGGCATCGTCGAAGCCGTGGGCGAGGGCGTTACCGACCTCGAGATCGGCACGCCGGTTGCTGCATTCCCGGCCAGCACTCCCAATCGCTATCCGACCTGGGGCGACCGTGTGGTCGTGCCGCGCTTTGCCCTGACCCGTTACCCTGACGTGCTCAGCCCGGTGGAAGCCAGTGTGCACTACACGGCGCTGCTGTTTGCCTACTTCGCCATGGTCGACTTGGCCAAACTCAAGCCGGGCCAGCACGTGTTGATCACCGAGGCCTGCCACTGCCTGGCGCCTCAGTCGGTGCAGTTGGCCAAGGCGCTGGGCGCCAACGTGATCGCCTCGACGAGCGTTCCGGACAGCCGTGATTTCCTGCGCGAACTGGGCGCCGACAAGATCATCTTCACCGAAGAGCAGGATCTGGTGCTGGAGGTCGAACGCTATACCGAAGGCAAGGGCGCCGAGGTGATTCTCGACCACTGCGCTGGCCAACAGCTCAAGCTGCTCGGTGATGTCGCGGCAACCCGCGGCAAGCTGATTCTGTATGGCATCAACGGCGGCAACGATACCGCGTTTCCGGCCTGCGCCGCATTCAAGAAACACCTGCAGTTCTTCCGTCACTGCGTGCTGGATTTTACCGGGCATTCGGAACTGGGGATCGAACAGGACTGCGCAGCCGTGCAACGGGCGCTTAATCATATCAACCAGCTCACCGCTGACCGTTTACTCAGGCCGCGCATCGACAAGGTCTTCAGCTTCGATGAATTCGTCGAAGCGCACCGTTATATGGAGGAAGCCTGCCCGGATCGCGGACGTGTCGCACTGACACTGGAGTGATCCAGCATGCAGCGAAAGAAGCCCGGCATCTGACCGGGCTTTTTCTTGGGGCGACACTTCCCTGTGTCATGACGAAAGATACGGGAAGCCGATTAAGCTTTGATGACTGGAACGAGCTAACTGCTTTCGCGCACTCGTAATTCGAAACCGAGATCGATATGCGGTGCCGCTGCGCGTCCATCGAGTATCTTCAGCAGCAGGTTGGCCGCCTCACGGCCAACTTCGGTGCGCGGCGTATGGATGGACGACAGCCTCGGCACTGTGTGCGCGGAAGCCGGCAGGTCATTGAAACCGACCAGCGCCACTCGGCCAGGAACCGCGACTCCACAACGCTGCGCCTCGAACAAGGCGCCCTGCGCAAGGTCGTCGTTGCAGAAGAAAATGCCGTCTACATCCGGGTGCTGCTGCATGAGTTCGCGAAACAACTGGCCGCCCAGGGCGATGGATGAGGGCAGGGGATGCAGCAGTTCCAGCGCCGGGTCATACACGCCGGCGGCCTGCAGAGTACGCCGGAACCCCTCACCACGCTGCATCACCCGCGGATCCAGCTGCGCGGCGATGTAGGCGAGCCGCTTTCGGCCCTGCTGCAGCAGGTGCTGCGCCACGGTTTCACCCGCAGCCTGTTGCGAAAAACCGACGCTGGCGATACCAGGCGCGCTACTCAACTCCATCATGTGCACACAGGGAATACGGCTGGCACTCAGTAAATGCCGCGTGCCCTCGGTGCGATCGAAGCCGGTCAGCAGCATGCCCATCGGCCGATACGGCAGGTAGTTGCGAACCAGCCGTTCCTCCTCATCGCGGCAATAGTGGTAATCGCCAATCAGCACCTCGATACCGCGCGGGCGCATCACCTCGTGAATCGCCTCCAGCGGCTCGATGAACAGCTGATTGGACAGAGAAGGGATCAGCACCACCACCGACGTGCTGCGTGCCGACGCCAGGGTGCGTGCGGCAGGGTTCACCACATAGCCCAGCTCGTCGGCAGCCATGCGCACGCGCTCAGCAAGATCGGCGCCCACCGTGGCCACGCCACGCAATGCCCGCGATGCAGTGATGGTGGAAACACCCGCACGTTCGGCGACTTCTGCCAGCGTGGGCATGCCCAGGGTACGGGAGTTGCTATGCGTCGGAGATTTCATCGCAAGGGTTGTCATCGATCATAATTGATGGTTAAGGTAGCGCTGTCTCGAAGGCTTGGCAATGTTGCGTATTGCACATCTGGCCTCGGGAGCTAGTCCCTGGCGAATAACATTTACAACATTCGAAGCCGCCGTCTTGCAGATGTCTACGATCTTCAAAGATAGCGCTGTCTTCCGCTGGAGTTGCGATATGGATAACCCAATAACCGCGTTGGTCGTCATGGGCGTATCCGGCTGTGGCAAAAGCTGCGTCGGAGAGTCGATCGTCGAACATATCGGCGGTTACCTGATCGAGGGTGACCAGTTTCACCCACCCGCCAACATCGAGAAGATGAGCACCGGCGTTCCTCTTACCGATGAGGATCGTGCTGACTGGCTGACTCGCCTGGGCCAGGAACTGGCCAGCGCACTCGAAACCCATGATCGGCCACTGCTGGCCTGCTCTGCGCTCAAGCGCAAATACCGTGATCGGTTGCGCGAGGCCGTCCCCGGCCTGGGCTTCGTCTTTCTCGAACTGTCCCGCGAAGAAGCAGCAAGGCGCGTGGGCGACCGTCCAGGTCATTTCATGCCCGCCAGCCTTATCGACAGTCAGTTCGCCACACTGGAATCACCGAGCGGTGAGCCCGCTACGCTGACTCTCGATGCCACTCTACCCATCGACACCCTTGGTCAGAAGGCCGCCGATTGGTGGCGCTCTGCCGGCAACACCCGCTGATAACGCAACACAACCACGCTTCTCCCATAACAAAGACAAGTGGAGACGACATGAAAACCGTCAATCAAGCTCACCGTTACCCATCCCTGAAAGATGATCGTGTTCGGCATTGCCGAATGGCCGCAGCTGTAGTAGAGGAGGGCGCTCATCATGAATGAGGTGACCACCACTCTCGGCGCCGGAGCGCTTCTATCCATAGCGGCTGGCGCCGTCCTTCTGCTGCTGTTGATGATCATCCGCTTCCGTCTGCATGCCTTTCTGGCGCTAGTGCTGGTGAGCATCATCACCGCACTGGTCACGCAAATCCCCTACGACAACGTCGTCCCGACGTTACTCGGCGGATTCGGCACCACGCTGGCGGCCGTAGCCCTGCTGGTCGGGCTTGGCGCCATGATCGGCCGACTGCTGGAAATAACCGGCGGCGCTCAGGTACTGGCGGACACGCTGATCAACAAGTTCGGCGAACAGCGGGCGCCGTTCGCCCTGGGTGTCGCTTCATTGTTGTTCGGCTTCCCGATCTTCTTCGATGCCGGGTTGATCGTGATGCTGCCGATCATCTTCAGTGTGGCCAAGCGCTTCGGTGGTTCTACCCTGACATACGCGTTGCCGGCCGCAGGTGCCTTTGCGGCGATGCATGCCTTGGTACCGCCGCATCCCGGGCCGGTCGCCGCTGCAGATTTGCTGGGCGCGAACATCGGCTTGCTGGTCATCGTCGGTACCGTGATCGCGTTGCCGACCTGGTACTTCGGTGCTTATCTGTTCGGTTTGTGGGCTGGCAAGCGCTTCAATCTCAAGCTGCCGGCCAGTTTCCTGACCGATGTCGAGCGTGACACCAGCGTGGCGCCGCCGCGGTTCTCGCTGGTACTGACCATTCTGCTGATGCCGCTCGTGCTGATCTTCCTGGACACCGGGCTCAATACCCTCAGCGTGATGGGCGTGGTCGATGGCAGCAGTAATTGGGTGCAATTCCTGCGGATGATCGGCAAGACGCCAGTGGCACTGCTGATAACGGTGCTCTTCGCTCTGATCGCCTTCAGTGGCTGGCACAGCCGCAAGCACCTCGAAAAAGTCTGTGAAGGTGCGCTCGGGCCGATCTGCTCGATCATCCTGGTGACAGGGGCCGGGGGCATGTTCGGTGGTGTCCTGCGTACCAGCGGTATCGGTGATGCCCTGGCGGAGACCCTCTCGGATACCGGTATGCCGGTCATCCTCGCGGCCTTCGTGATCTCCGCAGCGCTGCGCGTGGCCCAGGGCTCGGCGACAGTGGCGCTGACCACCACAGCGGCACTGGTGGCACCCATGGTTGCTGCCACACCAGGACTGAGCGAGTTCGACCTGTGCTTCATCGTCGTTGCCATTGCCGGCGGTGCGACGGTGTTGTCTCACGTCAACGACTCGGGGTTCTGGCTGGTCAGCCGCTTCCTGGAAATGGACGAGAAAACCACCCTGAAAACCTGGACGGTGATGGAAACCCTGCTGGGCGGCATTGCCTTCCTGCTGGCCGTAATCGGTAGCCTCATCCTCTAGAGGCTGGTGCAAATCAGGCATTCGCAGCGAACCGCAACGGTCGCTGCGAATGCCTCGCTCATGTTTGAAAACATGCAAGCTAGACGTATCCGCTCAATCACCTACAGTAACGAAAGGAACAAGAGGCCGTATGAAACGGCCATTAACCCTGCGTGGCAGGAAGCCATCAGGCGCCATTTATCGCGGAGCGCTCCCCATGCCTACTTTAACCAGCAAAGCGCCGGTATTCACTCACACCAGCCAAACCGGCTCACGCAGCGTTCAACTCGAATTCATCTGGGCAAACGAATTGGGCGGTATCGCTCAAGCGGTCATCGCTACATTCCAGGACGACACCGGAAAGCCGCTCAAGCAGTTCATCATATCAGGCCCATTCAGCGAGCCGGACAGCGCCCGCAAAGCAGTGATCGCCAAAGCGAATGCCTGGTTCGATCATGGTCGCGAGTGAGCGGATCCGAAGAAATCTCAGAAACCCTCAAAATAGAAAAAAACATAAGCACAAGCGACTTCAAACGCCGGCTGGACATCGGAAATTCTGCGCGTGCGGCCAGTATTTCGAGGTCGTGGATACCGTTCGAGGTGGGCAAGGGCAGTATCTGCTTCGGGCATGGGTCTATTGGCCTTGATCATCAGTGCGGCCGCATTTCCCGCCCGGCCTGAGCGAACCAAACCAAGTTGACCTCAAAAACGTGGCACGGACACGTCAGCGCGTCATCAGCGTAAAATAACGCACGAATGGTTACGATATAAAGTAACATTCTTGAGTTGCCATCATCGATAGCCTCCACTAGAGAGGCGCGATGCCACACATCGCGCGGCACAGAATGTGATCTAAAAAGAAATGATATAACGATTCCAATCTGACGGAGATAGGGATCAATTGCTTGTTTGATGTACGCCGCCGGCAGTGGCGTACGCAGTTCAGAAGGGGATAGCGCCATGTCTTACACCTCACCGCGCCTGCAGCTTTTGTCGCTGGTTTCTGCTTTGCCGTTCATGGCAACTGCGGCAACGACACCTATCGATCTGGATGAGCTTGTCGTTACCGCAACCTCCACCGAGCGACAGCTCAAGGATGCTCCGGCAAGCATCTCGGTCATCACCCGTGAAGCGTTGAGTGAGCGCCCCGTGCAGGATCTGGAGGATGCCTTGCGTGGCACACCGGGCTTGCAGTTCACCGGTGTGGGGATGACCCGAAGAGGTATCAGCATCCGCGGCATGGACAGTGGCCACACGCTGGTTTTGCTGAATGGTCAGCGCATCAATACCGCGGCAGGTGCCATCGCTCACTCGGATTTCGATTTGGGCTGGGTTCCGGTCGAGTCCATCGAACGAATTGAGGTCGTACGTGGCCCGATGTCATCACTCTATGGGTCGGAAGCACTGGGTGGTGTGATCAACGTCATCACGCGCAAGGCCACCGATGAGTGGAAAGGCAGTGCGTTGCTGAGCGGCGGTTTGCGAGAGGATGATCGTGGTGGGCAAAGCCACCAGGTGGGTGCCTATGTGGGTGGGCCTCTGGTGCCAGGTGTGCTGGGTTTGTCGCTGACTGGAGAAAGCCGACGCCGTCAGGAAACGCCACTGCACCTGGATGCCACGCAGTCGGAACTTGAAGGACGTGATGCGCACAATGCCAGCGCTACTCTCAGTTGGACGCCCGACCAGGCCCAGCGTATCGATTTCACCTATGGCAATGGGCTTGAGGATCGTTGGCGTAATACCCGCAGCGCAGGCGCAAGCCCAATCGATTACGAGTCTAGCGACCGCATCGAACGTGAGCACTATGCGATTGCCCATAGTGGTGACTGGAGCTGGGGGAGCAGTTCGCTGCGTGCTTACCGTAGCGAACTGGAGCGCACCAACCGCTACACCAACGGTGTTGTCCCGAGCTCACCCCATCAGCGCCTGACCGACGATATCGTCGATGGCAGTTTCAGTGTGCCCTTGGCAGATACTCATTTGCTTACTGCCGGTGCCGAATGGCGCAAGGAGCAATTGGAGGACGGCGGATTCCTTGTCGGTGATGCACAGACCATCCACCGTGCGCTGTTCCTGCAGGATGAGCTCACTTTCAGCCCCGCTTGGTCGCTGGTACTCGGTAGCCGCTTCGACAACCACGAGCAATATGGTTGGCAGAAGAGTCCGCGTGCTTACCTGGTGCACCATGTCAATGACGCCCTGACTCTGAAGGGAGGCGTCGGACGTGGTTTCAAGGCACCGACGCTGAAGCAGCTGTCACCCGGCTATTCGGCTGTCGGCGGCGGCGGACAGTTCACCATTTACGGCAATCCGGATCTGGCCCCGGAGATCAACACCACCTACGAATTCAGTGCCGACTATCAGGGGCTGGGCTGGTCGGCCAACGCCGGGGTGTTCCAGAACAACGTGCACGGTCTGATCCAGACCCGTTGCGTCTCCTCCTGTGGCATACGCCGGCTGGAAGTTCGCAATTACGAAAACGTCGACAAGGCACGTATCCGAGGGCTCGAGTTGGGCGGCGGGGTGGATCTGCCGCAGAACCTGCGCTGGGATCTCAACTACACCTACCTCGATGCCATTGATCGTAGCGCCGGGCGTCGATTGGGTGATCGTTCCCGACACCTGGGCAACACCACATTGCAGTGGAAGCCCAACAGTGGCTTCAACGCCCAGATCCGCGGCGAATATGTCGGTAGTCAGTTGAGTTACTCGGGGAGCAGCACCTACTCCATGCCTGCCTATAGCCTCTGGCATCTGGAAATGAGCCAATCGCTGACCGATAACCTGACCTTGCGCGGCGGCATCGAGAACCTGACCGATAGAGACTTCAGCGATACAGAAGACGCATTCACCTTCGCCGAGCCTGGTCGTACCTTGCATATCGGTTTGAACCTGAGTTTCTGACATGCGCCAGTACTTCTATGCATTGCTGGCCCTGTTGATAGCGGGCTCGGCGGTAGCCGAGGCGCGTGAGTCGAAAGCCGATGTCCGCATCCTGACAACTGATTTCGTTCTGCAAGGCAAGCTCGATCGCTTGCAGCAGTGGGGGCAGGAGGCCGGACTATCGTTGCAATCCGAACACCTGTCCAAACGCTTGCCGGGGCTAGGCGGTTCGCTGCTGGGGGCTCGCCTGGTGCTTCTCGATACGCCACGCCCGAGCGACCTGGCGGAGATGCAACAGGCGTTAGGTGACGAACTGACGGCCACCAGTACGCCCTGGCTACGTGTTGGCGGCGGTTCGCCAGCATTCGGCAATCTGCCTGCACCCGTGGCGATGCGCCTTGCTGCTTACTACGGCAATGGCGGTGAGCGTAACTTGCGCCATTTCTTTCTTTATCTGAAGGCCTACCAGACGGGGACTGCATCTGATGACATACCGAAGCCCGAGCTCCTGGGCAAGTCTGGTATCTATCATCCGCAAGCCCCGGAAGTATTCGAGCGCCTGGAGGATTATCTGCAATGGGGAGCTGCACGATGGCCTGAAAAGGCCCCTCGGGTAGCGTTCGCCATTCACCGTGGCGCCATAGTCGATGCGCAGTTGCGCCTGATCGATGATCTGCTTCTGCGCAGCGAGCGTCATGGTCAGGCGCCGCTGGTGTTCTGGTTCGATGACAGTGATCCGCAAGCCTTGCAGAAGCTTCTCAAGCCCTGGCATGCCGATGTGCTGGTCAACCTGCAGCACATGCAAAACGCGCCGGCCAGAAAAGCCGAGTTCCTCGCGCTTGGGATACCGGTTATCGCGACCCTGGTCTCGCGCGAAGGTGATCGCGAGCATTGGCGCCAAGCCGGCAGCGGTATCTCCCCACGCACTGCGGCCACGCTGTTGAGCGTGCCCGAGAGCTGGGGCATGAGCGATCCGTTGGTCATCGGTGCCGTTGAAGGCGGTGAACCTCTGGCTTTGGACGAGCAGGTCGAGATTCTGCTGGGCAAGGTCGACAGCCTTGCTCGCCTGCGCCATACCTCCCCGGCAGATAAGCATCTGGCCCTGATGTTCTGGAACCACCCGGACGGCGAACGCAATATCGCGGCCTCCAATCTCAACGTACCCAGAAGTCTGCAGCATCTGCTGCACGAGCTGGCGGTCGCCGGCTACGACGTTCACGAGCAATCGGAGCAACAGCTGATCGACGCTGCCAGGCAGCTTCTCGGCGGCTATTACCATCCGCAAACCCTGGATCGATTGCTCGAGAAAAGGCTGGCCATAACCTTGCCGCTTTCCGCCTATCAGGCCTGGCTGGCGCAGCAGCCACGAGCCGTTCAGCAGCAGTTGCGAGCGCGCTGGGGAGAGCCTTCGGTACATTGGGCATTACGCGAGGTCGATGGTGAACAGCAGTTCGTCATTCCTGCAATGCGCCTGGGCAAGCTGATACTCATGCCACAGCCGCCACGGGCAGGTCGTCCGGGCGAGGCCTATCACGACGCCAAGGTGCCGCCTGATCATGTTTATCTCGCGGCTTATCAGTATCTGCGAGAAGGCTTCAAGGCAAATGCGCTGATCCATTTCGGTACCCACGGTACTCAGGAGTGGCTGCCCGGCAAGGATCGTGGCCTGGCTGCCAGCGACTATCCCTTTCTGGCACTGGGCGATTTACCCGTCTTCTATCCCTACATTCAGGACAATATCGGTGAAGCGATGCAGGCCAGACGTCGGGGCAGGGCGGTCATCGTCAGCCACCAGACGCCGCCATTTGCCCCGGCAGGTCTTTACGACGAATTGCGCGACCTGCATGAGCTGCTTCACGAGTATCAGCAACTGGATGAGGGGGCGGTACGCGAGGAAACGGCAGAGCGGATACGCGTTTTAGCGCTGGACAACGACCTGGGCCGTGACATCGGCTGGGACGAGACTCGCATGCGTGCCGATTTCGGGGCGTTTCTGGCTGCGTTGCATGAGCATGTCCATGACCTGGCCGAAGCCAACACGCCATTGGGGCTGCACACCTTCGGCTTGCCGGCCACCCTGGAGCAGCGACTGGCCACTGTCCTGCAGCAGCTGGGGGAGCCCTATCTTCAGGCTCTCGGGGTATCCACCGACGAACCGCTGGCCGAGGATTTTGCGGCGCTTAAAGCCAGCCTGCCGTATCGCACCCTGGAACGTTACCTGAGTCAGCCTGCGGCGATCGCGCAGATCGACAACGCAAGGTTGCGTGAACAGATCGAGCGCGCCCGCGACCTGGAACGGCACCTGGCCAATCCTGGCGAGATGCAGGCCTTGCTCGCCGGCCTTGCGGGCGGTTTCATCGCCCCAGGCCCTGGCGGTGATCCCATACGCAACCCGCAGGTACCCAGCGGCCGTAATCTCTATGCCTTCGAGGCTGACAAGCTACCGACACGCTCGGCCTATGCCAGTGGCGAGGTTGCCCTCGAGCAACTGCTGGACAGCTATCGACGTGAGCACGGCGGCCAGTACCCGAGCAAACTCGCCTTCAGTCTCTGGTCATCGGAGGCGATGCGTCATCTGGGCGTTCTCGAGAGCCAGGTACTGCATGCGCTCGGCTTGCGCCCTATATGGGATGCGGGGGGACGGGTAACCGGCCTGGAAATCATTCCCGCACGCGAGTTGGGGCGTCCACGTATCGATGCAGTGGTTCAGGTAACCAGTGTTTATCGCGATCAGTTCGACGGGTTCATGCGCCTGCTGGCTGATACGTTCGAGCAGCTTGCCCAGCTGGATGAACCAGGGAATAGCGTTTTTGCCAATAGCCAGTCCGTGGCAATGCGACTGCGCGCAGAGGGCGTGGAGCCCGAGCGTGCTCTGCAGCTATCGCGGGTAAGGGTATTCGGCAACGAGGCTGGCGATTACGGTACCGGCGTCTCTCGGTTGGCGCTGGACTCGACCAAGTGGGAAGGTGACTCGGCTATTGCCGAGCAGTTCCTCGCGCGCTTGCAGTATGGATATAGCGCGTCGGGATGGGGCCAGAAGCTCGAAGGCCACAACCTCTTCGCCGAGCACCTCAAAGGCGTGCAGGCTGCAGTCATGGCGCGTTCCAGCGAACTCAACGGAGTGCTCTCCACCGATCATCCTTTCGAGTTTCTTGGCGGCCTTTCTGCGGCTGTCCGGCACCTGGATGGTGCCAGCCCGGCGCTCTATATCTCCGATCTGCGCAAGACCCGGCCGCGTACCAGCGGCGCCGCCGAGTTCCTGGCCAGCGAACTGCGCAGTCGCTATCTGAACCCGCAATGGATCAGTGCCATGAAGGAGGAGGGCTACGCCGGTACCCTGGAGCTCCTCGACGTCACCAACAACCTGTTTGGTTGGCAGGCAGCCGATCCCTCCACGGTGCGGGCGGATCAGTGGCAAGCGCTTCACGACACCTACGTCATGGACAAGCGCGATCTGCAACTCGATCGATGGTTCGAGCAACACAACCCGACTGCGCAAGCTCAGCTCATCGAGCGCATGGCTGAAGCCATACGCAAGGGCTATTGGGATGCTCCGGAACAGACTCGCCGCGAACTGGCGCAGCGCTGGACGGAACTGACAGAACAGCATGAGGCCGATGCCGGCGCGCCGCTCACCACCGAGTTCGTACAGCAGATGGGCAGTGGCTTCGGTCTCGCCAATCCTGCGGCCAGCAATGCAGCACAAGGTGCAGGTGAAACCGTGCAAGGCCAGGTGCTGCGCGAAGTGCAGCCTGCCGAGCCCCCTCCGTTTCCCTGGGCCCTATGGCTGGGCGCCTGCGCCTTGCTTGCCTGCATCTTTTGGGGGGCTGCCAGGCAGTGGTTTGCCGGCCGTCAACAGCTTTTGAGCAAACGATTTGTACAGGACGCGACATGAATACTTTCGAAACCAGTCTCTACGAACTGACCCGTCTTTTCCTCGTGCCCGTCTTGCTGCTGATCATGGCGGCACTGGCATATGCCTTCGTGGCCTTGGGAGCTTTCCTGGTCGAGGCCTTCCAGCGACGTAAGGGGCAGTACCAACCAGCGCTTGTGCGCTATCAGCGCGTTCATGGCGGTAGTAGTGACGACCTCGAACTATGGATCATGGGTCGCCTGGAATGGTTGCGCATTACCTCGCGCAGCGCACCGATGCTCGGCCTGGTGGCGACCATGATTCCGATGGGGCCGACGCTGCTCGCTCTGACGCAGAACGATGCTCAAGGCATTGCCGATAATCTGGTGGTGGCTTTTTCTGCCGTGATTCTCGCCCTGGTTGCGGCCAGCATCACCTTCTTCATCCTCACCATACGCCGTCGATGGTTACTCCAGGAACTGCGAGCCATCGAGCGTTTGCAGGAGAATCGTTGATGCGCTTTCTCGAACACGACGATGCCGATGATCCGATCGTCTCCATGGTCAACCTCATCGACCTGTTCCTGGTGATCATCGGTATTTTGCTGATCATCATCGTCAAGAATCCGCTCAATCCCTTCACCCAGGACAAGGTCATCGTCATCGAGAACCCAGGTGAGGCGAACATGCGGATGCTGGTCAAGGACGGCCAGGAGCTGAAGGAGTACCAGTCCAGTGGAGAGATTGGTGAAGGGCAGGGTGCAAAGGCCGGTGTGACTTACCGCCTGAATGATGGGCGGATGATTTACGTGCCTGAATAAGACTTCCAGCCAGCCCTGTACCGTTACTCCAATGAGTTGAACTTCACCGTTACAGCCTGCTTCCTAACTTTAACGCCAGCAATCCACAGCCGCAGTTCGACTGGCCGTGATGTTGCCTGACGACCCAACGATAAGCCGTCCTGATACATCAACTGATAGGAGTGCGTGTGATGACCCGCAGCCAGCAAAATCAGTTCGCCATGGACTCCTTAGGCGCAGGGCGCAGGGCGGTTCGGCGATGACCAGCAAAGCAGGGGTTGCACTGATCACCATGGACACGCCAATACCTGAGCATGATGCTGCGATCCAGCTATTGCTGGGCGAAAAGCTGGCGTCGTTACTGGCAATTCCCTTGCTGGGCTGGCGAGATGGGAATCCTGCTGAGGGTGATTGCTACTGGGTGCCAGCTGAAACCCTGGTCGGTATGCAGAGCATGAGTCGACTCGGCATAAGCAACGCGGACGACTTTTTCGGCGGCGCGGTGCCGCAAGCCTTCATGGCGACCAAAGCCATCAGCCACCCATTGATCGACAAGCCACTATGCGTGCCCGAGGGATGGTGCACCGATTTTCATCAGCAGGTTGCATCGGTGGTTCTGGCTGGTTACACGGTGTTCGATCTACAGGACGCACGGCGCGCAGCGATACTGCTGCTGCGCAACGGGCCGGTCAGAATGAAGCCGGTACGGGGCAAAGCTGGGCTGGGTCAGGAATTGATTGCCGACCAGGCTCAGTTGGATGCCTGCCTTGTCGGTCAGGATGTTGAAGAAGTGGCCAAATGGGGGTTGGTATTCGAGGAGCAGCTGGAAAGTGTCGCAACCTTCAGCGTTGGGCAGGTGACCGTTGCAGGTATTACCGCCAGCTATTTCGGAACTCAGCGCTTGACCCGTGATGACTGCGGTCATGAGGTGTATGGCGGCTCTGAACTGAGCGTCGTGCGCGGCGATTATGCCGCGCTGCAGTCCTTGCCGCTCGACGCCCAAGCCCGCAAGGCCATTGATCAGGCGCAGTGCTACGAGCAGGCAGCGCTTGAATGCTATGGATTGATCGCCTCACGGCGTAACTATGATATCGCCCAGGGCATCGATCACCTTGGCCGCCAGCGCTCCGGAGTCCTGGAGCAGTCCTGGCGGATCGGTGGTGCCAGCGCCGCGGAACTCTTTGCCCTTCAGGCCCTGCAACAAAACCCACAGTTGTCGCGTGTATGTGCCAGCACCTACGAGTCTTATCACGATGATGCGCCCGTGGGAGCGCAGCTGCTTCAACGTTGCAGCATCGCGCCCCATGGCACGCTCAGCAGATATGTGAAGGTTGAAACCGATGGCATATAGCGAAAAGATAAACATCGAGGTGGGCAACGAACTCATGGCTGGCACCCTGATGTCGCCCGAGCGCAAGGTGCCTGGCGTGCTCTTTGTTCATGGCTGGGGCGGCAGCCAGCAGCGTGACCTGGCCCGGGCGAAAGGTATCGCCGGATTTGGCTGTGTATGCCTGACTTTCGACATGCGCGGGCACGAACAGACTGCCGCCAGCAGACAGAGCGTATCCCGCGAAGATAGCCTGGCCGATCTCCTCGCCGCCTATGACCGCCTGGTGAGCTTGCCCACCATCGACTCCGACAAGATAGCGGTCATCGGTACCAGCTATGGCGGTTACCTGTCCGCCATTCTCAGCGAGTTACGCGCCGTACGCTGGCTGGCGCTACGTGTGCCGGCGCTGTATTGGGACGAAGAGTGGAGTAGCCCCAAGCAACTGCTCGATCGCGAACGCTTGGCGCAGTACCGACGTACAGTCGTCACACCGCTCGAAAACAGAGCGTTGACTGCCTGCTCACGGTTCACCGGTGACGTACTGCTGGTGGAGTCGGAGTTCGACGACTACATACCTCATGCCACGTTGATGAACTATCGATCCTCTTTTGAGAAAGCACACTCATTGACACATCGAATAATGACCGGTGCCGATCATGCGCTCACTCAAGACAGTGATCAAAAAGCCTATACGTCGATATTGACCAGTTGGATAAGTGAAATGATTGTTGAATCGCGCACGGCTGAATATCCCTATTATTCAGCGTATTACTCATGAACCACTCTAAAAAATAGACGGCCTTCTATCATCATAAGGCTGGTTAGCGCGCCTAGCAGAGCCAAGGCCATATCTTTCTGTGCATCCCATGGGTCTTCCTGCGTCGCGAGGAAGGCCTCGGCTTGATCATCGCCCAGATATTGGCCTCCCACCCATTCGATCAATTCATACAATGCCGATGTCGCCAGAATCAGACTCACGGCCATCAGTGCCAGCCAGGCACCGCGTAGCGTGGTCTGGCGATAGATAATTTCCCTGAAAGGGATGAAGAACAGAACGCCGTAGCTTAGGTGTACCAACCGATCGAACTGATTGCGTTGCCAGCCCATCAGTGAACTTAACGAGTGACCCGTGAGGTCATGAATCCATTTCTCATAGGGCACCTCGGCATAGGTGAAATGCGCGCCCAGTTCATGTACGCCAATCATCAGCAAGATTGCCAGATAAGCCGCGCATGACAGCCGCAGGTGCCGCCAGACTGCGGCGAGCCCGAGCAACAGCCCGACCGGCAGAGCATTTTCGACAAGCCAGTCCACACGGCTATGCGGAGCTATGCCGGAGCAGATCACGGCGGCCACTGCCAAGGCCAGCAGAGTCGAGGCCTGAGCCGGCGTGGCTGTTGGCAGAGTCAAATTGTCAGGACGCCTGGAAATAATGGCAATCACCCAGCTATCAAAGGTCTAGACCTATTCAACCCCAAGGCCTGGTTCACAGGATGGGCTTTCCGCCGGTTACGCCATACCGTGAACCCGAGATGTAACTGGCTTCATCGGATGCCAGCAAGACAAAGATCGGTGCCACCTCAACCGGCTGACCGGGCCGCCCCAGGGGTGTCTGTTCACCGAAGGTGGTCACCGACTCCTGCGGCATTGTGGATACGATCAACGGCGTCCATATCGGGCCGGGCGCGACACTGTTGACTCGAATACCTTTAGGCCCCAGCAATTGTGCAAGCCCACCAGTGAAATTGGCGATCGCGCCCTTACTGGTTGCATAGGCGAGCAGCGTGGGTGTGGGGGCATCGGAATTGATCGAGGTGGTGTTGATGATCGAGCCGCCACGCGGCATGGACGGCACCGCCGCCTGGCACAAGCGGAACATGGCGGTGATGTTCACATCGAAGGTTCTGAGCCACTCCTCATCGGGAATCTCCTCGAGCGATTGACGGCTCATCTGGAAAGCGGCGTTGTTGACCAGAATGTCTATACGGCCGAACTGCTCCACGGTTCTTGCCACGATGCTCTGGCATACCGCCTTGTCCGCCAGGTCTCCGGGTAACAGTAAGCATTGCCGTCCGGCCTGTTCGACCCAGTGGGCGGTTTCGCGGGCGTCCTCGTCTTCTTGCAGATAGGCAACGGCCACGTCCGCACCCTCCCGGGCGAAGGCAATTGCCACTGCGCGACCGATACCGCTGTCACCTCCCGTGATAAGTGCGACCTTGCCGCTCAGGCGGTCACTGCCGGTATAGGTGTGTTCGCCGCAGTCCGGCAGGGGCTCCATTTTACGCTGTGAACCCGGCACTGGCTGGGGCTGGGCGGGGAAGGGCGGAGTAGGGTAGGTACGCATTGCTGTCTCTCCTTTGAACAGGGGAATCCTGCCGCTGTTCTTTTGGGAAAACTGGCAATGCATGAAAGTTGGAGCAAATCGTATGACATCTCGACGAAAGGTTCATGTGAGCCACGAGCCGTTCGTCCATCCGGTGGCACTCACACGCCAAGGCTAGCTTCATACCTAAACCAAGGGCTATCCGGGAGTGATCACCATGCCACGTGGAAGCAAAGACAAATACACCGAGGAGCAAAAGCGCAAGGCGCAGCATATTGAAGAGAGTTACGAGGACAAGGGTGTGTCCAGTGACGAAGCCGAAGCCCGTGCCTGGGCAACCGTTAACAAGCAATCCGGAGGCGGTGAGAAATCAGGTGGCTCGGGCAAGAAAACATCGTCGAGCGAAAAAAAGACCGCACGCTCGGATTCGGCCAAGCGCGCCGCCAAAACGCGTGAAGGGCATTCCCGCACCTCCCAGCCTTCACTGGACACCCAGACCAAGCAAAGTCTGCTGAAAGAGGCTCGCAGCAAGGATATTCGGGGTCGTTCCAGCATGAGCAAAGCACAACTGATCAAGGCCCTGCGCGAACACCATTGATGCAGCAGAAACGGGATAGTCGAGGAGTTTGCATGGCAGAAGCGAACGACCATCTATGGTGGAAGAGCGCGGTGATCTATCAGGTTTATCCGCGCTCGTTCGCCGACAGCAATGGTGACGGTGTCGGCGATATCCGTGGCATCAGTGCGAACCTCGATTACCTGAAGGCACTGGGTGTCGATGCGCTCTGGATATCCCCGGTGTTTCGTTCGCCCATGTGCGATGCCGGTTACGACATCTGTGATTACACCGATGTCGATCCGCTCTTTGGCACCCTTGACGATCTCGACACACTCATCGACGAGGCTCACCAGCGGGGCCTGAAAATACTGCTCGATTTCGTCCCTAACCACACCTCCGATCAGCATCCCTGGTTCGTTGAATCGCGGGCTAGCCGCGACAGTGCAAAGCGTGACTGGTACATCTGGCGTGACCAGCCCAACAACTGGCGAGCAGCCATCGGCGGCGGTAGCGCCTGGACATGGCATGAAGGCAGCCAGCAGTACTATCTGCACTTTTTCTTGCCCCAGCAGCCCGACCTAAACTGGCACAACCCGGAAGTGGTCGCGGCCATGCATGACGTGTTGCACTTCTGGCTCAAGCGCGGAGTGGATGGTTTCCGGATCGATGTGGTGCATTGCGTCGGTAAGGATCCGCATTTCGAAGATGACCCGCGGTGCCTGGCCGGGGAGGCCATGGTGCATATCAACGACCAGCCTTACAGTCATGAGGTGCTCCGAGGCCTGCGGCGGCTGGTGGACGGTTATCCCGGTGATCGCGTGCTGATCGGCGAGGTCAACATTCGCTCCACGCGCCAGGTTGCGGCTTATTACGGGGCCAGCGACGAATTGCATATGTCATTCAACTTTCCGCCGTTGGATGCTAGCTGGGATCCCGTACTCTTCCGTCTCTGCATCCGTGAAGTGGAAAATGAGCTGGGGCCGTTGCTGGCATGGCCTACCTGGGTACTCTCCAACCATGACAACAGTCGCCATCGCAGCCGATACGGAGGCTCGTTGCGTCGGGCTCAGGCCGCCGCTGTGCTGCTGCTCAGCTTGCGCGGCACGCCATTCATCTTTCAGGGAGAGGAGCTTGGCCTGGAAGATATCGAGGTCAACGAGCATTCCCGTGTCGACCCGGGTGGCCGCGACGGCAGCAGATCACCGTTGCCGTGGACAGCGAAAGCCCCTCACGGCTGGAAGGGTGCGCCGACCTGGTTGCCGTTTGCGCCTCGCGCCGGCCTGTTGTCGGTAGAGTCTCAACATCATCAATCGACTTCGACGCTTGCCCTGTATCGACGGCTGCTCGCCTGTCGACGCGTCAGCAATGCGCTGCGGCTAGGCAATTGGCAAGAACTGCCGTCGCACCCACAGGTTTTGGCCTATCGGCGTTGGTACGAAGACGACGAACGCCTGGTGTGCATCAACTTCAGCGAAACGGATCAGGTTTTTTCGCTTGCCGAACCCTGGCGGGTGCAGGTGGCAAGCGATGGTCATGGTGAAGGGCAGCCATTCACTGGTTGGCTGGCACCTGAGCAGGCTGTGGTTCTTTGCAGGAGCGACGCATGAATGCCCATTGGCATCTGAACACGCTGATCTATCAGATTGACCCCTCCCTGTTTCTTGACAGCACTGGCGACGGCTGGGGAGATCTGGGCGGCATCATCGAAAAGCTGGACTACCTGCAAGGTCTGGGTATCGGAACGTTGTGGCTGATGCCGATCTACGAATCGCCATGGCGCGACGCGGGCTACGACGTCACCGACCATCTCGCCCTGAACCCGCGCTTCGGCAGCGAAGCACAATTCAAAGCGCTGGTTCGTGAGATGAAGCAGCGCGGCATGCGGATCATCCTGGAACTTGTCATGCAGCACACGTCCGACCTGCATCCATGGTTCGTGAAGGCGCGGCAGGATCGGAATAGTCCATATCGCGATTATTTTATCTGGTCGGATCTGCCAGTCGATGATGGCAACACACCCATCTTTCCATCTGTCGAAGACAGCATCTGGCAGTGGGATGAGCAGGCAGGGCAGTATTACCGGCACTTGTTTTACCGTTATCAGCCGGATCTGAATTTGACCAACCCGAATGTGATCGAGGAAATCGAGCGGATCATGGCTCGCTGGCTGGCGCTGGGTATTGATGGTTTCCGCCTTGATGCGGCATCGCATATGGTTGAGCAGGCCGGTGGTGGAAAAGAAGAGCAGGGCGTGTGGCTACTGGAACGGCTTCATGCCTTCATGATCCGCCTCAACCCCCAAGCCATTCTGCTGGGCGAAGTGGACGTTGAACCCGAGCGCTTTCCCCATTACCTCGGTAATGGCCAGCGTATGGGATTGGTGCTCGATTTCTGGCTCAACAATCATATCTTCCTGGCCTTGGCCACTCGGCAGGCCGAGCCGCTTCAGCGAGCCATCGAACGCAGGCCGCAGTCGCCAGACAATGCCGGCTATGCAGTGTGGCTGCGCAATCATGACGAATTGGATCTGGAGCGTCTGAGCGAAGCAGAACGTGAGGAAGTCATGCGTATCTTTGCCCCGGAAGAAGACATGCGCCTGTATGGGCGCGGCATTCGCCGCCGGTTGGCACCGATGCTTGACGGGGATGTCCATCGCCAACTGTTGGCTCAGGCGCTGCTGCTTTCGTTGCCCGGCATACCGGTGCTGCGCTATGGCGACGAGATCGGAATGGGAGACGATCTGGATCTGCCCGAGCGCCTTGCGGTACGCACGCCCATGCAATGGTCCGACAAGGCCAATGCAGGTTTTTCCAGCTCTACCGGGAAACTCGCCATGCCGGTTATCGACCAAGGCGCTTTCGCCTACCAGACCCTCAACGTGACGGCACAGCAGCGCATCCCGGGCTCCATGCTTGATCGAGTCTCTGATCTGCTGCGCCTGCGTGCTAACTTGCCGGAAGTCGGCAAGGGGAGAGTGCGGTTATTGGATGTACAGCATCCCGCTGTCTTTGCAATCAGCCATGGCGAAGACCCTGTTTCGCTCATGTTGGCCAATCTCGGCAGCACGATAGCCGAGGTATCCGTCGACCTTGATGGATTCTCGGAAATTATCGCTGACACGTCCTACATGGATGAGCGTGCAACAGGCCTATCGATCAATCCGTATGGCTATCGCTGGTTCAGGCGCGTCCGCACGCCGTCAGAGAATCAACAAGACCAGTAAGGCTGCGGTGATTGCCAAGACAGCGATTACACGACTTGAACTCAATCCCCATGCGCGCTTGCGCGAATTACGGGTGAAACGTCCACGCACTTCATGCAGGCCGTTTACGGGTTCGAACAGGTTTCCTGCCTGAGGCGTTGGTTGAGTATTGTCCACCATCTGGCCCGACCATGCGCGACGCGCCAGGAGTCGATCGAGCAAGCCTGGAAAAAACAGGGTTCCCATGATTGCCTTGATGGTCGTCATTCCAAGCCAAAGCTCTCGCGGCGGAGCATTGACGACGCTGAGAATGGCTCGCGCGGCAACGTAAGGGTCGTGGATCGGCGGTACAGGTTGCACGCGCTTGCCAAGTTTATTGCACGCCCAATCGAACTGAGGTGTGTTCATGGCGGGAAGTTGAACCATGCAAACGTTGATGTTGCTGCGTTGGTGGATGAGCTCGCATCGTAGTGAGTCGGTAAAACCCCGTACCGCAAACTTTGCGCCGCAATAGGCCGATTGCAATGGGATCGCGCGATACGCAAGCGCCGAGCCCACCTGGATAATGACGCCACGGTTGCGCGAACGCATAAACGAAAGCGCCGCCAAGGTGCCATGAACAGTGCCCAGATAGGTCACCTCGGTGACCCGCTTGATTTCACCCGGTGTCAGTTGCTCAACCGGAGCGAAGACCGTCACCATTGCCGAATTGATCCAGACGTCGATCGGCCCGAGTTCCGTTTCGAATCGTTGTGCCGCCAGGGCAAGAGCTTCCGCTTCGGCCACGTCCACACTGATCGCCAAAGCGGCCACGTCGTAAGACTGCAACTCCTCGACTGTCAGCGCTAAACCTTCATCGCTGCGTGCGATCAACCCGATGGAATAGCCAGCGGCAGCGAAAGCATGGGCGGTGGCACGCCCAACACCAGCACTGGCACCGCAAATCACCACCACCGGACAATCAAGGTCTTTCATTCGTATTCCTCTCAGGCACTCGAGGAGTAGAGACATGCAGCTGCATGGGGTTCAATCAGAAGGACAAAGAGAAATTACGCTCAAATAATCACCGCATCAGCGGAAATATCCTCCTCACCATCACCTCCTACGTAGCATTGATCAGAGCCTTAATCTCGGTATCGATGAGTGGAGGACTAGACTACTCTCCGGTGATGTGCATACCTGGCTATAACTCGCTTCTCAGGGTGAATTCGGCGACCGGTTAGAGTCAGGCCGTCGGCGCAGCAGCATTGAGTGCTCTTCCTTGAGCGCTGCTACCAGTTCGCCGATTTCCTTGACGGTGCCTACCACCGGTTGCGTGGGACGGTGGTGGCACTTCTACTTGTGAGGGATGTTGCCTGTAATTACGACGCGTCGATCCAGATGGTTTTGATCTCGGTGTATTGATCATGCGCCCATTGCGACTTGTCACGACCGCCGAAGCCCGACTCTTTATAGCCTCCGAACGGCGTCGAGGCGTCGCCTTCGCCGAAGCAGTTGACGGTCACGATGCCGGCGCGAATCTCCCGGGACAGGCGCAGTGCGTTGCGCAGGTTGCTGGTGTAGGCCGAGGCCGCGAGGCCATAGACGGTATCGTTGGCCAGTTCGATGGCCTCGTCGATGGTATCGAAGGTGGTGACGCTCAGCACAGGGCCGAAGATCTCTTCCTTGAACAACCGGCTGTCAGGGCTCACGCCATCGACGATGGTCGGCTCGATGAACACGCCTTCGCGGGCATTGCCACCCTCGACGACATCGAGTTGCTGCTCGACCGCATACTCCAGGTACGAACGTACCTTCTCGAAATGCGACTTGCTGACCATGGCACCCAGGCGGTTCTCGGGATCCAGCGGGTCGCCCAGCTTCCAGTCACGCACCTGCACTTTCATGCGTTCGAGCAGGGCATCCTTGACATCGGCATGCACGATCAGCCGCGACGAGGCCGAACAGTTCTCACCCATGTTCCAGAATGCACCGGCAACCAGGTGCTGCGCGACACTGTCGATATCTTCGATGTCGTTCATCACTACGGCCGGGTTCTTGCCACCCAGTTCCAACACGACGCGCTTGATGTTCGATTCGGCTGCGTACTTGAGGAACAGGCGACCGGTGTCGGTAGAGCCAGTGAAGCTGACTGCCGAGACGTCCGGATGACGACCAATCGGTTCGCCGACTTCGCGACCGCCACCAGGTACCACGTTGAACACACCTGCGGGTATGCCCGCTTCGTGGGCCAGTTCAGCCACGCGCAGTGCGCTCAAGGTCGTCTCCTTGGCTGGCTTGACCACGATAGAGCAACCAGCGGCCAGCGACGGTGCAATCTTCCAGGCCAGCATCAGCAGCGGGAAATTCCAGGGCAGCACCAGGCCGACCACGCCAATGGCCTCACGTACCACCATGGTCACTGCACCTGAACCAGTCGGGGCGGTGCTGTCGTAGATCTTGTCGATCAGTTCGGCATGCCAACGTATCGTGTGAATGGTCTCCGGCACGTCGACGTTCTGGCATTCCTGAATCGGTTTGCCGCTGTCCAGGCTTTCGATCACCGCCAGCTCGTGGGCGTTGTCTTCGAGCAGTTGCGCGAAACGCAGCAGAACGCCTTTACGCGCGCCCGGCGAGAGCTTGCTCCAGCGGCCGTCGTCGAAGGTTTTCTTGGCGCTGGCCACGGCCAGGTCGACGTCGTGGCTGTCGCCTGCGGCGATGTTGGCCAGCAGCTTGCCGGTTGCCGGGTTGGTGGTGGCGAAGGTGTTGCCCGAGACGGAATCGCGGAACGCGCCGTCGATGAACGCCTGGGTCGGAAAGTTGAGTTTTGCGGCAATCGCCGCGTATTGCTCTTTGCTCAGCAATTCAGCCATGTCATACGCCCTCGGTGATTTTTGCGACGTTACGCTTGAGTACAGTGATGATCTCTTTAAGGGTCTGTTTCTCGTCGCCGCTCAGCGACTGCAGCGGGGCACGCACGCCGCCAGTTTTCAGACCCGCGACTTCGCTGCCGTACTTGATCGACTGCACGAATTTGCCTGTCTCCAGGAAGTCCATCAGGGGCAGCAGCTCGGTCATGATGCGGCGACCTTTGACGAAGTCGTTTTCGACCACACACGCCTGGTACAGATCCACATGCTCCTTCGGAATGAAGTTGGAGCCGGCACAGACCCAGCTGCGTGCCCCCCACGCGAAGAACTCCAGCGCCTGGTCGTCCCAGCCGCAGGAAAGGGCGATTTGCGGGTACTTGCTGGCCAGCAGGTGCAGGCTGGCGGCATCTCCAGTGCTTTCCTTGATGGCGACGATGTTCTTGTTGCCAGCGAGGGCAGAGAACACCTCGTCACCCATGGCCACGCCCATGCGGCCCGGGTAGTTATAGAGCATGATCGGCAGGCCGGCTGCGTTGTCCACCGCGTTCACGTGGGTGACGATCTCCTGCTGGGTTGGCAGGGCGTAAGGCGGGGTGCCGACCAGCAGCGCATCAGCCTTGATTTCCCTGGCGGCTTTGGCGAACGCCACCGAGTCTTCGGTGCGAATGGCGCCGGTTCCTACTATCAGCGGCAGGCGACCGTTGATCACGTCCTTGGCCTTGGCAGCGAGGTCGAAACGCTCCTGGGCCGTATGCGCGTAGTACTCTCCGGTGGAGCCGCCGATGATGATGCCGTGAACCTTGGACTCGATCAGGTACTCGAGCACTTCAGCGAATGCCGACGAGTCGATCTGTCCGTCAGCGGTCAGCGGGGTGATTGCCGGGGTATAGATGCCTTCAAATTTCACGGTGGTTCTCCTGTGGGGTTCAGCTTCTATCTGTCGCGCCTATCTCTGGATTAACTGGCGCGGAGGGTGGTTTAGGTCAGCGAAGCGGCTTGTGATGAACAGCAATGGGCCAACGAAAAAGATCTTCTTGCGGCCCAGGCGATCGGTCAGCCAGCCGCCCAGGAAGCCACCGAAGAAAATGCCGATCAGCGCAGACGCTGCAATCATGCCTTGCCAGAAGCTGCTGAGGCTCAGAGCCGCAGTCATTTGCACCATGCATACGCCAATGATGCTCAGCACGTAGCCGTCAACGAACGATCCGCCGCCGGAGCGTATGGTCAGAAGTTGGTGAAACCGGTTGAGCGGTACATCTTCGATCGAGGTAGTAGATATTGTCATTATTGTCTCCAGGTTCTAAGAGCTGCCGGGTAAATTCAGGCTGAGCGAATCCACAGAACTGAAATGCTTCAGTTCTGAAGTTTCCTTAAGCCACCACCTAAATTACGGTTGGCATTCCTTGTCTTTCGCAGGCCAAGAAATCATTGCCGCGCAAGAAAAAACGTTGCATGTATCAAATGTTCGAGTGCCTATATTTCCCGGCCCGAGCGGTGCTGGCCCCACTTCAAATTGAAATTCACACCGAAAGAAAGAAAGGGCTCCGGCGGATTTCTGTTCGGACCGGGCGAGCCCAGCAGAAACTCGGTCATCTCCGTACGTTCGCCCGCCAGCCAATCGGCAAGCAACTTGCCGGTAGCGGTGCCGCGAGTTACGCCGAGGCCGTTGCAACAAAGTGCGCCGTAGACGTTGGGAGCCAACTCACCGAACTGGCTCGTGTGGTTTCTCGACAACGCAAGAGAGCCGCCCCAGGTGTATTCGAACTCGACGTCGGGCAGCATTGGGAAGCGGTTGGCGAAGGAGGCGCGATGGTTGCGCACGAAACGCTCGTTGAATTTGCTTTTGCTCTGGCCGTCCGGGTTGAAACTGAAACTGTTGCGAATCAGCAGACGGTTGTCCGGTGTGCGGCGTACCGTGGTGCCGTAGGTATCGGCGGGTATCACACCCCAGTAGGGCTTGCCGCCGAGGCGAGCCTGCTCGTCGTCGGTCAATGGCCGAGTGATGCTGGCGTAGGTGAATACCGGTAGCATGCGGCCCCTCAGGAAACCGAAGCTCATGCCGAACGCATTGGTGCTGAGGATCAGCTTGTCGGCGGTGATGCTGCCGTTCTTGTGAGTCAGAACCACCTTTTCGCCATACTCCACATCGGTAATGGGCGTGTGCTCGTAGAGGGTCACATTGCCCGGTAGCGAGTCAGCCAAGCCTTTGACCAGAGCGGACGGCTGGAGGAGCACGGTGCCCGGAGTGAAAAGTGCCTTGCGATAAAAGCGAGTGCCAATATGGCTGGGCAGCTCATCCGCCTCGATCATTTCATACGGCTGGCCCAGCTTGTCCAAACCACGGCGGTAGGCATCCAGCACTGCTACGCCGCGATCCTCCACGGCCGCCTGGTATTTGCCGCAGGCTTTCATCTGGCACTCGATGGAATAACGCTCGACCAGTTCGGTGAGCATCGACTGGCCTGTGAGGTTGAGCTTCATCGAGGTTCTAGCGACAGCGATGTCGCCGATATAGTCTTCAGCCCCGATATCATGGGGGAGATCGATAGCGAATCCGGCGTTGCGCCCGGCTGTCCCGAAACCGACCTCCTGGGCCTCGATCAGAATGATCTCGTCGCCGGGATAATGCAGTGCCAACTGCCGAGCCGCTGCAAGGCCTACATAGCCAGCTCCTATGATGACCCAGCGAGCGGAGCTCTTGCCGCTATGGGCAGGTTCTGGTTGCCTGGGTTTGCTGAGATGGAACCAGCCGCAGGTCGAATCATCGGCAGGCAAGTGGGTCACTCTGGTCATTTCGGGAAACCTAACTTTATTGTTTGAGCTTTGGTTAACTATCCCTTGCGTGAAATGACTCATGATCAGGTGAGACCACCAGCGCTTGGGTTCCTAAAACGTCAATGCCACCTCGACACCGGCTGGTGCGGCGTATTCCGCCATGCGACGACGCGACAGCTCGAAGTGCGCACGCACGACTACCGCAGCGGTATCCGGGTCACGCCGCTCGATAGCGTCGATCATCTGGTCGTGCTGGTCGCAGGCGATCTCCAGATCGCGTTGCATGTCATCGGTAGTGGGGTGTCGGTAGAAGATTTTTCCAAGCCGCGCATGGTCGATCAGCAGACGTCGCAGGCTGGGCATGAGGTAATCGTTGTGTGCCATCCTGCCGATCTCGAGGTGGAACTCGTCGTTATGGATGACACGATTCTCGACATCCTTCTCTTCGATGGCCTGGCGAAACTGTTCCTGAATCCCTCTGAGCACTTCGATTTCCGCGGCCGAGGCATGTAGCGCTGCCAGTTGCGTGGTCGCGATGTAGATCAGTGGTGCAGCCAGGTAAAAGCTGTGCAGGGATTCGTGGTTCATCGAGGCAACGCGCGGCGCACGATTAGCCTCCAGTTCGATGTAGCCCTCCGCTGCGATCTGCCGCAGCAGTTCCCTGACAGGAGGCCGGGAAAGGCCGAACTCATTGCACAGAGCGATCTCGTCGACGACGGCACCAGGTGCCAGTTCCATGCTCAGAATTCGGCGGCGCAGCGCATCACCGAGAACCGTCTTGCGATCCAGGGGAATGTCGATGACGAGGTTGTCGGCTTCGGAATGAGCTTTCATGGACTGTTTTCTGCTGGTCATAATCTGTGTCTACAGTTTGTATAATGACTATAAAATCACGTTAGACAATATGTCTACAGATTTTTGCATGGACAGCAGGCGCCCTGATTTGGGTCTGGAAGACATCGTTCAGCAAGCGGGCGGGTGTACTCGGCGTGAGTACGCCACGGCTGCTGTAGGCCTAGTGCGGTGCCTGTGTCGTGGCGCTATTTCATCACATCCGCACCCCGAACCGCTCTTACTCGCGACCGCTGCGAGTTCGAGTCGATGAGCCTGTTGCGCTCATCGGTTCGGATCTTCACCTGCGCAAGATGAGTCACGATGAAGGTGTATTTCTGAAAGCGACCTGTTCATATCTGTTTGCGACTGGCCGGAGGCCTGCGAAGCACTGACCAAACTGTTGAAGCGAGCAAGAAAATAGCGGTCTCCGCGTATTTTTTATGAATTCTATTGGTATACATAAAGAATACAGTGCGTATTGACCGACGTCGGAGCGCGTGCGAGTCTCGATCCATCAGCCATGTGCGGCGGGTCGGTCAACAGCCGGAGGCCCTTGTGAAAAGCGATAAGAACAGTCTCTACGACGACATGAAACGGCAGATCCTGACGATGCAGCTCGATCCTGGCCAAGTCCTGGAAGAACTCAGCTTGAGCGCTCGCTATGGTTTGTCCCGCACACCGGTTCGCGAAGTACTGCGGCGCCTGGCAGGCGAGGGCTATCTCGACATCCAAGAAAATCGTGGTGCGCGGGTTGCACCGATGAATCACTCGACCTTGCGCAATTTCTTCCTCGCCGCACCGATGATTTATGCGGCGATCGGCCGGCTGGCTGTACAGAATTTCAAGCCTGCGCAACTGAATGATCTGCAGGCTACCCAGGAGCGATTTCGCGGCGCGACGCTCGCGCGCGATCCACTGGCGATGGTGGTGGAAAATAATCGGTTTCACGAAATCATGGGGGAAATGTCCGGCAGCCCTTATCTCGAGCCCAGTCTCGGCCGGTTGCTGATCGACCACGCGAGAATCGGCCATACCTTCTTCAGGCCGCGTAACGAAGAAATGGAAAAGCACCTGTTACTCGCTGTCGAGCACCACGACTCATTCATTGAAGCGTTCGCCAGGCATGACGAAACCGCTGTAGTTGATCTGGTGTTCGAACATTGGGAGCTGTCTCGAGGGAACATGGAAATGTTCATCGCCCCTCAAGGACTGAAGGCTGATACCTGGGCTGATAGAACAGGTACCTATTAAAAGCGAATGCACGCCTCCACCAACGCTGGGCGAATAAAAAGTCAGCATGATCGGACGCAGCGGCATGTGTCGCTGAGCGAGAGGCATCTCCGGACGTTCACGTTGAGAAAAAGAATGCGTCGTGAGTGTTTACGGCTTTCACGACGTTAATAAGAAGCGAAGACCACTATATCGCTGATCTCATCAGCACTACTACAGGGCATACACCATGAAGATTTTGTGGAAGGCACTCTGCGCGCTGGCGATCGTCAGCATGACGATTGTACAAAGCCATGCTGACGAAAAAATTATCAAAATGGGGACGCTGTCTTGGGAGGATCTCACGCCCATTACCGGCATTACCAAAAAGGCGTTGGAGAACGCAGGTTATACAGTGAAAGTTACTTCGTTTTCGGAATGGGGCATTGCCTATGCAGCATTGAGCAAGGGTGATATCCAGATACTTACATCGCAGATCGATTACGCCGCGCACGATTACTGGAACCGCAGCAAGAACCGTCTGGAAAAAATTTCTCCGGTTTCTCATGGTCTGTACCAAGGTATCGCGGTACCCAGCTACGTCGCCATCGACTCGATCGAACAGCTCAATGACAACGCCGAGAAGTTTGGCAACAAGATCGTCGGCATCGAACCAGGCTCGGGCCTGATGAGTGACGCGGCGAACGCGGTATCGGCATACGGCATCAAGCTCAACCTGCTGGAAGGCAGTACTGCCGCCATGACCGCAGCCCTCAAGTCGGCTGTCGATCGTAAGGACTGGGTCGCCGTTGCCATCTGGGAACCATCCTGGATGACGCAGAAGTTCGATGTGAAGTTCCTCAAGGATCCCAAAGGTGTTTTCCCGCCACCACAGGGTTACTACTGGATCGCTCAGAAAGGTTTCTCGGAGAAGAACCCACAGGCGCGTGAAGTCATTGCCGGTGTTTATGTGCCGCTGGCAGATATCACTGCAATCAACGGCGAAGTGAAAGATGGAAAAACCATGGAGCAGGCTGTCAGTGACTGGACTGAGAAGAACGACGAGCTTTTGACACGCTGGAATAATATTAAAAAATATTGAAGTGCGCTTTTTTAACTGCCGCTGCCGAACTTGATGTCAACAATTAAACCAGAATCTTCTGGTTCGACGGGTGCGAAATGAATTCCTTAAGTAATGGCACTGACGAAGTGCTGGTAAGTTGCCAGTCTGTCTGGAAAGTGTTTGGGCAGAACTCCTCAGCTGCAATGAAGGCTTATGTCGAGCGAGGGCTCTCCAAAAAACAGATCCTGCAGGATTACGGCTGCGTCGTCGGCGTGTCGGATGTCAGTCTTGAGGTTCGCCGCGGCGAAATCTTCTGCATCATGGGCCTCTCGGGCAGCGGCAAGTCCACCTTGATCCGCTTGCTGAACAAGTTGATTGCACCAAGCGCTGGCCAGGTGCTGGTCAAGGGCAAGGATCTGGCCACGCTCAATGCGGTGGAGTTGCGCAAGGTACGAGCGCAACACATTGGCATGGTATTTCAGAGCGTGGCGCTATTGCCGCACCGTACCGTTCTGGAAAACGCCGCCTTCGGGCTCGAGGTGCAAGGCGTTTCCAAGGCCGAACGACACAAGGTGGCTGAGCAGGCACTGGCCAAGGTCGGCTTGTCCGACTGGGCCGCTCGCTATCCATCCGAACTATCAGGCGGTATGCAGCAGCGGGTTGGATTGGCACGTGCCATCACTTCCGATCCGGAAATCATCCTGATGGACGAGCCGTTCAGCGCGCTCGATCCACTCATTCGTCGGCAGTTGCAGGACGAATTCCGCCAACTCACCAAATCCCTCGGCAAATCCGCGGTATTCATTACCCATGATCTGGAGGAGGCGATTCGTATCGGTGATCGTATCGCGATCATGAAAGACGGCATGATCATTCAGGAAGGTACGGCCGAAGACATCGTGCTGAATCCGGCTGATGACTATGTCGCCGATTTCGTTGCCGGCATCTCGCGCTTGCATCTGGTCAAGGCGCATTCGGTCATGACGCCTTATGCGAACTACCGGCAAGCCCATCCCGAGGTTGACGTCAGCACGCTGTGCCACACGACTCCAGCCGCGGATCTGAACGAGCTGATCAATCTGCTCATTCAGTCCGATGGCGAGGCGCTGGCGGTGCTGGAGGAGGGCACACCGTTGGGTGTCATCACGGCACGCGATCTGTTGCGCGGTGTGCAGGGGGCGCCAAACGAGTCTGTGGAGGTGCCGGTACGGGAATCTCTGGAGCACTCGCTATGAGCCCGGATGATTTCGCAGCGCAGTTCGACGAAACGGTCGACGCTGGCCTGGAGTGGCTCACGGATAACGGGGCCAATGTATTCGACTTTCTCAACCAGGTGCTCACAGGCTTTTATGAGACCGTACTATGGGTTTTGCAGGTTGCGCCCTTCTATGTGGTAGCGCTGGTGGTTGGCGCGCTAGCCTGGCGGCTGTCGTCGAACCTGAAGTTCGGTATCGCCTCGGCTCTGGCCTTGGCGTTCTGTTCGATCATGGGGTTGTGGCCCGAGACCATGAGTACGCTGGCGCTGGTACTGGCGGCGACCAGCCTGGCGCTGTTGGTCGGCATCCCGATGGGCGTGGCAGCCGGGCTGCTGCCGTCGCTGGACAAAGTAACCGAGCCAGTGCTCGACCTCGTGCAAACCCTGCCTCCTTATATATACCTGCTGCCCGCCATCGCGCTGCTGGGCTATGGCTCGGCGACTGCCCTGGTCGCCACCTTCATCGTTGCAGTGCCGCCGGTACTCAGGTTGACCTCACTGGGCATCCGCATGACGCCCAATCAATTCATCGAGCTGGGCGAGGCGAGCGGCACCAGTGGCTGGCAGCTGTTCTTCAAGATCCGTCTGCCTTTTGCACTGCCCAGCATCATGGCTGGGGTGAACCAGAGCCTGATGATGGCCTTCGGAATGGTGGTGATCGCTGGCATTGTCGGCTCGGGCGGATTGGGTGAGGCCATTTATGGGGCCATCCGTACACTGGATATCGCGCAGTCGATCAATGCCTCCATTGCCATTGTCATCCTGACTCTGATCCTTGATCGCATGGCTCAGAGCGCCACGCGCTCTGGAAAAAAGGAGGTGAGCAATGACGCTTACTGAACTGAAATTCTCGCCGGGTCAGCATCTCGCGCCTGCCATCGATTGGCTGAATGCAAACTTTCATCCTCTGTTCGCGACGATCAGCAGGGTTATCGAGACGGTACTCGGCGGTGTCGAGTCGGCACTGCTGGCCATGCCCGCGTATGCACTGATCGCTGTAGTGGCGGTGTTGGCATACCTGTTCACCAACTTGCGTGTCGCGGTGCTGTCAGCCTTCATGCTGGGCTTCTGTCTGATTTCCGGGCTTTGGACGGCATCGATGCAGACGATTGCCTTGGTCTCGGTGTCGGTTCTCATCTCGGTGGCGATCGCCTTCCCGCTGGGTGTGCTGGCTTCGCGGGTGAAGCGCTTCGAGGCAGCCGTTCGCCCGGTGTTGAACGTCATGCAGACGGTGCCGCCCTGGGTCTACCTGATTCCAGCCGTGATGATCTTCAGCCTCGGCAAGGTTCCGGCCATCATCGCCACCGTCATCTACGGTATCCCGCCGATGATGCGGCTCACTACCCTGGCTTTCAACCAGATCCCCAAGGATCTCCTCGAACTCGGTCAGGCAACGGGGGCCTCTCCGCGCGCCATCCTGCTCAAGATCGAAATCCCGGCTGCAACGCCGACGCTGATGGTGGGCCTCAACCAGTGCATCCTGCTGTCCCTGGCCATGGTGGTGCTGGCCGGCCTGGTCGGCGCCGGTGGTCTTGGCGCGGAAGTGACTCGCGGGCTGACGCGCATGGAAATGGGCCTGGGGCTGCGGGCCGGGTTGGCTATCGTCGCGGTCGCGCTGCTGCTGGATCGCCTGTCACGTGGTGCCCTGCAACGGCACTCCGCCCGTAAAGCAATCTAGAGGGAAGCGACGCATGCGCAGCACATTCTTCTGCATAGACTCCCATGCCTGTGGCAACCCTGTACGGGTGGTCGCAGGAGGCGCGCCGCTGATGCCCCATGTGAGCATGGCGGATCGACGCGAGCTGTTTATCCGCGACCATGACTGGATTCGCAAGGCGTTGATGTTCGAGCCCCGGGGCCATGAAGTGATGTCCGGCGCGATGATCTACCCCTCGATACGCAGCGATTGCGATTTTGCCGTGCTGTTCATCGAAGTGAGTGGTTGCCTGCCGATGTGCGGGGCCGGCACCATAGGCTTGAGTACCGTGGTGATCGAGCACGACCTGGTCAGGCCGAAGGTACCGGGCAAGTTGTCCATCGAGACGCCGGCCGGCAAGGTGGAGGTGGAGTACCGCATGGACGGCGACAAGGTCGAATCGGTAAGCCTGTTCAACGTACCGAGCTACCTGCACACGGCGGATGTCCGTGTCGAGGTTCCGGGGCTGGGTTCGCTCGTTGTGGACATCGCCTACGGCGGCAATTACTACGCGGTGGTCGAGCCTCAGGAAAACTGGCCTGGGCTGGATGGAATGTCCTCAGCGGACATCGTTGCCCACAGCCGCAGCCTACGCAGTGCGCTTGCCGGGATCTGCGAGCCAGTGCACCCGGACGACCCGCGGATCAACGGCGTACACCATGCCATCTGGTGTGATATCGGAAGCAGCGAAGCGTCCGATGGACGAAACATCGTTTTCTATGGTGACAAGGCAATCGACCGTTCCCCAGGCGGCACCGGTACGTCTGCACGCCTGGCACAGCTGTATGGCAAAGGGCGCCTTGCAGTCGGTGACACGTATCGCAGCGAGAGCCTGATCGGCACGATCTACCAAGGGCGTATCGAAGCCGCCGCTCAGGTTGGTACTTATCCGGGCATCCTGCCCAGCGTCACCGGGTGGGCACAGGTGATCGGACTCAATACCATTTTCGTGGATGAGCGCGATCCGCTGGCTCACGGTTTCCTCGTTGACTGAAAGCGCGCTGGTGAAGAACATCGACACGCCAACAACAAATGATCGATAGGGGCAGAGATTGTCGGACAGACGAAGTTTCAGTGAGGCGATGCAAGGACAGAACCTCCGTTTTGTGGGCGACAAGAGCCGCGTGCTGAAAGAGGCTCGCGTTGGCTTCCTGCTTCTCGATAATTTCTCCCTGCCTGCGTTCACTCAGGCACTGGATATTCTCGTAACGGCCAACCTCATCAGTACGGGTGTCTTCGCCACGCAGACGTTCAGTCTGAGTGGCCAGGCGGTGGTCAGCGATCTTGGCATCATCATCTGCCCGAACGCCGAGCTGAGCGCGAAACATCTCGCGGGCCTGGATCTACTGGTGATCTGTGGCGGGCTGCGCACCACCTTGCGGCCGATCCCTGCGCTCAAACAGCTCCTGCATGCGGCCGATGAGAAGAATGTGGCCCTGGCCGGGCTGTGGAGTGGTGCCTGGTTCTTGGGGCAGGCGGGGTTACTCGACGGCTATAAATGCGCGATCCATCCCGAGCACCGTGCGGCACTGGCGGAAATCGCCAAGCACAGCCAGGTTACCTCTGAAAGCTTCATGGTTGACCGTAATCGGCTGACAGCCGCCAGCCCGACCGGCGCCTTCAATATGGTGCTGGAATGGATCAACAAGCTCCATGGCCGCGACCTGGTCGAGGGCATCGTTGGCATTCTGGCTTTTGAAGAGTCTCGCTACCGGCGAGTGCGCCCGACGGTGCACGCAAAAATGAGCGAGCCGCTACGCAATGTGATCAACCTGATGAGTGCAAATATCGAGGAGCCACTGAGCCTGGAGCAATTAGCGAGCTACGCAGGGCGCTCTCGGCGCCAGATCGAGCGACTGTTCCAGCAGCAACTCGGCACCACGCCGGTACGCTACTACCTGGAGCTTCGAATCACCGAAGGGCGACGGCTGCTCCAGCATTCCGACTTGCCGATTCTGGATGTGAGCGTCGCCTGTGGCTTCGTATCCCCCAGCCATTTCAGCAAATGCTACACGGCATACTTCGGCAACTCACCCTCCAAGGAAATACGCCACGGCAATGTGAGGTCGAGCAAATAAGTGAATAGGCATTGTGTAAGCGTCCGGCCAAGTCACCTAGCGAACTTCCTCATGATGGGCGATGATGTCCGCGCATTTTTAGTAGACGAGATCGCAAGTATCGACAGGATTTTCATGCGCCACCGAAGCTCTTTTCCGTACCACTCAAAGCCCACACTGCCCAGGAAAAGCTGCAATATGTAGCGGCGGCTATCCCATCACCGCTCAGCGCCACGGCCAGCACGTATGATCCGAGGCTAAGCCGATGTGCTAAGTAGCATTTTTACTTCGCGGATATCTTTCGCGGGGGACACGCCAAACATTCGACCGTATTCTCGCGTGAATTGGGGGATGCTTTCGTACCCCACTCCATAGGCGGCGTTGGCGATAGGTGTACCCTCCAAAAGCCTTCGCCTGGCCTCGATCAGTCTGAGTTGTTTTTGATATTGAAGCGGAGTCAGCGAAGTGACCGTCCTGAAATGGGTGTGGAACCCTGAAACACTCATACCGGCTGTCTCTGCCAACTGCTCCACTCGCAGCGGTTGGGCGAATTCATCTCGAATCCGGGCGATCGCCCGGCCGACTCTTTGGGCGTGGCTGCTTGCAATTCCAAGCGCTCGGATTGCTCCACCATGGCGCCCTGACAGGAGCCAGTAATGGAGTTCCCTGAGCAGTTGGCTTTTTAATACTGCTACTGAACTAGGTCGCTCAAGCAGGCGAAGCAAGCGCAGGGCTGCGTCTGTCACCTCTGTTTCTGTGGACTCTACCCTTAATGGCTCGCCCACAGTAAAGGGGGCCGTACCCATCTCGACGACCAAAGATTCTATAAGTACGTGATCAAGCTCTATGACGAATGCCAAGTAAGGTTCGTTCTGAGAGGCGACAATGATCTGACTTACCGTTGGTACATCAGCGGTGATGATCAGTGATTCGCCGGCCCCGAACTCAAAGATTTTGTCGCCCATCGAGACACGCTTTTTCCCTTGAAGCACCAGCGCAACCAACGGCCTTGAGATCGCGTAGAGGAGTGCCGTAGGCGTTGTCTCCCGAAGAATCACCAGCCCAGGGAAAGGGGTCGCAGCAATACCGCCTTGATGATTAGCCTCAGCGTAGCGGCTCACAGCCTTGAGCAGATCGTTCATAGGTCATCACCCCCTCAGTCCGTATCGGCCTATTGCAATGTCGAACGCTTGCCGATGCAAGCTGATTGGATGAATCCGCAAACAATCTAGAGGAATAAGCAAATTCAGCACAACCATTGCAGGGGGATCGACGCCAGTTTGCTTGTCACCCTACCAGTTTGGACGAATAAGCAATTCAAGTGTCCGATCGCGCAACCTGCAACGCCAGCGAGATGTCATCGTTGACGCTCATTCAGCATGTGCTTGGCAGGAGTATAACGATGACCACTATTTCAATTGTAACCGGTGCAAACCGTGGCCTTGGCCGCAATACTGCACTGAGCATTGCTCGCCAAGGTGGCGATGTGATCCTTACCTACCGTACTGGCAAGGAAGCTGCGGATGTCGTGGTAGCCGATATTCGGGCACAAGGCCGCAAGGCCGTCGCGCTGCAACTGGACACGAGCAAGGTGTCGTCCTTCCCGGCTTTCGTGACCGCCGTGCGCGCAGCACTGAACGACACTTGGAGCGCGAATACGATTGACCACCTTATCAACAACGCCGGGCATGGTGAAATGGCGGATTTTGCTGCCACCACGGAAACTCAGTTCGACGCACTTTTTGACGTGCACGTCAAAGGGGTGTTTTTCCTGACTCAGTCTCTGCTGCCGATATTGGCCGATGGCGGGCGTATCGTAAATTTCTCGTCGGGCTTGACCCGTGTGTCCTTCCCAGGCTTCTCGGCCTACTCAGCAGCCAAAGGTGCAGTCGAGATACTCACCGTTTACATGGCCAAGGAACTGGGCAGTCGTGGCATTACCGTCAACACCGTAGCCCCGGGCGCGATCGAAACCGACTTTTTGGGCGGAGCAGTGCGCGACGTTCCCGAATACAACAAAGCGTTCTCCGATATGACCGCTCTTGGCCGCGTAGGTGTACCCGACGACATCGGCCCAATGATCGCCAGCCTCTTGAGCCCTGGCAATCGCTGGGTCACAGGTCAGCGTATTGAAGTCTCAGGTGGCCAAACGATTTGATTGATCGACGATGGATTCTGCTTAGGCGCAATCCATCGTTCCCCCGTCACCTGAATCAGGAATTCACCATGCCTAAATTGATCATTCATTCCCCTTTAAAAATACGCGGACACCATCGCCCTTAATGCTGGAGTTTGGTAGGTGACTTGGCCGGACGGTTACGGCATTGTTTACTTCGATGACAGTCCAGCGAACAGCGCGAGGAGGGCGGGTAATGAAGAATCGGTGTTTATTGCCAAGGGGGGAGAGATTGATTGTTGAACGCCCTCAGGAGCGAAAACCTCAACTTATCTACGCTGGCGGTACTCACGTGGTGTAGCGCCGGTGTGACGTCTGAAGACCCGCGCAAAATGACTTGGGCTGTTGTATCCAACATCAAGAGCGACATTTACGATGCTTAAGTCGGATTCCAGAAGGAGCTGACGCGCCATTTCCATCCGCATATGAATGAAATACTGGGAGGGAGATCGCCCTGTTGCCTTCCGGAACATACGACTGAAGTGGGAAATACTCATGCTTGCGTCTGACGCCAGTCTTTCGAGGCTGAACTCGCTATCAAGCCCTGTACGCATGGCCTCAATCGCCCTATGCAATTTGTAAGCAGGCAACGCGTATACCTGTTTAGAAAGCCCACTACTACCGTCCCTGTAGCATCGGACTAGATGCACGGCGAGTGCTTGGCCGATACCTTGTAGATACAACGCACTGGCTTGCCGGCTTGAAGTCATTTCACGATAGAGGGATCTCATCAATCCGGAAATTTCGTGGTCTCGTTCTCCAGACACCTCTCGCAGCCGTACATGTTGGTCAACGAAAATATCCCGAGCAGCAAGATCCAGTAGACGCTGGCTGAGATACACGTGCACCACCTCGAAGCCAGCATCACTCTCTGTTTGCCAGCGCATCTCATAGGGGACTGGCGACATCGTCAGAAAAAAATCGTCAGCGGCAACAGCATTTGCTGTCCACTTCTGATCTCCTACACGCTCTTCCACGAGCGCAGCGCCTGAAACAACCAAAACGAGCAACGGTTCTGCTACGGCAGGGATGGTCAGGTTCCGACTCGTGGTGCGGTGTCTGAATATTTGTACTTGTACCTCCGAGTCCAGGTGATGGCCAACCAACCGATGCGCGGCAGCGGGCAGGTGGTCAGGCATTTTGTGTGCAGGAATTCGCTCATGGTGGTTTGAACTACGTATCTGCTGTTCGAGCTTTTCCATGGCGTTTTCGCTGGGGATCATTGGGGGAGGCGATTTGGACAGACTACAAATTTTGCGCAACTAAAAGCAAAACCCCAATAGTCTGGCAAAACCGCGTCAGATGCGAACATACCAATGGAGGAAGGTGTAGTTGTCTACAGCGGCAGTCCATGCGGCTGGACACATCATCTGGAGATAAGGATGGCATCTGATACACGTGGTGAGTTTGAAGGTCGAGTCGTTCTAGTGACCGGTGCAGCCAGCGGGATTGGCCGGGCTGTCGCGCTAATGCTGCATGAGCGAGGAGCTAGAGTCATCGCTGAAGACAAAAGCCCGACGGTCGAGCAGCTTGCGAGACCCGGCTTGATTCCACTGATTGCGGACATCACTCAGAATGGCGCTGCCGAAACGGCAGTGGCTACGGCGATTGCCCATTTTGGCCGCTTGGACATTTTGGTCAATAATGCCGGGTTCATCATTAACAAATTAGTTGTGGATATGACTCGCGATGACTGGGAGCGCATCCAGGCTGTCAATGTGACCGCAGCATTCCTGCACTCTCGAGAGGCCATAAAGGCGATGATCCCGAACCGAAGCGGGGCTATCGTCAACATAGTTTCCTACGCCGCTTATCAGGCATTTCCCACGATTGCGGCTTATACCGCCTCCAAAGGAGCGCTGGCCCAACTTACGCGGACACTCGCCCTGGAGGTCATCGACCATGGTATACGCGTCAATGCAGTCGGCTCCGGCGATGTAGTCACAAACATTCTGAACGATGTCGTTGATGACGGCCCGTCATTCCTAGCCCGGCATGGCGAGAAAACGCCTATCAAACGCGCCGCTCAGCCAGAGGAAATAGCCGAAGTAGTCGCGTTTCTGGCCTCTGAGCGGGCTTCCTATATTTTGGGTGCCATAGTCATGGCAGATGGGGGGATGAGCGTGCCAGCTGGCTCTTAACGGGAGTGGCTACGGAAGGCCATATTCCATATTTAAGATACCGGGTGTCTAAGCTTGATTTCATAGCTACAGCAGCCAGCAGCCGCGGCGTTTGCTGTAGTGATTTTTCTAGGGGGTGTGTTGCTTCGGCCTTACTCTTAGGTTCGCATAATGTATATTATGTTAAATTCAATATTATGTCAGAGCCCCTGAATACTATGAACTGGTCAGCCTTCGTTATTGCTGGTCTCCTCGAAAAACTCTTAAACTGGTGCCTTCTATCTAACAAGGGAGCAATCCCGCAGAGCGTTGTGGCGTTGTGGCGTGCCGCCGACCCGCGCGCTCCCAGCCTACCTGCTTCAGCTCATACAAGGATCGATAGCAGCCCACGGGCAGCTCCCCGTTTGACGCCCTGCACGGCTTTCGGCTTATGGAGGTATCCGTTGGATCCTGTTACCCGCCGCACCCGGGAGGTCATGACCCGTTACCACAAGGCCTGGATCGAACGAGACGTCGAAAGCATCCTGCAGCTCTATCACCCCGAGCTCGAATACTACGACTTCTTCAACAACCTGCGGCTCTCCTATGCCGACATGCAGGATTACGTCCGCACCGGCATGCCCAGGAATGCCGAGCAGCACATCGAGCATATCGACCGCATCCGGGTGGACGGCGACACGGCCTTCATCCAGTACTGCTCGCGCCTTTCGCTCAGGCGCAGCAGCCGCCTGGCCTCCTTCCGCGCCAGCGAGGCCATCACCGTCAAGGATGACCTGATCTGGCGTGTCCACGAATACGCCACCATGGTTCGCGACGAGCCGCTGGAGAGCCAGAGCAAGGTGCAACGCCTGGGCCTGTCGAGGCAGCAGCTGAGTGTCATGCTGCTGGATCTGGAGCAGTTCTTCGCCACGCGCAAGACCTTCCTGGAAGCCGACTTCGACCTGACCCGGCTGGCCACGACCATCGGCTACACGCGCAACCAGATGTCCTACCTGCTCAATCAGGTGCTGGGCCAGAGCTTCTACCAGTACCTCAGCCAGGCGCGGATCGACTGGCTGCTCGAGCGCCTGCGGGAAAATCCGCGACTGCGTCCGGACGACCTCGCCTTCATGGCGGGTTTCAATTCGCTGTCGGTGTTCTACCGCTGTTTCCGCGAACGCACGGGCATGTCGCCCAAGGCCTACATGAAGCAGCTGGCCAGCAAAAATTCCTGACGGGCACGGAAGAAAGACGCCGGGCCGCCCGCACTCCTAACCTCCGTCATGCACGTTGATTGGGAGTCGCAAATGCCGGCCTGGAAACATGTCAGTCTGTGGATGGATCAGCTTGGCGAGACGGTCGCCGCTCGTCCCTGCCTGGATCAGGATCGCGATGTGGACGTCGCCATCATCGGCGCCGGCTTCACCGGCCTGTGGACGGCGTACTACCTCAAGCGCCAGGCGCCGCAGCTCAACATCGTCGTCCTCGAAGCCCAGACCAGCGGTTTCGGCGCCTCCGGCCGCAACGGCGGCTGGCTGATCGGCGGGATGCTCGGCGAGGCACGCCTTCTCGGCCACCTGAGCGCCGAACGACGCAGGCAGGCGTACCGGCTGTTGCAGGCCATCCCCGACGAGGTTCAGGGCGTCCTCCAGCGCGAGGGGATCGATTGCCACTACCGCAAGGCGGGCATGCTCAACTGCGCGGCGCGCTACCCGGAACAGGCGACCCGCCTGCGCCAGGAGTTGCAGGCCCTGTACGAAGAGGGCCACGACGAAAACGATTACCGCTGGCTGGATCAGCAGGAGCTGGCGGCCCAGGTGCGCATCCCCGGCGCCTATGGCGCGATCTACTCGCCGCATTGCGCGACCATCAGCCCCGCCCGCCTGGTGCGCGGCCTGGCCGATGCCGTCGAACGCCTCGGCGTGAGCATCCATGACCAGAGCCCGGTCAGCGACTGGCGCGGACGTGAAATCCGTACCGACAAGGCGCGTATCCGCGCGCAGTGGGTGGTGCCCGCCGTGGAAGGCTACGCCGCGGATTTCGCCGCCCTGAAAAGAATCCAGATCCCCGTTCAGAGCATGCTGGTGGCCACCGAGCCGCTGTCGGCGGAGCGCTGGGAACGGATCGGCCTCGAGCGGGGCCAGGCCTTGTGCGAGCACAGCCGCCAGGTCACCTACGCTCAGCGAACCCTGGACGACCGCCTGGTGTTCGGCGCCCGCGGCGGGTATCGCTTTGGCGGTCGCCTGCGCGCGGACTTCCAGCTCAGCGAGGGTGAAATAGGCCTGCGCCGCATGCTCATGGAATCGCTCTTCCCCTCGCTGCGCGGTGTGCGCCTGACCCATGCCTGGGGCGGCAACCTGGGCATGGCCCGCCGCTTTCGCCCGCACATGCTGTGCGACAGGCAACAGGGCCTGGCCCTGGCCGGCGGTTTCGGTGGCGAGGGCGTGGGCGCCACGCACCTGGCGGGGCAGACCCTCGCCGACCTGATCCTCGAGCGCAGCAGCAGCCGCGTCGAACAACCCTGGGTGATCCGGGAGAAGCCCCTGTCGACACTGCCGACCTGGGAACCCGAGCCCTGCCGCTGGCTTGCCTACAAGGGAATCATGTCGGCATTCGCCAACGAGGATCGCCTGCTGGCAGATCCGAACACCGCGCCCTGGCGCAGGACGCTGGCGAGCAGCATTGCCGCGAGCCTGGAACGGCTGATGCGCTGAACCGAATCACCCATAAGAAAGAGCCACACGACTGCCGGCGCAGAGCCGGCCCGCAACACTTGCCAACTGCCTAGAACGCCTCGTGATGCCGGTACGCACCCGCCGCCGGCCGCGGAGCGCTCAGTTCCAATATCAATAATGAAAGGAGTTGACCATGTCCATGCAGTGCACACTCAGCAAGTCCCGGTTCAACGGAACCGCAGCGAGTCTCACCAGGCTCCTGCGCCCGCTCACCTCGCTGTTGCTGGCCGGCTCGCTGGCCTTCGCCGGCGTTGTCCAGGCCCAGACCTACAAGGTCGGCACGACCACCTCCGGCATGCCCTTCACCTTCCTCGACCTGGATTCGGAAGAAATCCAGGGCTTCGTTCCGGATCTCATGCAGGCCCTGGCCGACGAGCAGGATTTCACCTACGAGCTGGTGCCCAGTCGCTTCGACTCGCTGATCCCGGCCATCGGCACCGGCAAGATCCAGATCATCGCCGCCCCCATGTACATCACCGAGGAAAGGGAGAAGGTCGTCGATTTCACCCAGCCCATCTACACCTATGGCGAAGGCTTGCTGCAGCAGGCCGGCGACGCCACCGACTACCGCAGCCTCGACGATCTGAAGGGCAAGGTCGTCGGCGTCGAAACCGGCACGACCTTCATCGAAATCCTGCGCAAACGTGGCGACATCAAGGACATCAAGACGTACGGCTCGTCGGTGGATCTGATGCGCGACGTGGCCCTCGGCCGCGCCGATGTCGGCCTGTGGGATGCGCCGATCCTCGCCTTCCAGTTGCAGAAAAACCCCAACGCCAAGCTGAAGATGGCACCCGACTACCGCGCCCAGATGGCCGGCAGCATCGGCTTCTCCGTCAAGGATGGCGATAGCGAGCTGTTGAAGAAGCTCAATGACGGCCTCGACGCGCTGAAGCAGGATGGCCGCCTCGACGCCCTGTTGAAGAAGTGGACGCTCGAGTGACATCGGGTTCTCGAACCGCTGGTTCCTTTCAAGCTGTGACGAGATCGCCTAGTCATGATCGATAACGTTCTTCAGTTCCTGCCGCTGCTGCTGGCGGCCTCGGTGGTGACGGTGAAGGTTTCGCTGCTGGCCCTGCTCGTGAGCAGCGGGTTGGGCCTCGTTCTGGCGTTGCTGAAACTCTCGCCCAAGCGGGCGCTTGCCTATCCGGCAGGCGCCATGATCAACATCATCCGGGGTTTGCCGATCCTGATCGTGCTGTTCTACATGTACTTCGTCCTGCCGGAGCTGGGTATCGACCTGACGGCTTTCGAGGCCGGCGTACTCGGCCTCGGGATCGGCTATGCGGGCTACCAGGCGGAAATCTTCCGTGCCGGCATCCAGGCCGTCGACCAGGGCCAGGTCGAGGCGGCCAAGGCCATCGGCATGAAGTCCAGCATGACCATGCGCCGGGTCGTGCTGCCGCAGGCCCTGCGCATCAGCCTGCCGCCCTACGCCAACACCTTCACGATGATCCTCAAGGATTCGTCGCTGGTCTCGACCATCACGGTGGCGGAGATGACCCATGCCGGACAGCTGATCGCCTCCGCCACCTTCCAGAATCTGACGGTTTACACCCTGACCGCCCTGCTCTACCTCGCCATGAGCCTGCCGCTGCTGTTCCTGGTCGGCTGGCTCGAACGGCACCTGCGTCGATAAGGGAGGGAGTTTCCATGATCAAGCTATCCAACGTGCGCAAGCACTACGGCAACCTCGAGGTGCTCAAGGGCATCAGCCTGGAAGTGGCCAGCGGCGAAGTGGTCTGCCTCATCGGCCCCTCGGGCTCCGGCAAGTCGACCCTGCTGCGTTGCATCAATGCCCTGGAAACCTACGACGGCGGCGACATCCTCATCGGCGACAAGCGCGTCGATGCGCGGAGCAAGGACATCCACGAGTTGCGCACCCAGGTGGGCATGGTGTTCCAGCGCTTCAACCTGTTCCCCCACCGCACGGTGCTGGAGAACGTCATCGAAGGCGCCGTGCACGTTCGCCGTGAACGCAAGCAGCACGCCATCGACTACGCCATGGCGCTGCTGGAAAAAGTCGGCCTGCACAGCAAGCGGGACTGCAAGCCCCAGCAGCTTTCCGGCGGGCAGCAGCAACGGGTGGCCATCGCCCGCGCCCTGGCCATGCGGCCGGCGGCGTTGCTGTTCGACGAACCCACCTCCGCGCTCGATCCGGAACTGGTCGGCGACGTGCTGGGCGTCATGCGCGAGCTGGCCGACGAGGGCATGACCATGGTCGTGGTCACCCATGAAATGGGCTTCGCCCGCGAGGTCGCGGACAAGGTCTGCTTCCTCTACGACGGGGTCATCGCCGAGAGCGGGCCCGCGGCCCAGGTACTCGAGGCGCCACAGCATCCACGCACCCAGGACTTCCTGCGTCGCGTTCACCGGCACACGCCGCCCATCCCCCTCACTCCAGCAGAGACTTCCGCATGACCTCTATCAAACGCATCCAGCCCTATTCCGGGCTACTCAGCCATGCCTCCGTCTACAACGGCGTGGTCTACGTGACCGGCCAGGTCGCCGATGACTGCAGCCAGGATGTCCACGGCCAGACCGAGCAGATCCTGGCGCGCATCGACGCCTTGCTGGCCGAGGCCGGTTCCGACAAGAGCCATGTGCTCTTCGCCCAGGTGTGGCTCAAGCACGCCGTGCAGGACTTCGAGGAGATGAACAGGGCCTGGCGCAGCTGGGCGCCGCAGCAGTCGCTGCCCAGCCGCGCCACCGTCGAAGCCAACATGGCCGGCGAGGACATCCTCGTCGAGATCGCGGTTCAGGCGGCAGTCAAGGCCTGAGGCCTTCGCCCATCATCTGACGCCGGGTACGTACCCGGCCCTTGCGGAGCAACCATGACGAAAAGAATCCCCCACCTGATCGACGACAGCCACGTGGTGAGTACGGGGCGCAGCGCCGATGTCTACAACCCCTCCACCGGGCAGGTCATCGCCCAGGTCGGCCTGGCCGATACCGATGTGCTGCGCCAGGCCATCGACGCGGCCAGCGCGGCCTACCCCGCCTGGCGCAACATGCCGCCGGCCAAACGCGCCCAGATCATGTTCCGCTTCAAGCAATTGCTGGAGACGCACGAAGCGGCCATCGCCCGCCTGATCAGCGAAGAACACGGCAAGACCCTGGAAGACGCCGCCGGCGAACTCAAGCGCGGCATCGAGAACGTCGAATACGCCTGCGCCGCGCCGGAACTGCTCAAGGGCGAATACAGCCGTAACGTCGGCCCCAACATCGACGCCTGGAGCGACTTCCAGCCGCTCGGCGTGGTCGCCGGCATCACCCCGTTCAACTTCCCGGCCATGGTTCCGCTGTGGATGTATCCACTGGCGATCGTCTGCGGCAACTGCTTCATCCTCAAACCCTCGGAGCGTACCCCCAGCTCTACCCTGTACATCGCCGAACTGCTCAACGAGGCCGGTCTGCCCAAGGGCGTCCTGAACGTCGTGCAGGGCGACAAGCAGGTTGTGGATGCCCTGATCGAGGCCCCGCAAGTCAAGGCGTTGAGCTTCGTCGGCTCGACGCCCATCGCCGAGTACATCTACCGCGAAGGCACCAAGCGCGGCAAACGCGTGCAGGCGCTCGGCGGCGCGAAGAACCATGCCGTGGTGCTGCCGGATGCCGACCTGGACAACACCGTCAACGCGCTGATGGGCGCCGCCTACGGCTCCTGCGGCGAACGCTGCATGGCGATCTCGGTGGTGGTGGCTGTGGGCGACCAGGTCGCCGACAGCCTGGTCGACAAACTGCTGCCGAAAATCCGCGGGCTGAACATCGGCGCCGGCACCTCCGTCGGCCTGGACATGGGCCCGCTGGTCAGCGCGGCAGCGCGGGACAAGGTCGTGGGCTACATCGCCAGCGGCGTCGAACAGGGCGCCAGGCTGTTGCTGGATGGCCGCGACCTGAAGGTGCGGGGTAACGAGGCTGGGTTCTTCGTCGGCGGCACCCTCTTCGATCACGTCACGCCCGGGATGACCATCTACCAGGAGGAAATCTTCGGCCCGGTGCTGTGCATCGTGCGGGTCGCCAGCCTGGAAGAGGCGATGGCCCTGATCAACGCCCACGAATACGGCAACGGCACCTGCATCTTCACCCGCGATGGCGAGGCGGCCCGGCTGTTCTGCGACGAGATCGAGGTCGGCATGGTCGGCGTCAACGTACCGTTGCCGGTACCGGTGAGCTACCACAGCTTCGGCGGCTGGAAGCGCTCTCTGTTCGGCGACCTGCACGCCTACGGCCCGGACGGCGTGCGCTTCTACACCCGGCGAAAATCGATTACCCAGCGCTGGGTCAAGCGCAAGAGCCATGAGGCGGCGCAGTTCGCCTTTCCCAGCAACGGCTGATTGCGGGATCTGGAACGTGGAGCACGGCGGGCCTCGCCAGCCGTGCCTACGCTCCTCGCCCTATCGCGAGGCTCGGCCGAACGTTAGGGGCGCAAGCCCTATCCTGGTCTAATTCCCACGCCCTCCTCCCTACGGCTACGCGAGGTTTTAAAGCCAAGCGTGATCGGCTGGCGACGCCGCTATGTGCGCTAGCAGACAGACGCCCTAACGGGAGGATTTCACACTGTAGGACTGTACCCTCCTCATTCGTCATGCCCGCAGCACTTGCGTGACACGCATCACGGCAACGTTGCCAGCGCTTCACGTTGCACGCCAAGGAAAACATGGACAGGCAATGGCTTCGAGCAATCCAACGGTTGTGGCGGCCCGCGCCGCGCACCTTCGAGTACGAGCCGGCCCTGCGCGCGGAATTGTTCAGCGCAGAACAGATGGCCACCCACGGCGCCCAACTGGCCCGGCAGCATCACCTCAGTCCCGACACCACCTCCGACGCCCTGCTCCACCGGCTCGCCGAAAACACCGCCGTACTGGCCAGTAGTTGCCAGGCCATGACCGTGGCCGCACTTTCCAACCGGCGCGCGACGCCAGCTGCGGAGTGGCTGCTGGACAATTTCTACCTGGTCGAAGAGCAGATACGCACGGCGCAGAAACATCTGCCCAAAGGCTACTGCCGCGAATTGCCCGGCCTGGCCGATGGGCCATCACGCACGTTGCCGCGGGTTTACGATATCGCCCTGGAAACCATCGCCCACGGTGACGGCCGGGTCGACAGTGACAGCCTGGGCCGTTTCGTGGCGGCCTATCAGGCGGTCATGCCGTTGACCCTGGGCGAACTATGGGCCATTCCCATCATGTTGCGTCTGGCGCTGATCGAGAATCTGCGTCGAGTCGCCTCCAAGGTGATGGCCAACTGGAACGACCGTAACCTGGCCAATGACTGGGCGGATCGCCTCACCGCGACCGCTGAGCGCGACACCAAGAGCGTGGTGCTGCTGGTGGCCGACCTGGCACGCTCGGCACCGCCCATGACCAGCGCCTTCGTTGCCGAACTGGCGCGGCGCCTGCAGGGTCAGAGCACGGCGCTGATCCTGCCGATGACCTGGGTCGAACAGGCTCTGGCCGAATCCGGCCAGAGCGTCGAGCGTCTGGTGCATCTCGATGCCCAGTTGCAAGCGACGGATCAGGTGTCGATCAGCAACAGCATCAACAGCCTGCGTCTGCTCTCGGCCACCGACTGGCGCGAGTTCGTCGAGCACATGAGTGGCGTCGAGCACGCACTCGCTGAAGACCCGGCTGCCGTCTACGCCAGCATGGATTTCGCCACCCGCGACCATTACCGCCACGCCGTCGAGCGCCTGGCGCGCACCTGTCCGCACTCGGAAATCGACATCGCCCACGCGGCCATCGGCCTGTGCCATGCCGCGTCGGCCGAAGATCCGTTGACGAAGCATGTCGGCTTCTATCTGCTGGGCGCAGGGTTGCCCGAGCTGGAGCGGCAACTGGATGTGCAGCCAGCCGTAACCGAGCGCTGCCGGCGTCTGCTGCGCCAGTCGCCGCTGGTTTTCTTTATGGCTCCGGTGGTGGTGCTCAGCGGTCTGCTGGCCTGGCCCTTCTTCGCCATGCTGCGAGCTGACGGCTGGAGCCCCTGGTCGTTGCTGCTGCTCGCCGTGCCGACGCTGTTGATGACCAGTCACCTGGCCATTGGCCTGGTCAACCGGCTGGTGACCCTCAGCCTGCCGCCGGACATTCTTCCGCGCCTGGATTACAGCGCGGGCATTCCGCCTCAGGCACGTACGCTGGTGGTGGTGCCGACGCTGATCGGTAGCGCCCAGGATGTAGAGGAATTGGTGGACGGTATCGAGGTACGCTTTCTCGCCAACCGTGATGCCAACCTGCACTTCGCCCTGCTCACCGATTTCATGGATGCCCAGAGCGAGGTACTCGACGCCGATGCGGCACTGTTGCAACAGGCCAGCCAGGCGATCGAAGCGCTGAACCTCAAGTACCTGGAACCCGGTGCGCCACGGTTCTTCCTGTTGCATCGCCCGCGGCGCTGGAACCCCACCGAACAGTGCTGGATGGGGCATGAGCGCAAGCGCGGCAAGATCGCCGAGCTCAATGCACTGCTGCGCGGCCATGGCCGTGAACGATTTTCCCTCATCGTAGGCGATATCGCCGCGCTGCCGAGCATCAGCTATGTCATCGCACTGGACACCGACACCCAACTGCCGCGCGATGTGGCGCGGCAGTTCATCGGCGCCATCTGCCATCCGCTCAACCAGGCCCGCTTCGATCCGCTGCAACGACGCATCGTCAGCGGCTACGCGATCCTGCAACCGCGCGTGGGCATCAGCCTGCCGAGCATCGCCCGCTCCGCCTACGCCCAGCTGTTCGGCAGTGACGCCGGCGTCGATCCATACACCCGCGCGGTGTCCGACGTGTACCAGGATATGTTCGGCAACGGTTCCTTCATCGGCAAGGGTGTCTACGCCGTGGATGCCTTCGAGCAGGCCCTGCAGGGCTGTTTTCCCGACAACCGCATTCTCAGCCATGACCTGATCGAGGGCTGCTACGCCCGTTCCGGGCTGATCAGCGATGTACAGCTCTATGAAGAACACCCGGCGCGCTACAGCGCCGATGCCAAGCGCCGTCATCGCTGGATCCGCGGTGACTGGCAGTTGCTGCCCTGGCTGATGCCCTGGACACCGAAACCCGGTGGCGGCCTGGAGCATAACCGCCTGACGAATCTGGCCTGCTGGAAGATCGTCGACAACCTGCGCCGCAGCCTGGAACCGGCCACCTTTCTCTGCATGTTGCTGTGGGGATGGTTCGCCAGCACCCAACCGCTGTTGTGGAGCCTGGGCGTATTCCTGCTGATCATCGCCCAGCCGCTGCTCAGCACCTTGCTGGAACTGCTGCAAAAAGGCCACGACATCACCCTCGGCCAGCACCTGAAGGTCACTTTTCGCGGTGCAGCGCAGAACTTCAGTCGTGCGCTGCTGACCCTGGTGTGGCTACCCTTCGAGGCATTCAGCAGCCTGGACGCGATAGCCCGCACGCTGTGGCGCATGACCGTCAGCCAGCGCCGCCTGTTGCAATGGAATCCCTCGCGAGAAGTGGAACGCAGCAGCCGCAACGACCTGCCAAGCCTGTACCGGCTGATGTGGGTGGCGCCGCTGCTGGCGGTCGCCGTGGCCGTGCTGCTGTTCGGCCAACCCGTGGTGCTGGCAATCGCCGCGCCCTTTCTGCTGGCCTGGTTGCTGGCACCTGCCATCGCCTGCTGGCTGAGCAGGCCTGCAACCTATGTGGCCTTCGCCCCCTCGCTCGAAGAGCAGCAGTTTCTGCGTCGCCTGGCGCGCAAGACCTGGGCCTTCTTCGACGATCACCTGGGCCCGGCGGATAACTGGCTGCCGCCGGACAACATCCAGGAGCAGCCAACAGCGGTAACCGCCCACCGAACCTCGCCGACCAACATGGGCATGGCGTTGCTGTCGCACTTGGCCGCTTACGACTTCGCCTACCTCAGTGGTGGTCGCCTGCTCACGCGCCTGGATAATGCCCTGACCAGCATGTCGCGGCTTGAGCGCCATCGCCGCCACTTCTACAACTGGTACGACACCCAGACGCTGAAACCGCTCTCGCCGCACTACGTCTCCACCGTCGACAGCGGCAACCTGGCCGGCCTGCTGCTGACCCTGCGCCCCGGCCTGTACGAGCTGCCGGATGCGGCGTTGATCGGCCCGAACTGGCTCAGCGGCCTGGCCGACAGCCTCGGCGTGCTGCACGACGCACTGCTGGCCAGCGAACTGGACGGGCACCTGCTCGATGAAGCATTTAGCGAACTGGCGGCGGCACACACCCTTGAACCCGAGAGCCTGACGGAGATCAGTGCTGTCCTGCAGCGTCTGATCGTTCTCGCCCAGGGTCTGGAAACCGCTCTGTCAGCGGTTCCCGAAACGGACTACTGGCGCCAGGCCCTGCTCGCCCACTGCCAGGATCTGCACAGCGAACTGGCCTGTCTGACCCTGCCCGGCAACCCCCTGGCATCGTCCAGTTGGCGAGAACTGGCGCAGCTCGACGCCGATCAATGGCCAGCCGCCGAGCAGGCCCAGGCTCGCGCGGTCATCAGCCACGCTGCCGAACGCATCACTACCACACTGCGCCTGGCAGATCTGGCCGCCGCGCTGGCGGACATGGATTTCACCTTCCTCTACGACCCGCAACAGGAGCTGCTGGCTATCGGTTACAACGCCGATGAGCAGCGCCTGGACAGCGCTTACTATGACCTGCTGGCATCGGAAGCACGGCTAACCAATTTCGTGGTCATTGCCCAGGGGCAACTGCCCCAGGAAGGCTGGTTCACCCTAGGCCGGTTGCTGACCAGCAATGGTGGCGTTCCCGTGCTGCTGTCCTGGACCGGCTCCATGTTCGAGTACCTGATGCCGATGCTGGTCATGCCCAGCTATGCAGGCACCCTGCTCGACCAGACCTGCCGCGCAGCAGTGGCGCGGCAGATCGAATACGGCCAGCAACTGGGTCTGCCCTGGGGTGTATCCGAGTCCGGTTACAACACCCTGGATGCGCAACTGAACTATCAATACCGAGCCTTCGGTGTTCCCGGCCTGGGTCTCAAACGCGGGCTTGGCGAAGACGTGGTGATGGCGCCCTATGCCTCGGTGCTGGCCCTGATGGTGGCACCGGAAGCCGCCTGCAAGAACCTCCAGCGTCTGGCCGGCATGGGCATGGCCGGACGTTACGGCCTGTACGAAGCCATCGATTTCACCAGCGCCCGCCTGCCACCGGGACAGAGCGCTGCGCTGATCCAGTCCTTCATGGCCCACCACCAGGGCATGAGCCTGCTGGCACTGGCTTATGTACTACTCGACCGCCCCATGCAGCGCCGCTTCGAAGCCGACCCGCAATTCCAGGCCACGGCTCTGCTGCTCCAGGAGCGTGTGCCGAAAAGCGCGGCGCAGTACCTGCACACCGCCAATGCCTCGCTGGAGGGCAAGGTCGCCCGGATCGACGAGAACAAGCTGCGGGTCTACACCGACCCGGGGCGCCGGCACCCGGCCGTGCAACTGCTCTCCAACGGCCGTTATCACGTGATGATCAGCAATGCCGGCGGTGGTTACAGCCGCCGCGACGATATGGCGGTCACCCGCTGGCAGGAGGATATAACCTGCGATAACACCGGTACCTTCTGCTACCTGCGCGATGTCGACAGCGGTGATTTCTGGTCGTCCGCGCACCAGCCCACCTTGCGCGTGACCGAAGGTTTCGAGGCGATCTTCACCGATGCCCGTGCCGAGTTCCGCGTGCGCGAACGTGGCTTCGACACCCACACCGAGATCGTTGTCTCACCGGAAGACGATATCGAACTGCGCCGCCTGCACATCAGCAACCGTGGTGCGCAGCGCCGTACCCTGGAGCTGACCAGCTACGCCGAAGTGGTGCTGGCCCCCGCACGCAGCGACGCCCTGCACCCGGCCTTCAGCAAGCTGTTCGTAGAAAGCGAATTGCTGACGCCGCTGCAGGCGATCCTGTGTAGCCGACGACCACGCTCCAGCGAAGAAAAGGTGCCCTGGCTGTGCCACCTGCTGGCAGCGCACGAGGTGGACATCGCAGCGATTTCCTATGAAACCGACCGTGCCCGCTTCATCGGTCGCGGACGCAATCTGACGCATCCCGCGGCGATGGACAGCGAGGTGCTTTCCGGTACCTGCGGCGCAGTGCTCGATCCCATCGTGGCGATCCGCTGTCGGATCACCCTGGAACCTGGCCAGACCGCGACCATCGACCTGGTGACCGGAGTCAGTGACAGCCGTGACGGTTGTCTGCAACTGATCAACAAGTACCGCGATCGACACCTGGCCGACCGGGTCTTCGACCTGGCCTGGACCCACAGCCAGGTGCTGTTGCGCCAACTCAACACCTCCCATGCAGAGGCCCGTCTGTTCGAACAGATGGCCGCGTCGATCCTCTATACCAACCCCTCGCTGCGCGCCGCACCCGGCGTACTGACGGCCAATCAGCGCAATCAGAGCGGCCTGTGGGGTCAGGCGATTTCCGGCGACCTGCCCATCGTGCTCCTGCAGATTTCCGCGGTCGCCCATATCGACCTGGTGCGGCAACTGGTGCAAGCCCATGCCTACTGGCGACACAAGGGCCTGAGCGTGGATCTGGTGATCTGGAACGAAGACCAGGCCGGTTACCGACAGGATCTGCAGGATGTCATCATGGAACTGGTCACCTCCGGCAGCGAGGCCCACCTGCTGGACAGGCCTGGCGGTATTTTCGTACGCCCCGCCCAACAACTCTCCAGCGAGGATCGCGTGTTGATGTTGGCTGTGGCTCATCTGGTGCTCAGCGACGAGCGCGGCAGCCTCGCCGAACAGATTCACCGGCGCCGGGCAGAACCCGCCCTGCCCGCCTTCGACTCCAGGCTGCTGCCCAGGCCGGCGCCGGCTGTAGTCGTTCCGCTAGCCGATTCGTCGTTGATCCTGAGCAATCCCCATGGTGGCTTCAGCGCCGATGGCAAGGAATACGTCATCCACCTCCATGCAGGCCAGCCTACGCCGGCGCCCTGGGTCAACGTACTGGCCAATCCGAACTTCGGCAGCGTGATCTCGGAAAGCGGCAGCGCCTACACCTGGCATGAAAATGCCCATGAGTTCCGCCTTACGCCCTGGCGCAACGACCCGGTCAGCGATCCCGGCGAAGAAGCCATTTACCTGCGCGATGAAGACAGCGGCCACTACTGGTCGCCAACGCCACTGCCCCGCGCTGGCAAGGGCGGCTACGTGACCCGCCACGGTTTCGGCTACAGCGTCTTCGAACACGAGGAAGATGGCATTCGCAGCGAACTGTGGGTCTACGTATCGCTACAGGATCCGGTCAAGTTCTCGCACCTGAAGATCCACAACACCTCCGACCGGCCTCGGCGCCTGTCGGTGACCGGCTACGTGGCCTGGGTACTGGGTGATCTGCGGGAAAAATCGTCCATGCACGTGGTCAGCGAGGCCGACCCGAACAGCGGCGCGCTGTTCGCGCGCAATGCCTACTCCATCGAATTCCCTGGCCGGGTGGCATTTTTCGATGTCGACGCACCGCTTGCCAGCAGTACCGCTGGGCGCAGTGAGTTCATCGGGCGCAACGGCAACCTCAGCGCCCCAGCGGCCATGGCCCAGCCGCACCTGTCGGGGCGCAGCGGCCCAGGCCTCGATCCTTGTGCGGCGTTGCGGGTCGATCTGCAACTGGAGCCCGACGAAAACGGCAGCGTGATCTTCCGCCTGGGCGCCGCACGGGATAGCAATGCGGCCTCACGCCTGGTACAGCGCATGCGCGGCAGCAGCACCGCCAAGGTCGAGTTGGAGCATGTGCGCAACCATTGGCACAAGACCCTGAGCAGCGTGCAGATCGAAACCCCGGAGCCCGCCGTGGATGTACTGGTCAATGGCTGGCTGATGTACCAGGTGATCGCCTGCCGCTTCTGGGCCCGCAGCGGCTATTACCAATCCGGTGGCGCCTTCGGCTTTCGCGATCAATTGCAGGACAGCATGGCCATGCTGCATGCCGACCCGGCAGCGGTACGCCAGCACCTGCTGCTGTGCGCCGCCCATCAGTTCATAGAAGGCGACGTGCAGCACTGGTGGCACCCGCCGCTGGATCGTGGCGTGCGTACCGGCTGCTCCGACGATTACCTGTGGCTGGTTCTGGCGACCAGCCGCTACGTGCAGGTCAGCGGGGATCACAGTGTGCTCGCGGAAACCGTGGGCTATCTGGAAGGCCGCATGCTCAATAGCGGCGAGGAGTCCTATTACGACCTGCCGAACCACTCTCACCTGCAGGAAACCCTCTACCAGCACTGCGTACGGGCCATCGAGCACAGCCTGGCGCGCGGCATTCACGGCCTGCCGCTGATGGGCCACGGTGACTGGAACGACGGCATGAACCGCGTCGGCGAACGGGGCAAGGGCGAAAGCGTCTGGCTCGGTTTCTTCGGTTACGACGTGCTGCGCCGTTTCTCCACCATCGCCCTGCTCAACGGCGACGCCGAATTCGCCAGGCGTTGCAACGAACAGGCCGATGCCCTGAACCTCAGCCTGGACGCCCACGCCTGGGATGGCGCCTGGTATCGCCGCGCCTATTTCGACGATGGCACGCCATTGGGCTCGGCCAGCAATGACGAATGCCGCATCGACTCCATCGCCCAGAGCTGGTCGGTACTGTCCGGCGCGGCACCCGATAACCGCCGGCGTACCGCCATGGACTCGCTGGAACAGCATTTGCTGCGCCGCGACATCGGCCTGGTGCAACTGCTTGCACCGCCCTTCGATCGCGGCGTGCTCGACCCGGGCTATATCAAGGGCTACGTGCCCGGCGTGCGCGAGAATGGCGGCCAGTACACTCATGCGGCGGTGTGGGCGAGCATGGCCTTCGCCGAACTGGGCGACAGTGCACGAGCCTGGGAACTGCTGCGCCTGATCAACCCGGTCAATCACGGCAACAGTGCAGAAGCCATCGCCACCTACAAGGTCGAGCCCTATGTGATGGCCGCCGATGTCTATGGCATGCCGCCCCATGAAGGACGCGGAGGCTGGAGCTGGTACACCGGTTCGGCCGGCTGGATGTATCGGCTGATCGTCGAGTCGCTGCTCGGTGTGCAGCGCAGCGGTACGCAGTTGCGCATACAGCCGGTGCTGCCGGCGCACTGGCCTGGGTTCACCCTGCACTACCGCTTTGGCGCGACGCTCTACCGCATCGCCCTGTGCTGCACGGATACAGGCGATTCGAGCCTCCATCTGGACGGTATCGCAGTGCTAGGAGACAGCATCACCCTGCTCGACGACGGCCAGGAGCATCAGGTCGAGATCCAGTGGCCTCATCCGGAGCCTGGCACACCGACGGACATGGCAAAACCGGCCAGAGTAGCTCCTAAGCCGCAACCAATACGAGGGTAGATGTCATGGACAGACCACTGACCGAGATCATCAAGGGTAAATGGCGGCTATTGGCGGGCCTGGCCCAGATTGTCTGGGACGAGCTCACCCTGGACGAGCTGCTCAAGTCCGACGGCGACCTGGACAAGCTCACCCACCTGGTACAAAAACGCTACGACATGACTCACGATCAAGCGCACAAGCAGATCGTGAGCTTCTTCGAGCGGCACCGCACGACCTGACAGGCAAACCATCCCAACGCCTCTGGAGGCTGCCCCATGCTCGACGCCTACTTCGTCGTTTCACACAGTTCGGGCAACATCATCCGGGTGACTCGGCGCAACGCCAGGCCTGCCGATTCGGCAACCGTCACCCACGTTTATGCTTCATTGAACCACCTCGAATGCTATGAGCGGCTGTTCGCCGCTGGCCAGGATCTGATCAGCGTCGACAACGTACTGCACGGCGAAGCGGAACACTCGACGAACTATATTCGCTAAGCAACGGAGCAGCGTGTTTTCCAGGCGTATAGTGAGGGGTCAACAGGAATAAATAGCGAAGGAATTTCATGCTCGAAGACTGCATGCCGCAGCAGAACCACTTGTTGGCTGCTCTGCCTGGCGAAGTCCAGCAGAGGCTCTTCTCGCACCTGGAACATGTCCCTCTACCACTCGGTCAGGTTCTCTATGAGTCCGGCGAATCCGTACGCCATGTGTACTTCCCGACCGATTCCATCATCTCCCTGCTCAATGTCACGGAAAGCGGCGCCTCTGCGGAAATCTCCGTAGTCGGCAACGAAGGGCTGGTGGGCATTTCCCTGTTCATGGGGGGCGAAAGCACGCCAAGCCGTGCCGTGGTGCAAAGCAGTGGCTACGCCTACCGCCTGCAGGGGCAGCGCCTCAAGGATGAATTCAATCGTCATGGCGAACTGTTGGTGCTGATGCTGCGCTACACCCAGGCACTGATCACCCAGATGTCGCAGACCGCCGTATGCAACCGCCACCACTCGATCGACCAGCAGCTGTGCCGCTGGTTGTTGCTGTCACTGGATCGCCTGCCCGGCAACCAGCTGACCATGACCCAGGAACTGATCGCCAACATGCTCGGCGTGCGCCGCGAGGGTGTTACCGAGGCCGCCGGCAAGCTGCAACGCCAGGGCGTGATCGAATACAGCCGTGGACATATCACCGTGCTCAACCGCAAGCGCCTCGAACAAATGAGCTGCGAGTGTTATGCCGTGGTGAAAAAGGAAACCGACCGTCTGCTGTCCTACATGCCGATGCGCCACTGAGGCGCTCGGCGGCAAAGCTGAAGGTGATGAGGTAGCTAGCGTAATCGTCTTAGGCGAAAGGCAGAACGATGCTGACCGCCAGGCCCCCATTGCGTCGATTGCGAAGCGTCATGGTACCGCCATGCTCGAGCACCGTTGCACGGGCCGCCGACAAACCCAGACCAACGCCGCCCGTATGCTTGTTGCGGGAACCCTCGATTCGAAAGAAGGGTTTGAACACGGCCTCATGAAATTCGATGGCGATGCCGGGCCCGCGATCCAGCACACGGATATCGAGCTTGTCCCCGCCCTTCTTCAGTCGGATGGCGGGTTCCTGGCCATATTTGATGGCGTTATCCAGCAGGTTGGTCAGCATCCTCTTGATGCCGATGGGCCGGCCCACGTAAACCACTCGGCCCGGCCCGCTCAGGAGAACCTCGACACCTGCGTCCTTGTAATCATCGACCACGGTATGCAACAGCTCGGCCAGGTCGAAAGCGGTCGCCGGTTCGAGCCTGGCGTCATCACGAAAGAACTCCAGGGCGCTGTTCACCATCGCCTGCATCTCATCCACGTCCCTGAACAACTTGGCTTGCTGGTCGACGTCTTCGATGAATTCGCCACGCAGGCGCATACGGGTCAGCGGCGCACGAAGGTCATGGGAGATGGCCGCGAGCATCTGCGTACGGTCATTGATGAAGTGCTGCAGTTGCGCCTGCATGGCATTGAACGCGATGATCGCCTGGCGAATTTCCTGCGGCCCTTCCACGACAATCGATGGCGCACGGAAGTCCGTGCCAAAGCGCCGCGCGCCTCTCGCGAAACGCTCCAGCGGGCTGGCCAGATGCCGGGTGGCGACCAGGGCGACGATGATGGTCGAGAGCAACACCAGGGCGATGACGATGAGGTTGCGCGGCAGCTCGTTGAGGCCCCAGTTGCGTGTTAGCGCGGAGAACTTCACCCAGGAGCCGTCGCGCAATTCGACCAGCAGGGCGTAACTCGCATCGGGATCATTCGCTGGCCAGTCGGCAGGCTCGTAGCCTTCGATCCTGGCATCTGGGTTGCGCAACTGACTGCGCAGAAAGTCTTCGCCGGTGCGAAAGTCCACGTCGTCGTCCGTCCCTGGCAGTCCCGCATCTTCGTATTTCTGTAGCCAGGTGGTGGTGTAGATATCGTCACTCGCGGATCTGGCGATGGCCGGCCGTTGCTCGCGCGGCGCTGCGTCGATGATGCGGCTGATGCTGCCCAGGCTTTCCAGCAAGCCGGTTTCCTGCAGCGGCGGCCGGGCCCAGACACCAGCCAGTTGGCTGAGCAGCCAGGTGAGTGCCAGCGCCGTCAACATCGCCGCCATCGTGGTCAGTGCAATCCAGCGCGCCACCGTATCGCGGGGGCGATGAAGCCTCTCTAGCAGCCTCATCGCTTCACCAGCACGTTGGGGGTGAACAGATAACCGCTGTTGCGCACGGTGCGAATCACCGGTGAACCACTGAGATCGCTCTCCAGCTTGCGGCGCAGGCGACTGACCTGAACGTCGATGCTGCGATCGAAGGCGTCGTGGGCTTCACCCCGCGTCATGTCGAGCAACTGCTGGCGGGTCAACACTCGGCGCGGATGTTCGGCGAACACCAGAAGCAGTTCGAATTCGCCGCCGGAGAGCGGAATCATCACCTTTTCCGGCGAGCGCAACTCACGGCGCGTGACATCCAGCTGCCAGCCGGCGAACTCCAGGGTTGGTCGCGGTTTGTCGTTCAACACGCTCTTGACCTCCCCTGTGCGGCGCAGCACCGCACGCACCCGGGCCAGCAGCTCGCGGGCATCGAAGGGCTTGGTCAGGTAGTCATCCGCACCGAGCTCCAGGCCCACCACGCGATCACTGAGCTCGCCCATGGCGGTGAGCATGATCACCGCCACCGCGTGCTCGCTGCGCAGTCGCTGGCACAGCACCAGGCCACTCTCGCCGGGCAGCATGACGTCGAGAATCACCAGATCCGGCAATTGCCGCTCCATCGCCTGCCACAGGCTGTGGCCGTCGGTTGCCACATCGACGCAATAGCCGTGTTGCTCGAGGAATTTCTTCAGGAGGGCGAGAACTTCGAGGTCATCGTCCACAAGCAATAAATGGATCACGGAAAACACGCTGCACGGTAGGTTCTGGAACGGCTATCTAAAACCATTGGCTGAGGCGCGTCATATATTTCAATTCGGCAATAAAGCTGCCGCTTTGCAACACGAGAGAAATCCTCGGGAAAAAAGCCGTAGGCAGCATGCGGGCAGTCCCTATCGAGGTTTCACGCATGCCGACCATCACGATCGCTCCGCCCCTTGCTCGCAGCCTTTCGCTTGCCGTCGTCGTAGCACTTGCCAGTGGCTGTGCGAGTTCACCGCCAAGCATTACGGCGGAAACCTGCCTGGCCACGGTCTATACGCCCCATGATCCTGTCGAGCCCGTCAATCGGGGCATCTTCGCGTTCAACAAAACGGTCGACGACTACCTGCTGTCGCCGGTTGCGCGGGGCTATCGACACCTGCCGGGCTTCATGCAGAGCGGCGTGCACAACTTCGTCGCCAACTTCGGCGAGCCCAAGGTGTTCATCAACGATGTGCTGCAGGGCAACGCCAGGCGCTCGGCGACGACGGTGGGTCGCTTCGCGCTCAATACCACCGTGGGCATCGTCGGCCTGGTCGATGTATCGGGGCGGCTGGGCATGGAACGGCACAAGGCCGATTTCGGCCAGACCTTCGGCGTATGGAATATCGCCGACGGCCCGATCATCGAGCTGCCGCTATTGGGCACCGCCAACCTGAGAGACGCGACAGGCAAGGTGCTGAGCTTCGCGGTATCACCGTTGGGCAGCAACAGCGATACGGTGGAGACCTTGAGCACCGTGAGTACGGTGGGCGGTATCGTCGATGGCCGCGCAGAGGCCTTGCCGCTGACCGACGAACTGAGAAAGGAGCCTGACTACTACGCGGCACTTCGTGATGCCGTGGCCGAGCAACGGGCGCACTTCGTCAGCGAAGGAAAGCTCGGTGCGGAGATGGATCTTCCCGAGGGTTGTGAGAGCGGAGCGAACGATGAGCAATGAAGGCGTGCTGGTTCTGCATCGGCGGATAAGAACGCCCGATCTGGCATCGCTGCATTGCCGCGAACTCGAATTGCGCCTGGCCGATGACGGGCGCCACCTCGTACTGAGCCGCTATACCGAGCTGTATTGCGAGGACAGATCCATCTGGGGCGCCACCCACGATCACAAGGTGCCACTGGTAAGCCTGATTCGCTGGGTGATCAGCCAGGGGAACATGTCCAAGTCGGTCGACCAAGGCCCTAAAGAGCCTGTTCACGATTTTTCGACACGAATCCACGTTCAATGGCAGCAAAGTAGAGCGTAAGCGGCCGTTCGTAGGGTGGATCGGGGCGCGCAGGTGCAACCCATCGGCAATTGATGGGTTTCACCCATCCTACGACTGAGCCCGCTATAGGCGTTCGGCGAGCAGCCGCGCCTGCAGTTCGGCACGTCGCGAAGCATCGGCGGCTTCTTTGTTCTGCAGCCGTGGCAGCAACTGACTGGCCTGCTGCGCCTCCAGCACGTAGATACCATCGTCATCGGCTATCAACAGGTTGCCGGGCTGCACGCTGACGCCACGGAGGGTCACCGACACGTTCACGGCGCCGTGCTCACCGATCGAGCGCGTGGTGTAGGCGCTGACGCCGTCGCAGAAGATCGGCAGGCCGAGTGCCCTCAGTGCTCGTATGTCGGTGACAGGGCCATCGATCACCACACCGGCCAGACCTTTGATTTTTGCGGCCAGGGTGCGCAGCTCGCCCCAACAGGCACAGCCCTGCTCGCCTCGGTTGGCGACCACCAGCACGTCGCCGGGATGGCTGGCGATCAGGGCGTCGCGCAGGACGCTGCCGTCCGGTGCATGGATTTGCGCCGTGGTGACACGGCCAACGATGTGCACATCACCCACCAGCGGCGACAGGCCACGAATATGGCCTTCGCGCAGGAGGTGGCCGATGGTCGACGCGGCGATGCCTCGGTAGGCGTCGATCAGCGCTGCCGGGATGGTTTCGGTTGGTGCTGCGAACGTCATCGTGCGGCCCTCGGTCGGATCAATGGGCAGGTCGAGCAATACTCCACCGGGTCGCTGGCCTGGTAGTAGAAACAGCAGGTTCTGCGAAAGCGCACGGCGCGAGCACCGTCGTCGACCAGCGTCACCGGCCGGTTGAAATGTTTGAGCGGGTTGTAGTCGAGGCCGAACACGCTGCCAGGCGCCTGCTCGGTCAGCCACCTGAAATCCTCGGCACAGCGCTGACGGGTTTCGGCGCACTCGAGTTTTGCCAGGCGACGCTCATACAACGAGTACACCCGCACCGCCGTGTTTTCCCAGAGGATGCGCCGTGACACGCCAGTGACGCCGTAGAAGGTGCCCCACAAGGGCTGCAATAGGCCGGCGAACAGCTGCGTGGCGACGGCCTGACGCCAGTCCGCTCTTCTGCCCGGTTCAGGCCGGGTGATGGCGAGGCTGTACAGCGGCAATGACGAGACCCACACGCCCGCGTCGTGACCGTACTCGATGAGCGTATTGTCCAGGGACAGCTGTAGCCCTTTGTCGTAGGCCGACATCGCATACAGGCAGGCGCCAGTGAACAGGAACGACAGGCGCTTGCCCAGCAGGGACGCGGTGATGCGCCTCGACGGCGAGATGATGATGGGCCCAAGCTCGTCCAGCAGCGCGACGCAGACGCTTTCGTCCAGCAATTCGGTTGCCGCCAGGCTGCGCGGCAGATCCCGCTCGGCTTCGCTTCTCAGCCGCAACGGCCCCGAAAGCATGGCCCATTCGGGCTCGGTGAATGGGTGCAGGTGGCTCATCGCGGGATATCCCGGCCGAAGGGGATGCACAAGGGCGTATGGAAGAACGGATCGGGGATGATGCGACAATCCAGATCGAACACGGTCTTGACCAGGGCTTCGGTGAGAATCTCTTCCGGGCGGCCCTGGGCATAGGCCGTTCGCTGGTGCACGGCGACCATGTGATCGGCGTAGCGACAGGCCAGGTTGAGGTCGTGCAGCACCATGACGATAGTCTTGCCCTCCTGGCGGTTGAGCTCGCGCAGCAGATCCAGCACTTCGATCTGATGGGCCAGATCGAGGAAGGTGGTCGGCTCGTCGAGCAACAACAAGGGCGTTTGCTGGGCCAGGGTCATGGCGATCCAGGCGCGTTGCCGCTGGCCGCCGGACAAGGCGTCCACCGGGCGCTCGGCCAGATCATCCAGGCCGGTGCGGCTCAGGGCACGGGCCACCACGGCCTCGTCTTCGGCGGACCATTGCTGCATCCAGCTCTGGTACGGATAGCGCCCCAGAGCGACCAGCTGGCGCACGCTGATGCCCTCGGGCGGCACCGGCATCTGCGGCAGGATCGCCAACTCCCGGGCCACGGCGGCGGTCGCCTTGCGCTGAATGTCGGTGCCATTGAGGATGACCGTTCCCGCCTGGGGCTTGAGCAGCCGCGCGAAGGACTTGAGCAGGGTGCTCTTGCCGCAGCCGTTGCTGCCGATCAGTACCGACACTTTTCCGCGCGGCAACTGCAGATCCAGGGACTCGATGATGGTTTGTCGTTGATAAGCCAGCGTCAGGTTGCGGCTCGCGATCGATGTCATGTCGAGGGTTCCTCACTGCCGCTGCTTGATCAGCAGGTACAGAAAATAGGGTGTGCCGAACACGGCGACGAAGATGCCGGCGGGCAGATCCAGCGGCAGGAACAGGGTGCGCCCGGCCAGATCCGCGAGCATCACCAGGTTGGCGCCGACCAGCGCGGCCATGCAGGCCTGGGCGGCGAAGCCGATGGGAATCAGTTGCCGGGCGATATGCGGTGCGATCAACCCCACGAAGGCCATGGCGCCGCCCCAGGCGATGGCGGAACCCGCCAGGGCCACGCTGACGGCCAGCAACGCGGCGCGCAGCCACTGCACGCGCACGCCGATGCCGCGGGCCAGACCTTCATCCAGCTGCTGAACCACCACATGCCGCGACAGCAGCATCAGGATCGGCAACAGGCAGACCAGCCATCCAGCCAGGGCACGCACTTCGGGCCAGCCGGCGCCGTATACGCTGCCGGTCAGCCAGACGTAGGCCGACAGCGTGGTGGTCAGTGGGCTGAATACCAGCATGAAGGTGGTGGCGGCAGCCAGCATCGCCGACACACCGACACCGATCAGCACCAGCCGCAACGGTGAGGTGCCCTGCTTCCAGGCCAGCGCATAAACCGCCAGCGCAGCGGCCCCCGCCCCCAGCATCGCCGCCAGGGGCAAGCCGCCCATGCCCCATGCGGCGGCGAAGCTGGACAGGTACAACACCGCTGCCGCACTGGCGCCGCTGGACAGCCCGAGCAGATCCGGCGAGGCCAGCGGATTGCGCACGATGGCCTGGAGAATCAGCCCGGAAACCGCCAGAGCACCGCCGATCAGTGCGCCCAGCAGCAACCGGGGCAGGCGCAGCTGCTCGACGATAAACGACAAGGCTGCACCGCCCTCGCCTGCCAAAACCTGCAGTACGCTCTGCGGCGACAGCACGACCTTGCCCAGACACAGGCTCAGCAGCATCACCGCTGCGCTGAATAGCACGGCCAGCAGCAGACGCAACGAGCCCTTGCGCTCGATACGACGGGAGAAGCCGCGCCAGCGCAGCACGACGGGGTTAAGCATGACGACCTCCGCGCCTGGCTAGTGCAATGAAGAATGGCGCGCCGAACAGCGCCGTCATCACCCCCACCGGGACTTCCTGCGGGAGAATCACCACCCGGGCCAGCATATCCGCCACCAGCAGTAGCGTGGCACCGAGCAGCGCACAGCCGGGCAACATCACCCGGTGATCGATGCCGACCAGGCGGCGTACCACGTGCGGCACGATCAGGCCGATGAAACCGATGCTGCCCGCCAGGGCCACCGCGCTTCCGGCCAGCATCACCACCAGCACGCCCAGTTGCAGGCGAATCAGCCCGGTGCGCTGGCCCAGCCCGATGGCGATCTGCACACCGGCGTTGAGGACGTTGACCTGGGCGCCGAGCAGACAGGCGACCAGCAAGGCCACCAGGGCGCAGATCAGCAACGGCTGGGCGGTCGCCAGGCTGCGCTCGCTGAGGGAACCGGCCAACCAGAACAGCACCGTATCCAGTCCTTGCTGATCGATCACCAGCAGCGCCTGGCTGAACGCCGTGAACAAGGCGGTGATCGCCGCGCCGGCGAGTACCATGCGCAAGGGGTTGAGCGCGCCCTGTCCGGTATTGCCCACCAGCCAGACCAGCGCACCGGCCAGCGCAGCACCGATGAAAGCACTCCACAGCCACTGCTCGGGCGAACTGATGGAAAACAGCGACAGGCAGAGAATCAGCGAAAAGGTCGCGCCGGCGTTGATACCGAACAGCCCTGGCGAGGCCAGCGGGTTGCGGGTCATGGCCTGCATCAGCGCGCCGGCCACCGCCAGGCTGGCCCCCACCACCGCCGCGACCAGGGTGCGCGACAGCCGTGTGGTGCTGACCAGCAGTTGCTCGACGTTCAGCGGATCGGCATGCAGCAGCGCGGTGAGCACCGTACGCGGCGCGATCCAGCTGGCACCGATGGACAGGCTCAGCGCACAGCAGCCCAGCAGCACCAGCAGTGCGATGCCCAGTTTGCTTACCGGCCTCATGACTGGGCGTCCCGCAGAATCGTCCGCTCGATATCGTCGAGCATGCGGTTGGCGCCGAGGATGCCTCCGGAGAATATCCAGGCCACCCCGTCGACCCACCAGACCCGCCCCGCCTGTGGCGCCGCCATGCGCTGCCACATCGGGTGCGCGGTCAGGCTCTGGTAATGGCGCTGTACGCCCGCGCTGTCGGCGCGCCCGAAGACGAAGAATATGTCGGCATCCACCACTGGCAGGCTTTCCCGGCCGCTGATCTTGATGGACACGCCCTGGGCACTACGGCCCTGCTCGTTCCATACGAAACCCAGTTGGCCGAGCACGCTGCCGGCGAAACTGTCGGGCAGGTAGCTGCGCAGGTGATCCTCACGGATATCCAGCACCGACACGCTGAGCGGCCAGCGTTCGCCGAAATGCGCTTGCAGGCGTTCCCTGAGCGCGGCGATGCGTGCGTTCCAGCTCGCCTGCAAAGCGTCCGCCTCGACCCTGCGCGCGGTGGCAACGCCCATCACGCTCAGGGTCTTCTGGAATTCGAAAACCTCGTCCAGCATCACCACCGGGCACAGCTGTTCGAGCAGCCCCTTGATCCGCTCATGGCGAAAGCGCGAGGCGACGATCAGATCCGGTGCGAGCAAGGCGATGTCCTCTAGGCTCGGCTGGGTTTCCAGGCCGACATGGGGCACACCCGCCAGGGCTGGGCGCAGGTAGCGATACATGGGCTTCTCGCTCCACGAATCGACCACGCCAGTTGGCCGAATGCCGAGCGCCACCGCGGTATCGGTGGCGCCCTGAAACAAGGTGATGACGCGCTGCGGTGCAGATCCGGCCTTGGCCAGTGGGATTGCACCTGCAGCGAGAGCTCCCAGGGACAGGCGCATCAATGTGCGCCTGGACAACGACCCGGTCTTTTCAGGTTTCAAACTCGATCCTATTGAATGGATTGACGACCAGCCCCTTGCCGAACGGCATACTGCCAGGCCCACCGGCTCGTTCGATCATCGGGCGCAGCAGGAGTTTCTGCGGCCAGGTCTCGGACTCGAACAACTCGCGACGCAGCAACGCACGGGCGGACTCATCGAACGGCAAGGTAGCGATACACTCGCTCAGCGAGTCACGCAGTACCCGCCAGGCCTGGGCCGAGGGCACTGCATAGACCCGTTCCAGGGTGTCGATGATGCCACGCAGGTTGACCTGGATGCCCAGCGTTTGCAGCCAGAACAGCAGATCCTCCGGGCGCTCGTGGTAGAGCGTCTGGGCATGGCCCTTCTTGATCCGGTATTGCGGATCGAGCATACCGTTGCGCTCCAGCCAGGGCACGTACAGGCGCAGCGAGTCATGGTCACGCAGCAGCAGGCCCCTGGCCTTGCCCGCTTCGTACACCAGCACCGCGTTCTGGCCATGCACCTCACCCAGCATGCCGAGGCGGAACATGCGCAGGTTGACGTCGAAGAACAGCTCGCACAGTTCACTGAACAGCTGCAGCACCGAGGACGAACCGGCTGGCAGGCCGCGCTGGCTCATGCAGTCGTCGAAGAAATGCCGCTCGCTATCGGGCAGCGGGGTGCCCAGCGCAGCCATGGGCAGCAGGCGCGTGGCGGCATCTTCGAACAACTTCGGCGGATAGCCACGTACCATGGCCGAGAGGTGCCGGGGCGCCTCGTCGAACAGCGTGCCGCCGTCCGGCATGTAGCCCCACCATTTGCTTTCGTCGCAGATATGCAGGGCCTCGCGCAGCACCGGGTCGCGCTCGCGACCCTGGCGCAGCAAGGCTTCGCTCAGCCCGCCGTTGATCATCTTCACCGCCGGCAGGTAACGGGAGGCGCCCAGGGAATACACCGCCATCGGCAACTTGATGTGATCCGCCGGCGCCGCCGCACAGGCCAGCGAACGCAGGGATGAAGTGGGGTTGAAGCTGCCGTCCTGGAAATCAAGGCGGCGGCACTCGCCGCGCTCGAAAGCCGCACCGAGCTGCGCGGGCAGCACCCGCTGCAGTTGCCAGGGGTGCACAGGCAGGGCGACGTGGCTGTCGGCGATGCCGAGCGCGCGCAACTCGGCGTCGAGGCTGGCGCGCTGGTCGGCGCTGAGGATGTACTGGGCCGGCTGGCAGCCGTCCAGCCCGTCGATGCCAGCGCCGAAGGTCAGGCTGGCCTTGGCCACCGCCACCCAGTTGAGCGCCAGGGACTGGTCGAACTCCGCCTGGTACTGACGGTACTGAGCGTCGTCCAGGCCCTGCTTGGCCTTGGCCAGGGGGTGGAACGGACGGTCGCGCAGCGAGGCCCATTGCTCCATGGCCAGGAAGAAGGCGGCGCCGTCCTTCTCCAGCAGACCGCTGGTAGCGACCTTGTGGTCGAGGGACAACGCGGTCTGCCGGACGCTGGTACGCAGCACGTCCATGAACAGCTCGATGCCCTTGTCGTTGTCGAGCGCATCGACTTTCACGCCCTTCAGGGCCAGGGTCATGAACGAATCGGGGCTTAGCACCCGGGTGCTGTCGCCCTGCACATCCAGCACCGGGGTACCCGGCACTTTCTCCCAGGCCTGGGTGATGCCGGCCCGCAGGGCGACCGCCAGACCGCGCTGTTCGGCGGCGTCGTAGTGCCAGTGCCAGACCTTGTGCGGCACCTCCAGGTCGGCGAACGGCGCCTGGGGGTGAGCTGCGTGCCAGGCGGCAGGTTCGATCAGGTTGGCGTCGAGAGTGCCGAAGAAGTCTTCGGCCAGCAGGCAGTCGAGCAGATCCTGCATCACCAGGTCAGCGGCAATCGAATGGTGGGTGTTTGTCATGAGATCAGTTTCCTCTCGTCGAGGTGGCGGCCAGTCTGGCCTGGAGGGCACGGAACGCGATGCCGCGTTCGTCGCCCAGCACGAAGGTATTGACGCCCCGCTCGAGCCACCGCAGGTGGTCATCGGGCTGGCGTGGAATGGCGCAGTACGGGATACCGGCAGCCTGGGCGGCACGCCAGGTATCGATCAGCGCTTCCTGCACCGCAGGCTGGTCGATACGCCAGGGCGTGCCGAACGACTGCGAGAGATCGGCAGCGCCCTCGAGGATCATGTCCAACCCCGGTACGGCAGCCAGTTCGGCGGCACGGCGCACGCCCTCGACGCTCTCGATCATGGCCACGACCATGATCTGGCCGTTGGCCCGGGTAACGTACTCGGCCAGGCTGGCCTTGCCGAAGGCACCGGGACGACCGGCATTCAGGCTGCGCTCGCCCAGCGGGTAGTACTTGCAGGCGCGAATCGCCGCGCTCAGATCCTCCGGCCGTTCCATCTGTGGCAGGACGATGCCCTGGGCGCCGCCGTCGAGCAGCCGCAGCATGCGCTTGGGGTCGAAATCCGGCACCCGCACCAGGGGCGTGAGCGAATAGCTCTCGGCGGTGCGGATCATGTGCTCGACGGTTTCCGGGTTGATCAGCACATGTTCCAGGTCGATGATCACGAAGTCGTAGCCGGCCTCGGCGATCAGCTCGATGGATGCCGGCGCGGGAATCGACGCGATCAGGCCTCGAGCGCCCTCGCCCGCGGCCAGTTGCGCCTTGAGTCGATTGCTTCTCAGCATGTGCGTGGCCCATGGCTGTGCAGTGGATTGGGCACCCGCTTGAAGCGTCGCTCACCGTCGCCGAGCAGTCGGCGCTTGGTCAGTTCTTCCACTTCGTACTCGGCGGCGAACACGTCGAACACGGCGAAGCGTGCCGCGTGCTGCGGGTGTTTGCGCTGGTAGTCGAGCACCACCTCGGCGGTCATGCGCCAGAACTCGCCCTCCTCCAGGCTGTAGTGCTGACGCAGGAAGATCGCCAGCTCGGCTAGGCAGATGAAGAAGAACGCATCGCAGGAAAAGTCCCGCACCGCATCGACATCCTCGGTGAGGATGAACGAGTTGCGGTTCAGCCGCGCATGGCTCTCGGGCAGCGGCACCAGCTGTGGCGCCAGTTCGGGGCGGGCCAGGTGCGCCGGCGAGTAGCGCACGCCATCGTGGAAGTCCTTGAGGGCGATACGCTGCGGCCAGCCATCGCGGTGAATCAGCACGATGTTCTGGCCGTGGGACTCCATGCCGATGCCTTCGGCGTAGAGCATGTGCACGATGGGCGCCACGCTCACGCGCAGCAGTTGCTCCACCCAGGCGTGCAGGCCGTAGCGGGCGATCCAGGCGTCGATGAAGGGCTGCTGATCGCCTTCGGCATAGCGATTCTCGACATGGCTCAGGCCATTGAACGGCACGCCCTGCTCGCCCTCCTTCAGGTAGCCATTGAGGTTTTCCCGCCAGATCGCGCCCAGGGTGCCGTAGGCCTGGCTTTGCCGGATGGCAGGCAGTTGCGCGTAGTCGAAGCTCACCCCGGCGACCTCGCCAAGAATCACGAAATCCAGCTCCCGCGCCGTGGCATCGGTGGCGATCAACTGCTGCAGCCAGTCATTGATGATCGGCCCGTTCAGCACCGTGTGCCGCGCCAGGATGCGCGTGCTGGAGGTGTTGGTCATGCTTAGCGCGAGCTTCACGTAGGGCTTCGCCGGCTCCTCGACATTGGCCAGGGTGCGGATCGACTGTTGGGCCCGGTAGTGGGCACCCGAGGTGCCGAGGTAGAGCAGCTCGCCCTGGGCCAGCTCGGCCTGGAAGGTCGGCACTATCACCTGCTCCCACTGCCAGGGGTGCACGGGGATCGGCCAGTAGTCGTCCAGGGAACGGCCCTGCTCGGCCAGCGCCCGGTCGATCTCGGCCCAGCGCTGCTCGCCAAAGGCTTCCTGTAGAAAAGCCTGCAGATCCACATCGCGCGACTGATTGGCCGAACCCAGGTGGCGGGCGATGCCCAGCCAGACCACGGCCAGCGGCTGGCCGAACTCGGGGCCGTAGCGGCGGTTGTCGTCCAGGGAAAAGCCGATGCGTGACTTGTAACAAGGGTGGTAGCTGTGGGCATCCATGAAATGCCGCTCCAGGGCGTCGGCATCCAGGGTGTGCGGCGCGGCGGCGGGTCGGTAACTCTGGGTGCGCGACTGCAGATCCTTGAGCAGCGTCTGTTCCAGTTCCTGGATGAACCGCGGCATGTGCGGGCCATCGGACAGGGCGCCGAGCAGCTCCGACAGCGCCTGGTGCAGATCCGGCTGGCTGGACTGACCTTGCGCATCGACGCGCTCCAGGGTCGCCGGATCCAGGCGGATGATGGCGAAGCTGTCGCTGAGCAAGCCAAGGCAGCGGTACTCGACCACGGCCTGACGCTCATCGACGCCCTCGACGATAAAGCGTTGGCGACCCTCTTCGAGTGGCCCGCATTCGAGTGTCTCGCAGCGATAGCTCAGCACATCCTCGAAGAGCAGGGTTTGCAGCAATTGCCCGATCACCCGTTGTGACACCTGGCGGTAGCGCTGGGGATCCGCCGGAGTCAGCCACTCGTGGGCATGGGCGATGAGTTCGGGCAGGCGAAGTGGAGAAAAGGAAGACATGGATAGACACCTCATGAACGGTGTTCGGACAGGGCCGAGCCTGGCTCGACCGGGTCGTTGGAAAGGGAATACGGAAAGCGCCAGGCGAAAGGCAGCGCGAGCAGGATCAGGGCACCGGTGGCGATGAAGACTTCGCCGATGGCGCTGGCCGTACCGGCATGGGCCACGCCAGCATGGGCTGCCCCCCAGTTATCACCCAGGCGGATCTGCAGCCACAGCGAGGCCAGCACGATGGCCAGGGACGACAGCAGGCGCCGCGAGATGTTGTTCATCGCCGCGCCCTGGGTAACCAGCGCCTCGGGCAGCACGTCCAGCCCGGCGGTGGTCACCGGCATGTAGGACAGCCCCAGGCCGGCACCGCGTACCACCATCAGCAGGCAGATGGCGAGCATCCCGACATCGTGATCGATGGTGCCCAGGGCGAAGGTCGCCAGGCCGGTCAGCAGCAAGCCGGCAGAGACGATGCCTCGTGGCCCGTGGCGGTCGAGCAACTTGCCGCCGTAGTGGCCGAACAGGCTGGCTGACAACGCGGTGCAGAGCAGCGCGATACCGGTCCAGATGGCGCTGTGACCCATCACCATCTGTACCAGCAGCGGCACCAGCACCAGGCACTCGAACATGCCGATGGACTGCACCACGGCGATGATCACGCTCGACCGATAGCCTTTCAGGGCGAAGATGCGCAGCTCCAGCAGGGGCGACCTGTGCCGCAACTGGTGCCTGACGAACGCCACCAGACAACCCGCCGCCAGCAACAGGCCGAGCAGATTGAGCGGATCCTGCAGGGCCTGCATGTGGCGGAGCCGCCCCACGGTAACCATCAGCGCGCCGATGCCGACCGCGACCAGCAGGTAGCCGGTCAGGTCGAACGGCTTGCCCGCCCCCGCCTCGTTTCTGGGCAGCACCTTGACGCCCAGGCCGAAGGCCAGCAAACCGATGGGCACGTTGACCAGAAACAGCGCACGCCAGTCGTACCACTGCAGCAGCAGGCTGCCGCACAGCGGCCCGACCGCGGGCGCGAGCATCACCGCGGCGCCCCAGAGGCCGGTGACCGCGCCACGCGCGCCCTTCGGGTAGACCGAAAAGATGATCGCCAGGGACAGCGGAATCATCAGCCCGCTGGCGATGCCCTGCACCACCCGCGCGGTGATCACCCAGGCGATGGAGTCGGCCATGGCGCCCAGCAGCGAGCCAGCCACGAACAGCGACAGGCCGGCCAGATACATAACCTTACGCCCCACGCGCTGGGCCAGGTAGCTGGTCAGCGGCATGCTCATGCCCATGCTCACCATGAAGGCCGCCACGATCCACGTAGCCATCACCGGGCCCAGTCCGAACGCCTCGATGAAGGCCGGCAATGCCGGATTCAGCGAGGTGTTGTTGAGGCTCACGGTAGTGGTACCGAGGATCACGGCGACCACCACCAGCCGGCGCGACATCGCTGCTGGCGCCCGTGCCGGCGCCATCATCCGTCACCTCCCCGACTGCCCTCGCCCCTGACGAACAGCTGTTCGGGGCGCGGATGGCAGAGGAAATCGGCATGCGAGATGTTGTAGCCGTAGGCACCGGCCAGCGGCAGTACCAGCAGATCGCCCACGGCGGCATCGACCAGTTGGCGACCGCGGCTGAGCACATCCTTGGGCGTGCACAGTTGCCCAACCACCGTCCACAGCCGGGGCACGCCACTCGCTGCACGACCGGGCGCCGGTACATGGATCACCGGATGATCGTGACCCTGGGCGACCGGCAGGCGGAACTGGTGGGTACCGCCCCGGCAGACCAGAAAGTGCTGGCCGTGACTGGATTTGGCGTCCAGCACCTCCATGGCGTAATAGCCGCAGAACGCACTGATGAAACGCCCCGGCTCGAAGCGCACCACCGGCGCATCGTGCAGTGCGCCCAGGCGCTGCTCCAGATGGCGGCAAAGCCGCGGCCAGTCGAAGCGCTCGCCACTCAGGTAGTCCACCCCGATGCCACCCCCGACGTTCAGATGGGTGACGGTCTCGGGCCGCGTGGCCAGAGCCTTCCATTGCGCCCAGCGCTGCAGATACAGATCGAGCAGCTGCTCGTGGCGTTCCACCTGCTGCTGATGGGACATCGCATGCACATGGAAGCCCTGCAGGCGCAGGTGGCTGCAGGCTTCCACCCGCCGGATCGCCTGCGCTACCTCGGATTCATCCAGGCCGAAAGGCGTCGCGGTGCCCGCCATGGCCAGCCGGCTGGACAGCGTGGCCGGCAGTTCCGGGTTGATACGGATGAACACCGCTTGCACGCGGCCGAGCTGTGCGGCGATGCGTTGCAGGCGGTCGATCTCGTTGAGACTCTCGATATGGATCGCTTCCACGCCGTGCGTCAGGGCGGCACGCAGGTCGGAGTCGAGCTTGCCGGGGCCAGAGAATACGAACGGCTTGTCGCTGGCGGCCGCCTGCAGCCGCTCGATCTCGCCACCGGACGAAATCTCGAAGCCATCGACCAGGGGCAACAGCGTCTGCAGGATCGGCGCCTCGCTGTTGGCCTTGATCGCGTAGTACAGCTCCACGCCTGGAGGCAGCGCAGCCATCACCTCGCGGACATGCTGCGCCAATGCATCGAGGTCATAGACGAACACCGCCAGGGGATCCGCCGCACGGCTGCGGGCCTGCTCGATGGCGTCGAGCACCGCGGTGGGCAGCTTATCCATGCTGCACCCCCTCGGCCCATGGGCACGCCAGCTGCACGTAACCGGCATGACGGTCGGCCTGGGCCGACAGACGCACCTTGAGGTTGGTCTTGCAGGCGATGGGCTCCCCGGCGAGCAGCGCGTCCAGCTCCGGCGCGGGCCTGACCAGTTCGCCACGCAGCTCACGCAACTGGCGCTCGACCCGCTGCCACATGGTCGCGGCCCGGTGCGGACGATCCCAGCTCAGCGCCAGGATCGCTTCGGACAGGTTGTTGACGAACAGGCAGTAGCTGATGCGTTTCCAGCCTTGCTGACGCGAGTAGGTCAGCGATTGCCGAACACGCTCCTGCACACCCTCTTCGAGGTAGCGCACGCCCAGATCATCGGTGAGTTTCACGCCTTCGAAGTCGCGCAACAGCAATTGCGCTGGCCAGCCGTTGTCGTGCACCAGCACCGCGTTCTGCAGGTGTGGCTCCAGCACCACGCCATGGTTGAAGAACAGCGACAGCACCGGGCGCAGCAATAGCGCCTGGTAGGCGTCGAACCAGCCCAGCAGGTGTTCGTCGCTGGGCTTTTTCGCCCTCTGCTGCAGAAAGCCATGGATCAGCGGCTGCAACTGCAAGTCCCTCGCGAACAGCGTGCCGGCCATCAGGCAGGATTCGGCAGGCGCATAGCGGCAGAAGTTCTCCCGCAGGATGGCGCCGGTCTGCTCGCGAAACCAGTGGCTGTCCTCGGCGCTGCTGCCCGCCGGCGCCCAGCTGAGCGAACCCGGCTCGCTGACCAGGGTGGCGCCGCCGATCGTGGCCTTGTGCTCGCGCTGCAGGCGCGTGAACAGGTGGTCGATCAGCAAGGCGCTGTCCAGCTCGTACCAGGCATTCTTGCGCACGCAATTGGTGATGCGCACGTTGAGCGACCCTTTGAGGAAGTAGCCGCTGCCTTCCCCGTACCAGGTGCGCATCGAGGCCGTCGGGCTGGCCAGCGGCCCCTTCTGGCCGAGATCGACGATCTCGCCACGGTCGATCAGCCCCTTGACCCGCGGATCGGCGAGAAACAGCTGGGCCTGCACCGGGTGCAGACAGATCGCCGCACGGCCGCTGTGCGCCAGTCGCTGGTTGGCGAAACCCTCGAGCACCTGCTCATCGCTCAGATCATTACCACGTAATTGCAGGCCGTCACGGGGCACTTCGAGGACATGCAGCGGAACGCGGGCGCGAAACTCCGGCGCATAGGTCTTCTGCCCCAGGTGCTCGGGCCACAGCCGGGCCTTGGGCGCTGGGTGGTTGGGGTGGCCGAACCAGAGCCCCTGTTCACTGGCGAGATAATCGCGCAGTGGGTCGTTCTCTTCGGACTCCAGCGCGCTGTCGACGATAGCCGCGGTAACGCCCTGGCTTTGCATGACCTGCTCGAGCAACTCCTCATTGCGCGAACCGGTGAGTTGTTGGCAGGCCTCCAGCAGTTGCGCGGCGAACTCGGCGAATGGCGGGCAACGCCAGTCGGCATCGCCCTGGCGCGTGTACACATCGCTCAGGTATCGCTGGCTACCAAGCGGATCGCGGCGATCCACCAGCACCAGAAACTGCCACTTTTGCGGCAGGTCGATGACCAGCGGCATGCCCTTGCCCTGAATGGCCCGCAGGTAGCTGGCGGGTGCGATACCCCGCACATGGGACGGCCAGGCATAGCGCGCGCGGTTCTCCGGCAGCGCGAATTCCTTGATCAGGCAGTTGAGCAATGCATGGGACGCGGCCATTTCACTGACCACCTGCGCCAGGCTGGCGCGCACGGAATCGATGCGAGTGACGTCGACTGGCTGCACATCGAGGTCTGGGTAAGCGCGCACGGCGCTTGCGGACAGATCAGCCACGGGCACCTCCCGGCGCAGCGGCTAGTGCCGCATCCAGCGCGCGTTCGAAACGCACGATCACTTCGCCGCACTGCGCCTCGTCGATGATCAATGGCGGCAACAGGCGGATGACACTGCCGTGGCGCCCGCCTCGTTCGAGCAGCAAACCCTGCTTGAAGCAGTGGCTCTGGATGGAAGCCGACAGCGCAGCATCCATGGGATGGGCGCCCAGGGCGTCGGCTGGCTGGCGTTCGTCGACGATCTCCAGGCCCAGCATCAGCCCACGGCCACGTACCTGCCCAATCGCCGGGTAGCGCTCACGCAGCGCGTTCAAACGCTCTTTCAGCCAGTCGCCGCGTACCCGGGCCTGTTCGGCCAGGGCGTCGTTCTGGATGATCTGCAGGGTGGTCATGCCGCTGGCCATGGCCATCTGGTTGCCGCGGAAGGTGCCGGTATGGGCGCCTGGCTGCCAGGCATCGAACTCGCGCTTGATGGCCAGCACGGCCAGGGGCAGACCGCCGCCGACCGCCTTGGACATGACGATGATGTCGGGTTCGATATCGGCGTGCTCGAAGGCAAACATCCGCCCGGTGCGGCCAAAACCGGCCTGGACTTCATCGACGATCAGCAGGATGCCGTGGCGCCGAGTGACTTCACGCAGGGTACGCAGCCATTCATTGGGTGCCGGGTTGGCGCCGCCCTCACCCTGCACCGCCTCGACGATCACCGCCGCCGGCAGGCAGACGCCGCTTTCGACATCCTCGATGAACTGGGTGAAGTAATACGACAGCGCACGGGTGCCCGCCTCGCCACCGATGCCCAGCGGGCAGCGATACTCGTGGGGATACGGCATGAACTGCACGCCGGGCATCAGCGAGGCCACGGCATCTTTCGGGCCGGTATTGCCGGTCACCGCCAGGGCGCCGTGGGTCATGCCGTGGTAGCCACCGGAAAAGGCGATGACGTTGCTGCGCCGGGTCACGGTCTTGGCCAGCTTGAGCGCGGCCTCCACTGCATCGGCGCCGGAGGGGCCGCAGAACTGCAGGCAATAGCCCTGGCTCGGCAGCACGCCCAGCAGTGTCTCGCTGAAGGCATCCTTCAGCGGCGTGGTGAGATCCAGGGTGTGCATGGGCACCCCGGAAGCCAGAAAACCGGACAGGCTATCGACAATGGCGGGATGGTTGTGGCCCAGCGCCAGGGTGCCAGCGCCGGCCAGGCAGTCGAGATAACGCCGCCCCTCTACATCTGTCACCCATACGCCCTGCGCCTTGGCGATCGCCAGGGGTAGTTTGCGTGGGTAGCTGCGCACATTGGATTCGAATCGCTCCTGGCGTTCCAGGTAATCCGCATTGTTGCTCTGGGCCGAATCGCGATGGACTCGATCCAGCGGGATGGTTCGTTCACTTAACATGGTGCTCGCCTCTATCTGTTCGAGGCTCCGGGTGGAGCCGTTGAAAGTCGTCAGCACTGCACTCATCAGTCAATGGCAGGTCACGCAAAATGCGGAGCAACCCCTTTGGGGTCTCCCGCGTCATCCCTGAGTAATTGGTTTTATTGTGTGCAGCGAACGCCCGGTGCACAGGCGTTCGCTACAGAGGTGCTACGGACGCTCAGAACCCAACGGTTGCCGACAGAATGAAAGTACGTGGCGTGGAAATGGTCAGTCCCGGCTCGCTGTCGTCCGACGCGCCGGCCGAGATCCAGTCCCGGGAGTCGAGCACGTTCTCGACGGTGCCGCGCAGGGTGATGTCCTTGTCGTCGACCTTGAAGGCGTAGCGCGCGCCGACGTCATAGCGCGTCCACGAATCGATTTCCTTGGTGTTGGCCTGGTCGAGGTACTGCGAGCTGCTGTAGATGCCGCGCCCGGTCAGGGTCAGCCCCTGTAGGCCAGGCACATCCCACTCGGCACCCAGGTTGGCGTTCCATTTCGGCGTGGCCGGTGCGCGGTTGCCGTCGGTGGCACCGCCAATGGTGTCGCGCAGTTCGCTGTCGATATACATCACCCCGCCAAGCAGGCGGAAGCCATTCGCGGGTTCACCGAAGACACTGAGCTCGACGCCATCGTTGACCCGCTTGCCGTTGGGGCCGAACAGCCGCGATGTGGAATTGGTCTCATAGGCCGGTTGCTTGATGCGGAACACCGCGGCAGTGACGGCAAAGCGTCCCATGTCGTACTTGGCACCCGCCTCGATCTGACGGCTGATGAAGGGTGGGAAGATTTCGTCGTTGTTGTCCGAGGTCGATGGCGCGATCTTGCCCTGGCTGAGCCCCTCCATATAGTTGGCGTACAGGGACAGCTGGTCGGTGGCCTTGAACAGCACGCCAACCGACGGCGATACCTTCTCCTCGTCGTAGCCGGTAGGTCGTTCGACACCGTCGCTCCAGTCGTTGATCTTGACCCGCTGCCAGCGGGCGCCGAGGGTCAACAGCAAGCGATCCTCTATAAAGCCCAGGGTGTCCGAGAGCGCCACACCGCTGAAGCGGCTCTCGGTGTAGATCTTCGCATCGAGACGCGTCGGGACGAGCGGCTTCGGCGTCTGCACCGGATCGTAGAGATTGCTGTCGCCGTTGGCGTAGCGAGCGCCACCGTTCTCGAAATCCAGCTCGAAGTAGTCGGCGGCCAGATTGACTTCATGGCTGACAGCACCGGTGTGGAACCACTTGCGTACCCCCATGTTCACCGTGCGTACTTCCTCGTCGCGGGTGAAGTCGCGGGGCTGCACGGTGAAGTCGCCCGCCGCATTGGTGATCGAGACGTTGTGGCGGAGGAAATCGTGGTTGCTCTTGCGTGCGCCCACGGCACCATAGACCAGGGTCGAATCATCGATATCGAACTCGCCGCGCAGGGCGCCGAAGGTGTCGTCGGTCTTGGCCTTGCTCCAATGCTGGGCATAATTGTGGCGTACGTCACCGGCCTTCGGCACCGGCGCCGCATCGGCGATCAGCACACGCTCCTGGGGCGCGTCGGTATCGCGCTCGGTATGCCCCAGATCCATCGACAGACGCAGGCGCTCGTCGCGGTAATCCAGCCCCAGCACCGCCATTTCGCGGTTGACCTTCTGGTGATCCCACTCGGTGTCGCCGGACTGCTTCACGCCGTTGAAACGGATGCCGAAGCGGTTGTCCTCGCCGAAGCGGCGGCCCACGTCCACCGCGCCGCCGACCTGGCTATCCGAGGCGTAGCTGCCGGTGAACTCGGTGATCGGCTTGTCGGTGGCACGCTTGGGCACGATGTTGATACCGCCGCCTACGCTGCCGCGCGGCGAGATGCCGTTGACCAGTTGGGTCGGCCCACGGAGGATATCGACGCGATCGGCCATTTCCATGTCGATGGAATAGGTCGGCATGATGCCGTACAGGCCACCGTAGGACACATCGGTGTTGAACAGGCTGAAGCCGCGAATGGTGAACTGCTCGTAGCGGCCGCCCGCCGGGTTGGTGGAACGCACCGCCGGGTCGCTGGAGGTCAGGTCGGCCAGGGTGCGCGCCTGATTGTTCTTCACCGTCTCGCTGGTGTAGGTGGTCATGCTCAGCGGCGACTCCATGAAGTCCCGAGAGCCCAGCAGCCCTTGCGAACTGCGACGCGCCACCTGGCCACCGGCATAGCGCTCGCCTTCGAGACTCTCGGAAGGAACCGTGACGCCAGTGATCGCCGTTGGTGCGATTTCCATGGCGTCGGCCCCCTCATTGGCCAGTACCAGGGTATAGGCCTCGCTGCCTACCGCCTGCAGACGCAGCCCGCTGCCCTGCAACAGGCGCGCGAAGCCCTCATCAACGCTGTAACTGCCGGAAATCCCCGGAGTACTGCGGCCACTGACCAGTGCCGGATCGACGGAAAGACTCACCCCAGCCTGGCTGGCGAAGCGGCTCAATGCCGCGCCGAGGTCACTGCCCGGCACGTTGTAACTGCGCTCCTGAGCCTGGGCATGACTGATGAACGGCGCAATGGGCCCGAAGCCGAGCAACAGGCTCAGGCACACCGTGGGGTAGGAAATGGATGACACCAGACGTGGCCGATGACGTGTCATTGATAGCATGGCAAACGCTCTCTTTTTAATTCACTTACTTCCCATGACAGGTCAGTGAAAAAAAAGGGACAGGTTTCAGGAAAAAACTTCAGCGCCCTACATGTAGGAGCTGGCTTGCCGGCGATTGGTGGGGGCTCCACGGATGGTTCGCAATGGCTACGATCGTATCGCCCGCAAGGCTATGCGCCCCCGCAGCTCCTGCCGGTTAATGGAGGCAGGTTTAGGCCGCTCGCTCGCGGGGTACGAGGGTCACCCAGTAACGCGTGCGGGCACGCACCTCCAGCGGCAGGCTGGCAGCGAGAAGAGCAAGGATCTGATCGGTGTCGGCGAGGCGGAAACTGCCGGTCACCCGTAATGATTCCAGCGCTGCAGACCAACGCAGGATGCCCGCTCGATAGCGGTCGAGCTCACGCAGGAAATCGCCCAGCGGCTGGTCGTTGGCCATGAGCACGCCGTCACGCCAGCCTGGCACTCCGGTGTCGAAGGTCTGTCTGGATTCGATACGCCCTTCGCGCAGCCGCACGCGCTGGCCAGGCCTCAGCACGAACGTGTCGTACCCCGTTGGCCGTAGCTGCGCGCTACCGCTGAAAACCGAGAATTCGCAGGTATCGCCTTGCTGGCGCACGCAGATCTCACCCGCACCGAGCGTCGCCCTCCCCTGAGCCGTATCGATGATGAACGGTGAGGCTCCAGCCACGCGCAAGGCAATTTCGCCACGTACCAGCGTCAGGCGTTGACGACCTGCGTCGATATTCACCGCCGAGGCGGTATTCATATCCAGCACACTGCCACTGGCGAGCGTCACGCTGCGCCGCTCGCCGGTGCCCGTGGAGAGATCCGCACGCCAGGCATCGATGGGCAATTCCCGCGTTACCAGCCAGGCCGCAGGTGCCACCGCCGCAATACCGAGCATGCCCTTGAGCATTCGCCTACGGCCCTGATCAGGGCGATCGAGGCTGGCCATGGCCAGTTCGGGCGGCAGACCATCGAAACGGGTGCGCAGTGCCTGAATCCGCTGCCAGGCATGTTCGTGGCTGGCACTGTGCTCACGCCAACGCTGCAGACCAGCGTGGTCGCGCTCCCCGGCTTCGCCAGATTCGATCAGCGCCAGCCAGCGTGCTGCGGAACGCGCGACACGGCGGGTATCGTCACTGGCCTCGCGGTTCAGCACAGCTCGACCAGCAGGCAGTGTTCGTAGGCTTGAACCATGTAGCGTTTGACGCTGCGCTCGGAAACTTCCAGCCGTTCGGCGATTTCCCGATAGCCCAGCCCTTCGAGCTGGCTGAGTAGAAAGGCGCGACGCACCATTCGCGGCAGGCCATCGAGCAATTCGTCCAGGGCTTGCAGGGTTTCGAGCACCAGCCAACGCTGTTCGGGCGACGGTGCGCAGGCTTCGGGCAATTGCATCAGAGCATCGAGATACGCCTGCTCCAGGCTGCGGCGCTTGTGCAGATTGATCAGCAAGCGCTTGCCGATGGTTTTCAGGTAGGCGCGCGGCTCTTGCAGCTCGGCGATAGCCTGAGAACCGGCCAGTACACGAATGAAGGCATCCTGGCTGAGATCAGCCGCATCCCAGCCGTTGCCCATCCGCCGGCTCAGCCATTGCTCCAGCCAGCTGCGGTGGTCACGATAGAGATCGTGAAAAGCCTGTTCATTTGATAAAGCCGAACCGAACATGCCGGGCACCCGTCGCGAGAGTCAATAACGAGATCGATTCTAATTAACAACTGACTCGAACGGTAGTCTTGCTTGTGGATACTGAGCCAATGAAGGTAACACCGGCCTTTATGGCGTGTTCAAGCAACGGTTTCGAGCCCTCGTAGCCGGTTCTGCTTATCGCAGGTACAAAAAACCGGGCTCATGGCCCGGTTTCTCATTCAGGTTCGCGTGTTAGCCGCTACCTTCGCGGTAGAGGTTTTCGAAGCAGAAGTTGGTCGCTTCGATGTAGCCCTCGGCACCACCGCAGTCGAAACGACGACCCTTGAATTTGTACGCCAGTACGCAGCCTTCCTGGGCCTGCTTCATCAGCGCGTCGGTGATCTGGATTTCACCGCCCTTGCCTGGCTGGGTGTCCTTGATCAGATCGAAGATATCCGGAGTGAGGATGTAGCGGCCGATGATCGCCAGGTTCGAGGGTGCATCTTCGGCCTTCGGTTTCTCGACCATGTGGCTGACGCGGAAGATATCGTCACGGATCATCTCGCCGGCAATCACGCCGTACTTGTGGATTTCTTCCATCGGCACTTCCTGGACAGCCACGATCGAGCAGCGGAACTGGTTGTACAGTTTGACCATCTGGGTCAACACGCCATCGCCGCCGAGGTTGATACACAGGTCATCGGCCAGCACCACGGCGAACGGCTCGTCACCGATCAGTGGGCGGCCGCTGAGAATGGCGTGTCCCAGCCCCTTCATTTCCACCTGGCGGGTGTAGGAAAAGGTGCAGTTGTCGATCAGACGACGGATACCGACCAGGTATTTTTCCTTTTCGGTGTCGCGGATCTGGTGTTCCAGCTCATAGCTGATGTCGAAATGGTCTTCCAGGGAACGTTTGCCGCGACCGGTCACCATGGCGATCTCGTTCAGGCCGGCGTCGAGTGCTTCTTCCACGCCGTACTGGATCAACGGCGTGTTGACCACAGGCAGCATTTCCTTGGGCATGGCCTTGGTCGCCGGCAGAAAGCGAGTGCCGTAACCGGCGGCTGGGAACAGGCATTTCTTGATCATGTTTTTTCCTTGAATGGTCGATGTTGCACGAGTCGCTGAACCGGTGGCGTCAGGAGGTCTGACGCAGCCGTTCATAGTAATAAGGCAGTTGCAGCAAGGCATGGCACGCCGCAGCAGCGCGCCTTTCGTTGTTGTCTCCGGGGAAAGTGATGGTCTCGCTGGTCACACCCTGATGTTCGGCAAGGCGGGTGACGCAGGCAAAACACATGGCACCATCAATCATCTGCAGGCCGCTCTTGTCGTCCGCGGTTGGCGCGCCAGTGATGGCCAGGATGATGTCCGCACTGCTGGCCAGCAGCACACCCAGCGCCATCTCCCGGGCGACCTCTTCGCTATTCATGCCGAAGGTCTCGATGGTCTCCAGTTTCACCCCGAGGCTGGCCTGCATGGCCCGTTTGGAGTAAACGACGAAGCCACTCTCGAGCACGCCATCACAGCCCGGTACGGCCGCAACGGTGGCGGCCAATAGCCCGGCCGTGGCCGACTCGGCAGTGCTCAGTACCAGGTTGTACTTTTCCAGGAAATGAACCGCCTGCTCGATGTTTTGCATGCTGGCGAAAGTCTCCAACCCAACCGTTACTGTGTGTCTATGGCAGTACTTGGGGGCTACAAGTTCCAGATATTTAGTAGAGACCATCCATCGACCCGGCTGAACTCTGGAGCCCGCTTGTTTTTCCCACGCTAGACAGCAGACGAACCCAAGGGGCAATGAAGTGAATACTCTGCGCAAGCTGCAAGACACCCATGAACTGCACGATGTGAGCGATGGTTCGATTCGCGATGCATTCATCCAGGCATTGAGCGAGAAAGCGCGCCCTCTGTTCGAAGAAGCAGCCAGCTACGCACGCAACCACGATCTCGACGTGGTGGTCGATCTGGCGCTGGAAAACGACAAGCCGCGCCTGATCCTGGCGGTCAGCCGGCCCGATGAAGGCCTGGTCAGCAGCTACAGTCTGGTCGCCAATATCGCGGCGCAGCGCATGCTGCATGAGGAGTACTACGCCGACAGCGGCGATATCCACCGCCAGGAATCGCTGCTGGCATCGGTCAACGAAAAGGTCATCGACACCCGTCTGGCCAACTTCTTCCGCAAAGGCTTCGCTCTGCCGCTCGATTACATCAACGAGCGCCACCCCATCGGCTTCTGGTGACCGTCCTTTTGCCTGATCCCGAGCAATGCCTCCCGGTGGCCGCTGACCTACAGTAAGTGCCTGTCAGCAACTGCGGGGAGCCGCCATGCAAGCGGATGTCGTCATCGTCGGAGCCGGGCCGGCGGGCCTTTGCCTGGCGCGATCATTGTCCGGCCACGGGCTTTCCATTCGACTGATCGAACGTCAGTCGCTCGATGATTTGGCAATGCCGCCCTTCGATGGCCGCGAGATCGCCCTCACCCACGCATCGCAACAGACGCTGCAGTCGCTGGGGCTGTGGCAACACGTCTCGGCTGAAGACATCGCTCCGCTGCGCGACGCCCGGGTGCTCAATGGCCCTTCCCCTTACGCACTGCGTATCGCCGCGGCGGCAGCCGGCCAGGATCGGTTGGGATGCCTGGTGCCCAATCAGGCGATCCGTCGCGCCGCTTTCGCTGCAGTAAAGGAATGCCCTGACGTTCAGTTGCTGACCGAGTGCACGGTCAGCGATCTGCGCTGCACGACGCGAGGCGTGACGTTACGCCTGAGCGATGGCCAGAGCCTGGGTGCGCGATTGATCGTGGCTGCCGACAGCCGTTTTTCGGAAACCCGGCGACGTCTGGGAATCGGCGCGCGCATGGAGGACTTCGGCAAGACCATGCTGGTCTGCCGCATGGCCCACGAACACAGCCATGAGCAGGTTGCCTGGGAGTGGTTCGGCTACGGGCAGACACTTGCCCTGCTGCCCCTGAACGGCAACTGCGCCTCGGCGGTGCTGACGTTATCGCCTGAGGAAATGAGCAAAGTGATGAGCCTCGATGCCGAGGCCTTCGCACGCGATATGGAGCGACGTTTCGACCGACGCCTGGGGCGTATGGAACTGCTTGGCGAGCGTCATGCCTACCCGCTGGTTGGCGTCTATGCCGAGCGTTTCGCCGGGTTACGCAGTGCCCTGGTAGGCGATGCCGCGGTGGGCATGCATCCGGTGACGGCGCATGGCTTCAACTTTGGCTTGCAGAGCCAGAAACGGCTGGCGGATGTGCTTCTCGACGCGTTGCATCAGGGCCGAGATATCGGCACCCCCGCCGTTCTTCAGCGTTACGCCCGCGCCCAGCAGCGAGCCAGCTGGCCCTTGTATCAGGCCACCAGCCTGCTGGTGCGGCTGTACACCGATGATCGAATGCCCTCTCGCCTGCTACGCAATGCCGGCCTGCGCCTGGCACAGAACCTGTCGCCGCTCAAATCGGCGCTGGCTCGACATCTGACGCAGGTATCGAGCTGACTCAGCTGTCGGCAGCGCGTTGCATGTTGACGCGCTGACGCCACTCCATGTAGGTCTTGAGGAACAGGGTGAACAACGCCATGCAGGCCAACAGGCCCGCTGCGGTAAAAGCCGCTACGGGTTTGTAATCGTTGTTCAACTGATCCACCAGCAGCGGCAGGGTCAGAGTCTGGTTGAGGATGGTGCCGGACACCACCGACACCGCCCCGAATTCCCCCACTGCCCGCGCGTTGGTGACCACCACGCCATACAGCAACGCCCACTTGATATTGGGCAGCGTGATATGGCGGAAAATCTGCCAGCCATTGGCTCCCAGGCACAACGCCGAGGTTTCCTCGTCATTGCCTTGGGACTGCATCACCGGAATCAGGATGCGCGCCACATAGGGTGCGGTGACGAACACGGTGACCATGACGATGCCGGGCCAGGCGAACATCAGTTGCATGTCGTTATCGTAGAACCAGCGGCCCAGCGCGGTTTCCAGCCCATAGACGACCAGATAGCAGAGGCCCGCGACCACCGGTGACACGGCGTAGGGAATATCCACCAGAGTGGTCAGCAGCTTGCGGCCACGGAAGTCGTAATGGGTCACGCACCAGGCCAGCAGAATGCCGAAGCACAGGTTCAGCGGCACGGTGAGCGCAGCGACCAGCAGAGTCAGGCCGATGGCGTGCTGCATGTAGTCCTGGGACAGGTTGTCGACCAGTACGCTCCAGCCACCGCTGAGCGCCTTGGTGAAAATCAGTGCCAAGGGAACCAGTAGCATCAGCGCGACCGCACCGAGGCCGAGGATGATGAGTAACCATTGATGCCAGTGCTGAGGTTTTTTCATCTGCTTTGCCGCTGCCATTTGAACAAGCGCCCCTGCACCACCTGCAAGGCGAAGAGCAGGAACAGTGATGCCAGGAGAATCACCGAGGCGATCGCCGCCGCTGCCGGGTAATTGAATTCCTGCAGGCGCACGAAAATCATCAGGGACGAGACTTCGGTTTTGAACGGGATGTTGCCGGCGATCATGATCACCGCACCGAACTCGCCCAGGCTGCGCACGAACGCCTGGGACGCCCCGGTGATCAGCGCCGGGGCCAGGCTCGGCAGCACCACGTAGGCGAAGCTCTGCCACTTGTTGGCGCCCAGGGTGCTGGCCGCCTCTTCGTACTCCGTGCCCAGGCTCTGCAGCACCGGCTGCACGGTGCGCACCACGAACGGCAGGCTGGTGAACACCATGGCGATCAGCAGGCCGGGATACGCATAGGCGATCTTGATGCCGACAGCGTCGAAATACTGGCCGAGCCAGCCACCGGGAACCAGCAGGGTCGCCAGGGTCAGACCGGCGACCGAGGTCGGCAGCGCGAACGGCAGATCCACCAGCGCATCGACCAGGCGTCGGCCGGGGAATTCGTAACGGGTGATGATCCAGGCGATCAGCAAGCCGATCAGCAGCACGATCACGGTGGAATAGAAGGCACCGCTGATGGTGACCTTGTAGCTCTGCACCACGCGCGGATCGCTGATCGCCTGCCAGTACTGCGCCCAACTCATGTCGCTGACGTAGAGCAACAGGGCGGACAGCGGAAACAGGATGACCAGCGACAGATAGAAGACGCTGAAACCGAAGCTCAGGCCGAAGCCCGGCAGCAACGGATTCTGCAGAAAGAAAACGGGGGTCTTGCTCACTCGAAAGTCCTTCAATGCACAAACCGCCGAAGGATCGGCGGTTTGTGAAATACATCTGATGCGGCTCAGCCCTCGGCGACGATCGAGATCTCGCGAGCTAGAGCCATGCACGGGCTAGGCGCCCCCGTGGAAACAGGCAAAGCGGCCTGTTTCCAACGCTGCAGGGCCGACGCGCAGCAGATCGATACTAGACGATCAGCGACCTTCGGCCAAAAGCTGGTCAAGGATAGCATTGCCATCGAAGTGCTTGGCAGTGATCTCGTCCCAGGTACCAAGGACTTCGGTCGGGTTGATCAGGCGCAGATCCTGGAACTGGCCTGCGGTTTCGGCAGCCACTTCCTTGTCTTGCACACGGTAGTGGTAAGTGGTCAGCAGCTTCTGAATGTCCTTGCTGTACTGGAAGTCTAGGTAGGCTTTGGCGACATCGCGGGTGCCCTTCTCGTCAACCACCTTGTCCACCACGGCAACCGGGAATTCGGCCAGCACGCTTACCGGCGGCACCACCACTTCGAACTCGCCGGATTTGAACTCTTCGCCATTGGCGATATTGACCACTTCCGATTCGAAACTCAGCAGTACATCGCCCTGACCGTTCTGTGCGAAGGCCACGGTGGCACCACGGCCGCCGGTGGGGAAGTTCTCGACGTTGTGAAGGATCTTGCCGACGAATTCCTTGATCTTGGCTTCATCGCCCTTGAACGCTTCGTTGGCGTACAGCCAGGCACCCAGGTAGCTGTAGCGGGCGTTGCCGGAGGTTTTCGGGTTGGGGAACACCAGCTTCACGTCCGAACGGGCCAGGTCGTCCCAGTTCTTGATGTTCTTCGGGTTGCCCTTGCGAACCAGGAAGGCAGTGGTGCTGTAGTACGGCGAGCTGCCATTGGGGAACTGCTCGGCCCAATCCTTACGCACCAGGCCACGCTTGGCCAGGATATCCACGTCGGTAACCTGGTTGAAGGTCACGGTGTCGACCTTCTTGCCCTGGATGATGTCCTGAGCCTGACGCGAGGTACCAGCGAACGACTGATCGATCTTCAGATCCTTGCCGGTTTCGGCTTTCCAGTGGGCCTGGAACTTGGGGTTGATCTCGGCGAACAGCTCACGGGCCACGTCATAAGAGGCATTGAGAATCGGCTTGTCTGCTGCCAGCACAGCAGCGCTACCGAGCAGCGAGGTGGTGACGGCAGTCGCCAACAGGAGTTTCTTCAGCATGATCCAGGGTTTCCTTACGGGGTAGGTGCGGATGACGGCATCAGTCTGCTTGATGGCCTTATGCCTTAAAAGAATCTATTTATCATAACCATATTCCTCTATGAACTAGAAATACCTTCACCCTCCTCTTTCCTGTAACCAGCTCTTGGCAAATCACCTGAATTCCTAAAAAGAATTGAAGGAAAAAAGCCCGCCTGGTTTCCCGGGCGGGCTTTCTTCATTGCAGCGGTTGTCAGTGGCGGATCACTCCTCCCACTTGCCGCCTTCGACGATGATCGCTTCTGGATCGGTGCCCTCGGCCAGCTCCGGACGAACGTACTGATCGTACAGGCTGAGCAGGAATTTCTCCTCGCCCAGCTTGGCCAGCTCATCGTTAACCCAGTCGCGCAGTTCGCTGTTGCCCTTCTTCACTGCCGGGGCGATCGGTGCTTCATCGCCCAGGGTTTCGGCGAGGACGCGATAGCCCGGATTCTGCTTGGCCCAGCTGAACAGCACCAGGTTGTCCTGGGCATAGGCATCGCCACGACCGTTGGCCAGGGCCTGCAGCGACTCGGAGTTCTTCTCGAACTTGAGCAGTTTCCACTCCGGATGGTTCCTGGTCAGCCAGATATCGGCGGTGGTGCCGGTGGTGACGATGGTGGTCTTGTCGGCCAGGTCGTCGAGCTTCTGTACGTCACTGCCGTCGGCCACCAGGGCCTGAACGGCGACGCGCAGGTTCGGGTTGGTGAAATCCACCGCCTCGGCGCGCTCCGGGGTGACGGTCATGTTGGCGAGGATCAGGTCGACCTTGTCGCTCTGCAGGAACGGGATACGACTGGCCGGCTCGACGACCACGAATTCGACTTTCTTCTCGTCGCCGAGCAGATCCTTGGCGAAGCGTTTGGCGATATCGGTATCGAAGCCGACGTACTCGCCCTGCTCGTTGACGAAGCCGAATGGCGGCTTGTCGCTGAAGACACCGACGATCAGCTTGTCGCGGGCCTTGATCTTCTCCAGGTAGCTGTCGCTGGGCGCAGCTTCGGCGGCCGGCGGCGTCGGTGCGGCGGGCTCGGCCGCGGCCTGCTTGGGTTCATCGGATGGGCCGCAACCAATCAGCAGGCTGGCAGCGAGCAAGGGGAATGTCAGGGCAGATTTAAAGGTCATTGCGCTTTCCTTTTGGGCATGTTTTCCACGTAGGAGAACTTCTCCAGAAACTGCTGCGCGCGTGCGGTTTGCGGGTTGCTGAAAAAAGTTTCAGGGTCGTTCTGTTCGGCGATCACGCCGCCGTCCATGAACAGGATTCGGTCGGCCACCGCCCGGGCGAAGGCCATTTCGTGAGTGACGATAAGCATGGTCATGCCGCCTTCGGCGAGGCCGAGGATCACTTCCAGCACCTCCTTGACCATCTCCGGGTCGAGGGCGGCGGTCACCTCGTCGAACAACATCACCTGCGGGTTCATGCACAGCGCCCGGACGATGGCGATGCGCTGCTGCTGGCCGCCAGACAACTCACGCGGGTAGGCATTGCGCTTGTCCAGCAGGCCGACCCGCTCCAGCAGCGCCTTGGCCTGCGCCAGGGCCTCACCGAAGGCACGTCTCTGCACCTTGAGCGGGCCGAGCAGGATGTTCTCCAGCACCGTCTTGTTGGGGAACAGGTGGTAGCTCTGGAACACCATGCCGATTTCCTGGCGCACGGCGCGCCAGTCGGTCTTGCCGCCCAGCTCGCGCCCGGCGAAACGCAGGCTGCCGCCCTGCCCCTGCTCCAGACCATTGAGGCAGCGCAGCAGAGTGCTCTTGCCGCAACCGCTGGGGCCGAGGATCACCACCACCTCGCCGCGCTCGACACGCAGGTCGACCTTGCGCAGCACCGGCGTGGCGCCGAAGCTTTTGCTGAATGAATCCAGTTCGATCAACGCGGTCATGCATGACTCCAGCGACGTTCCAGCACGCGCGAGGCGGCCGACAGCGGATAACAGAGGACAAAGAAAAACAGGAACAGGAAGCCGTAGATCAGCACCGACTCGTAGGTGCGCTCGATGATCTGCTGACCGACCTTGATCACATCCACCACGCCGATCAGCACCGCCAGCGAGCTGGTCTTGATCAGCCGCGTATAGACGTTGATGGTCGGCGGCGTCATGCGCTTGAGCGCCTGGGGCAGCAGCACCTCGCCGTACAGCTGCCAGGTGTTCAGGCCGATGGCCAGACCGGCCTCACGCTGGCCACGGGGCAGCGAACGCAAGCCGCCGCGCACCACCTCGCCCACCTCGCTGGCGCCCCATAACGACAACACCAGCACCGCGCACCAGAAGCTCGGCACGCTGACGCCGGCGAAGATCGGCAACCCGAAGAAGAACAGATACAGCCAGACCAGCACCGGGATCGCCCGGAACAGTTCCAGGTAGACCCGCAGCAGCCCATCGAGCCAGGCCGAACCGAGACTGCGCAACACCCCGTAGAGCACGCCACCCAAAGTGCTGAAGGCGATGGCCGAGGCAGAAATGCTCAGGGTTTCCCAGGCGCCGCGGGCCAGCTGCGGCGCCGACACCCAGAGCAGCTCAAGACCCGAACTGGCCATGTTGCAGCCTCCTTTCCAGTACACCCAACAGCAGCGACAGCGGCAGGAACAGCAGCACGCACAGGGCGGTCATCACTGCGAGCATCTCGTAGGTCTTGTAGTACAGGGCGATGTAGCTCTTGGTGGTGTAGAGAATCTCCGGCACCGCCACCGCCGAGACCACGGTGGTTTCCTTGAGCAGGAAGATGAAGTTGGCGAACAGCGCCGGCAGGCTGAGCAAACCGGCCTGGGGCAGGATCACGTGGCGCAGCAGTTGCCAGCGCGACAGGCCGATGGACAGCCCCGACTCGATCTGCGCTTTGGGCACCGCCTCCACACCGGCGCGCAGCACTTCGGTCAGGTAGGCGCCACCGAGAAAGGTCATGGCGATGATCGCCGCAGCGAACCCGGACAGACGGATGCCGATCACCGGCAAGGCGAAGTAGATGAAGAACAGCTGGATCAGCAAGGGGGTGTTACGCGCCACTTCAACGTAGAGGCCGACCAGGCGCCGCAAGAACGGCACGCGCCAGACCAGAATCGCCGAGTTGAGCAACGCCACCAGCAAGGAACAGGCAATGGCGATGGCGCCGACTTGCAAGGTGACGCCAACGGCCTTGAGAAAGGCTGGCAGCGTCGACAATACGAATGGCCAATCGAAGCTCATGGCTGCGACCCGCCGTCACACAAAAGGGCTTGCAACTGCAGCCCGACTACCACGAACGAACGCATCGTCAACACCAAAATCGACTACCGCGTTGTGCGCAGCAGTACATGGCCAGGAGCACGCGGGAAGGGATGACGCCCACGTGCCGGTTTTCAATCTGGTTATCAGCTACCCGGATTGGCGTGGGCTTCCTCGAAGAAGTAATCCTTCCAGGAACCAGCCTTGTTCTTCAACACGCCCAGCTCATGCAATTTCTCGGCGTAGATGAAGGTTCGCTCCGGCGATACGGTGAAGTCGATTTCCGGATCGATGACGATCTTCTGCACGAACTCCAGCGGCAGCTTGGAGTTCTCGACCTTGATGTAGGTCTCTGCCGCGGCGGCCTTGTCGGCCTTGATGATCTGCGAAGCCTCGACCAGCGCATCGTAGAAGGCCTTGTAGGTCTTCGGGTTCTGGTCGTGGAATTTCTCGGTGGCGTACAACACGTTGAACGTGGCCTGGCCGCCGAGGATGTCGTAGGAGCTGATCAGCTTGTGCACGTCGGGGTTTTCCAGCGCCTGGTACTGGAACGGCGGGCTGGAGAAATGCGCGGTGATTTCCGAGCCGCCCTTGATCAGCGCAGCGGTGGCGTCCGGGTGCGGCAGGCTCACGGAGATCTTGTCGAAACGCTGGAAGTCGGCATTGCCGTACAGCTTGGCGGTTTCGATCTGCAGGGTGCGCGACTGGAAGCCCACGCCGGCGGCTGGCACGGCGATGCGATCCTTCTCGCCGAGATCCTGCAGGGTCTTGACCTCGGCCTTGTTGCTCAGCAGGTAGTTGGGCATGGAACCCAGGGACGCGACAGCCTTGACGTTCTGCTTGCCGTGGGTGCGATCCCACACGGTGAGCATCGGCGGTACACCGGCCGAGACCACGTCGATGGCGCCAGCCAACAGGGCTTCGTTCATTGCCGTGGCGCCGGAGATGGTGCGCCACTCGACGTCGATGCTGTCCAGGCCCTGGGCCTTGGCGTGCTTCTCGATCAGTTGCTGATCCTTGACCACATGCAGCACCAGATAGCCGATACCGAACTGCTGGGCAATGCTGATCTTGCCTTCCGCGTGGGCGACCAGCGGGGTTGCCAGGGCGCCAAGCAGGCCCAGAGCAGTGGCCAGACGGCCGAGTTTGAATGTGTTGGTCATCAATTTTCTCGTTATGTCATTCAGTGGACGTGGTGAGTTTCGTAGGGTGGATCGGGGCGCGTAGCTGACGCTTTTTTCATCCACCATTGCACTCGAAATCGGTGAATCGGTCGGGCCGCACAGGTGGATCGGTGAAGCGTGATCCACCCTATGAAGGGCTCTACCTCTGCATCCCCCAGCGCTTGACGGTGATGCGCTCGACGGTGGCGAACACCAGGTTCTCCACCAGCAGGCCAATCAGAATCACCGCCACCAGGCCGGCGAATACCTTGTCGGTGTACAGCTCGTTGCGGTTCTGGAAGATGTACCAGCCCAGGCCGCCCTTGCCGCTGGAAGCACCGAACACCAGTTCGGCGGCGATCAGCGTGCGCCAGGCGAAGGCCCAGCCGATCTTCAGACCGGCGAGGATCGACGGCAGCGCCGCGGGAATCAGGATGAACAGCACGAAGCGCATGCCCTTGAGGCCATAGTTGCGCCCGGCCATGCGCTGGGTTTCCGACACACCGAGAAAGCCGGCGTAGGTATTCAGTGCCAACGCCCAGAGCACGGAGTGCACCAGCACGAAGATCAGGCTGTTCTCGCCCAGGCCGAACCACAGCAGCGACAGCGGCAGCAGTGCGATGGCGGGCAGCGGGTTGAACATCGAGGTCAGGGTCGACAGCAGGTCGCGGCCCAGTTGCGTCGACACCGCCAGGGTGGTGAGCAGGAAGGCCATGCCGATACCGATCAGGTAGCCCTTGACCAGTACCGACAGCGAAACCGCCACCTTCTCCAGCAGCTCACCACTGCCGATGCCTTCGACGAAAGCCTTGGCGGTCTGCAGGAAGCTCGGTAGCAACAGGTCGTTGGCCTGGTAGCGCGCCGCGGCTTCCCAGATCAGCGCGAGTGCCAACAGAATCACCGACTTGCGCAGCCAGCCCTGCTGCCAAAGACGCTGCCCCAGGGACAGCTCGCGCTCCACTTTGAGGCCGGGCAACGGTTGCAGGGGGATTTCGTATTCCTCACGCCGTGCGGGGGAAAGACTCATGGTTTCATTCTCCTCAGTAGGCGATGCGGATGTCGTGGAAGCCCAGCTCGACGGCATGGCCGCTGTCGACCTCCTCGTCGAACAGCAGGCGATGGATGCGCTGTGCGGTCTGCTGGAACCCCACACCGCCGAGGCTGTGCAGGTCGTACTGGTGGCTGTTGATTTCCGCCCTCACCCGCCCCGGATGGGGCGACAGCAGCAGGATGCGGTTACCGACGATCAGCGCCTCTTCGATGGAATGGGTGACGAACAGCAGGGTGAAGCGCACCTCCTCCCACAGCTCCAGCAACTCCTCCTGCATCTTGCGACGGGTCAGCGCATCGAGGGCGGCGAAGGGCTCGTCCATCAGCAGGATCTTCGGCTGCATGGCCAGCGCGCGGGCAATCGCCACACGAGCTTTCATGCCGCCGGACAGGGTGTGCGGGTAGGCATCGGCGAAAGCGGCCAGGCCGACCTTCTCCAGGTAATGCAGGGCGCGCTCCTCGGCTTCGCGACGCTTGAGCGTGCGCGAAGCCAGCAGCGGGAACATCACGTTCTGTTTCACCGTCTTCCAGGGCGGCAACTGGTCGAACTCCTGGAACACGACGATGCGATCCGGGCCTGGATCGCGCACCTGGATGCCATCCAGGCGAATGTTGCCGCCGACCGGTTCGATAAAACCGGCCACCGCCTTGAGCAGGGTGGACTTACCGCAACCGGACGGGCCGAGCAGCACGAAACGATCGGCACGATCCACCTCGAAGCTGACTTCGTGGGTGGCACGTACGACGCGCTGCGGGGTGCGGTACTCGAGGCTGACCTTCTTCACCTGCAACAGGGTGTCGAAGGCGCCTCGATCCAATGTGCTGGCCGTGTGGCCTTGCAGAGGGGCATTCATGGTTTTCAGCTTCCCTGACCGATGGCGGCGTCTTCAAAGAAGTAGTCCTGCCACGTGGCCGGTTTGTTTTTGATGGCGCCGACACGGTGCAGGAAGTCGGCCAGCGGATAGGTGTTGGTGGGCGTGACGGAGAACTGGAACTGGTCGTTGTCGATGATTTTCAGCAGGTCTTCACGGCTGATCTTGGCGCCGGTGACGCGGATGTAGGTGTCCGCCGCCGCGCCTTTGTCCTTCTGGGCGAACTCGGCCGCTTCGGCCAGCGCGCCGACGAAGGCCTTGTAGGTCTTGGGGTTGTCGTTACGGAATTTCTCGGTGGAATACAGTACCGTCGGCGAGTTCGGGCCGAGCAGCTCGTAGGTGTCGAGCACCACATGCACATCCGGGTTCTCCAGCGCCTGGTTCTGGAACGGCGGGTTGGAGAAGTGCCCGGTCAACTCGGTGCCGCCCGCTTTCAGCGACGCGGTAGCATCCGGGTGCGGCAGCGCCAGGGTGTACTTGTCCAGGCGGTTGAACTGGTCATCGCCCCACTGCTTGGCCGCGGCGTACTGCAGGAAACGCGACTGCACCGACACGCCCACCGCAGGAACGGCGATGCGATCCTTCTCGGTGAAGTCGGCGATGGTCTTGACCTTGGGGTTGTTGCTCAGCAGGTAGTACGGGAAGTTGCCCAGCGAGGCCACGCCCTTGACGTTCTGGCGACCATGGGTGCGATCCCATACGGTCAGCAGCGGGCCAATGCCGGCACCGGCGATATCGATGGCGCCGGACAGCAGCGCATCATTGATCGCCGCACCACCGGACAACTGCTGCCAGTTGACCTTGATGTCCAGGCCTTCGGCCTTGCCGTGCTTCTCGATCAGTTGCTGGTCGCGCACCACGTTGAGCAGCAGGTAAACGATACCGAACTGCTCGGCGATACGGATCTGCCCCTCGGCGTGAGCCGCTTGCGGCGCGACCAGGCTGCCTGCCAGCAGGCTCAGACTCAGGGCGATGCCGCCGGCCAGGCGGCCAAAACGGGGAACGAAGGGAAAGCGCTTACCTGCCGACATGTCGAGGCTCCATGAAAATGGGTCAAAAATTTAAAGGGTGTCGAATCGATTAGCAGGTCGTTGAAAAACGTAGGCGAGGCAGGCAGCGCAAGGCAAAAACAGGCGAGAAAGCGGAGTGTACGAGTAGTACATGAGCATTTTGAGCCTGTTTTTAACGCAGCGATGGCAACGCAGGTAGTTTTCAGCAGCCTGTCAGAACGGCACGTCACCCTGGATTGTTGTGCGGTGCATGCGCCGGCGCAGATGGCTCGGGCAGCCGGTCGCCAGATGGATCAGCGCGCGGTTGTCCCAGAACACCATGTCGTTCGGCTGCCACTGGTGGCGGTAGATGAATTCGGGCTTCGCACTGTGGGCGTTGAGCTCGGTGAGGATCTGCCGGCTCTCGTCCTCGGGGACGTCGAGAATATGGGTGGTGAAGTTCTCGTTGACGAACAGCCCTTTGCGCCCGGTTTCCGGGTGGGTGCGTACCACCGGATGCACCACCGCCTTGACCTCGGCCAGTTGCGCCTCGGTCAGCGTCGGGCGGCGGATACCCTTGAACACTTCATCGGCATAACGGGCGGTGTAGGAATGCGCGGCGCGCTTGCCATCGATGGCCTGGCGCAGCTCGGCCGGCAGTGTCTCGTAGGCCAGTTGCTGGCTGGCGAACAGCGTATCGCCGCCCTCTTCCGGCAGCTCCTGGGCGAGCAGCATGGAGCCCAGGCTAGGGAATTCCTTATAGGACAGATCCGAGTGCCAGTATTTGCCGGCATCGCCCAGACCGACCGGCTGACCGTTCTCGACGATGTTGGAAATGATGAAAACTTCCGGGTGGTTGGCCAGCAGGAACTGCTTGAGCACGTGGATCTGCAGCACGCCGAAACGACGGCTGAAATCGATCTGCTGCTGCGGGGTAATACGCTGGTCGCGAAACACCACCACGTTGTAGTCGAGGTGAGCGCGGTGAACGCGGGCGAAATCGGCGTCATTCAGCGGACGGCTGAGGTCGAGGCCGACGATCTCGGCACCGACAGCAGCGGAAAAGGGGCGTACTTCAAAATTCTGCGTTGGCTGATGGATAGCAGAACTCAAGGACACGGCAGACATTCGCGCAACTCCACACGTAAGGGCGCCAGCAAGGCGCATCTCAGAAGCAGGTGTTCGGCACCTGTATTCAGTCGTGCGGCGCGCCGGTTAGCCAGCGGGTACGCATATGCGAACTATATAGGCATAAGAATCAGCTTTTAAATATCGTTTTAGAATTAACTTATGGCTGGATCATCGGTGCGCCATCATCACCCCAAGCATGGCTCCAACGCCCGTGCAGCCACCTCGCAGCGGCATCGAGCAGAAAGCCCAGCAGAAGATGCCGATGGCCAGGTCTCACGACTGCTCAAGCAGGGAGTGGCCGTTGCCGAGGTCGTCGGCATATTGCCCGGGGCATTTCGCAAGCAGTTCAACGGTGCTACAGCGCTATAAAATATGACGGCCATAAAAAACGCCGACAGAGGCTTTGCCTCTGTCGGCGTGGTCAGCAGCGGCGGCAGCGAGCGTGAGCTCGCCACGTCTTAGAACGCGGGTACTACAGCGCCCGAGTACTTCTTCTCGATGAATGCCTTCACCTCCGGGCTGGTCAGTGCGTCAGCGAGTTTCTTGATGGCTTCGCTGTTCTGGTTGTCCGGACGCGAGACCAGATAGTTCACGTACGGTGAATCCTTATCTTCGAGCACCAGAGCGTCTTCAGTCGGGTTGAGCTTGGCTTCCAGCGCGTAGTTGGTGTTGATCAGCGCCAGGTCGACCTGATCCAGCACGCGCGGCAGCATCGCCGCTTCCAGTTGCTTGAACTGGAAGTTGTGCGGGTTGGTCGCCAGATCCTTCGGCGTGGCCTGTATATAGGTCGGATCCTTGAGGGTCAGCAGGCCGGCGTGTTGCAGCAGTTGCAGAGCGCGGCCGCTGTTGCTGGCTTCATTGGGGATGGCGATGGTGGCGCCGTCCGGCAGATCCTTCAGGCTCTTGTACTTGCTGGAGTAGCCGCCGAAGGGTTCGACGTGCACGCCCTTGACGATCACCAGGTGGGTGCCGCGGCTTTCATTGAAACCGTCCAGATAAGGCTTGGTCTGGAAGTAGTTGGCATCCAGTTGCTTCTGCTCGACCTGCAGGTTGGGCTGCACGTAGTCGGTGAATACCTTGATCTGCAGGTCGATGCCCTGCTCTGCCAGCTTCGGCTTGATCAGTTCGAGAATCTCGGCATGGGGAACCGGGGTTGCCGCTACGCTGAGTTTTTCGGCGGCGAATGCGGTGGTGGACAGAACGGAGGCCAGTGCGGCCAGCAGAAGTGTTTTTTTCATGATTGTTCTCGTATGGTTACCGTTGGATCGACAACGGCATGATCGTGTTGGCCATTCCGGGTAGGTCGGCGCGCTGACGATACGGCCCGTCTTTATTCAAACGAAATACTTTTAATTCATCTTGTTATTCATTTAAAGAATAAGCATGAGTAAATTCGCTTGTTGTGTTTCGGGCTCACTTCTACAGTGATACCCATCCTCACCTTCCGGCAGTGAATCCCCATGATCAGTGAAGCTCTGAACCGCTTCGAGCGGCTCGAACTGGTTCCTCATGTAACACCACTGCAGCGCCTCGAACGGCTGTCCCGCCATTTCGGCCGTGACATCCATATCAAGCGTGACGATCTGACGCCTTTCGCATTGGGCGGCAACAAGGCACGCAAGCTGGAATACCTGGGCAGCGATGCGCTGATACAACAGGCCGATACCCTGATCACCGCGGGCGCCATCCAGTCCAACCACGTACGGCAGACCGCCGCGCTGGCGGCACAGCTAGGCCTGTCCTGCGTGGCACTGCTGGAAAACCCCATCGGCACCCAGGATCAGAACTACCTGAATAATGGCAACCGCCTACTCCTCGATCTGTTCGGTACCCGCGTGGAACACGTCGACACCCTGGAAGACGCCGACATACAGCTGATGGCCAAAGCCGAGCACCTGCGCGCGGCTGGCAAGCGCCCTTATGTGATCCCGATCGGCGGTTCCAATGCCCTGGGTACACTGGGTTATGTCAAAGCCGGTTTGGAGCTGGCCGAGCAGATCGAACAGGTGCAGATCCCTGCCGGCACGCTGGTGCTGGCCTCCGGCAGCGGTGCGACCCATGCCGGTATCGCTCTCGCCCTGGCTTACCTGCTGCCTGACTGGCGGGTGGTTGGCGTTACCGTATCGCGTAGTGCCGATGCCCAGCGCCCCAAGGTTGCCAGCCTGGTACAACATACTGCCGAACTACTCGGTATCCCGGTGCCCGAGACGCTTTCCATCGAACTCTGGGATGGTTATTTCGCACCACGCTACGGCGAGGCCAATGCCGGCACCCTTGATGCCATTAGCCTGTTGGCCAGCAACGAGGGGCTTCTACTCGATCCGGTTTACACCGGAAAAGCCTTCGCGGGCCTGCTGGACGGACTGCAGACTGGTGCATTCGAAGACGGCAGACCGGTGGTCTTCCTGCATACCGGCGGCACTCCAGCGCTGTTCGCTTACCAGTCCCTGACTGATCAACAAAAATGAATATATAAATAATTTTTTATTATTTTATCGAATATACCTAGACCCATTAGAGTGCCGCACTTCGCACACAACAAGACCAGAGGCTCAGCTATGACATTCACAACATTGCGTCGCCAGTTCCTTATCGGCAGTTTTAGTCTGGCCCTCTGCGCCGGCCTCGGTAGCCAGGCATTTGCCGCAGACGATCTGCTGCAGAAAATCAAGGGCAACGGCAGCATCAAGGTGGGCCTCGAAGGCACCTATCCACCGTTCAACTTCCAGGACGCAAGCGGCAAGCTCGCTGGCTTCGAAGTGGACTTCGCCAACGCTTTGGCAAAAGAACTGGGCGTGGATGCCAGCTTTCAACCCACCAAATGGGACGGCATTCTTGCTTCTCTCGAGTCAGGGCGACTGGATGTCGTGATCAATCAGGTCACCATCTCGGATGAGCGCAAGAAGAAGTACGACTTCTCCACGCCTTACACCGTATCTGGCATTCAGGTGCTGACGCGCAAGGGCCAGGAAGATCAGTTCGGCAAGCCGGAAAACCTCAACGGCAAGAAAGTCGGTGTGGTGCTGGGCAGCAACTACGAGCATTGGCTGAAAGAGAACGTGCCACAGGCCGATATCCGCACCTATGACGATGACGCCACCCGCAACCAGGATGTGCGCGTTGGTCGCGTCGATGCAATTCTGGGCGACCGCCTGGCCGCTTTCGAGCTGATCAGCAAGACCGGCGACACCCTGGCCGTCGCAGGCGAACCATTCGCCCGTCAGGAAGCGGGTGTGGCACTGCGCAAAGGCAACCCGCAATTGCTCGCCGCCATCGACGAAGCCATTGCCAAGCTGCGCGCCGACGGCACCCTGAAAACCATCTCTGAAAAATGGTTCAAGGCTGACGTCACCCAATGATGCAAGACAGCCTCCAGCTGGCGCTGGACTCACTGCCCTTTCTACTCAAGGGCGCGGTATGGACGGTTGTGCTGAGCCTTGGCGGCATGTTCTTTGGCATGCTGCTCGGCTTCGGGCTTGCGCTACTCAGGCTCTACGCCATTGCGCCGCTGGGCTGGCTGGCCCGGGTGTATATCTCCTTCTTCAGGGGCACACCGCTGCTGGTGCAGCTGTTCATGATCTATTACGGCCTGCCGCAGTTGGGGCTTCAGCTGGAACCGTTAAGCGCTGCATTGATCGGCTTCTCGCTGAATATGGCCGCTTATGTAGCGGAAATCATGCGTGCGGCGATCGCCTCCATTGATCGCGGTCAGTGGGAGGCCTCGGCCAGCATCGGCATGAGCAAAACCCAGGCCATGATTCGCACCATTCTGCCCCAGGCAGCGCGTACGGCCTTGCCGCCGCTGGGCAACAGCTTCATCTCGCTGGTCAAGGACACCGCACTGGCAGCCACCATCCAGGTGCCGGAACTGTTCCGCCAGGCACAGTTGATCACCGCCCGTACTTTCGAAATCTTCACCATGTACCTGGCAGCCGCGCTGATCTACTGGATTCTCGCTAGCCTGCTGGCGCATCTGCAGAGCCGCCTGGAAGCACGGGTAAACCGCCACGAGGCGGAAAACTAATGGCCCTCGCCCACACTCGGATACAGAGCGAAGCATGATCACCGTTCGCAACCTGACCAAGGCCTTCAAGGGCCAGACCGTTCTCGACGGCATCGACCTGAGCATCGCCCCCGGCGAGGTGGTGGCCATCATCGGCCCCAGCGGTTCGGGCAAGACCACCCTGCTGCGCTGCCTGAACCTGCTGGAAACGCCCGATGGTGGCAGCATTCGCGTGGGTGACATCGAAGTCGACGCCAGCAAACCCATCAGCCAGCAACAGGGGCTGATCCGCAAGCTGCGTCAGCATGTGGGGTTCGTGTTCCAGAACTTCAACCTGTTCCCGCACCGCACCGCGCTGGAGAACGTTATCGAAGGCCCGGTGGTGGTCAAGAAACAGCCACGCAACGGAGCACTCGAGCGTGGCCGCCAGTTGCTTGCCAAGGTCGGCCTGGCCGGCAAGGAGGATGCGTATCCCAAACGCCTCTCCGGTGGCCAGCAACAGCGTGTGGCGATTGCCCGTGCACTGGCCATGGAACCGGATGTGATTCTGTTCGACGAACCCACCTCGGCGCTGGATCCGGAACTGGTGGGTGAAGTGCTGGCGACCATTCGCGCCCTGGCCGAAGAAAAGCGCACCCTGGTCATCGTCACCCATGAGATGAGTTTCGCCCGAGACGTGGCCAACCGCGCCATCTTCATCGACAAGGGCGTGATCGTCGAACAGGGCGATGCCCGCGAGCTGTTCAGCGCGCCCAAACAGGTACGTACCCAGCAGTTTCTCAGCAAGTTTCTCGGCAACACCTGAAGTGACCGATAGTCACAGCGGGTAGTAGGCATCCCACAGGCGATTACGAAACTTGTAGGTGGGATCCAGCTGGCGTTTGAGCACGAAGTACTCCGGCGCGCGTGGATAAGCCTGCAGAAACTGCTCGCGGCTGGCGTGGATCTGATAAGGCAGATAGTGCCGCCCGCCGCAGCGTAGCGCGGCGGCGATCAAGTCGCGCGTCCAGGCCGCTGCTTTCTGCCGTTCGCTGTCCGAGCTGCCCTGACGGTAGTAGAGCACCAGGGCGAAGACCTCCTCGGGAGCCCAGCTCAACAAGGTATCGGGATCCGCCTTGGCATGGCGAATGGAGACATTGATCAGCGTCGCCTGATGCTGATGGGTCAGGCGCCCCAATTCGCCGATGAAACGTTCCAGTTGTGCCGGCGGTACGAAATACTCCTGCAGCACATAACTGAAGCCGGGGCCGGAGATCGGTTCCAGCTCGCTGACATCGAGGCTGGCCTCGCGGTTACGCCATTGCACCTTGGGGTTGCGAAACAGCAGAGGGTCGAGCGTCGTTTCACGCAGTTTGATGCCCGAAGGCGATCCGCTCAGGCGAATCCCGGCCCGTTGCAGGTGGCTGCCCTGCTGCGTGGGGATCAGCCGTTCGACTTCCGTCAACGCAGCGTCAGTACGCCGATAGGACACCGCACGCACCGTAGAAAAATCGTCGGGATAAAGAATGCCGTTGTGCATCACCAGATCCGCCTGCGAGGCGACCTCACGGTAGAACCAAGGGCGGTACTCCTGCAGCGGCATGACCTGGCTTTCCCGGGCGATGCGGGTATTCTCCACCAGGCCCAGCGTGGCTTCGACTATCACCCCCAGGCCACCGTAGCCGCCAATCGCGCCATGGAACAATGCGATGTTGTGGGTCGGGCTGGCGTCCACCACGCTGCCATCGGCCAGCACAACGCGGATGGCCCGCACCGAACCGACGATCGGGCCTTCGCCCACGTAACGGCCGTGCACATTGACCGACAGCGAGCCGCCCACCGTGAAGTTGGCGTAGGACTGCATGATCTGCGGCGAGAGGTCGTACGGGTCGATGTATTCGAGCAACGCACGCCAGGTGATGCCGCTCTGCACGCGGATCTCGCGGCGCTCGGCGGAGAATGCCAGGATCTGATCGAGGCCGTCTGCCCACCCATGCTGTAGCGGCCACCACCGATACTGATCGGCCCTGCATGGTTGCGCAGCGCATCGATGACCTCCTGCTCGCTGCGCGGCACGATCACCCGCTCGACCGCAACCGGGTTGAGGCCTGTCACGTCATTGACGACCTCCCGAGCGGCAACGCCCAGGCTCAGCACGCACAGACACAGGAGCAAACGGCGCATCGACCTTCCTTGGTAAATACAAACGGGTACAGAGATCATGTGAACGCTCGCCGCACCCTTGACGCCGGAGCGCTTCAGTCGCGGTCGAGCAGGTGAAACCGGGGTAGCGAGAAGTGCCAGCGGATCGCTGCAAGCCGAATCACCAGCACCACCAGCATGGCAATGCCGGTATCCAGCCAGTGCGGCGTTTCCAGCATGCGCAGCAGCACGAAGGTCACGGCGCCGGCCAGGCAGGCGGTGGCGTAGATCTCCTTCTTGAAGATCAGCGGGATCTCGTTGCAGATCACATCGCGCATCACGCCACCGGCAACGCCGGTCATCACGCCCATGATCACCGCCGTGCTGGATGGCATGGCGTACTGCAGGGCGACTTCGGTACCGATCACGGTGAACACTGCCAGGCCAAAGGCATCGGCGATCAGCAAGCCCTTTTCGTGGATCGGTCGGGTCAGGCGCACCCAGATCACCGTACCCACAGCGGCCAGCGAGGCGACCAGGATATAGGTGTCGTTGCGAATCCAGCTGACCGGGTGGTTGTCGAGGATCACATCGCGCAAGGTGCCGCCACCGAGCGCGGTAATGATGGCGATCACCAGCACGCCGAACAGATCCATGGACTTGCGCCCAGCCATCAGCGCGCCGGTGATGGCGAACACCGCCACCCCGAACAGATCCGCAAGGTAGAACAGCAGGCTCATCGACAAGTCAGTTCACCGGCGTGCGCAGGGTGACGAACTCCTCGGCCGCGCTCGGATGAACGCCGATGGTCTCGTCGAACACCTGCTTGGTCGCACCCGCCTTGAGCGCGACCGCCAGACCCTGCACGATCTCGCCGGCATCGGGGCCGACCATGTGGCAACCCAGCACGCGATCCGTCTTGGCATCTACCACCAGCTTCATCAGGGTGCGCTCATCGCTTTCGGTCAGAGTCAGCTTCATCGGCCGGAAGCGGCTTTCGAAGATTTTCACCTCGTGCCCGGCTTCGCGCGCCTGCTCTTCGCTCAGGCCCACGGTGCCGATATTCGGCAGGCTGAACACCGCGGTCGGGATCATCCGATAATCGACCTTGCGGTATTCCTCTGGCTTGAACAGGCGGCGTGCCACGGCCATGCCTTCGGCCAGAGCCACGGGTGTCAGTTGTACGCGGCCAATCACGTCACCGATAGCCAGGATCGACGGCGCCTTGGTCTGGTACTCATCGTCGACCTCGATATAGCCCTTGTCATCGAGGCTGATGGAGGTGTTTTCCAGCCCCAGATTGTCGAGCATCGGCCGCCGCCCGGTGGCGTAGAAGATGCAATCGGCCTGCAGGGTGCGGCCATCCTTCAAGGTGGCCTGCAGGCTACCATCGGCCTGCTTGTCGATCCGCGCGATATCGGTATTGAATTGCACATCCAGACCACGCTTGCCCAGTTCTTCATGCAGGTGCGTACGCAGGGAATTGTCGAAGCCACGCAGGAACAGATCGCCGCGATACAGCAGCGAGGTTTGCGCGCCGAGGCCGTTGAAGATCGAGGCGAACTCCACAGCGATATAACCACCCCCCATCACCAGAACGCGTTTGGGCAGCTCTTCCAGGAAGAACGCCTGGTTGGAATTGATCGCGTGCTCGTGCCCTGGAATATCGGGGATGTGCGGCCAGCCACCGGTAGCGATCAGAATGCGCTCGGCGCTGTACGTCTTGCCGTCGACTTCGACGCTGTGCTCGTCGAGCAGGCGCGCATGGCCTTCGAGCAGGGTCACACCACTGTTCACCAGCAGTTTTCGATAAATGCCATTGAGGCGCTCGATCTCGCGGTTCTTGTTGGCGATCAGCGTCGGCCAGCTGAACGTGGCCTCGCCGGGCGTCCAGCCAAAGCCCTGGGCCTGTTCGAAATCGTCGGCGAACTGCGCGCCGTACACCAGGAGCTTCTTCGGCACGCAACCAACGTTGACGCAAGTACCACCCAGATAACGGCTTTCCGCCACGGCCACGCGCGCACCATAACCCGCGGAGAAACGCGCCGCACGTACACCGCCGGAACCGGCACCGATAACAAACAGATCGAAATCGTAGGTCATTACAGCCTCCTGAACAGATGCAGAGCATACCGTAAACGAAGCGCCCTGCCCGCCCGCTGCATAGGTCAAACTTATCGTTCGTTTGGCCAGTCTAGAGTCATTAATGAAGGAGCCCGATCATGCGCCCAACCCTCACCCACCTGGCTTTGCACGTACCGGATCTGCAGGCCTGCATCGCGTTCTATGAAGACTTCTGTGGAATGCACGTCATCCACCGGCGGCCCGGCAAGGGTTCGCAGATCGTGTGGATGGCAGAACCAGGTCGGGAAAGCGAATTCATCTTCGTGATCATGCCCGGCGGCGAGCCGCGGCGCCTGGCGGCCAACGATTACAGCCATTTCGGTTTCGCCCTGCAGAGCCGCGAGGAAGTCGACGCCATCGCCGCCAAAGCCGAGGCCGCCGGTTGCCTGATCTGGGCACAACGCGACGAGCCTTACCCAGTTGGCTATTACTGTGGTGTGCAGGATCCCGCGGGCCATTACATCGAGTTCAGCTACGGCCAACCGCTGGGGCCGGGTGCCAGGCCGATCAACGAAAGCTGAAATGAAAAAACCGCCCGAAGGCGGTTTTCTTGTCAGCGAGCCATTCAGCCCCTACCGGTCTTGTAGAGGTTCTCGTAGCAGAAGTTGGTCGCCTCGATATAGCCTTCTGCGCCGCCGCAGTCGAAACGCTGCCCCTTGAATTTATAGGCCAGTACGCAACCATCCTGAGCCTGTTTCATCAGCGCGTCGGTGATCTGGATTTCACCACCCTTGCCCGGCTCGGTTTTTTCGATCAGCCCGAAGATATCCGGGGTCAGGATGTAACGGCCGATGATCGCCAGGTTCGACGGTGCGTCTTCCGGCTTCGGCTTCTCGACCATGCTGTTCACACGGTAGATATCGTCGCGGATCATCTCGCCGGCAATCACGCCGTACTTGTGGATTTCTTCCATCGGCACTTCCTGGACGGCCACGATCGAGCAGCGGAACTGGTTGTACAGCTTGACCATCTGGCTCAGTACGCTGTCACCTTCCAGGTTCAGGCACAGGTCATCGGCCAGCACCACGGCGAACGGCTCGTCACCGATCAGTGGGCGGCCACTGAGAATCGCATGCCCCAGGCCCTTCATTTCCACCTGACGGGTATAGGAGAAGCTGCAGTTGTCGATCAGACGACGAATACCGACCAGGTACTTCTCCTTGTCGGTGTCGCGGATCTGCTCTTCCAGCTCGTAGCTGATGTCGAAGTGATCTTCCAGGGCGCGCTTGCCGCGGCCCGTCACCATGGCAATCTCGTTGAGACCGGCAGACAGCGCCTCCTCCACGCCGTACTGGATCAAAGGCTTGTTCACGATCGGCAGCATTTCCTTGGGCATGGCCTTGGTTGCCGGGAGAAAACGAGTGCCGTAGCCAGCGGCGGGAAACAAGCATTTCTTGATCATGGAAGTCCCTGAATGAGAGAGGGTTATCGATGCCGCAGCAGTTTATCAGGACGCCTGCTGCTTACAACGGCAGGACGGTAAACACCTAAAACGTTTGCGCGGCCAGGCAGTCAAAAACGGTGAAACCCACCGCGACGCGAGGTTCGCATGTCCATTGACAATGATTTGAAGAAAGAGGTTCTCACCCGCCTGCTGCATGCCCACCCTGCCGGCCTGGGCAAGGAGGTGCTGGATAATTTCCGCGGCGAACACGCGGTCGTCGACATTCTCAAACACCTGCAGGACAGCGGGCTGATTCAGGACGGCAGTGTCTCGAGCACTGATGGTGAACTGTCCATCCACTACCCCATCAAGCTCGGCGCCTCTGGCGTCGAAGCGGCCAAACAGTTCGACGCCTGATCCGCCGCCAGGCCATCACGGCACTGTATTGAGCGCTGCCACCAACGCCGTTTTCTCGCGATGAGAAAACGGCGTTCTCATATCTGCCGGCCACCCGATATCGGCACGATCCGGCACAGCATCGACTAGGTGGTCGACAACGACGACAGCTACCACGCCAACCTGCACATCAACCCGCAGATCAAGTACGACCTGGCCAAGGCCATGAGTTAGGGCAGGAAGTTCTACGTGAGCGTCGAGTACGGCTACTGGAAGCACAAGTACGGCATCGACAACGACAGCCCGCTGGGTGACGAAAACCTGGGCGGCACCAACCAGAGCGCCATCAGTCTGCTGGTCAAGGCTCACTTCCAGGCAGTGGTCGGCCCTAGTCGCCTGCGAGATGGCGACAAGGCTACGCACGCTCCATTCGATGGCTCGTGACGTAATGATCAAAGATGACAGAGAGAAATCGCACGGAGGGTTTGCAGCTTGATGCCGCAGATGGTGCCCCGAGCCGGAATCGAACCGGCAAGACCTTGCGGTCGGCAGATTTTAAGTCTGCTGTGTTTACCAATTTCACCATCGGGGCAGCGAAATATGCGAGGGCTGGACTATATACACCCCCAGGCGACGCTGCAAGGTTAAAGCATGCAATAAAAAGCCTCGTAAATCAGTGATCTACGAGGCTATTTCGTTGACCGCGAGCTGACCACGCAGCTACGGCCTGATCGATTCAGGCGGGTCGCACCTCAGGTGTGCGCCGCCGGTATCGATTTACTTGCTGCTGCGACCGACCAGCAGGCCGATCAGCAGACCGAAACCCGAGGCGACGGCAACGGAAGTCCAAGGATTGCTTTCGATGCGATCCTGAGCGTTACCAATGGTTTCACGACCCAGTTCGACGGCCTCGCGGCTTTTGTCGGTGATCGAGCCTTTGGCTTCATTAAGCAGCGCGATCACTTTCTCACGGGCCTCGTTTGCCTTGTCGCCAGAAAAGGACTCGGCATCACCCAGCGCTTTGCTGGCCTGGTCGAGAAGTTTCTTCAATTCCTTGGCGCTTTCCTGCTGAAACTGATCCAGGCCGCTTTCCAGCGAAGTTTTACGAGCCATTAGCGAATACTCCATAAAGTGATTGACGCTATTTTGGAGGTGCCGCTGATCGCCAGAGTTCAGGTTTTTTGCCGATCACGGCCATTCGGCCCTCAAGAGTCCAGTTCGATGAGCCCGGTATGAGCGACATGATCGCCGGCCATGCCCCGCACACGGGCGCGCAGATCGAATGGCATATCGTGCTTGAACGTAATGGCGTGGCCGATCAACTGGCCGTCCTCATCGACGCGCTCGCGCTCTTCTTCCATCCAGGTTTCCAGCTCATCCTCCGTCAGCCCCAGCTCTTCAGCCAGCAGCGAATGGAAGCGCTCGAGGTCGTAGCCATCGAATTTTCCACCGTCCATATCGTCATCCTCCTCAATAGTCAGTCTTGCTAACTGAGGCTGCGGGATGTGGAGGCAGTTCACTCTGTCTGACCGCGAGCGCGGACGACGGCATCAGGCCTGCTTGCGATCACTCCCTGAATTCAGCGTGCGCAGATCCTGGCGTAGCTGCGCCACCAACTGAGATATCTGCCGCGAGGTCGACAACTCGGCGCGCGAAATGCCGGTGACATTCAGGTAAACCTGCGCAGTGACCGGATCCCTGATCTGGATAGTCACCGACTCGCTGCCATCTATGTAGCACTTGCAGGCCAGGGGTAGAAACGCACATTCGACGATGTGGCGCTGTTCGAGAACGGACATCATCCTGGAACCTCCTTCCTCAATGTTGACGACCCTCGGAGTTTAGTCCGTATAAAATCGCCCGGCATGAGGCATTTTGTCCCGTCTATCGGCTGGCAAGTCTTGGCCATTCAAAAATGCATCGTCTCAGCCTGTTCAACCACTGGTAAGTATCCCTGAACCTTGCATCAGTGACACCCCTCCCTATTCTCACCACCCCATGCGAGGGTGAGCCCAATAGCCGATGAGGTGTCACATGCACGCGAACAATGTTGAAGGTACCGAGCGTTTACTCTCACTAGCCGTTGGGATAATGGGAGTTGCTAGCGGCATCAAGCAGGGCGGGATCCGCGGTTTGATAAAAATCGCGGCGTCAACGATGATTGCGAAGCGCGGAATAACGGGGCATTGCCAGCTCAAAGGCCTGTTGAGCGCCTGTGAGCGAGAGGGCACCCAGGACGAGCGAGGCGCATCAGCTCCAGAGCGAGATAGAGGTCCAGCTCCGAAAGCCAGTAGCCAACTGCAGGATAGGGAGTCCCGCATGGATAACGCGCTCGAGGAGACCTTCCCGGCCAGCGACCCCATTTCGCCATAAGGCTACCGCCACTCCATCACGTGGCCAGCAGGATCAACAGGCCACGAGGTGGCCTGATCCCATCAGATATTGGCAGTCGAAAGCTGCAGCCATACCGAGAACGCGCCCAGAATTCCCCAGAACGCGCTGAACAACCAGGGCGCCCGGAGCGAGAACAGCAACGACTTGCGGTAGCGCTCTTCACAGGCCTCGGTTTCACAGAACAGCGGCGAATCATCATAGGCATGCCCGAATCGGGGTTCGCTGCGCAGCAGGGTGTCCTGCTTGAATTGCCAGTGCCCGATGATCGCTGCAGAAGCCCTGATACCAGGCCATGCGCTCAGAGAACTGACGATCCCCAGCAAAACCAGCAACACAGGAATGATCAGCGTGAACAGATCGCCCCAGGTCTCGTTGGTATTGGCCATCGAAGACGCATAGGCGATCACCAGAAACGACTGTGCACCCAGGTAGGCGTTGGTGCGGCTCGACAACTGGCCGGTCTCGTAATGAATTTCCTTGCGATAGAAATCCAGGCGCTCCTTCGGCGTACCAAACATCATGGAGTCGCTGGCGGATGTTTCAGTTTCGGGTGAATCGGGGGTAGCGATCAGAGACACAACGGTTACCGCGGGCAATGAGTACATTGCTTGGAAAGCCGCAGGAGTTTGCCGTTCACATTGATCGTCCTTCTCGATATCAACCAACACCAGATTCTCTCCGGCCCTGCATCAACCCTTGCACAGTTGTGGCCAGCAAAATCAAGGTTCGTGATCTTCTTTTATTTCGCGCACTATAATTCCGATCCGCCGGGAATCACGCCAGCCCCAACCAGCATCACTTACGCGACAGCGGATTTCAAAGCACACCCACGTGTTGAAGCCGGCCATCAAATCGCACGCAAAGAAAAAGCCCCATGGTCAGTAACCACGGGGCTTTCTATTTGGAGGCTGAGGTCGGAATCGAACCGGCGTTCACGGATTTGCAATCCGGTGCATAACCACTCTGCTACTCAGCCTTTAAACCGAACGGGCCGTACGTGACGGCCCGTTGAAATTGGAGCGGGAAACGAGACTCGAACTCGCGACCCCGACCTTGGCAAGGTCGTGCTCTACCAACTGAGCTATTCCCGCTTGTCTTGTCGACGGGCGCCATTCTATAGCTTCGCAACGCCCAGTCAAGCTCTTGATTCGAAAAAGTTATTTCTTTTCTGCGGTTACGCTGAGGTGCGGCCAGGCGGCCAGCAGGTATTGCACCATCGACCACAGGGTCAGTACCGCTGCGATGATCAACAATACATAGCCGATCAGCACCCAGAAGCCGAACAGCGGCGGGTTGCCGAGCAGGATCACCAGCGCCACCATCTGCGCGGCCGTCTTCCATTTGCCCAGGCTGGACACGGCCACATGCGCCCTCGCCCCCAGCTCGGCCATCCACTCGCGCAATGCAGAGACGACGATCTCGCGGCCGATGATGATGGTCGCCGGTACGGTCAGCCACAGGTTGGCGTGTTCGGCGACCAGCAGCACCAGTGCGGTGGCGACCATCAGTTTGTCGGCAACTGGATCGAGGAAAGCGCCGAACGGCGTGCTCTGCTCCCAGCGACGCGCCAGATAGCCATCGAGCCAGTCGGTAACGGCGGCAAAGGCGAATACCGCGCTGGCAGCCCAGTAGCTCCACGAAAATGGCATGTAGAACAACAGGATGAAGATCGGGATCAGCAGAACGCGGAGCACCGTTAGGAGGTTGGGGATATTCATCGGCTCGACTGGGCGGTTAGGTGAGGCGGCATTCTACTCGCTGTGCAGGGCTGCATAAATCAACCCTGCCAGCTTTTTACTGATACCGGGCGCTTTAGCGATTTCTTCGGCACTGGCACGGGACAACTCTTGCAGACCACCAAAGTGGTTGAGCAGTTCACGGCGTCGCTTCGGCCCTACTCCAGCCACCTCCTCCAGACTTGAGGTGCGCCGCACCTTACCACGGCGGGCACGGTGCCCAGTGATGGCAAAACGGTGCGATTCGTCGCGAATTTGCTGGATCAGGTGCAGTGCCGGTGAATTACCCGGCAGGGTGAACTCGTGGGCAGCATCATTCAGATAAAGGGTTTCCAGGCCGGGTTTGCGCGTAGTGCCTTTGGCCACACCAAGCAGGATCAGTTCTGGCACTTCCAATTCCGTCAGCACCTCGCGGGCCATCGCCAATTGGCCCTTGCCGCCATCGACCAACAGAATATCCGGCAGCTTGCCCTCGTTCTGCTTGATCTTGCTGAAGCGACGGCTCAGCGCCTGGTGCATGGCGGCATAGTCGTCGCCGCCGGTCACACCCTCGATGTTGTAGCGCCGATAGTCCGATTTGAGAGGGCCTTCAGGGCCAAACACCACGCAGGAGGCGACGGTCGCCTCACCGCTGGAGTGGCTGATATCGAAGCATTCCAGGCGCTGTGGCACTTCGTCCATGTCCAGCGCCTCGGCCAGGGCGTCGAAGCGCCCCGCCATGTGCGCACGGTTGGCCAGCCGGGCGCCCAGCGCCTGCTCGGCGTTGGTCACGGCCAGCGCTTGCCAGCGCGCGCGGGTGCCGCGGACACGGTAGCTGATGCCCAGCTCACGCCCGCGCAGCTCATTGATGGCGGCGATCAGGACGGGATAGTCTTCATGGGGCGCGTTGACGATCAACTCGGTCGGCAGGTCGCGCTCCTGGCTGCCCAGGTAGTACTGGCCGAGGAATGCCACGAGCACGTCCTGCACCTCTTCCTCGATCGCCACCTGGGGAAAGAAATTCTTGCTGCCAAGCACGCGCCCGCCGCGCACGCTGATCAAGTGTACGCAGGCGCCGCCCGGATTGACCATGGCGGCGATAACGTCGACGTCGCCAGTGCCGCCTTCCATGCTCTGCTGATCCTGCACACGACGCAGCAGGGCCATCTGGTCACGCAGTTCGGCAGCCTTCTCGAAATCCAGCTCCATGGCCGCCTGCTGCATGTTCGCGGACAACTCGGCATTCAGGGCGTTGCTACGCCCTTCCAGGAACATCACCGAGTGGCGCACATCCTCGGCATATTCGGCCGGTTCGACCAGGGCGACACAGGGCGCCTTGCAGCGCTTGATCTGATACTGCAGGCAGGGCCGCGTGCGGTTCTTGAAGTAGCTGTCTTCACACTGGCGCACCAGAAAGGTCTTTTGCAGCAGTGCCAGGCTTTCGCGGATCGCGCCGGCGCTCGGGTACGGCCCGAAATAGCGCCCTTTGCGGTTCTTGGCGCCACGATGAATATCCAGACGTGGATAGTCGCCATCCGACAAAAATACGTACGGATAGGACTTGTCGTCGCGCAGCAGGATGTTGTACGGCGGCCGCCATTCCTTGATCAGCGTCTGCTCGAGCAGCAGCGCCTCGGTCTCGTTGGCGGTGATGGTGGTTTCCACCTGGGCGATCTTGCCGACCAGCGCGGCGGTCTTGGTCGCCAAGCCGGTCTTGCGAAAGTAGCTGGCAAGGCGCTTCTTCAGGTTCTTGGCTTTACCGACATACAGCAGGTTGGAGTTCGCATCGAACATGCGATACACACCTGGGCGACCACTGCAGGTGGCGAGAAAGGCACTTGCATCGAACACGGCAATGACTTCAGCTGGTGGCATCGACCATGCCATGACGGACTGCCAGCAACGCCAGCTCCACATCGCTGGTGATCGACAGTTTTTCGAAAATCCGATAGCGGTAGGTGTTCACCGTCTTGGGCGACAGGCAGAGCTTGTCGGAAATGCTCTGCACTTTATGGCAACCGGCGATCATCAGGGCGATCTGGATCTCACGCTCGGAGAGCAAATCGAATGGCGAATTGCTGCTCTGTGGCTGGAACGACTTGAGGGCCAATTGCTGGGCAATCTGCGGGCTAATGAAGCGCTGCCCAGCGAAGACCATACGAATGGCCTGAACCATTTCCTCCAACGCGGCGCCTTTGGTCAGATAGCCGGCGGCACCCGCCTGCAAAAGACGCGTAGGAAACGGATCTTCTTCGCAAACGGTGACAGCTACAACCTTGAGGTCGGGATGGCTGCGAATCAGTTTGCGGGTGGCCTCGAGGCCACCGATGCCAGGCATTTTCACGTCCATCAGGACAACATCCGGCTTCAGCTCACGAACCTTCTTCAGCGATTCCTCGCCGGAACTGGCCTGACCGATGACTTGCAGGCCCTCGATATCGGCCAGCATGCGCGAAATGCCCGTACGAACGAGGTCATGATCATCAACAACCAATACCTTAATCAAACGAACACCTCGTACCTGCGCGAGCGCCGCACAGCGACTGCCTGGGAGAACCGCACCATATCAAAAAACCTGACGCCTGAGTTAACTCCGAACGTCAAGTATAGGCGCATGGTCAAATGCTCTCACCCTCCGCAGACGCTAATAAATGACGAAAAACATATTGAAGTAGAGGCCTTGATAAGCAAGGTCGCTATTAGCCTGACCTGGTGCCAGCCTTCTACAGCGCCCTGGCCTCCTCGACTCCGTCATCGGAACACGAGTAGATAAGACCATCGACGCGAACGAGAAGGCAGATTGACTTTTACAAGCCTCACCATCACTGTATACACATACAGCTAACAGGGTGAGTACTCATGGCAAAAAGCACCTCATCGGCGGCAGCGACGCCTCTCTCGTACGAACTGCTCGGAGCCCGAGTTTCACGGGTCATCAACTCACCGGCGGCGCAAAAGGCTCGAACGGCAGTGTTACTCCGGGCTGATGACGACAGCCCGGATGACTGGGCACGCATCCTGGAGGAAATCGGTGAGAACGATAACGTGACGATCGCCCACCGGGACGACGGTTACCAGCTCTTCTGGACGGTGCCAAAAGAGGACTGATCCGTCGCGCGCGCTGAAATTGCCTCTTCCAGCTCGCGCCCAAGCACCAGAAGCCAACGCTGACCTGCGCAATTGCTACGCCGGTATGGATGCCTGAACAGACAAGAACACATGTCGAGACGGTGATCTTTCAAGCACGAGACGGCCTTGGATCAAGCAGTGAAATTCGCACCTGCCCACCCACTCAGCCAGCTACAAAACAGGTAAAAAAAAGGCCTAGAAATCATCTAGGCCTTTGATCTTGCTAAAAATTTGGTGGAGGGCCAGGGATTCGAACCCTGGGAACGCTATTAACGTTCGCCGGTTTTCAAGACCGGTGCATTCAACCGCTCTGCCAACCCTCCAGATTGGTATGCTCTGCTTCATCTAGCCGAAACATCCCTTTGCAACCTTATCGACTGCGGGCGGCATCTTACCGGAACGTAACACACTGTCAAACACTCTGATTTGGCAGTACCCAAGGCTCTGTTATGATGCCTTCCGACCTTGGTCACGGAACCATTAGCCTTTACAGGAGTGTCGCCATGCGCGAACAAGATTACGCACACAGCCCTACGCAGGTTGAACAAACCGCAGTCAGCAGCGTTCTGCGCAACACGTACGGCTTGCTGGCTCTCACCCTGGCATTCAGTGGCATTGTGGCGTTCATGGCACAGCGTGCCAATGTGCCCTACCCGAACATCTTCGTGGTGCTGATCGGCTTCTACGGCCTGTTCTTCCTGACTGCCAAGTTGCGCGACTCCGGCTGGGGCCTGCTGTCCACCTTCGCACTGACCGGTTTCATGGGTTACACCCTGGGCCCGATCCTCAACCGTTACATGGGCATGGCCAACGGCGCCGAAGTCGTCAGCTCGGCATTCATGATGACGGCTGTCGTCTTCTGTGGTCTGTCCGCCTACGTGCTGACTACCCGCAAGGACATGAGCTTCCTGAGCGGCTTCATCACGGCCGGTTTCTTCGTTCTGCTGGGTGCGATACTCGCTAGCTTCTTCTTCCAGATCAGCGGCCTGCAACTGGCGATCAGCGCTGGCTTCGTGCTGTTCTCGTCGGCCTGCATCCTGTTCCAGACCAGCGCGATCATCCATGGCGGTGAGCGTAACTACATCATGGCGACCATCAGCCTGTATGTATCGATCTACAACCTGTTCATCAGCCTGCTGCAGATTTTCGGCATCATGGGTGGTGACGACTGATCCGCTAAGCGCCATACAAAAGGCCCGCCATTCAGGCGGGCCTTTTTATTTGTGAAGCATTCGAAAGCTATTGCTGAGCCTTTTCACGCATTCCTTTAAGGGTGTTGAATGGTGCATCCACGACGAATTTGTTAGATAGCCAGGAGGGAACGCTACCGCCTGGATCCGTATGCACCTCGTAGATGACCTCGACCAGGCCGTCGGCCTTGGGCGTCATCGTCCAGTATCCTTCCACGCTAGCCACCCGCACATATCCTTTTTCTTCCGGCCTGTAGTCGGGCACGCCATGCAGTTTTCGAGTGATGCTGCCATTGGCGCCCCGTTCAGTCGTCACTTCGATAATTGAATCACGCGGCGTCACAGGCCATGGGGTATTGAAGCGCGTATACGTCCAGCTCTTGTCGCCCTCGTGCTCGAGCAGCCGCTGCTCCTGGCACTCATGAATCCAGGCGCAGGAAGCTACGACATCCTCCTGCAGCGCCTTGAGCTTGCCTATGTCCGCTTTTACCAGGGTCACGCCGCGGTAAGCCTTGTATGGGGAGCCGGCCACTTCGCTCAGGTACACCTTGATGCCCGACTCGTCTTTCGTCAGACGCCAATCCTCGGCGTGAGCGGCAGACGCGATACAAAGGAGTGTGCTTGCTACCACCAAACGGCTCAACGACATGTTCTTCTCCGAATTCACGTTTTCTTGGCACCTGTTCACCGCATCAAACGGCTGTTGCCGTAGCGCCCTCCAGCCAGGCGAGCAGGCGGACGGCTTCTTCACGGCTATTACCGCAGACATCGAAATCCGCTGAAAATGCCGAGCACACTTCAGGGCGATCCGGATGACCGAAGATATTGCAGCGGTTGTCCTGGGTGAGATTCACGCAGCGCTGACCTGCCGGCTTGCCGTTGGGCATGCCAGGGATGAAGGAACTGATAGAAGGGGAAATGCAGCAGGCGCCACAACCGGGACGGCATTGCATGAGACGAAACCTCGAACGAACGACACTGCGCTGAGCAGTGCCAATTCTAGCGCGCCAGACAGGCCGTCGGCACTCCCTGCCAGCAGCCTCGATCCAGCGAGTGCCGAATCACTGGCGATATCCGGTTGAGCATCGAGAATATCCACTTCCAACTGATAAGTAACAGGACGATGTCCTGCTGTTCGCCGAAGATCATCGTCGTTTCACGACTACTGAGCGCCTGGAAAAGAGGAACATGATCTTCTATGTCGTAACGTATAGCCAGCAGCGGGAAGAGACAGAATGCATGGCGGCACTTCGCAATGGCACGAAACGGGCCATTCGTCGGTCAGACTCTGCAGTGCTTATGGCCGAGTGGAACGCACCGCGTTTACGGACAAGGAGAAGCTATGGGGTATTGGCTGGTCATCGACCTGGAAGCCACCACGGAAGAAGGTGGCTGGCCCATCGAACATATGGAGATCATCGAGATCGGCGCCAGCCTGGTGAACGCCAGTGGTCATGAGATCGACCATTTCCAGCGCTTCGTGCGGCCGCTGCGGCGCCCCAACCTCACCCGTTTTTGCCGGGAACTGACCCATATCAGCCAGGCAGAGGTCGATTCAGCGTCGACACTGGCCGCCCTCTGGCCGCAATTCGAACGCTGGCTGGAACCGCATCGACCGCGCCTGCAGGGCTGGTGCAGTTGGGGCGACTACGACCGCAAGCAGTTGCAGCATGATTGGCAAAGCAGCGGGCTGGTCAGCTACCTGCAGACTCTGCCCCACCTGAATCTCAAACGACGTTTCGCCGAAGAACGCCACCTGGCCCGCCCGGTCGGGCTGAATGCGGCATTGCAACTGGCCGGCATCGGCTTCAGCGGCCAGCAGCACCGCGCCCTGAGCGATGCCCGCAATACCGCCCGCCTGCTGCCGCTGGTGATGACCGGCTGAAGGTGCACGCCTACAGGTGACGTCAGGAAATGCCTTGGGCATACTTGCCGGCCATTTATTTCTGTCCCTTAGCGAGGATGCACATGTTCAAGGTCAATGAGTATTTCGACGGCACCGTCAAATCCATCGCGTTCGGCATGGCAGAGGGTCCGGCCACTATCGGCGTAATGGCTGCAGGCGAGTACGAGTTCGGCACCAGCCAGCTGGAAGTCATGCATGTCATCGCTGGCGCGCTGACCGTGCAACTACCGGGTAGCGACAACTGGGAAACCTTCACCGCTGGCAGCCGCTTCACCGTACCGGCCAACAGCAAGTTTCAACTGAAGGTCGAGCAAGACACCGCCTACCTGTGCGAATACCGCTGACAGGTTGCTCCCGCTCCAGTGAAAACGCCCCGTGATCGGGGCGTTTTCACTTCTGGCGCAAGCGAGCGCCTAGACGCGCAGTTCCATACCTTCCCTGAGAAATCGCGGGGCGATGTAACGCTCGAAATGCGCCTCGGAGAGCAGGAAGAACTCGCGGTCGATGGCGTCACGCAGGTCAGGCAGTTCCCAGTCGCGAAACTCCGGCAGCAGGGAAATACCGTAGGCGTCCACCTGGGTGATCACCCGGGCGCCACGGGCCAGCAACTGGTAGGCCCAGCAATAGGCGGATTGGTGTGGAACGAAGCGGATCTTTCGCTGCTCTAGCTGTTTAAGCAGAAGCCCCTCGTCGAAAACCTCCAGCTTGGCGGTCATCACCTGTACCAGCAGCATCTCCAGACGCAGCCACACCGCCTGTTTTTCCTCGTCGCTGTAGCCGTTCCAGTTGATCACCTCGTGGTGGAAGCGCTTGCAGCCGCGGCACACGGAGTCCCCGAATACCGTGGAGCAAAGGCCTACGCAAGGCGTCTTGATACGTTGATTGGACATGCGTTGCATCGATACACAGGACTATAGAGGGTGCATCTTAGCCCTTTGTCTAATACGGATCACCCCTGAGGGTGATGGGTCTTTCGCTTAACTTTGCTCCAGTTTTCCGCTAGAATCAGCGCGCCTTGCGAAAGGCGCCAATGTCCGTTGGAAGCTGTTTTCAAAGCGTCACGAGCACAGTCGATCCTGCAGGTACGATGTTGGCATGGTCATCCCTCGACCATGCCAACCCCTCATCAAGCCCGTCCTGCCGGCGTAAAACTTTGAAAGCAGCTTCCGGATGGAAGCGTTGAAACCATCGCACGCGGCCCATGAGGCTGCGCTGCGGATGTGTTTAACGTGTTCCTGCATGCGTCCCGGACTCCCTATTTGGGATCACTGATGAGGGTAATAACTGTGCTTGAAGCCTACCGCAAACACGTAGCAGAGCGTGCCGCCCAGGGTATCGTGCCCCAGCCGCTAAACGCCGAACAAACCGCTGGTCTCGTCGACCTGCTGAAGAACCCGCCGGCCGGCGAAGAAGAATTCCTCCTCGACCTGATCACCAACCGCGTGCCGCCAGGCGTCGACGAAGCGGCCTATGTAAAAGCCGGTTTCCTCTCCGCCATCGCCAAAGGCGAAGCCACCTCCCCCCTGCTCGACAAGAAGCGCGCGACCGAACTGCTCGGCACCATGCAGGGTGGCTACAACATCGCGACACTGGTCGAGTTGCTGGATGACGCCGACCTGGGCGCCATCGCCGCCGAACAGCTGAAGCACACCCTGCTGATGTTCGACGCCTTCCACGACGTTGCCGAGAAAGCCAAAGCGGGCAATGCTCACGCTCAGGGCGTGCTGCAATCCTGGGCCGATGGCGAGTGGTTCAAGAAGCGCCCTACCCTGGCCGAGAAGATCAGCCTGCGCGTTTTCAAGGTAACCGGCGAAACCAACACCGACGACCTGTCGCCCGCTCCCGATGCCTGGTCGCGCCCGGATATCCCGCTGCACGCCCTGGCCATGCTGAAAATGGCCCGCGAAGGCATCGTGCCTGACGAGCAAGGCGCCATCGGCCCGATGAAGCAGATCGCTCAGATGTACGGCGACGGCTTCCCGGTTGCCTACGTCGGTGACGTGGTCGGTACCGGTTCCTCGCGTAAATCCGCCACCAACTCGGTGCTGTGGTTCTTCGGCGACGACATTCCGTACGTGCCAAACAAACGTGCTGGCGGTTTCTGCTTCGGCACCAAGATCGCTCCGATCTTCTACAACACCATGGAAGATGCTGGCGCCCTGCCAATCGAGTTCGACGTGTCGAACATCAACATGGGCGACGTGATCGACGTTTATCCTTATGCTGGCAAAGTCTGCAAGCACGATAGCGACGAAGTGATCACCACCTTCGAACTGAAGACTCCGGTTCTGCTGGACGAAGTTCGCGCTGGCGGCCGTATCCCGCTGATCGTTGGTCGCGGCCTGACCGACAAGGCGCGCGCCGAGCTGGGCCTGGGCCCAACCGACCTGTTCAAACTGCCGGAAGCACCGGTCGACACCGGCAAGGGCTACACCCTGGCGCAGAAGATGGTCGGCAAGGCGTGCGGCCTGCCGGAAGGCAAAGGCGTTCGTCCTGGCACCTACTGCGAACCGAAGATGACCACCGTCGGCTCCCAGGACACCACTGGCCCGATGACCCGCGACGAGCTGAAAGACCTGGCTTGCCTGGGCTTCTCCGCTGACCTGGTGATGCAGTCCTTCTGCCACACCGCGGCCTATCCGAAGCCGATCGACGTCACCACCCACCACACCCTGCCGGATTTCATCCGCACCCGTGGCGGCGTATCGCTGCGTCCTGGCGACGGCATCATCCACAGCTGGCTGAACCGCATGCTGCTGCCGGATACCGTCGGTACCGGTGGTGACTCGCACACCCGCTTCCCGATCGGCATCTCCTTCCCGGCCGGTTCCGGTCTGGTCGCCTTCGCCGCAGCCACCGGCGTCATGCCGCTGGACATGCCGGAGTCGGTTCTGGTGCGTTTCAAGGGCAAGCTGCAACCGGGCATCACCCTGCGTGACCTGGTGCATGCCATCCCTTACTACGGTATCCAGAAAGGCCTGCTGACCGTCGAGAAGAAAGGCAAGATCAACGCCTTCTCCGGCCGCATCCTGGAAATCGAAGGCCTGGACGACCTGACCGTCGAGCAAGCATTCGAGCTGTCCGACGCCTCTGCCGAGCGTTCCGCCGCAGGTTGCACCATCAAGCTGCCGGAAAAAGCCATTGCCGAGTACCTGAAGTCGAACATCACCCTGCTGCGCTGGATGATCAGCGAAGGCTACGGCGATGCGCGCACCATGGAGCGTCGCGCTCAAGCGATGGAAGCCTGGCTGGCCAACCCTGTACTGCTCAGCGCAGACAAGGACGCCGAATACGCCGAGATCGTCGAGATCGACCTGGCCGATATCAAGGAGCCGGTACTCTGCGCACCTAACGATCCGGACGACGCTCGCCTGCTGTCCAGCGTTCAGGGCCAGAAGATCGACGAAGTCTTCATCGGTTCGTGCATGACCAACATCGGTCACTTCCGTGCTGCCGGTAAACTGCTGGACAAGGTCAAAGGGCAGCTGCCAACCCGTCTGTGGCTGTCGCCGCCGACCAAGATGGATGCTCACCAACTGACCGAGGAAGGCTACTACGGCATCTACGGCAAGGCTGGCGCACGCATGGAAATGCCGGGCTGCTCGCTGTGCATGGGTAACCAGGCACGTGTGGAGCCGAACTCGACCGTGGTGTCGACTTCGACCCGTAACTTCCCGAACCGTCTGGGCGATGGTGCCAACGTGTTCCTGGCCTCCGCCGAACTGGCTGCCGTTGCTTCGATCCTGGGCAAGCTGCCAACCGTCGAGGAGTACATGGAGTACGCGGCGAATATCGACAGCATGGCTGCCGATATCTATCGCTACCTGAGCTTCGACCAGATCGCCGAGTTCCGCGAAGCTGCGGCCAGCGCGAACATCCCGGTCGTGCAAGCCTGATGCATCATCGGTAATGAATGAAGGAGCCCCGCTTTATGCGGGGCTTTTTTATGGTGCATCAGACAGAGGCGCACTCATTGCAGTCGCCTGGATTTGAATCGAATATTGCGTGGTTCGACAGCCAGGGATTGGTACATCTCTCACAACCTCCCGAACCGCCGGGTTGCGCCCCCCATGTGGGGAACACCCTATGGCGGCCGCCCCTTATGCCGAGTTCATGTGTCGTCTTCTCCGGCTTTTTGTACGCCAGGAGGATACCGACAAGGCGTCGACGCTGATTGCATGGTGCTCGCTCACGCATTCCCAGCGAGGGCCGCGCTGAGGTAATACAGGCCGGCCAGTGCAACGCCACCCGACCCGAAGCGCCGCAGTGCCATCGAAAGGCGTGTTTGCCTGGCATTTCCCAGGAACTGGCTATGCGTCACCTTGAGAAGGACGAACAACGGCAGCAACAGCACCTGATGACCGAGTTCGACGCCGAGGCTGAAGCCCAGCAGTGCATACAAGATAGTCTCTTTGGGCATCTGCTGCATAAGGTCGAGCAGGCCGCCGGCGAAACCCAGGCCGTGGAACAAGCCGAAGCAGAAGGCCACGGCCAGCCGGGCACGCCCATGTGTCGAGGCCGGCCAGAAGAGGTTCTGCAGCGCTACGACGACGATGCTGGTGGCGATCAGCGGTTCCACCACCATCGCAGGCAGGTGTACCCAGCCCAGCGCGGCCAGCGTCAAGGTGATCGAATGCGCGAGCGTAAAGGCCGTGACCACCTTTAGCAGTTTCCAGAACGTCGCTGCCGCAAGTGCCAGGGCGGTGGCGAACAACAGGTGGTCGTAGCCGGTGAGGATGTGGTGGACGCCGTGCCAGAAGAAGGTGCCGATCACCGGCTGGCGCTGTTCCATGCCCGCCCCCAATACGGAAGCGCCGCCGACCGTGAAATCCAGCCGGTAGCTGGACTGGTCGGAACTGCGCTGTTGGCCACGGATGTGGACAGCCGGATCGCTCGGCATCAGGGCGTTCACCAGATAGACGACTCTGGCGCTCGGGTGGCGCTGCTCCAGCGTGAGCCGGTAATCGCCATCACTGGATGACAGCTCGGCACGGAGCGCGAACGCGATGTCGCCCAGGCCCCAGCGTATGGCCTCGACCGGCGCATAGGCCGAAGATACCAGTCGCAGTGACAATGGGTGGCCATCAATGTCGAGCGCAAGCTCCCCGGCCACCTGCTCCGCATAGGCCCGCTGCTCGACTTCGGAGAGGACGCCATCGCCGTCCGTGTCGATATCGGCAAGTATCGCACCTGCCACCTCCACGCCTGGCGTCAGACGCAGTTGCAGGACAACATGATCTCTTTCGACGCTCACCATTGTGGCGTGCAGGTATTCGTCCAGCCGGTGCGCCGGCGCGGACGCGCTCCAGCAGGCGCACAGGAGGAAGGCGAGCAGCGCCCGCCAGGCTTTCGTCATGGCTGGGTGAGTTGCTGGCCGTAGTCGTTGGTGGGATCGCGATAGACCGTGTGGACGTGCATCGTCGGGTCGCCGCCCACGCCCTGGGGCGAGAATTCGATGACCAGCTTCGGCCCCTGGATGCGGTAGTAGGCGCTGCCGTTCCTGCCCGGCTCATGAGTGGTCGGGCCGCTCCAGGCGAACCAGGTGTCGTCCAGCCCGGCGCGGATCTCGGCCATGCGCGGCGCGGCATAGGCGTCGCCCACGATGCCGGCCCATTCGCCGATCAGGTCGAGCAGCAGCGCGCGCTGGCGCTCGTCCATGGCCGATGCCTTCAGGCCCTCGGGCACGATGGTCTCTGCGCTGCTCCCCGGCCCGAGCACCAGATCGCCCACGCGGTAGTCGAGAATGGCCTGCTGACGCTGCGGGTCGTCCAGCGCCCCTAGCAGCGCGAACGCCTTGTCGTTTTCCCCGGCGAGCACGCGGACGGTTCTGCCGCCCACCGTATAGACGGACGGCTGGGCGCCGGTGAGGGTCGGCGTGAGCACGCCGCGTGCACCGATGATCACCACGTTGAGGCCGAGGTGGTGTCCACCGAACTGCACCATCCACGGCGCGCTGGCGCTTGGCGTGCCGAAGATGCCGAGGGTGTAGTACGCCGTGCCGGAGGCGTAGTTGGTGCCGCCTTCGGACAAGGCCTGGTCGGAGCCCATGATGTCCAGCACCTTCTGGTAGCCCTGGGGACTGAGCAGCGTTTGCAGCAGGTGCAGCGCCGCAGTGCGCTGGGCGTCGTTCAGGTTGCCGAGCTGCAGGCCGGGGCGTGGCACGTCGCTGACCGGATAGTTGGACCAGACGGCCGCGCCATACTGCTCGCCGACAAAGCCGCCGGCCGGCCCCATGCCGGAACCACCGCCGCCTGCCCCGCCCTCAGGCCGCTGGCCAGGAGGACGCCCCGCTTCTCCTGCACGAGAATCCTGACCACCATTATCCGATTCGTCCGGCTGCGGCTCGCTGCGAGCGAATGTCGCGGTGGTCGCGCTCTTTTGCGGCGTGAAAGGGAATTGCACCTTCGCGCGCTGCTCGGCATCGAGTGCGCTCAGGAAGGCGGCCGTTGCGGTCACCACAGCCTGCGTTTGCTCTTGTGCCGTGATCGGCACCACGACGCCAGTGGAAGAGTCGGCCGCCCAGCCCTCGCTGCCGAGGGCCGCACCGGTCAGCATCAGGGCCGATACGATGCATGTCAGTTTGCCCATTCTCGATACTCCCCTTGAATTACTTGTGCTGCCGGAAGATCCATTCACGGATGGGCTCGATGCTGTAGGCGATACGCCAGGTATTACGGTGCCCGCTTGCACCTGCGGCCGACTGCCCCGGGGGAATGACGGTGCCCTTGGCGAAGGTTACGTAGTTGATCGGGCTTCCCTCGGCGTCAATCTTCTCGAAGGCGGCGCGATATTGATTGGCCGACCAGGTGCCGTCCCAGGTGGCGCGACTGATCCTGGCGCCCTCGTTCTCTAGAACTTCGACGATAGCATTCTGCCCGGGATAGGCCTTGTCGTCGTCCTGCGACACAAGGATCCACAGCTTCTGCCGGGCCAGCGGCTTCACCAGCGCCGGATCCCATTGGCCGGCGACCAGGAAGGACGCGGCAAAAAAATCCGGGTACTTGATATCCATCGCGATCGACATCATGCAGCCGCCCGACTGGCCGGTGGTATAGAGGCGCTTGCGGTCGATGCTGTACTGATCCGCCAGCGCCTCGATCAGGTCGATGGTGGTGTCGAGCATGCTGCTGGTCTGCGAGTCGTCGTCGGCGATGATCTCGGCGAACTGCGGCGCCAGCACGAAGCACGGGCGCCTGGCCTGATCCTCAGGGCTGGCCCAGGCGATCGCGCCCAGGCCCTGAAACAGAGTCGTTCGCGTCACGTCGCTGGTCGCGCCGGCATCGTGCATGAACAGCACCAGTGGATAGGACTTCGCATCGTCGTAGCCCTTCGGCACGAACAGGTTGTAGCGTAGAGTCTTGCCCGTATTCGAGTCGTGGAACTCCAGTTGCCGGAAATCGTCGACGACCAGGTTGCGAGCGGCCGTCGTCGCCAACGTGCCTGCACCGGGCGCCACGAGCGTGGTCTGGGCGGTCTTGTAGACCGTGTCGTAAGTCGGGATGTCACCCGCGCCGCCGGGGCCGCGCCGGTTCTGGCCATCGGTTTGCCCGCCAGCCTGGCCGTCTTGCGATTGCAGCGTTTCGGCCAGGAGCGTATGGGTGTCCTCGGACGACAGGGTGACGATGACGAAACGGCCAGTATCCGTCCGGCTCGCCGGGTCAGTGGATGTGCTGGCGAAAACGCCAGTGACCGTGCGACCTTCGACCCGGAAGTCGGCGGCAGACAGATCCGCAGTCTTGACCGGTTTGGCGTACTCCACCGCAACAGCGGTCAGGCGAACGCCATCGCCGAACACCTGAGTGATGGCGGTGGCGCTCCTGGCCTGTCCCGCGTCTTGTTTCGCCAGGGCCGGCGCACCGATCGCCAACAGCGCTCCTGCGCTGGCCCCCATGATCAGAAACTCCCGACGTGTCCGCATCTTCATTGACTTTTAACTCCCGTCTCCGTGCATCTGTTTCAGCTTGTCGATGATTGCCTCAGCCGCCGCTTCAGCGGCGCCTCGGGCATTAGGGCGAGCTGGGCGGCTCGTTGGTATAGCGATCGTAGCTTTGTGCATCCGGCATGTACTTGACCGTGCCATCGCCTTTCGTCGCCAGCATAGTGGCGGATAGGCAGAGTCAGCGCGACTCTTCGCACCGGGTCGGTAGCCGAAACCGGTGCGGCCTGAGTGGTCATTTCCATGTGCGCGCGTTTTATCTTCAGCGTCTGTCCGGACATCGATTCGAATTTCATGGGCAACACGCACGATTCTGCCACCAGTCCCCTTCCTGACCGCATGCATCATGCCCTGCCCCTCCGTCCTCATTCGCTGGCGTCGGCTCCGCCGCCGAATACCTTGTACAGGGTCACACGGTTGCTGGCTTCGCTCAGGCGAAGGGTGATCAGATCCTGCTGCGCACTATAGAGCGTGCGCTGCGCGGTCAGGGCCTGAAGAGAGCTGTCCACGCCATTGCGGTAGCGCGCATCGGCCAGGGTATAGCCGCGCCGGGAGGCGACGACCAAGGCACGCTGCGCATCCAGGCGCTCGTCCAGGCGGGCGCGCTCGGCCAGGACATCGGCCACTTCGCCGAAGGCGGTCTGGATCGCCTTCTCGTACTGGGCCACGGCGACATCGGCGGAGAGCTCCGCCGCGTCCAGCGAGGCCTGGAGCGCACCGGCCTGAAAGATCGGCACGCTGACGGTGGGAATGAACGACCAGGTTCGCGTACCGGCATCGAACAGGTTCGACAGGGCGCTGCTGCCGACGCCCACTGTCGTGGTCAGCGAGATGGTTGGAAAGAAGGCCGCGCGCGCGGCGCCGATATCGGCATTGGCGGCTTTTAGCACGTACTCGGCAGACAGTACGTCGGGGCGCTGCAGCAGCACCTTCGAGGAGAGGTCGGCGGGCAGCGGAGCTAGTACCACTGCGGCTTCGGCATCGTCGGTGTCAGGCAGAAAGCGGTCGGGGACGGGGGCGCCCACGACCAGCTCGAGCGCATGGCGTGCCTGCTCCAGCGCGGTGGCGTAGGTGGCGACGTCGGCCCGCGCGCTTTCCACGCTGCCCTGGATGGAAGCCAGGTCGACGCCGGAGGCCGCGCCTTCGCCATGCAGGAGCTCGGTGAGCTGCAGCGTCCTGCGCTGGCTCTCCAGGGTCTGCTGCGCCAGGGCCACGCGCTGGCGGTAGGCGCCCACGCTCAGCCAGTCGCTGGCGACTTCGGCCAGCAGGCTCATGCGTGTGTTGCGCTGGGTTTCGGCAGTGGCCAGGAAGGTCTGCGCGGCCTCGTCCTGCAGGCTGCGGATGCGCCCGAACAGATCCAGTTCCCAACTGCTGAAGCCGACCGTGGCCGAGGCGCTGCGACTCACCGCCGCGACTCCGCTGCTGCTGGCGGCCGCACTGCTGCGTGCGGCCGTCCGGCTGAGCGTCGCGTCCACCGACGGCAGCAGGTCGGCGCTCTGGATGCGGTACTGCGCGCGCGCCTTCTCGATGTTGAGCAGCGCCACGCGCAGGTCGCGGTTGCTCTGCAGCGCCTGGGCGATCACCTGGCGCAGGCGCTCGTCCAGAAACACCTGGCGCCAGTTGAGTTCCGTCACCGGCATCGCGTCCGCAGCGGCCGGCGGGGCGTCGCGGAACTGCGCCGGCACCGGTGCGGCGGGCTGTACGTAGGACGGCGCCATGCTCGCGCAGCCGGCCAGCGCGGCGGCGCAGAGAACGGCCAACGCCAGGCGAACCGGGCGCGGGGAACGCCGGGTGACGGACGGCCTGGTCATTCATTCACCTCCGTCGGCGCAGCGGGCTGGCTCTTGCGGCCGGGAAACAGACTGCGCACGATCACGTAGAACAGCGGCACGAAGAAGATGCCCAGCACGGTCGAGGCCAGGGTGCCGCCGAACACGCCGGTACCCAGCGAGTGGCGCCCAGCGGAGCCGGCGCCGCTGCTGACCATCAGGGGCAGCACGCCGAGCAGGAAGGCCATCGAGGTCATCAGGATCGGCCGTAGGCGCAGGCGCGCAGCCTCCAGTACAGCCTCGACCAGTGGCTTGCCCCGCTCCTCCAGTTCCTTGGCGAACTCGACGATAAGGATGCCGTTCTTGGCCGCCAGACCGACCGTAGCGAGCAGGCCCACCTGGAAATACACGTCATTGCTGAGTCCGCGCAGCGAAGTCAGCAGCAGCGCGCCGCCGACACCGATAGGCACGGCCAGCATCACCGAAAACGGGATCGACCAGCTCTCGTACAGCGCCGCCAGACAGAGGAACACGAACAACAGCGACACCGCGTACAGCAAAGGAGCCTGCGCCCCGGCCTGCTGCTCCTGGAAGGACAGGCCCGACCACGCATAACCGAAGCCGCCCGGCAGTTGCTGCACCAGCCTGACTATCTCAGCCATCGCCGTGCCCGAGCTGACGCCCTGGGCCGGTTGGCCACTGATCTCCATGGCGGCGATGCCGTTGAAGCGCGCCAGCGATGCCGGAGCGTAGCTCCAGCCGCTGCTGGCGAAGGCCGAGAATGGCACCATTGCATCGTCGCTGTTGCGCACCGTCCAGCGGTAGACATCCTGCGGCAGCATCCGCGCCTGCTCCTGGCCCTGCACATAAACCTTCTTGATCCGGCCGCGGTCGACGAAGTCGTTGACGTAGGTGGCCCCGAACGCCGTGGACAGGGTGGCATTGATGTCGCTCTGGGTCAGTTTCAGCGCGCCGGCCTTGGCATCGTCGATCTTGATGTCGAAGGTCGGCGCATCCTCCAGGTTGGCATAACGCACCGCGCTCAGCGACGGCTCCTGCGCGGCCAGCGCCAGCAGCTTCTGGCGCGCGTCCACCAGGGCTTCGTGGCCGGCGCCAGCGAAATCCTGCAGCTCCAGGGTGAAGCCGGTGGCCTGGCCCAGCCCCGGAATGCCCGAGGGCGCGAAGGCGTAGATCTGCGCATCGGGAAAGCGCCCGAGCATCGCTTCGCTGATGCGCACGCCGATATCGGTGGCACTGGCCTCGCGCTCGCTCCAGTTCTTGAGCCGGATGAAGGCCATGCCGGCGTTCTGGCCGCTGGTGCCCTGGCTGAAGCCGGCGACCGCCATGACCGTCTCGACCTCCGGCTGCCCGCGCACGTAGTCCGAGACCTCGGAGATCACCTGCTGCGTCTTCTCCTTGGTCGCGCCTGGCGGCATCTTCAGTTGCACCATCAGCGTGCCTTGATCCTCCTCGGGCAGGAAAGAGGTCGGCAACTGCCAGAACTGCAGGCCCAGCACCACCAGCAGCACCAGATAGACCGCCACGCCCGCGCGGCGGTGGCCAACGACGCGCGCCACGCCGCGTTGGTAGCGCTCGGCACCCTGATCGAATCGGGTATTGAACCCTGCGAAGAAGCGACCGAGCGGCCCGCGCCGGGTAACCTGCCCGGGCGTCAGCAGCGTGGCGCACAGCGCTGGCGTCAGGGTCATGGCCACGAGTACCGAAAGGATCATCGCCGAGGCGATGGTCACCGAGAACTGGCGGTAGATCACCCCGGTGGAACCACTGAAAAACGCCATGGGCAGGAACACTGCCGTCAGCACCAGGGCGATGCCGACCAGCGCGCCGGTGATCTGGCCCATCGATTTGCGCGTGGCCTCGCGCGGCGGCAGTCCTTCCTCGCGCATCACCCGCTCGACGTTCTCCACCACCACGATCGCATCGTCCACCAGCAGGCCGATCGCCAGTACCATGCCGAACATGGTCAGGGTGTTGATCGAGTAGCCCAGCAGCGCCAGCACGCCGAAGGTGCCCATCAGTACCACCGGCACGGCAATCGCCGGGATCAGCGTCACCCGCCAGTTCTGCAGGAACAGATACATGATCGCCAGCACCAGCACGACGGCTTCGACCAGGGTCTTGACCACCTCCTCGATGGAGATCTTCACGAACGGCGTGGTGCTGGAGGCCACGTGGTAGCTGATTCCCTCGGGGAAGTAGGACTGCAACTCCTGGAGCCTGGCCTCTACGGCCTCCGACACCTGCATGGCGTTGGCGCCGCTGGCCAGCTCGATGCCGATGCCCGCGGCCGGCTTGCCGTTGAACGTGCTGGTCATCGCGTAGTCCTCGCTACCCAGCTCGACGCGGGCGACGTCGGACAGGCGCACCACCGCGCCGTCGCTGTCGGACTTGACGACGATCGCCTTGAACTGCTCCGGCGTCTGCAGTCGGCTGCGCGAGCTGATGGTCGCGTTCAGCGCCTGGCCCTGCGTCGCTGGCAACGCGCCGAGCTGCCCGGAAGACACGTCGGCGTTCTGCGCCGTGATCGCGGCCGTCACGTCGGAGGGCATCAGCGAATAGGTGCGCAGTTTCTCCGGATCGAGCCAGACACGCATCGAATACTGCGAGCCCATCACCTGCACCCGGCCAACGCCGGTGACGCGGCTGATCGGATCCTGGAGGGTGGACACCATGAAGTCGGCAATGTCGGTGCCACTCAATCTGCCGTCGTCGGAGGTGAAGGCGAGCACCTCGAAGAAACTGCCGCCCACCGACTTGCTCACCGTGAGGCCCGTGCTTTTGACCACATCGGGCAGCATCGCCTCGGCCTGCTGCAACTTGTTCTGCACCTGCATCTGCGCCACGTCCGGGTCGGTGCCGGCCTTGAACGTCAGTTGCACCTGCGCGCTACCGGCCGCGTTGCTGCTGGCGGACATGTACATCAGATTGTCCAGCCCGCTCATCTGCTGCTCGATGACCTGGGTGACCGAGTTCTCCACGGTCTGCGCCGAGGCACCAGTGTAGGTGGCGCGGATCGAGATCGTCGGCGGCGCGATGTTCGGGTACTGCTCCACCGCCAGGTTGAACACCGCCAGCGTACCGGCCAGGGTGATGACGATGGCGATGACCCAGGCGAAGATGGGGCGGTCGATGAAAAAGCGTGACATAGCGCCTCCTTAGCTCGGCTGATCGGTTGTCGGGAGAGGCACTCCAGTAAGATCCGGCGCCGGGGCCGCCACCTCGTGCGTCTTCACTGCCTGACCCGCCTGTACCTTGCTGCCACCTTCGACCACCAGTTGCTCGCCGGGCTGCAGGCCCGCGCTGATGATCCACTGATCCTTCTGCGCATCACCGGTCTGCACCATGCGCTCGATGAGCCTGCCGTCGTCGCCGACCAGCTTGACCGTCGCCTCGCCCCTGGTATTGCGGCCGACCGCGCTCTGCGGCACCAGGATCGCCTTGTCGTTGATCGCCACCGGCAGGATGGCGCGCACATAGGCGCCCGGCAGCAGCAGGCGATCCGGGTTGGGAATCAGCGCACGCGACACGACGTTGCCGGTGCCGGTATCCACCGAGGTGCCAACGAATTCCAGCGTGCCGCTGTGCTCGTAGAGGCTGCCATCCTCCAGCTGGATCTGCACCGGCACCTTGCCGTCCAGCGAGGTGAGCGCGCCGCTGTCGAGCTGCTTGCGCAGCGCCAGCAGCTCGGCGCTGGACTGGGTGACGTCGACGTAGATCGGGTCGAGTTGCTGGATCGTAGCCAGCGCCGTGGTCTGGCCAGCCGTCACCAGCGCGCCGGGCGTATAGACCGAGGCGCCGATGCGGCCGTCGATCGGCGCGCTGACGCGGGTGTAGTCGAGGTTGATCCTGGCCGTCTGCAGCGCGGCCTGCGCCACCATCACCGCCGCCTCGTTCTGGCGCAGCGTCGCGACGGCCTCCTCGAGATCCTGCTGGCTCACCGCGTCCAGCTTGGCCAGGTTGGCGTAGCGCTGCGCCTTGGGCCGCGCCGACAGCACCGCCGCCTGTGCCTGGGCCAGGGCGCCCTTGGCGTTGTCGTAGGCGGCCTGGTAGGTCGCCGGGTCGATCTGGTACAGGATCTGTCCGGCCTTCACGTCCTGGCCTTCGGTGAACAGGCGCTGCTGGATGATGCCGCCGACCTGCGGCCGCACGTCCGAGACCATGTGGGCCACCGTGCGTCCGGGCAGGGTCTGATGCATGGCCAGCCGCTGTGCACGCACCGTCCAGACTCCGACTTCCGGCGTCGATGCAACCGATACCGGTTCGGGCGAACAGGCAGCCAGCAGCAGTATCACCGGCAGAAAACACAGGTGCTTAAACAGTGGACGAGGGATCGGAAAGAGCATGCGCAATATCCTCGCAATCGCGGGAAACAGATAATGAGCGGCATGCTGGAGGAGGAATGTGCAGCGAATATGGAGTTTGCGATCCAGTCGCAACTCTTCCTTGTTCCCCGGCCTGGCAGCATGGTCGAATACGGCTTTGCGCCCCTACTCTGGCCACCCACCCTATGAAAATCGGCATTACCGCCAAACTCTTCCTCGCCGTGATCGCCTCCTGCGCCATCGTACTGCTGGTCAATGGCGTTGCGGCGCACGTCAGTTTCCAGCGCGGCTTTCTCGGCTATCTCAACGAGCAGGGCATGGAGCGCATGGAGACGGTGCTGCCGCGCCTGGAGGATACCTATCGCCAGCACGGCAGCTGGGACTTCCTGCGTGGCGACCTGGAGGCCTGGTTCGCGCTGATGCGGCCCGCCCCCGATCCGGCACGGGCGCTGACCGGCCCGCCGGTGTCCGACCAGACCGGCGCCGTGCCGCGCTTCGCGCTGCTCGACCGTACGTACGCCCGGGTCGTTGGCAACCCTGGCGCCGACCGGGAATCGCTGTTGCGGCCGGTCGTCGTCGACGGGAAAACGGTGGGCTGGATGGCGATGGTACCGTTCCAGAAGGCCGTCGCCGCCGGCGACGTGCGCTTCTACGAAGCCCAGTTGTACACCTGGTGGCTGATCGCGGCCTTGTCGGTCGTCGTGGCGGCCCTGCTCGCCGGCCTGCTGTCGCGCATGCTGCTGCGCCGCGTGCATGGCCTGGCCTCGGCAACGCACCGCCTGGCGGCCGGCGACTATGCCATACGGGTAGATGCCGGCACCCGCGACGAGCTCGGCGGGCTGGCGCGCGACTTCAACCAGTTGGCCCAGGCGCTGGAGCACAACGAGCGCACGCGGCGCCATTTCATGGCCGACATCTCGCACGAGCTGCGCACCCCGCTGGCCGTGATGCGTGCTGAACTCGAAGCGATCCAGGACGGCATCCGGCCCATGGCGCCGGCGTCGCTGCAGCCGCTGGGCCAGCAGATCCTCCAGCTCGGCAAGCTCATCGACGATCTGCACGACCTGTCGCTGACCGACGTGGCCGCCCTCACCTACCGGCATGAGCCGATCGACCTGGCGACCCTGCTGGAGGCGATGCTGGCGACGCTGGAACCGCGCTTCGCCGGCGCCGGGCTGCAACTGCGCCGGTGCATGGCCCCTGGCGCGTACCCGATCCACGGCGACGAACGCCGGCTGCAGCAGCTGTTCGGCAACCTGCTCGAGAACGCCCTGCGCTACACCGATCGCGGCGGCATCGTCGAAGTCGGCTGCGAACGGCGCAACGGCCGTTTCCTCGTCACCTTCGACGACAGCCCGCCGGCGGTGGACGCGGACAAGCTGCCGCGCCTGTTCGAGCGCTTCTACCGCACCGAGGCATCGCGCAACCGCGAAAGCGGCGGCAGCGGCCTCGGCCTGGCGATCTGCCGCAACATCGCGCAGGCGCACGACGGCAGCATCCGCGCCGACGCCTCGCCGCTCGGCGGCCTGCGCATCACGGTCGATCTGCCGGAGGCCGCATGACGGCCGCGCCGCCAGGAGGGCGGATTCTCATCGTGGAGGACGAGCCACGGCTCTCGGCGGTGCTGCGCGACTACCTGCAGGCGGCCGGCTACAGCTGCCAGCAGGTCTTCGATGGCGCCGATGCCGTGCCGGCCTTCCGGCAGCAGCAGCCCGACCTGGTGATCCTCGACCTGATGCTGCCGAACCGCGACGGCATCGACATCTGCCGCGAACTGCGCAGGCTGTCCGACGTGCCGGTGATCATGGTCACGGCCCGGGTCGAGGAGATCGACCGCCTGCTCGGCCTCGAACTGGGCGCCGACGACTACGTCTGCAAACCCTTCAGCCCGCGAGAAGTCGTTGCACGCGTGCACAGCGTACTACGGCGTCACCGCCACGTGCCCGAAGCCGTAGAATCCACACGGGGATTGTCTATCGACAATGCTGCCTGCCGAGCGTGCCTGCACGGGCACGACCTCGGGCTCACGCTGGTCGAGTTCCGCCTGCTGCGCACCCTGGCGGCGCAGCCCGGCCGGGTCTATTCACGCGATCATTTGATGAACCAACTCTACGACGATCACCGCATCATCACGGATCGAACCATCGATAGCCACGTGAAGAACCTGCGTCGCAAACTCGGCGACGTCGGGGAAGAGTGGATCAGGTCAGTCTATGGTGTCGGCTACCGTTTCGAGACATGACCGGGAAGGGTCTCGCCACGCGCGCATGGCCCGGGATCGGGACGACGGCATTGAGCAGCCCCTCATAAGGCGCCTCATGCAGGGTACAGATCGCTCAGCGTGACGACACCCAGAGTACGCAGCGAATATCGACAGCATGGCTGCCATCTACCGCTACCTGAGCTTCGACCAGATCGCCGAGTTCCGCGAAGCTGCGGCCAGCGCGAACATCCCGGTCGTTCAGGCTTAAGGCTTCACCCCCGTTGAAAGCCCCGCCTGGTGCGGTTTTTTATGGCCAGTCATCCCTGGTCGCCACCCTTGGGGCGTCGTAGAGATGCCCTGGCCGCCGCGATGAACAGCAATGCAGCCCCAGGGCCTCGAAAGAGGCACAGAAGAACCTGACGCTGGAGTTCTCCAGGCGTGCCCGAGGCGTGGCTATCTGGGCGGCGCTGGCCAGCCTGGGCCGCAATGGCCTGCGTGAGCTGATCGACCGACATATTCGCCAGGCTGGATACCTGGCCGAGGCACTACGCACAGGCGGCTATCAGGTGCTCAACCGGGTACGCCTCAATCAGGTACTGGTACGCGCCGACTCCGACGAAGAAACCGCCGCGATCCTAGAAACGGCGCAGGCGTCAGGCGAAGTCTGGTTCGGCGCGACCATCTGGCAGGGCCGCCCGGCCTTTCGCCTGAGCGTCAGTTCCTGGCGCACCACGGATGGCGATATCGAAACCCTCATCGCCCTCCTGTTGCGCCTGAAAAATGCCTGAGCGCCCGCTCACTGATCGGCCAGCATCTGTTGGAGCAGCGTGAAAGACGCATCCACACGCGCTTCGAGCGGCACGTTCCGGTTGGCGAGAAAGACCAGGCCAATGTCCTCATCGGGGATGAAGGCGATATAGCCGCCAAAACCATTGGTCGAACCGGTCTTGCCGAACAGCACGCCATGCTCGGAGGTATCCCTGGCGCTCAAGCGGCTGGCCGGCTGACTGTCGAGGGCGAAGGCCGGTGCATTGCCGGCTAGAAGACGCTCGCGGGAAACAGGCCAGGGATAGCGTTCCCAGACCATGGCCTGGGTGAACTCTGATGTTCGGGTAATGCCCTGGTGCGTCGTCGCAATAGCAGCGGAAAGCTGCTCGGGTAACGCCACCGCGCCCAGGTTGATGTCGACGAAACGCAGCATGTCGTCGATATTCGATTTCAAGCCGTAGGCTTCAGCATCGAGCATCCCCGGATTGACCCGGGTCGCCGTATTGTCCTCGCGCGCGTAGCCATAGGCGTAGCGCTTCATCTGCGTGGCAGGCACCTCGACATAGGTATCCTCAAGCGTCAGGGGCTGCAGCACGTTGTCGTGAAGCGCCTGGGCATAGGGCTGCCCGAATGCCCTGGCCGAAATCCGCCCCAGCATGCCGATACTGACATTGGAGTAGGAACGTTCGTGGCCGATGCCTGCAACCGGCTCCCACTGCTTCAGCCAGGTCATCAGGCTGGCGTCGTCCCTGGCCTCATCCGGCGGCTGCAATGGCAGGCCGCTGCTCTGGTGGCTGGCGAGATCCATGAGGCTCAACGCGCCGAACGGGCGTCTGTCCAGTTCGGGGATATGCGCGGCCACCCTGTCATCGAGCGACAACAGTGAACGTTCCTGCGCAAGCGCCGCCAGGGTGGCGTTGAAGGTCTTGCTCATCGAGCCCAGCTCGAACAGCGTGTCGGACGAAACCGGAATGGCTGCCGCTCTGTCTGCCATGCCCTGGGTGTACACATGATGCTTGCCCTTCCAGGTTACGCCGACAGCCAGGCCCGGAACGTCGTACTTGGCCATCAGAGGCTTGAATACCTCAGCCGCCCGCGTCTGAAACGCCTGCTCCGACATGGCGACGGCCGGAAGCGAGGCGGCCAGGCTGGCGGTGAACAGGCCTATGGCGATATATCCATGATTCATCTTCGTTGCGGCTCTCCGTTTCGTTGTGATGCGACACTCGCCTCCTCTCTGCTTAGTAGAGCCTGTTCAAAACGAGTGTCGGTGTTCGAGTCGAAGCCAAGGATATCGTTTCATGCCAAGCCATGGGCCACTGACGCAAACCTCGCACAGAGCCTCTCGACAAAGCCTGCGGCTGGCCTTATTGTCGCGCCAGGCCACCGCAGTGGCCTACGTCGCTCGGACGGTTCCGGGCGCTTACGTTCTTCGAGGAAAGCATGGCTGACCAAGCTCCGCGCCGCTTTGCGCGCATCGATCGTCTCCCCCCTTACGTTTTCAACATCACCGCTGAACTGAAGATGGCCGCTCGCCGCCGTGGCGAGGACATCATCGACCTGAGCATGGGCAACCCCGATGGCGCGACGCCGCCGCATATCGTGGAAAAGCTGGTGCAGGTCGCTCAGCGTGACGACACCCATGGTTACTCCACGTCCCGCGGTATCCCGCGCCTGCGCCGGGCGATCTCGCGCTGGTACCAGGATCGCTATCAGGTCGACATCGACCCGGAAAGCGAAGCCATCGTCACCATCGGTTCCAAGGAAGGCCTGGCGCACCTGATGCTGGCCACCCTGGATCATGGCGATACCGTGCTGGTGCCCAACCCCAGCTACCCGATTCATATCTACGGTGCGGTGATCGCCGGCGCCCAGGTGCGCTCGGTGCCGCTGGTGCCTGGCGTGGACTTCTTCATCGAGCTGGAGCGGGCGATCCGCGAGAGCATTCCCAAGCCGAAGATGATGATCCTGGGCTTCCCTTCCAACCCCACCGCCCAGTGCGTGGAGCTGGATTTCTTCGAGCGCGTGGTGGCCCTGGCCAAGCAGTACAACGTGCTGGTGATCCACGACCTGGCGTATGCCGACATCGTCTACGACGGCTGGAAAGCCCCGTCGATCATGCAGGTGCCGGGCGCCAAGGACATCGCCGTGGAGTTCTTCACCCTGTCCAAGAGCTACAACATGGCGGGCTGGCGGATCGGCTTCATGGTCGGCAACCCGGAGCTGGTCAACGCCTTGGGGCGGATCAAGAGCTACCACGACTACGGCACCTTCACGCCGCTGCAGGTGGCGGCCATTGCCGCACTCGAAGGCGACCAGCAGTGCGTGCGCGACATCGCCGAACAGTATCGTCAGCGCCGCAACGTGCTGGTCAAGGGCCTGCACGAACTGGGCTGGATGGTCGAGAACCCCAAGGCTTCGATGTACGTATGGGCGAAGATTCCCGACGCTTACGCCCACCTCGGTTCTCTGGAGTTCGCCAAGAAGCTGCTGGCCGAGGCCAAGGTCTGCGTGTCGCCGGGCATCGGTTTCGGCGATTACGGCGACGATCACGTGCGCTTCGCACTGATCGAAAATCAGGATCGTATCCGCCAGGCCGTACGCGGCATCAAGTCCATGTTCCGGGCCGACGGGCTGATCGAAGCGACACCCGCGAAGGCTCCGCGCAAGGCAGCTGACGCGTCCTGAGTGAAGTGGCGTGGCACGCGCCCGCGTGCCACGCCCGCCCGTCCATGCGAACAACTGGTTTATGATCGGCGCTCTGCATCCGCCACGATGAGCGCCATGAACGACCTCGGCAATTACCCCTATGTCCGCCAGTTGGCCATCCACTCGCTGTTCGAGATCTTCGAGCAGTCCAGCGAAGGCACCATCATCGTCGACCGTGAGGCGCGCATCGTGTGGATCAACGAGCGCTACGCCCAGCGCTTCGGTCTCGGGCATGCCAGCGAAGCCATCGGCAGACCCTGCGAAAGCGTGATTCCCGGCAGCCTGCTGCGTGATGTGGTGAAGAGCGGCCGGCCGATCCTGCTGGACATGATGGACACCCCCCGGGAACCGCTGGTGGTCATGCGTCTGCCCATCCACGACGATGCCGGCGAGGTGATCGGCGCCATCGGTTTCGCCCTGTTCGAGGAACTGCAATCGCTATCGCCGCTACTGGCCCGCTACCAGGCGATGCAGCAGGAGCTGGCCTCCACGCGCTCGCAACTCAAGTCCCGCCAGGCCAAGTACAGCTTCGCCCATTTCATCGGCACCAGCGCCCGCAGCCTGGAGGTCAAGCGCCTGGCCCGACGCAGTGCGACCAGCGACTCGGCGGTATTGCTGCTGGGCGAAACCGGCACCGGCAAGGAGCTGCTGGCCCACGCCATTCACAATGCCTCGCCTCGGGCCAGCAAACCCTTCGTCAGCCTGAACACGGCGGCGATCCCGGAAGCCCTGCTCGAAGCCGAGTTCTTCGGCACCGCCCCGGGCGCATTCACCGGCGCCGACCGCAAAGGGCGGGCTGGCAAGCTGCAGATCGCCCACGGCGGCACGCTGTTTCTCGACGAGATCGGCGATATGCCGCTACCGCTGCAGAGCAAATTGCTACGCGTGCTGCAGGAGAAGGAGTTCGAGCCGGTGGGCTCCAACGAGGTGCTGCGCAGCGATGTCCGGCTGATCGCCGCCACTTCCATCGATCTGGAAGCCGCGGTGCGGCGCGGCACGTTCCGCGCCGACCTGTACTACCGGCTCAACGTGCTGACCATCGCCGTGCCACCGTTGCGCGAGCGGCTGGAAGATCTGCCGGCGCTGTGCGAAGCGATCTTCGATGCGCTGCAGGGGCGCCACGAACTGCACCCCGAGGCCATGGCACTGCTCTCTCGCCATGCCTGGCCCGGCAACGTTCGTGAGCTGCACAACGTGCTGGAGCGCGCCTGCCTGCTCAGCGATGAAACACTGCTCGATCGCGCTGCCGTGGCGGCGGCAATCGGCACGCTGCAGGCGTTACCCGAAGCAGGCGCTGTCGCTGCGGATGCCGGCCAGATCGAGGACTTCCATCAGGCCAGGGCCAACTTCGAGCGGGAACTGATCCGCAAGGCCCTGGCCGCTACCGCAGGGGATGTACCGCAGGCCGCACAATATCTGGGGCTGGGCCGCTCCACCCTGTATCGGAAAATGCTGGAGCTCGGGCTTTCATCCTGATTTCGGGACTAATCCTGTTTTCGGGACAGGCACATCAAGCCCGCTGTTGGGGCTTGAGGCTCGACTCGCGTCCCGAAATCGGGACCAGCAGAACATTACGAAATCAATAATCGAATAAAATCATTTAAATTCAACAAGTTATTAATATGGCATAGATCTCGCTATGTATCTGGGGCGGGCCTTCCCCGCCGCCGACAACAAAAACAAAAGCGCCCACAGCGTCTGTGCGAGTTACTCGAAGGCTACGGCAGCCTCTCGATTCGCCGTGCTGCAGGGTCAGGAGATAGTCGATGAGTGTCATCATCGCCCTCGCTGCACTGGCTCTACTGATGCTGGCCGCCTACCGTGGCTACAGCGTCATCCTCTTCGCTCCCATCGCCGCCCTCGGTGCCGTTCTGCTCACCGATCCCAGCGCCGTGGCGCCCGCGTTCACCGGGGTGTTCATGGAGAAGATGGTTGGCTTCATCAAACTCTATTTTCCGGTGTTCCTGCTCGGTGCCGTGTTCGGCAAGCTGATCGAGCTGTCCGGGTTCTCGCGCTCCATCGTGGCTGCCGCCATCCGCCTGTTCGGTACTGGCCAGGCAATGCTGGTGATCGTGCTGGTCTGCGCCCTGCTCACTTACGGCGGCGTTTCGCTGTTCGTGGTGGTGTTCGCGGTCTACCCGTTCGCCGCCGAGATGTTTCGCCAGAGCAACATTCCCAAGCGGCTGATTCCGGCAACCATCGCCCTCGGCGCGTTCAGCTTCACCATGGATGCCCTGCCCGGCACACCGCAGATCCAGAACATCATCCCCACCACCTTCTTCAATACCACGGCCTGGGCCGCGCCCTGGCTGGGGCTGATCGGCAGCCTGTTCGTGCTTGGCATCGGCATGCTCTACCTGCGTCGGCAACTGGGCAAGGCCCTGCGCGCTGGCGAGGGTTATGGCACTGAGCTGCGCAACGAGCCGGAAACCCCGGACGACATCAAGCTGCCCAGCCCGTGGCTGGCCATCGCGCCACTGATTCTGGTGGGCGTGGCCAACCTGCTGTTCACCCACTGGATTCCCGAGTTCTATGGCAAGACCCACAGCCTGCAACTGGCCGGAATGGCAGAGCCGTTGCAGACCGACGTCAGCAAGCTGACCGCCATCTGGGCCGTGCAGGCGGCGTTGCTGCTGGGCATTGTGCTGGTGCTGATCAGCGCCTTCGGGGTGATTCGCGAGAAACTCGCCGAAGGCACCAAGAGCGCGGTGAGTGGCTCGCTGCTAGCCGCGATGAACACCGCCTCGGAGTACGGTTTCGGTGCGGTGATCGCGTCGCTGCCGGGCTTCCTGATCCTCGCCGACGCCCTCAAGGGCATCCCGGATCCGCTGGTCAACGAAGCGGTGACCGTCACCCTGCTGGCCGGCATCACCGGGTCGGCGTCGGGTGGCATGAGCATCGCCCTGGCGGCCATGTCCGACAGTTTCATCGCCGCGGCCAACGCCGCCAACATCCCGCTGGAAGTCATGCACCGCGTCGCCTCCATGGCCAGCGGCGGCATGGACACCCTGCCCCACAACGGCGCTGTCATCACACTGCTGGCGGTGACCGGGCTGACTCACCGCGAAGCCTACAAGGACATTTTCGGTATCACCATCATCAAGACCCTGGCGGTGTTTTTCGTGATCGGCGTCTTCTACAGCACCGGCATCGTCTAATTTTATGAAGCGAGCGGCCTGTGGTATCGGGCCGCTCGCACGCAAGGAGTCCAGCATGAATCTGAAAGGCAAGACTGCACTGGTCACCGGTTCCACCAGCGGCATAGGCCTGGGTATCGCCCTGGTATTGGCTGAAGCCGGCGCCGATCTGGTACTCAACGGCTTCGGCGATGCCCAGGCGGCCATCGATGCCGTGGCGGCGTTCGGCGGCAAGGTCGGCCACCACTCGGCGGACGTGTCAGCTCCGCAGCAGATCGAGGCGATGATCGCCTACACCGAGCAGGAGTTCGGCGCGGTCGATATCCTGGTCAATAACGCCGGCATCCAGCACGTGGCGCCGGTGGAAACCTTCGCCCCGGAACGCTGGGACGCGATCATCGCCATCAATCTGTCGTCGGCCTTCCACACCACCCGGCTGACCCTACCCGGCATGCGTCAGCGCAACTGGGGACGCATCATCAATATCGCCTCTGCCCACGGACTGGCGGCTTCACCCGGCAAGAGCGCCTATGTGGCAGCCAAGCACGGGCTGATCGGCCTGAGCAAATCCGTGGCGCTGGAAACCGCCACCACCGGTGTCACCTGCAACGCCATCTGCCCAGGCTGGGTACTGACGCCCCTGGTACAGGCACAGATCGATGCCCGCGCGGCCGAGAGCGGCGACAGCGAAGGCGAACGGCGTAACCTGCTCGCAGAGAAACAGCCGTCGCTGGAGTTCGTGACGCCCAGACAGCTCGGTGAGTTGGCGCTGTTCCTGTGCAGCGATGCCGCTGCCCAGGTACGCGGCGCGGCCTGGAACATGGATGGCGGCTGGCTGGCACAATAGACGCAAACCGGCAGGGCTCAACGGCCCTGCCCACGAATAAAAAAGTGATGAGGTAACCCAATGCAGCAACCGCTCTGGACGCCCATGGCCGAACGCATCAGTGCCACACGCATGGATGCCTTCCGCCGCTTCGTCAACAGTCGCCACGGCCTGGATCTGGCCGATTACCCGGCGCTGCACGCCTGGAGCGTGAGCGAGCGCGAAGCGTTCTGGCAAGCCATCGTCGATGTCTTCGACATTCGCTTCAGCCATCCACCCCAGGCGGTACTCGAAGAAGGCGCGGCCATGCCCAGCGCCCACTGGTTTCCAGGTGCCACCCTGAATTTCGCCGAGCACCTGCTGCGCCGCCGCGACGAGCATCCCGCCATCGTCGCAGTAGCCGAAGACGGCAGCCACGAACAGCTCAGCCATGCGCAACTGGCCGCACACGTCGCCGGCCTGCAGCGCAGCCTGCAGGAGGCTGGCGTGGGTATTGGCGACCGGGTCGCCGCCTTCATGCCCAACACCTGGCAAACCCTGGTCGGCATGCTCGCCACCGCCAGCCTGGGCGCGACGTGGTCGAGCTGCTCACCGGATTTCGGTACCCAGGGCGTGATCGACCGTTTCGGCCAGATCGAACCCAAGGTACTGATCGCCTGTGCCGGCTACCGCTACGCTGGCAAGACGCTGGATTTGACGGACAAGCTCAACGAGGTTCTCTCGCACCTACCCAGCCTGAAACACTTGGTTGTGGTGCCTTATGCACGAACAGAGGCCAGACCTACTGATTACAAGTCAGTTGCTCTAACCACTCTCTGGCAAGACTTCTACCAACCCGGTGGAGAACCGCAATTCACCGCCGTGCCCTTCGAACAGCCGCTGTACATCCTCTACTCCAGCGGCACCACCGGCGTGCCCAAATGCATCGTCCACGGCGCAGGCGGAACACTGCTGCAGCACGTCAAGGAACTCGGCCTGCACAGCGACCTGACGGCCGACGACACGCTGTTCTACTACACCACCTGCGGCTGGATGATGTGGAACTGGCTGGTCTCCGGCCTGGCGCTGGGTGCCACCCTGGTGCTGTATGACGGCTCGCCGTTCCACCCGGATGCCAACCGCCTGATCGACCTGATCGACGCCGAGGACATCAGCATTTTCGGTACCAGCGCCAAGTTCATCGCGGCCCTGGAAAAGGCCGGCGCCAAGCCGCGCGAAAGCCATCGTTTGCAGCGCCTGAAGGCGATTCTCTCCACCGGCTCGCCATTGGCCCACGAGAGCTTCGATTACGTCTATCGCGACATCAAGGCCGATGTCTGCCTGTCGTCCATCTCCGGCGGCACCGATATCGTTTCCTGCTTCGCCCTGGGCAATCCGGTTTCGCCGGTGTACCGCGGCGAGATCCAGTGCAAGGGCCTGGGCATGGACGTGCAGATCTGGAACGATGACGGCAAGGCGGTGACGGGCGAAAAAGGTGAGCTGGTTTGCGCCCGCCATTTCCCTTCCATGCCCGTGGGCTTCTGGAACGACGCCGACGGCGAGAAATTCCGCAGCGCCTATTTCGACACCTTCCCCGGCATCTGGGCTCATGGCGACTACGCCGAGCAGACGCTGCATGGCGGGCTGATCATTCATGGTCGCTCGGACGCCGTGCTCAACCCTGGCGGCGTACGGATCGGCACCGCCGAGATCTACCGCCAGGTGGAAAAGGTCGATCAGGTACTGGAGTCCATCGCCATCGGCCAGCAATGGGATGGCGACGTGCGCGTGGTGCTGTTCGTGCGCCTGCGTGAAGGCGTGAAGCTCGACGAAGCGCTGGAGAAACAGATCTGCCAGGTGATCCGCGCCAACACCACACCGCGCCACGTACCCGCGCGGATCGTCGCGGTGACGGACATTCCGCGCACCATCAGCGGCAAGATCGTCGAGCTGGCGGTGCGCAACGTGGTGCACGGCCAGCCGGTGAAGAACACCGACGCGCTGGCCAACCCCCAGGCCCTCGATCTGTTTCGGGATCTGCCGCAGTTGCAGACGTGATGGCATGAGCAGATGCTGCGATGCGTCGTCGTCCACCACGCCTGCCATCCAGTGTCGCAACGACTAAGCAGAGTAACGGCCCGACAGCGTCCACGCACCGGCGTAACGATTTGCCGCGCCGCCGGGTTTATGCTGGACTGCCCTGCCAACCCTGCACGAGAACTGAGCATGACTCCCTTTCAGGCGCTATTCGCCATTGGCGAACGCTTCGATGCCTTCGTCAGCCACGGATTGCCCGCCGAAATTGCCGCTGTGCAGACCGCACAGGGGCTGCTGAACGCCGAAGACGCCCTGAGCCCCAACACCTACCAGCGGCTAGAGGCCGTGGAAGGCCGCTATTACCTGCTGGCGGCTGCTGAGATGTGGTGCCCGGACTGCCAGCTCAACCTCACGGCGATGGATCACCTGCAGCGCTTGCAACCTCGCGTAGCACTGGCGATCGTATCCAAGGGCCGTGCCGAGCATGATCTGAAAGAGCGCCTGAACCTGGAACGTATCCCGATTCCGCTGGTAGTGGTACTGGACGAACGCTTCGAGCCGATCGGCCGCTTCGTCGAGCAGCCGCAGGCGGTCATTGCTGGCGGCGAGGCGATCAAACCTGACTACCGTGCCGGCCGTTACCTGGAGAGCACGCTGGATGATCTGCTGACGATCATCGAGGCACACGAGGGGCATACCCGCTCTTGAGTGACCATCAGGCAGCAGACTCCAGCAGATAGGGGCGAACCACATTCAGTGCCCGCTCGACGAAGTCTTCCTTTTCGCCCACCGGCGCCACGTAGTGCAGAACCTCGGCACACGCTTGCTCGCCGGCCAGCCGCGCGATGGCCCAGGCGGCCAGGTATGGCGCGGACAGGCAGCCGCCCGCCGTCGCCAGGTTGCCACGTGCGAAGAATGGCTGGTTCAGCACGTCGACGCCCGCCTCGATCACCCAAGGCTTGCTAGTCAGATCGGTGCAGGCGGGTATCCCTTGCAACAACCCAAGCCGCGCCATGAGCAAGGCACCGGAACACTGGGCGCCGATCAGTTGCCTTCGCGGGTCAAGTTGCAGGCGTTCGAGGGTACGGGCGTCCTCGGCAATCTGGCGGGTTCTGATGCCGCTGCCAAAGAGCACCACATCCGCTTCGCGGGCGAACTCCAGCGACTGCTGGGCCTGAACCTGCACGCCATTCATGGACATCACCTGCTCGCCAGGGCAGGTAATCTGCGCCTGCCAGCCGCGATCCCGCAGGCGGTTGAACAGCGCGCTGGCGACAAAGGAGTCGAGTTCGTTGAAACCATCGAATGTCAGTACGGCAATGCGCATGCCCTTTCTCCCGGGAAATTAAACGCTAGGCAGAATCTACGGCCATGGGGCCTTGCGCGCTAAGCACAGAACCGGGCAATTATTCCCATACAGTGAGCTCGCCGGAGCTCAGATGCCCTGACGGTCGGCTGCTCACGTCATTGAATTTGGCGCAGGACGGTGCGCCGGTCGAAAGATGGAAACCGGAATCACCCTGACTGGAGAGAACGTCCAGATTCGCTGATATACCAGCCAGCATGAGCCGGAAAAGCGATGCTGTTCTGATGGTGCAGCAAATGCTGGCACAATACGCGCCCGGTAAAAATGAGGTGCCCCGTCATGGCAAAGGCAATGGCCCGCCACATCCTGGTCAAGACCGAAGCGGAAGCTGCTGGTCTGAAGAAACGTATCGCGGCGGGCGAGGCGTTCGATGTGCTGGCGCGCAAGCACTCCACCTGCCCCTCTGGAAAAAAAGGCGGCGACCTGGGCGAAGTGCGCCCCGGCCAGATGGTGCGCGCCATCGACCAGGTAATCTTCAAAAAACCGCTGCGCGAAGTCCATGGCCCGATCAAGAGCCAGTTCGGCTATCACCTGGTGCAGGTGTTCTTCCGCGACTGACGTGCTTGTCTATACATAGGTGAAAACGGTCTAGCGAAGCTGGGGTACAACCGGATGCGACGCACCTGCCAAGCTGGCAGGATGCAAGACTATTCCCATTTCAGCGCATGCCGCCCCAGACGAAAGGAGATGGAAGGATGAGTTTTGGCCCCCTGGTCACCAGCGAATGGCTCGCCCGCGAGGGTGATGCCGCGGACGTGGTGCTGTTCGATGCCAGCACCTACCTGCCCAACGAAGCGAAGAACGGCCACGAGGAATACCTCAAGGCGCACATCCCCGGCGCACGTTTCTTCGATATCGATGCCTTTTCCGATCCCGATACGCCGCTGCCCCACACCGTGCCATCCCAAGGCCGTTTCGCTCGGCTGATCGGAGCCCAGGGCGTCGACAATGCCAGCCGCGTGGTGGTTTACGACCAGAAGGGGCTGTTTTCCGCTGCCCGTGCCTGGTGGTTGTTTCGCTATTTCGGTCATGAGCGCGTTGCCGTGCTCGATGGCGGGCTGCCCAAGTGGCTGGCCGAAGGCCGCCCCAGCGAAACCGGCGAACCTGCCGCTGTCACTGAGCGTACCTTCGAGACCAATGTGCATACCCGCAGGCTCAGGGGCCTGGGTGATGTGCTCGAGGCCATCGACCACCGCGATACCCTGATCCTCGACGCCCGCGCCGCCAATCGTTTCGACGGCAGCACCGCGGAAGCACGTCCAGGCGTTGCCTCCGGCCATATCCCAGGCAGCCACAATCTGCCCTACAGCCGATTACTGCGCAGTGACCACACCTTGCTGCCAGCCGACTCGCTGCGCGCCCTGTTCGCCGAAGCCGGTGTCGACGGCAAAAAAACCGTGATCACCAGTTGCGGCAGTGGCGTAACGGCCGCCGTATTGTTGCTGGGCCTGGAGGTCGCCGGCCTGCCCGAGGCCGCGCTGTACGACGGCTCCTGGACAGAATGGGGCGGCCGCCAGGACACGCCCAAAGCGACTGGGGTCGTTTGATACGCCTGGCGCGCATGTATCCCTGAGGGAAATGTGCGCCAGCCTGCTATGCGCCGTTCCAATCGTCTCGCCCGATCCTCATTTGAATGCGCTTCGCTAGCGGGTCAAAAGAGCGGCGATCATGAGTAACGCCTGCAACTCCTCTACGGCTTGGCACAACAGGGTTGAGGAACATCACGCCCGAGAGGATCAGGGCGGTACGGTGAAAGAGTGGCCTGCGCACATCCATGTGCATTCAAACATTCGATCCTTTGCACAACCCAGGCACTGATGCGCTGGCGAATCAGTCCGGCTAAGCCACCAGACGCATCGCATTGCGTGCCTGGGAAATCTTCTCCTAGGGTGGCGTCCGGCGAAAATTAGCCAAATCAGGTGATAGTTTCTTTATAAATCAGCTCTATCCTATTGATAAAAAACGACTTACACATTGATATGAGACAGGAGAAATCGAAACCCTCAGAGAGGAAAGGAGCCGCAGTAGGTACAACTCATAGAAAGCGCAGTACTATTGCAAGACAGACACCCAGGCATGAAAACCGCCGAAAATGCTGCCAAATGATGAGAACTCCAGGAATAATCATCTTCACGTGCTCGCTCATAAGGGGGTAGGTGCCAAGTCAGTTACGAACACGCCTCACTGCTCAGACAAGATTTTCTCGAAAGATAATTAAATAACTCATATAACTACATGATATTTATAGAGTTAATATTACAAATCTCGAAACAGAATCAACATCTAGACATCGAAAACAGCTATAACCATATCCATTCAAATTCTTTTGAAGAATAAGTCATTGCTCGTATAACCCTGATGAACAGGACTCGAACGAGCACGCCATGCCCTGCACCATCCGACCTTTTTCTGCATCTGTGCTGTACGCCCATCAACTGTTGCCTCATCAACAGTTGCACAACATTACGTTTGGCAGAGAAACACCTGACACTTATCCAGGCGGTTCAAGGCCCCGTAATTCGTGGCAAATGATGCTGGTACAGCTCTTGCTGTCTGCGTGCACCGCCCTGTTCACAGGGCTCTGTCACAGGACGCGTACATGATTGCTCGCCGCATCAACCCTACGATCAAGCGCAGACCGTCAACGGTCTCGCCCCATGCTCCCCGACAACAGCACCGATGCCCGGCCCGTAATGAGCGGGAGGCAGCCCTATGAACGTTTTCTGGTTTCTGCCAACCCATGGCGACGGCCACTTTCTCGGTACCAGTCAGGGCGCCCGCCCGGTAAGCCTCAACTACCTCAAGCAGATCGCCCAGGCAGCCGATGGCCTCGGTTACTACGGCGTGCTGATTCCAACCGGCCGTTCCTGCGAAGACTCCTGGGTCGTGGCCTCGGCTCTGGCGCCGATGACGGAACGCCTGCGTTATCTGGTCGCCATCCGTCCGGGGATCATCTCGCCTACGGTCTCGGCGCGCATGACCGCGACCCTCGATCGCCTGTCAGGCGGGCGTCTGTTGATCAATGTCGTCACCGGCGGTGACCCTGACGAAAATCGCGGCGACGGCATTCACCTGAGCCATGCCGAGCGCTACGAAGTCACCGATGAATTCCTGCGTATCTGGCGTCGAGTCCTGCTGGGAGAAGCCGTGGATTTCGACGGCAAGCACCTGAAGGTCGATAACGCCAAAGCCCTCTATCCACCGTTGCAGCGCCCTTACCCGCCGCTGTACTTCGGTGGGTCGTCGGAGGCGGCCCATGAGCTTGCCGCCGAGCAGCTCGACGTCTACCTGACATGGGGCGAACCGCCTGCCGCGGTGGCCGAGAAAATCGCCGACGTGCGCGCCCGCGCCGCTAAACATGGTCGTACCCTTAAATTCGGTATTCGCCTGCACGTGATCGTCCGGGAAACGGCGGAAGAAGCCTGGGCAGCTGCAGATCGCTTGATCGAACACATCTCGGACGAAACCATCGAGGCTGCGCAGAAGTCATTCGCGCGTTTCGACTCCGAAGGCCAGCGGCGCATGGCCGCCCTGCATGGTGGGCGCCGCGACAGCCTGGAAATCGCCCCCAATCTCTGGGCTGGCGTGGGCCTGGTACGCGGCGGCGCTGGCACCGCCCTGGTCGGTGACCCGCAGCAGGTGGCGGCTCGCATCAAGGAGTACGCCGACCTCGGCATCGACAGCTTCATTTTCTCGGGCTACCCCCACCTCGAGGAAGCCTACCGCTTCGCCGAGCTGGTCTTCCCTCTTCTACCCGAGCCCTATGCCAGCCTGGCCGGGCGTGGCATCACCAATCTCACTGGCCCATTCGGCGAAATGATCGCCAACGACGTGCTGCCCAGTACCCAGACCGCGAGGAGCAACGCGTGAGTGCCCATCAGAAAACTGCAGTTCTCAGCCCACTGCAAACCGCGCGAAAGCTGGCGGCCGGCTTTGCCGAAACCGCTGTCGAACGCGATGAAGCAGGTGGGACGCCAAAGGCCGAGCGCGACGCCATTCGCCAGAGCGGCCTGCTTGCACTCAGCATCCCGACGCAGTTCGGTGGCGTGGGCGCCAGCTGGGCCGAGACCCTGGGGGTGGTGCGTGAGTTCGCCAAGGTCGACAGCTCCATCGCCCATGTCTTCGGCTTCCAGCACCTGATGCTGGCAACCGTGCGCCTGTTTTCCCGGCCAGAGCAATGGCAGCCCTGGTACGAGCAGACGGCCCGCAAGAACTGGTTCTGGGGTAATGCTCTGAACCCGCTGGACACCCGAACCATCGTCAAGAAGTTCGATGGCTGGCGCGAGTTCTCCGGCAAGAAGAGCTTCTGTTCGGGCGCCACCGACTCGGAGATGCTGATCGCCTCGGCCGTCGACGAGAGCGCCGGGGGCAAACTGCTGATTGCCGCAATCCCCAGTGGCCGTACCGGCATCACCCTGCATGACGACTGGAACAACATGGGCCAGCGACAGACCGACAGCGGCAGCGCGACCTTCGAGCGGGTGCGTGTCGAGGAAGAGGAGCTGCTGCTCGACCCAGGCCCGCTGAGTACGCCATTCGCCTGCCTCAGGCCGCTGATCGCGCAACTGCACTTCTCCCACATCTTTCTCGGCATCGCCGAAGGTGCCCTGGAAGACGCACGCCACTACACCCTCAAGGAGGGTCGCCCGTGGTTCAGATCCAAGGCCCAGCACACCAGCGAGGATCCGTACATCCTGCGCCATTACGGTGAATTCTGGGTCGGCCTGGAAGGTGTGCGCCTGCTCGTCGAACGTGCCGCAGCGCAGCTCGATGAGGCCTGGAGCAAGGAACATGCCCTGAGCGCCGAAGAGCGCGCTCGACTGGCCATTTCCATTTCCACCGCCAAGGTGGCAGCCAGCCGTACTGGCCTGGATATCTGCAACCGCCTGTTCGAAGTCACCGGTGCTCGCGCCACCCATGCCTCGCTGCGCCTCGACAGGCACTGGCGCAACCTACGCACGCAAACCCTGCACGACCCCGTGGACTACAAGATCCAGGAACTGGGCGACTGGGCTCTCAACCAGACACGCCCCACGCCAACCTTCTACTCATAGGATAACCATGCAGCTGCTGACGCTTCCTCCCTCTCCCGCACTGGCTACCTCGATTCGGGCAACCGCACAGGTTTTCGAAGACCCAAAATCGCAGGCGCTGCTCGCCCACTTACAACAGGTCGCACCCAGCGAGGCCAGCGTCCTGATAATCGGCGAAACCGGTACAGGGAAGGAACTGGTCGCGCGGCATATCCATAACCTCAGCGGCCGGCGCAACGGGCCATTCATGGCGGTCAACTGCGGAGCCTTCTCCGAATCGCTGGTCGAGGCCGAGCTGTTCGGCCACGAAAAGGGCGCCTTCACCGGCGCCCTGGCCGCCAAGGCCGGCTGGTTCGAAGAGGCCAACGGCGGCACCCTGTTCCTCGACGAGATCGGTGACTTGCCGATGCCCATTCAGGTCAAGCTGCTGCGCGTTCTGCAGGAACGCGAGGTGGTACGCCTGGGCTCACGCAAAAGCATTCCGATCAACGTCAGGGTGCTGGCGGCAACCAACGTGCAGCTGGAAAAGGCCATCAACGCCGGGCATTTCCGCGAGGATCTGTACTACCGCCTGAATGTAGTCAGCCTGCAATTGCATCCGCTGCGCGAGCGCCCTGGCGACATTCTGCCGCTGACCCGTCACTTCATCACGGCCTACAGCAACCGCCTGGGCTACGGCGAGGTACGCCTGACCGACGAGGCACAGGCCAAGCTGGTCAACTACAGCTGGCCCGGCAACATCCGTGAGCTGGAAAATGTCATCCACCATACGTTGCTGATCTGCCGCGCCGGTGTGATCGAGCGCGACGATTTGCGCCTGTCGAACATGCGCATCGAACGCCAGGATGGCACGCCGCCCGTCGATGAGTCCGCCGAGGCCCTGTTGCAGCGGGCGTTCCAGCGGCTGTTCGAAGAGCAGAGCGGCGCCCTTCACGAGAAGGTCGAAGATAGCCTGCTAAGGGCCGCCTACCGCTTCAGTCACTACAACCAGGTGCATACCGCCAGCCTGCTGGGGCTGACGCGCAACGTCACGCGGGCCCGGCTGATCGCGATTGGCGAGCTGGTCGTCAACAAACGAAAACCTGCGCAAAGTTCGCAGGGCAACCGGGTCATCAACCTGTCGATATGACACTCGATGCCCATGCCGAGCATGCGATAGACGAAGGCGCGTGAATCGCCTTCCCCAACAATCGCGTAAAGGATGCACTTCATGAGCCTGGACATATTCTGGTTTCTTCCCACCTCCGGCGACACCCGCTACCTGGGCCACTCCGGGAGCGGGCGCCCCGCCACCAACGCCTACATGCGGCAGATCGCCGTGGCAGCCGATCAGCTCGGTTACGATGGCCTGCTGATTCCAACCGGCGCCAGCTGTCTCGATCCCTGGGTCACGGCGGCGAGCCTGGTGCCGGTCACCCAGCGCATCAAACTGCTGGTTGCCCTGCGCACCTCGCTTGGCAACCCCACCGCCTCGGCACGCCAGGCGGCCAGCCTCGACCAGGCCAGCGGCGGCCGGCTGCTGCTCAACGTGGTGCCGGGCGGCGACGCCACCGAGCTGGAAGCGGACGGTGTGTTTCTCGATCATGATCAGCGCTACGAGGCCTCCGACGAGTTTCTCACCATCTGGCGCCAGCTGCTGCAAGGCGAAACCGTCGACTTCGATGGCAAGTACCTCAAGGTACGCGGTGCGCAGAACTTCTTCCCGCCGGTACAGACGCCCTACCCGCCCCTGTACTTCGGCGGCTCGTCCCCTGCGGCCCACGACCTGGCAGCCAAGCATGTCGACGCCTACCTGACCTGGGGCGAGCCGCCAGCGGCAGTGGCCGAGAAGATCGCCGACGTGCGTGCCCGGGCAGCCGCCTATGGCCGCACGGTGCGCTTCGGCGTACGCCTGCATGTGATCGTGCGCGAGACCAACGACGCCGCCTGGGCGGCGGCCGACGAGTTGATCAGTCATCTGGACGACGAGAGCATTGCCGCCGCGCAAAGCAACTACGCCAAGATGGATTCCGAAGGTCAGCGGCGCATGGCGGCACTGCATGGCGGCCAGCGCGACAAACTGGAGGTGGCGCCCAACCTGTGGGCCGGCGTTGGCCTGGTACGCGGAGGCGCCGGTACCGCGCTGGTCGGCGACCCGCAAACGGTAGCTGCACGTCTTCAGGAATATGCCGACCTGGGCGTCGACAGCTTCGTGCTCTCCGGCTACCCGCACCTGGAAGAAGCCTACCGCTTTGCCGAACTGGTGTTCCCGCTGCTGCCTGGCAAGGGCAAGGTCACCGTCGATGGCGCCTTTACCGGCGGCGCCTTCGATATCCGCGCTGGCCAGAAGAAGGAGAACGCGGCTTGATCCTGCCCATGGACGAGTGACACATCCCGGGCGGGATCTGCCAGTTGGAGAGCCCTGCCCGGAATCATCATTCACCAGACACGATACTCAGATCGCATGGGCCAGGTGCAGCTCGGTCAGCGCTTCGGCTTTCAGCCGCGACAGTTCACCATCGCGTCGGTCTCGGGGACGCGACAGGTTGACGATGAGTTCCTGACGGATGCCGCTGGGGCGACTGCCCATCACCAGCACCCGGTCACTGAGATACAGCGCCTCGTCCACGTCGTGGGTCACCACCAGCAGGGCGATGGCATGGTGCTTGGCAAGCTCGAGGAGCAGATCCTGTAGTTTCATGCGGGTGAAGGCATCCACCGCGCTGAAGGGTTCGTCGAGCAGCAACACCCGCGGCCGCGAATAGAGCCCGCGGGCCAGGGCCACGCGCTGCGCCATACCGCCGGAGAGCTCCTTGGGCAGCGCCTTGGCGAAACCATCCAGCCCCACTTCGGCGATCAGTTGCGCCACTCGCTCACGGTCGTAGTCGCGGTCGTCGGCAAAACCGATGTTCTGCTCCACCGTGAGCCAGGGCATCAGCCGCGGCTCCTGAAACACGAAAGAGACGTCGCCGCCCTGCTCACCGAGCTGCACGCGGCCATTGAACTCACGTTCCAGCCCCGCGACGATACGCAGCAAGGTGCTCTTGCCGCAGCCACTGGGGCCCAGCAGGCTGACGATCTCCCGCTCGCCCAGGGACAGACCGACGTTCTGCAGTACGGTCACGCCAGCGAAACTCTTGCGCTCCACGCGTATATCCAGCAATGACGCAGCCATCTCAAACCTCCTTGCCGTTGAATGCGTCACGCCAGCCCAGCAGACGCTGCTCCAGCTTGGCCAACAGGCCGTCGCTGAGCTTGCCGAGCAGTGCCAGGACGATGATCGAGGCCAGGACGATATCCGGCCGCGAGGTTTCCCGGCCGTCGGTGAGCAGGTAGCCGAGCCCCCTCGTGGCGGCGATCAGTTCGGCGGCGACCAGGAACATCCAGGCCAGGCTGAGTCCGCTGCGCAAGCCAGTCATCAGACCGGGCAACGCCGCCGGCAAGAGGATGCGCCAGACCAGGCGACGCGAACTGAAGCCATACATCTGGCCCACCTCGACCAGCTTGCGATCGATGTTACGGATGGCCGCGACGCCGTTGACGTAAACCGGAAAGAAGGCACCGATGGCGATAAGAACGACCTTGGAGGTCTCGTCGATGCCCAGCCAGAGCAACAGCAGCGGCACCCAGGCCAGGCTGGGAATCGCCCGCAGCCCGGCGAAAGTGGGCTCCAGATAGGCTTCAGCCTCACGGCTCAGGCCAACCCAGGCGGCCACCAGCAAGGCCAGCCCGGCGCCGATGGCGAAACCGGCGAACACCCGCGCCAGGCTGGCGCCGATATGCCCCCACAGCGGCCCTTCGGCCAGCTCGTGCAGGGTCAGCACGATCTCGCTGGGCGCCGGCATCTGATAGGACGGAATCCAGCCGATGCGCACCACGATTTCCAGAAACACGATCAGCAGCAGCGGGATGACCAATCCCTTGGCGCGCCGACGCCAGGCACTGGCATCGAACCCCGGTTTCCATGGGGAACGGCGCAAAGCCGGCAGCGACTTGCTCTTGATTGTCATGAAAGGCTCCGATTGTTGAAGCGACGTGAACATAGCGCTGCCGCAGCGAATGGCGGCAAGCGCTGCACTCACGCCTTATTTGGCGGCGATGGCCTGCTTGCCGAACGCTGGCTCGATCAGTGCGTCCACCACGGCGTTCACGTCAGTACCACGGCGTACCAGTTGCTCTTCGAGCAGGATGGGTGCGGCAGCCTTGAGCGCTGCGACATGTTCAGAGCCGGGCTGGGCGTTGCTGAAGTCGGTGCGCTGCAGTTGCAGCTTGGCCACTTCCAGCGGCAGCTTGGCTTCTTCGGAGAGAATCTTGGCGAGCTCTTCGGGATTGGCGCGGGCCCATTCGCGCGCCTTTTCGTAGGCTGCCAGCACCTTGTCGATGGCCTGCGGATGCTCCTTGGCGAACTTCTCGGTAACGCTCACCACGCCGTAGCTGTTGAAGTCGAGATTGCGATAGAGAATGCGCGAGCCGGCCTGCAACTGGCTGGCGGCGAGCAGCGGGTCGAGACCGGCCCAGGCATCGACGTCACCCTTTTCCAGGGAGGTGCGGCCATCCGGATGCTGCAGGTGCACCAGCTCCACATCGTTCTTGTCGAGGCCGACCGTGGCCAGGCTGCGCAGGGTGAACAGGAAGGGATCGGTGCCTTTGGTGGCAGCGATCTTCTTGCCTTTCAGATCCTGCAGGGTCTTGATCGGCGAGTCCTTGCCCACCACCAGTGCCGTCCACTCCGGGCGGCTGGCGACGTAAACGGTCTTGATCGGGCTGCCATTGGCACGGCTCAGCACTGCGGCCAATCCTGCGGTGGATCCGAAATCCACACCGCCGCTGTTGAGGTATTCGAGGGAGCGGTTGCTGCCCTGGCTGAACACCCAGCTCACCTTGGTATCGGGGCCTACGCTCTCCTCCAGCCAGCCAAAGCGCTTGAGCACCAGGCTGGTCGGTGAGTAATAGGCGTAGTCGAGCTTCAGCTCCTTGGGCAGATCGGCCGCCTGAAGCGGAGCAGACAGGGTGAAGGCGGTAGCGGCTAAAGCCAGCAGCCGTACGAACGAATTGGCGACGCGGGATTGGCGCATGGAATGCTCCTGACAGGAAATGACGCGGCATTTTTCGATCTGGCACGACACTCAGATCGACTCCGCGATTACCTGTGGCTTTGCAGCACTCATGCCAGCGCCCGCAGCCCGATTCACGAGGGCTTTAGCGCGCTCACCTGCCACCCCACAGGCAAACTGCACATCCACTGTTGCTGGACAAACAATTGAAGGCTGAAATTGCCACGACGCCCAGCTCAGGCGACAGGGCGATGGCATTTGGCAGTTGTCAAAATGCTCGACTAGAGTCAGACGACATCACCGAGGAACCAACGGAATGGCAAGCAAACGTGATTTGGTAATAGCCCTGAAGATCTACCGAGAAAGAACCGATGACGCCATCGCCGAGCGGAACAGGCAAATCAACGTGGCCAGGGAACAGTTGGCCGAGCTGTTCAGGATGGTGAATGTCGATATTTCCGGCGTTGGTGGCCTCGATCTGATCCGAACCGAAGAGCAGCACGCATTCGACGGCGCGATAGTCGAGCTCGAGTCACTCAAGATCGTCCTCGCAGGGAACACCGTTGATATCAAACCTGACATCATCGACTCGTCCCTGCGGGTGATCGTCAGCAACCTGTCCCCCGAACATCCATCGCTGATCATTCGAAAAGAGCACGGGCAATGGATTGTCTTTTCGTCGGCCGATACCTTCTTGTCACAGTTCAGCAATGACTTTCTCTTGAACCACCTCGTCGATCTGGTGAATCGCTCCTAGGGCAGTGCATAACGAAAGCGCAGGTCATTCGGCTGCGCTGTTCAGTGCACTGCGGTGCAGGATGACGGTATCGATCCCCTCTTCAACCGAAGGCACTTCCAGCATTGCAAAAACGCTGCGCAGCGCATGCTCCGGCACAATCTTGTCCGGTGCCCTCGCGGCGTTGCGTGATAGAGCCTGTTCCAGGCTTGCCTGCACGAACACCGCAGTTACCGGTACGTCATGAGCTCGGGCCGGCTTTAGCATGCGTTCGCGATGACGGCGTGCCGGCAGGGCCGCGTCGAAGATCACTGCGTGCCCCTCCAGGCCAGTGGCATGACGGGCAACCCAGCTCGACTTGCCCGCGCCTTGCACGCCCATGACCAGATAGAGCCTGCTTGCCTGCGCCAGCAGCGCCTCCAAAGCGGCATAGGCTTGCTCCCATGCCTGGTGACTGCGCTCGGCGGTGAATACCCGCCCGGCTGGCGTTTCCAGGTAGTCGTCAGGATTGACGATGCGCCCCGCCAGCACCGACGGCATCAGCTCAACCGGCCGGAAACGAAGTGCGTCGGATCGTTGTAGCCGGGTGTCGATGCGTGGCCAGGCGTAACCAGTGAATCGACGAAAGCTTCATCCTCGGCAGTGATGAGCACCTCCAGCGCCTTGGTATAGGTGGCCCAATGAGCCTCGGTTCGCGGGCCAACGATGGCTGAGGAGACTGCCGCGTTGTTGAGCACCCAGGCGATGGCGAACTCCACCACGCCGACGCCGCGCTGCTCGGCATACCCTTTGATCTGCTGGGCGATATGCAGCGATTCGTCACGCCATTCCGTCTCGAGAATACGCTTGTCCTGACGCCCTGCACGGCTGTCGCCAAGCGGCGCGACGCCAGGCTGGTACTTGCCGCTGAGCACGCCACGGGCCAGTGGGCTGTAGGGCACCACGCCAATGCCATGGAAGGCAGCCGCGGTAATCTGCTCCACTTCGACCTGCCGGTTGACCAAGTTGTACAACGGCTGGCTGACGACTGGCTTGGCCACACCCAGGCGCTCGGCAACGTTGGCGATCTCGGCGATACGCCAGCCACGGTAGTTGGAAACACCCCAGTAACGGATTTTGCCCTGGCGCAGCAGGTCGCCGATGGCTGAAACGGTCTCCTCCAGCGGAGTGAGAGGGTCTTCACGATGCAGGTAGTAGATATCCAGGTAATCGGCACCCAGCCGACGCAGGCTACCCTCGATGGCGCGCAGTACGTTCTTGCGACTCAGCCCGCGACGGTTGACCACGCCATCCGCGGCGCCCATACCGACCTTGGAGGCCAGTACCCAATCATCACGTCGTGCGGCGATGGCCTGGCCGACGATCTCTTCGGAACGCCCATCGTTGTAGACGTCAGCCGTGTCGATGAAATTGACGCCCTGGTCGAAGGCCGTGTCGATGATGCGCTGCGACACGCTGGCATCGGTCTGCCCACCGAACATCATGCTGCCCAGGGTTAGCGGCGAAACCTGCAGGCCGGAACGGCCAAGGCGACGATATTCAAGACTCATCTGATTCTCCTGTCGGCCTCAGGCCGACTCAATACAGCCTCACGAACACGCTCGATCACTGGCTCGAACGACTCGTGGAAGCCTAAGGCTGGCAGCTCGAGCGGCTGCCAGAAACATTCGAAACATAAGCCATCCTCGGCTTCGCTGCCGGAGGCGCCATGCGTCCAGGCGGGCGGCAAACCCGACACCGGCAACAGAAACAGGTGCCAGCGCTGGATCTGCACGTCCCCGGACGCACCGTGGCGCTCATGATCGAGTACGGCGAGAGCCTGCACGTCACCGCCGAAGACGACACCGGTTTCTTCGAACAACTCGCGAACGACTGCCTGCTCGGGAAGTTCGCCCGACTCCACCGTGCCCTTGGGTACCTGGTTGCCGGCCAACGGATGCCGGAAACACAGTAGGCTGCCTTCCTGTATGACGCACGCGACCGCCTTCAAGACCTCATGCATAACGACGTATCCAATCAAACTGTTTGCACGGCATCCTCATGAACCATCCCATCGGATTGCCGACTCCACAACCGGTAGTAATAACCGCGTTTCTTGAGCAGCTCCTGATGGCTGCCATCCTCGACGATGCGCCCCTTGTCGAAAACCACGATGCGATCCAGGTGGGCAACGGTGGAAAGCCGGTGGGCCACCACGATCACCGTCTTGCCATCCATGATCTCGTCCAGCTTGTTTTGAATGAAGTGCTCGGTGATCGAATCCAGGCTCGATGTGGCCTCGTCCATCACCAGTATCGGCGCGTTCTTCAGCACGACGCGGGCAATGGCGATGCGCTGGCGCTGCCCGCCGGACAGTTTGACGCCGCGCTCACCGACCAACGAGTCGTAGCCCTTGTCCATCGACTCGATAAAGGCACTCGCCCCGGCTCGATGGATGGCTGCCGCCAGCTCCTCCTGGGACGCATCGAGCCGCCCGTAATGGATATTTTCGCGAATGCTGCGGTGAAAAAGCCCCGGTTCCTGGGGAATCAGCCCGATCTGTTGATGCAGTGACTGTTGGGTGACTTCACGCACATCCACGCCATCGATCGTCACCTGGCCACCATTGACGTCGTAAAGACGCAGCAACAGGTTGAGCAAGGTCGATTTTCCCGAGCCGGAGGAGCCTACCAAGCCCACGCGCTGTCCAGCGGGGATGACCAGTTCGAGGTGCTCGAAGATCGGCTTGCCTGGCGAATAACCGAAGGCGACATCACGAAATGCCACCTCTCCCCGGCTGACCTGCAGGCTGCTGGCATCTGGCTTGTCTACCACTTCGTGGGGACGGATCAGCGTGCGAACGCCATTGGCGATATTGCCCGATGCTTCGAAGAACTCGAGGAATCGCCGTGAAAGGCTGGCCACATCGTTGATGATCAACAACGAAAGACTGGTGGCCATGACGAACGTGGCAATGCTGATCTGCCCGCTACGCCACAGGTAAAGCGACAGCACCAGCACGCTGATCTTCAGCAGCATTCCCGATATCGACTGGAACCAGCGAATCTTTTCCATGTAGCCAAACGAGCGATAAGCAGCACCTACCTCACGCTCCAGGTAGTCCCCCAGATAATCGTGTTCGAAGGAGTGGCGAGCGAACAGGCGGATGTTGGTCAGGTTGCTCACTGCATCGACCACCTTTCCATTACTGGTGCTGCGGGCCGCTGAATATTGTTGAGCCAACGGATGGCTGCGTTTGGCCAGGTGATAGCAAACAGCGATGAACAGCACCGACCAGCCAAACATCAGCAAGGCCAGCAGCGACGATGCCGTCCACAGCAGAGCGGTGGCCAGAATCAGGGTGACGGCCAGGGGAATCAGATCGAACAGCAGAATGCTCAGCGTCTGGTTGACGCCCAGGGCCACTTCGGAAACCCGGTGCGCCAGGGCGCCGGCGAACTCACTGCTGACGAAGCGATGAGAATGCTGCTGCAGATAGGCGAATACGGTATGCGTCACGGTACGGCGTTGCTGCGGCAGCACCCGAATATGGCAGCCGGTCGCGCTGCGGGTGAACAGCACCTCGAGCAGTATCAGGCCTGCGAACGCCAATACCGGCCATTGCAGGATCACCCGAGCGTTCTCCACGCTCAGCCCCTCACTGACCAGCCGCGTGATCTGCCCCAGCCCCCAGGGCACGAGGATGGTACATATCACCGCAGCGACCTGCAGCAGCAGGATGGCCAGATACCAGGGTTTGTAGTGCCTGACGAAGAACAGCACGAACTGCAGCGGGGTATCCGGCAAGCTGCGGATCTTCCAGTCGAGCGGGTCGCTCGGGGGGCGCGGGGTCAATCTGAAAACGCTCATGGCGTACGAATCCTTGCGGCAGGTAGGGTTACGCCGGAGTGGCAAGTTGCAGATTGAAGCGGGTCAGCGGCAGGGGTTCGCCGTTCTCCTCGAAGGTGCGTTGGCTGGCGGTATCGGCGACGAAGCCGGCGCTACGGTAGAAGCCGGCAGCACGCTCGTTGCCGTCCAGCACCCAGGCGGTAACGGCACGGTAGCCGGCGTCTTGCATTGCCTGCCGGGCCGCCACCCAGAGGCGGGAGCCGATGCCCTGCCCCCAGGCCTCCGGCAGCAGGTAGATGGCCATCAGCTCGCCGGTCGCAGGCGCGAAGCCTTCATCACGGCTAGCGCCAAACGAACACCAGCCCAGCACGCGTCCCTGGGCCTCGGCGACTCGAATCACCGGCTCCCCCGCTGCTATGGCCTTGTCGAACCAGGCCACACGACGCTCCAGGCTATCGCTCAGTGCGGCAAGATAAGCAGCCGACAGCAGGTCACGGTAGGTCACCTGCCAACTGCGGATGTGAAGTTCCGCGATAGCCCGTGCATCTCCTGCCTGCGGTGGGCGAATCAGCACACTGGCTGCAATTGAGGTCATTTCTCACAGGCCTCCCGCCCATTCTTCACGCTCGCCGCACAATTGCCGGCCTAACCATGGAGCACAGCCCGTGCCAACGCTATAACCCAAATAAAATCAAATGGTTAGGCCTAAACAGCGGCAGTTGGAAAATGTCCCTCTGGGCAAACTGCTGGAACGCTGTCTGCCTGGTAACAGCATCGGCTCAACCAGTGACCGAGCTGCCCGCCTTTTGTCCCAGGCGACGAAACAGCAACCAGGATGACGCGCACAGCAATCCGCACAGCAGCATGGTCAGGCTCAGATCGGAAGCATGGATCTCGGTGTGGCCGCGAAGATTCATGATCGCGCTCAGTACTACCGCTGCCAGTCCTATCGCCAGGCTCATGCTCAGTTGCATGGACATCGCCGACAGACTGCTGGCGCGACTTGCCAGCTCCACGGGCACGTCAGAGAAGGTCAAAGCCCCCAGGGTACTGAACTGCAGCGAACGAATGACGCCGCCAACGAACAGCAAGACCACGATCAACCAGTACGGCGTCTGCGCATCGAAGAGCGCACACAGTGCGATGGAGACCCCCGCTAGCAAGGAGTTGCCCAGCAAGGTGCGGCGAAAGCCGAAGCGTTTGACGATGCACACAGAGAGAAACTTGATTGTCAGTGCTCCGGCGCCCCCGGCCAGTGTCAGCAGGCCGGCCACCAGCGGACTGAGACCGAAGCCGACCTGAAACAGCAGCACCAGCAGAAACGGCTGTGAAGCACTGCCGAGACGAAACAGGTTCCCGGCCCAGATGGCCGTAGCGAAAGTCGGCACCTGCAACAGCCGCAGATCGATCAATGGCTGCGGTGCATGCCGCGCATGGCGCACATAGAGAGTCGCACTGCTCACCCCCAGCAACAGCAACGCAATGATCCAGGGTGTGGGCAGCAAGCCGTGGCCAATGGCCTCGAAGGCGAAAACGAGGCTGGCCAGGCCGAGGCCACTGAGAACGAAACCTCGTTCATCGAGCTTCGCCTGCGGCTGCGCCGGGTATTCCGGCACATGGCGGCGGATCATCAGGATACCCAGCACGCCGATGGGCACATTGATCAGAAAGATCCATTGCCACGACAACAGGGTAACCAGCAGCCCACCCAGCGGCGGGCCAAGCACGGGGCCGAGCAATGCCGGGATGGAGAGAAAGGCCATGGCTTGCAGCAAATGCTCGCGGCGCGCCCAACGCAGCAGGATCACCTGCCCGACCGGAACCATCATCGCCCCGCTGGCCCCCTGCAACAGCCGTGACAGTGACAGCTGCAGCAATGAACTGGAGGCCGCGCAGGCCAGCGAGCTGAGCATGAACAGCAGGATGGCTGCGATGAACACCCGCCGCGGGCCAAATCGATCTGCCGCCCAACCGCTAACCGGCACGAACAGCGCCACAGCCAGCAGATACAGCGACACCACCAGGTTCATGCGCACCGTCGGCTCGCCGAAATCCGCCGCCATCTGCGGTAGCGCCGTAAGCACCGCCGTCGCGTCGAGCAGCTCCATGAACAGTGCGCAGCCGATGATGATCGGCACCGTGCGGGAAAACGATTCACTCGCCATCAGGTAAGCGCCGCCCGGAACGGATCGGTCAGAAGACCCACTTTGGTTTCCTTACTCCGCAAGTCGAGAACCTGCCAGCCGTGGCGCCCGCGATGTGAAAGGGTCATGCCATTCAAATGGCAATTCGCCACAACCGCGCCTCGTCGAGCAGCAGTGCGGGGCTTTCCGGCTCGGCAGGCGGAACGATCAGGTCGACGCCTGCACCCGGCAACCGCGGCACGGCCCCCAGCAGGCGCTGGGTATAGGCTTGCTGCGGGGCAAGAAACACCGATTCGACCGGGCCATGTTCGATGGCGCGCCCCTGGTGCATGACCAGTACTTCATCACTGACGTGGCGGATCACCCCGAGGTCATGGGAGATGAACAGGTACGCCAGGCCCAGTTCAGCCTGCAGATCCGCCAGCAGGTCGAGCACCTGGGCCTGCACCGAGACATCCAGCGCCGATACCGGTTCATCACAGATGATCAGCTGCGGCTCGCTGGCGATGGCTCGCGCGATGGCCACACGCTGGCGTTGCCCACCTGACAACAGCAGCGGCCGGCGAGCGGCGATATCGGCCGGCAAGCGCACCTTGTCCAGCAGTCCGCTGACGCGCTCCTGGCGAACCTCTGCCGGAACACCCGCTACCTCCAGCGCGTCAGCGAGAATCTGCCCGACGCTCCAACGCGGATCGAACGAGCTGAGTGGATCCTGATAGATCACGCTGATCGCACGGCGGTATGGGCGCCGGGACTTCTCCTCGACGCCGATGCCGTTCCAGAGCTGGCCGAGAAAGTGAACCACACCTTGATCGGCGGGCAGCAAGCCTAGCGCCATGCGCGCCACGGTGGTTTTCCCCGAGCCGGATTCACCGACGATTCCCAGCGTCTGTCCCGCACGCAGCTCGAAGGACACATCGTCCACGACCTGACGGATCTGCCCATCCGGGCCCTGATAACGCTTGCCGAGGCCATTGGCCGTCAGTAATACGGAGGTATCCGAGTTTGCACTGCGAACCGGGCCGGCCTTGCCACGCCCTGGCGATAGTCTCGTACCGCGTGGATGCTCGGTCGGTACGGCATCGAGCAGCGAGCGGGTATACGGATGCTGCGGGTTCTGCAGAACTTGCTGCATGGCCCCCTGCTCCACCACTTCACCCTGCCTGAGCACCACGACTTCATCGGCGAGCTGCGCCACGACGGCGAGGTCGTGACTGATGATCAGCAGGGAATCACCCCGTGCCTTGATCTCCTGCAATACGCCAAGGATCTGCGCCTGCACGGTGGCATCCAGCGCGGTGGTCGGCTCATCGGCGATGATCAGCCCTGGCGTCAGCGCCAGTGCGCTGGCGATCAGCGCTCGCTGGCGTAACCCGCCAGAGAGCTGATCCGGGCGCTGCCGGGCACGCAACTCGGGTTCTGGAACGCCAACCGTCTCCAGAAGTTCCAGAACCCGCGCGGAACGCTCATGGCGAGTACCCCAGTCGTGGATTTGCAACACTTCGAGAATTTCCTTGCCCACCGGCCGGAGCGGATCCAGTGACACCAGGGCATCCTGCAATACGAAGCCGATCTCCTTGCCGCGTAATCGGCGCCATTGCCGCTCGGACAAGGTCAACAGATCATGCCCGGCGTAGCTCAGACGGCGGGCGCTGACCTGTGCGCCACTGCCGGCAAGCCCCACCAGGCTGCGCGCTGTGACGCTCTTGCCGGAACCGGACTCACCGACCAGAGCGACGGCCTTGCCCGGCTCGAGGGTGAATGAAAGATCGCGGATCACCTGACGATCCGCGAAGGTGATGGACAATCCTTCGACGATCAGACTGCGCTCACTCATGACAGACGCCCCTCTAGCCGCTGCTGTAGATAACGCCCGACGACGGTGGTGGACAGCGTGGTCAGGACGATGAAGGCCCCCGGAAAGAAGGTCAGCCACCAGGCGTTGGCAATGAAGTCCCGCCCCATGGACAGCATGGTGCCCCACTCGGGCGCAGGCGGTGGTGCGCCCATTCCCAGGAAGCTGAGTGCCGACGCCCAGACGATCGCCTGGCCAATGCCCATGGTCACGGTGACCAGCAATGGGCGCATGGCATTGGGCAGCAGTTGCCGCAGGATGATGCGCCGCGGCGAATGGCCCAGCGCCCGCGCGGCCTCGATATAACCCGAGCCTTTGACGGCGAGCACCTGGCCGCGAACCATCCGCGCATAGCCGGGTGCCGCGCCGAGCCCGGTCGCCACGATCAGCGGAATCAGCCCGGTGCCGAAAATGGCCACGAACAGCAGCGCCAGCACCAGCGAAGGGAACGCGAAGAGGATTTCCAGCAGCCAGCCCACTGCGCGGTCCGTGCGCCCGCCGGCGAGCCCGCTCAGCAAACCGAGGGAGATGGCGATGGACATGGCCAGAAAGGTCGCGGCCAGGCCAATGGTCAGTGACTGTCCGGCGCCATGAATCACCCGCGAGTAGATGTCCCGCCCGGATTGATCGGTGCCGAACCAGTGTGCCCAGCTCGGCGCCTGGAATGCGTCGCGCGGTGCGATGCTCAGCGGATCGGTATGGCTGAACAGTTGAGGCAGCAGTGCCGCGATGATCAACAGCAGCAGAAACATTGCGGCCAGCAAAGCCGCCCAGGGCAGTTTGTGGCGGCGTAGTCGCACAGGCGTTGGAAGCACTTGGGTATTGAGCGTCAACTCACTCATACGGTCGCCTCCTGGCGTGGGTCGACCCACTGATAGAGCGCATCGACCACTACGTTGATCAATACGTAGCCGGCAGCGACCACAAGGCTGATACCGATGGCCAGTGGCAGATCCTGGGCCTGCACCGCCTGGTACAACTGACGCCCCAGACCGCGCCGGGAGAAGATTACTTCCACCACCACCGCTCCGCTGATCAGCGAGCCAATGGCCCAACCGGAGAGGGAAATGCCCGGCAGCAAGGCATGACGAAGGGCATGGCGAAAGCGCACGGCGATATCACTCAAGCCTCGGGTACGGGCAGTTAGCACAAAAGGCTGCTCGAGCGTCAGCTCCAGGGATTCACGGGTGACCTGGGCAATGAAGCCGGCCAGAGGAATGGCCAGCGCCAGGGATGGCAGGATCAGGGTGCGCCAGCCGTCGCTGCCAGCCGGGGGAAACCAGCGCAGACCAAAGGCGAACACCGCCAGCAACAGAATCGCCAGCCAGAAGTGGGGAATGGAAGCGGCCAGGGTCTCGAGCATGGAAGCCAGGCTACCCACCCAGTGCCTGCGCCCGGCGGTCAGTACCGTGAGCAGCAGTACCAGCAGCCAGGCCAGCAGCAGCGAGAACAGGGTCAACTCCAGAGTTGGCCAGAACTGCTCGGCCAGCACCTGGGTAACCGGCAGGTGCTGCGAGTAGGACGAGCCCAGATCGCCCTGTACCAGCTTCGCCAGGTACAGCCCGTATTGCACGGGCAATGGCTTGTCCAGGCCGTATTCGCGGGTGGCCTCGGCGATGGTCTCCGGTGTCGGATTGCCACTCGGCCCACCGAGGATTGCCAGCACGGGATCGCCCGGCATCAGGCGCAGCGCGAAAAAGATCAGCGTGGCAATCGCCCAGAGAACGAACGCGCCGCCCAGCAGCCGATGGAAAAATCGCCTGGCCAATGCGACCCGACGCTGACGACGAGGATCGGGCGTGAATGCTGCAACGGAATCGCTCATTTGTTCACCCATGCGTCGTACAGATATGGAACGGCCAGCGATGGCTCCAGGTGCACGCCCTGAGTGGTCTTGTAGATGCCCAAGCGCGTGCTTTGCGGGTAGGTGGTCAGCTGCAGGTACTGACGCGAGATGATTGCCTGGGCCTGGTAATAGAGACGCGCACGGGCACTGGCATCCTGGGTCGCCAGCGCGGCTTTCATTACCGAGTCAAAGTCCGGGTCGGCGAAGCCAGCGGTGTTCTGGTGATAGCCGCCAACTCCTGCGGGCTGGACGAACTCGGAGCCAAACACGATGCGCAGGACGTCAGCCGTATTGGTGTTCCAATAGCCAATGCGAATGTCGTACTCCCAGTCCGCCTGACGCTTGGTCGCCTGCACGTCGCTCATCTGCTCGAGCTGCACATCGATTCCCGCCTGCCGGGCAGTCGCCTGCACCTGCTCCCAGAGGGTCAGCTCCGACGGCGCCGTACGGCTACCGATCACCACGTTGACGTGCAAGCGCTTGCCATCCCGGGTTCGGTAGCCCTGCTCGTCACGTTGCGTCCAGCCAGCCTCGTCGAGCAGCTCGGCGGCACGCTTCGGGTCGTACGCCTGGGCGGCTTCGAAATCGGCGCTGAAGAACCGGGTCGCCGAGCTGAGCGGCCCGCCCGAACGCGGAAACTCGCCGAAGTACACGCTTTTCAGCGCGCCCTCGACATCGGCACTGCGCACGAAGGCTTCGCGCACGCGCACGTCGTCGAACGGCGCACGGGTGATGTTCAAGGTGCCATTGGTGGGGTTGCCCGGGCGCTGGGCGATGATCAGTTGCAGATCGGGGTTGCGCCGCGCCGCTTCGTGGGACTCCGGCGGCAGCGTCTCGATGACGTCGACCTCCCCCGCCTGCAGCGACGCGAAACGAACCGAGGGCTCCTGAATGAATTTCCACTGGATACGTTCCAGGTAGGCCGGCCCCTGATGCCATGCGGTAGGTGGCGCCGAGTTGTAAGCGCTGTTGCGCTCGAGCAGCACCTGGTTCTGCCGCTCCCAGCGCACCACCTTGAAAGGCCCGCTGCCCACCGGGCTCTGGCAATTTTCATCGCGGCTGCGCTGCAGCGCCGCCGGCGACTGAATGCCCAGAAAGCCCTGGGCCAGCACCTCGAGGAACGCCGCATAGGGCGCATTCAAGCGCACCGCCGCTGTGTACTCGTCAATGATGTCGGTGTCCACATACTGGCGAATGTAGCCGCCGGCCGTACTCGACTGCGTCTTGGGGTTGACGATGTGTTCGAGATTGGCCTTGAGTGCCTGCGCGTTGAACGACGTGCCATCGGTGAAGCGCACATCGTCACGCAGATGAAAGGTGTAGGTTCTGCCGTCCTCGGACACTTCCCAGGACTTGGCCAGCCAAGGGCCGATCTCGCCCTGCTCGTTCATCGACACCAGCGAATCGAGAAACTGTCTGGCGACGAACAGTTGCGGCATATCCCCCGCCACATGCGGATCGAGGCAAGTCGGCTCGCGATCGGTGGCGTAGATCAAGGTGCCGCCGCTCACGGGCTGGTCACTGCGCGCCTGGGTCGCCACCTCTGCCCCGCAGCCGGCAAGGAGAATGGCACAGAGCGCCGTGGCGCCTAGCGAACGAACTGGTCGGCCGCCAGGGAGGCATTGCCGAGCGAATGGCTTGCAATGGGTATAGATAGGCATGTCACGCTCATTCCGAATGTCGAAGCGTCTGTTGCACCCTGCGTGCCAGGCCCGAGGCCCAGTGAAACCGGCCTTACGGGCGAGCGAACGGACGTCATCAGGAAACAAACTGTGCAGGTGCTGTTGGCAGACAGACAGCTGGCGCCTGAAACGCCAGCTGCCGCCCCTCATCACCAGAAGCTGTACTGGACGCCCGCATAGGCGCCAAAGCCGTCACCCGGGATGATCGAGCGCACATCGACACCGCGCGCATCATGAGTCGGGCTGATGGAGGCGGCGTACTTCTCGTCGGTGATGTTGCGCAGATCGAGGTAGACGGACCAGTCCTTCTTCGGCGAATCCCAGCCCAGCACCGCGCCCCACAGGTTGTAAGAGCCTGCGTACTGGCTGTTGGCGAAATCGATCGGCGCCTTGGAGGCGTAGTAGGTGTTCACGCCGACGTACACGCCATTGTTGAAGTCGTAACGCAGCTCTGCCTGGTAGTTGTGCTTGGGCACGCCCGGCAAGTCATTGCCTCCGAACTGATCGTCGTCCCGGTAGAAGAAGTCGCTGTAGGTGTAGGACTGGCGCAGGCTCAAGGCATTGCCAGCGTTCTCGTAAAGCAACGACTGCAGGCCGAACTCGATGCCCTGGTGGATGGTCTTGCTGGCGTTGTATTCGGCGGTGAGCGCATCCGCAGTCGAGGTCGCCTCGCGGATCACCACCGACAGCAGTTCATCCTGTACATGGGAGCGGTAGAAGGTCAGATCCCACGCATGGCGGCCGTACTCCCCTCGCGTACCGAACTCCAACGTGTCGGCGATCTGCGGTTCCAGCTGCTGGCCGCCAGAGTTGAGCCCGCTCGCCGGGCCGGAAGTGAAGACCTGCGTCCCCGAAACGAACGCCCACGACTGTTGAGCTTCCACGGTACGGCTGAGATTACCGAAGAGCTGCCAGTTGGGGCTCAGTTGATAGCGAGCACCGATGCGCGGGACGAACTCCCAATCGTTCTTCTCGATCGGGTTGTTGGGGTTGTCGGCCTCACCACCCACCGGGTACGTCACTTCGGCACGACGGCGGAACTCGACGGCAGAAAGGCCTACTTCCAACCAGAAACGATCATCCACCCATTCGATTTCATTGCTCAGGCTGAACACTGTATCGGAGCCGTCGTATTCGGTTTTGCGTACCTGGGTGCCAACCGGCAAACCGGCGGTATTGCCCCCTGGAACACGAACGCTGATCTTCGAATAACCATTGGCGTGCTGGGTTCGCAGCGCGCTGAAACGCGTGGTGCTGTTCTTGCCCCACAGCGAATCGAGCCGGTCATATTTCAGGCTGGCGGAGTAATCGGTGAAACCCCAGTAGTTGCGGTTCACGCCCTGTTTGGCGTCGATGGGATAGTCATGGTAAACGAGGCCCAATTCCAGGTTCGAACCGTCGTCAAAGGCGTATTCGGTCTTGTTGGCAAGCCAGGTGGAACCAGGCTGCTTGCGGTGTGCGCCGACGTTGACGCTGGTCGGGTTGGCCTGCTTGGGATCATCCTGCAGCTGAGCCTTGGTGATGTAACCAGGGGTCTCGTTGTCCGTGGTGCGGTAGCGGTAATAGAAGCGCGTCTTCAACTGCGGAGAAAACTGATAGCCGATATTGGACGCGACCCCAGCGCTCTTGCCGCGGGTCTGATCCTGGAAACCGTCTGCAGCGGAGTCCGTCAGGCTGACGTAATAATCGAGCGGGCCGAACACCTGGCCCGAGCTGATCTGGCGCTTCTGATAGCCGTAACTACCCGCCTCGTAACGGATCTGCAACGGCGCAGCATTGTGGCCGGTCTTGGTCACGTAGTTGATGGCGCCGCCCAGGTAGAGCGAGCCGACATCGAACGCGTTGGCACCACGTAGCACTTCGGTATGGCTCAGGCCCAGCGGCTCGAATAGCTCGTAGGGTGTGCCGCCCGGCCCGGAAACCGGCAGCCCATCGAAAAGAAAGAAGATCCCCGCACGAAAATAGCCAACGCCCTTGTTGATGCCCGAACCGCGGATGGAAATCCGGATGCCATCGTTGTTGCCACCTCCCTGAGTGGCCAGAACTCCCGGCTGCAGGGCAAACACATCGGTACTGGTGGATACCCGACCTTTCTCGACCCGCGCCGAGTCGACGAAATTCACACCACCGGCCACTTCCTTGAGGGTGCTTTCGGCAAGCTCCGTGGCGTCCAGCGATTCGCCCTGAACGACCACTGTGCCCAGCTGACTTTCCTGCTCTGCTGCTTGCCTGCCCGTGTCCGCCTGCACCACCTGTAATCCACCGATGAAAAGTACCGTGGCACTTACACCCAAAGAAGGTGAAAACAATGCTCGCATTGCATTTTTAGTCCGTTTACGCGTTTTCATCTTAATTGCGCCCCAGCGTTATCAAAGCCCATACAAACAGCAATAAAAGTTTGCCGATACCAATCACAGAGAGCATTTACCGTGCCAAATAAAAACATCGAAAACGCAAGGTTTCATTGGAAAAATTCAATACACTGAACATATTCAGACACTTATTTATTAATCAGTGACCCACCAAGAACACTTACTCATAAACCACAACAAGCTGCTCAAGAACGGTGACGTTCAAAAACACCGAAGTGAAAGAAAAGTTATTACCGAGCGCGAAATAAACGCAGCGAAATGGAATAAGCACCCACACAAAACAGCAGACGCCATTTGAATGCACGGCGTCTTTTGGCAAGTTATAAATAACGAAGGAAATAACTAACGCGAGGTGCTACGCGGGAGAGACTTGGCAGGAAGTTACAGTCAATCACCAATAGCCTGGTGCTGGCTGTTATTCGTCAGCACCAGGCAAAGCCGAGTAATCAAGCGATCACTCAGAACAGCCCTGAAGTCGGCGGTTCGATACCCTTGAGTCGCCACGCACCCACGGCTGCAGCCTTCCAGTGACGTGGGTTGTGGTTCGCTACCGTGCGGGCGTTGCGCCAGTGGCGATCCAGATTGTGGCTGCGCCCCGTGGTGGATGCTCCACCCACATCGAACACCAGTTCGGCAGCTTTCAGCGCAGCCTCGATTGCAAGGTATTGCGCCTGCGCCACATCGACCGAGGCGCGGGTAATCGCCTCCTGGTTCAGGCCGGCGGCCCAGGCGGCATCGATGCTTTCCGCCGCGCGCAGTACCAGCGCTTCGGCAGCGAAGGCCCGGGCGGAAATCTCGCCCACCGAAAATTCGACGTAGGGATCGTCAACCGAGCGGCTGGCGCTGCTGTGCTTGATCGGCCGCGCATGCTCACGGGCGAAATGCACCGCATCGTGCAGCGCGTTGCGCGCGATACCGGCCTCCACCGCAGCGAGGAACAGCTGTAGAAAAGGCGTGACGATGGAGCGCTGCCCGTCACTGCCAGGACGCGTACGAATCTCATCGGGGTGAACGATGACGTTGTTCAGAAGCGTGGTTCCGCTGGCCGTCAGGCGCTGCCCCATGGCATCGAAATCGTCATGCAGCTCCAGGCCCTCGCGGTCACGGGGAAGGATGAACGACACTGGCTGCTCGTTCTCATCCAGCGCCACGGCGCTCACCCAGTCGGCATACAGCGATCCGGTGCTGTAGTACTTGCTGCCATTGGCCCGATAGTGTTCGCCCTCGCGAACGATACGGGCGCTTATCGCGCCATTGGCACCGCCCACTTCCCAGCCGGCATTACCGACCACTTCACCGGCCAGATAGCGCGCAAACCAGCGTTCGCGCTCTTGCTCACCGTCGCGCAGCAACAGGCCTTCGATGAAGGAAAAACTCGGCCGCAGCGCCTGGGCGATGTTGGAGTCGGCTGCCGCGAGATCGACGATGAATTCGATCACCTCGCGCACGCTCGCCCCACTGCCGCCATAGGCTTGGGGAATACGCCAGGTCAACAGGCGATCGCCTGCCAATGCGCGAATCTGCTCGGTCGGCAGCGAGCGTTGACGCTCCCGCTCGGATGCGCCCTCGGCAATGTTCGCCAGGCGTGTACGAGCCAGTTGCCTGAGTTCGGCAACGCTGAGGGAGTCGCTGGGGTTGGTGTTGACGGCCTGCAGAGTCATAGAATGGTCTCGGTGCTGGCGGGCATTTGGCGCAACCCAGTGCGCCTGCCCGCGAGTGAATGTGTCGGCGGGTCAGGCGTGGGTAGTTGCCAGGGGGAACCGTAGTGGCTGGCTGGGAACGGACAGCGCCGCCGGGTCGCGATAACGGGCACCATGGTGATCCGCCGGAAGCCGCGCGTGCCCCGTACCAAACAGGCGCTCGCGCAGTGTTTCACCGGGTTCGTAGCGCTCGCGGAAACGGCCTCGCTTGCGCAGTTCGGGAACCACCAGCTCGATGAAGTCCCGCGCGGTCTCGAACGACAGGTACTGGCGCAGGTTGATGCCGTCGATGCCGTCCTCGTCGAGCCATTTCTCGATTTCATCAGCGACCGTTCGCGGCGTCCCGGCAACGAAGAAACGGCCCTCATTGAAGCCGTTGATACGCGACAGGGCGTCAGCCACGGTGGCGTTCGAATCGTTCTGGCGTAGCAACCCCCAGGCTGCCGCGCCCTCGGGCAACACATCGACCAAGCGTGCCTGTGGCGGGAACGCAGTCAGGTCGATGGGCGCCTGCATGTGCGCCAGAGCGCCTTCGACGCTGTGCAGGCGGCGGTAGCTTTGCAGCTTCTCCTGCACCTCCAGGTCGGTGCGCCCGACGATCACCCCAGCCTGGACGATGAACTTGATGCCCTGGGGATCACGGCCGTGGGCGCGCGCCTTCTGGCGCATGCGCTCGATGTTGCGGCGCACTTCCTGTGGGGTAGCCCCGCCGGTGAATACCACCTCGGCATGCCGGCCGGCGAACTCCATACCGGCTGCCGAGCCGGTGGCCTGGAAGAGCACCGGCGTACGCTGGCGTGACGGCTGGCAAAGATGCGGGCCGGCCACCTTGAAATGTTCACCGACATGGTTGATGTAGCGCACTTTGCTGGGATCGGTGTAGACGCGCCTGGCACGATCGACCAGCACCGCATCGTCGTCCCAGGAACCCTCCCAGAGCTTGTAGAGCACATCGAGATACTCGTCGGCGATCTCGTAGCGATGGTCATGGGGCACCTCGCCGTCCAGGCCGAAGTTGCGCGCCGCATTGGGCAGGTAGGACGTCACCACGTTCCAGCCTACCCGCCCCTTGGTCAGGTGATCGAGGGTGCTCATGCGCCGCGCGAAGGCGAATGGCGGTTCGTAGGTGGTGGAAAATGTCGCGCCAAAACCCAGGTTCTGAGTCACCGCGGCCATGGCCGGAATGACCAGCATGGGGTCGTTGCTGGGGATCTGCACCCCTTCGCGCAGCGCAGTCTCGGGGCCGCCACGAAACTGGTCGTAGGCGCCCACGACATCGGCCAGAAACACGCCGTCGAAGGTGCCGAACTCCAGCAACTGCGCCAGCTCCGTCCAGTATTCGATGTCATTGAAGCGGTGACGGTTGTTTTCCGGGTGCACCCACAGACCATGGACAATATGGCTGACGCAGTTCATCTCGAACAGATTAATGAGCAATTGCTTCGACACGGACGCCACGCTCCTCATGGATGTACAGAAAGGGAATCGCTGCCAGCAGCGTGCGGGTGTAGGCGTGCTGCGGCCGGGCGAATACCTCGCGCACCGAACCACGCTCCACGACCACGCCATCCTTCATGACCAGCACGCGGTCGCTCACCTGCTGCACCACACCCAGGTCGTGGGAAATGAACAGACAGGCCAGCCCCAGGCGCTGCTTGAGATCGGCCAGTAACTGAAGGATCTGCGCCTGCACCGACACGTCCAGCGCCGACACCGGCTCGTCGCAGACCAATACATCCGGCTCTGCAGCCAACGCGCGGGCAATGGCGATGCGTTGGCGCTGGCCACCGGATAGCTCGATGGGACGGCGCGTCAGCAGCGCCGGGTCGAGTTGCACCAGGCGCAACAATTCGAGGGCTCGCTGGCGCCGCGGCTCACCCGATGAGACGCCTGCCACCGCCAGGGCTTCGTCGAGTACCCGAACGACCGTGTAGCGAGGGTCGAAGGAGCTCAGGGGGTCTTGAAACACCACCTGAATGCGCTTGCGCTCCAGGCGCTGCTGGGCCGCAGACAATTCGCCCCAGGGCCGGCCACGCAGCACGACCTGCCCGCCATCCGGCTTTTCCAGGGCCAGCAGCATGCGCGTCAGGGTGGTTTTCCCCGAGCCGGATTCACCGACGATCCCCAGGGTTTCGCCGGCCCGTAGCGAGAACGAAGTCGGGCTCACCACCGTGCGCACCTCACCATCAGGCCCGGTGAAGTGCTTGCTGAGCCCCTGCGCCTCGACCACGGTAGGGCTCTCGGCGAACCGATCCGTGCCCTCGCTGGATAGCGACGGGTCGCGCCGCACATGAACGGCAGCCGCCGCGCGCAATAGCGATTTGGTGTACGCCTCACGCGGTGCATACAGCACCTGCTCGACCGGCCCCTGCTCGACGATCTCGCCGTTACACATGACCGCAACACGGTCGGCAAGGCGCGAGACCACCGCCATGTCATGGCTGACCACCAGCATGGCGCGATCCTGGCTGCGCAGCGACGCCAGCAAATCCATCACCTGGGCCTGTACCGTGGCATCCAGTGCGGTGGTCGGCTCATCGGCGATCAGCAGATCCGGGTCGCAGGCAATCGCCGAGGCGATCAATGCGCGCTGACGCAAGCCGCCGGAGAGCTGATGAGGATACTGCCGCGCACGTAACTCGGGCTGGGGCACGCCCACCGAGCGCAGCAACTCGATAACCCGCTCCTGGCGCTCCTCTCGACTCAATTTGGTGTGCAGGCGCAGCGCCTCTTCTATCTCGAGGCCTACGGGGCGCAACGGATCGAGGGAGCCGAGCGCGTCCTGCATGACGAAACCGATGCGCCCGCCACGCACGCCCTGCCAGTCACGTGCGCGGTAGGTCAGCAGATCCTGGCCGTCGAAATGCAACCGCCCTGCCCGAATCTGCGCACCCTGGCCAGTGAGACCGACCAGGGTTCGCGAGGTCACGCTCTTGCCCGAGCCGGACTCGCCCACCAGGGCCAGGCACTCACCGCGGTAGAGCTGGAACGAAACACCTTTGACCACAGGAACGTTGTGGGCGAAGCCGACGTGCAGATCGTTCACCTCGATCAATGGATGGCTGGGTGCGCTCAAGATAGTCATAGCGCCTTGCCCTCGCTGTGACGCAGCAAGGCACGGCCCAGTGCGGTGATGGCGACCACCGTGAGGGTCACGGCGACGCCCGGAGCGGCGACCAGCCACCATGCATTGCCCAGGAAGTTGCGGCCCACCGACAGCATCGCGCCCCACTCGGGAGCCGGTGGCGGCGCGCCAAAGCCGAGGAAACTCAGCGAGGCACCCGCGGCGATATTGCCGCCGATGCTGATGGTGGCGAGGATCAGTATCGGCTTGATCGCATTGGGCAGTACGTGGCGAAGAACCACCACCAGCGGCGGCAGGCCCAGCGTCAACGCGGCCTCGACATAGGCAGCGCGCCGAACCAGCAGTGCCTGCGCGCGCACCATGCGGGCAAAACGCGGGATGCCGGCGATGCCGATAGCCACCACCGCATTGAGCATGCCCTGCCCCCAGAAGGTGATGATCAGCAACGCCAGCAGCAGATCCGGAAAGGCCAGCAGTACATCGATGAAGCGCATGATCGCCGCATCCAGCCAGCGATGACCGAGCCCGGCAGCGAGCCCCAGAACCACGCCGCCAAGCAACGCGATGATCGTGGCCGCAACACCCATCAACAGCGAAGCGCGAACGCCATGCACCAGCCGCGCGAACACATCGCGGCCATTTTCATCGGTACCCAGCCAATGTGCGGCACTGGGGGTCTGGAAGGCATCCCGGGCGCTGGCCAGCAGCGGATCGCCACGTACCAGCCAGCTCGGCTCGATACCGGCCAGCACCAGCAGCGCGACAAACAAGCCCGCCAGCAGCAGGCCTGGGCGGCGCAGCAAAACCGGCGACCAGGCAGGCAGACGCAATCCTGATCTGCTGCGCTGGCCAATGAATACTTCAGGAGTGGTCAGGCTCATGAAAAAGGACTCCGCGACTCAGGGCGCCGGGTTGGGCAAGCGCGAATGGATGGCATTGAGTTCGCCGAGGAGCTGGTCATCCAGCTGCACGTCGAGGCTGCCAAGGTTTTCATCGAGCTGAGCCAGGCTGGTGGCACCGGTTAACGCGCTGGTGACGAATGGGCGACCGACGACGAATGCCAGCGCCAGCTGTGCGGGCGTCAGCCCTCTGCTACGCGCCAGCTCGACATAGGCACGCACGGCACTGGCCGCCTCCGTGCTGGCGTAGCGCGCGAAGCGGCCATAGGGCGAGCCGGCTGAAAGACGCGCGCCCTCGGGCTGCGCGCCATCCAGATACTTGCCACTGAGCACCCCGAAAGCGAGTGGCGAATAGGCGAGCAGACCCGCCCCTTCCCGGTGGCTGAACTCGGCCAGCCCGGTTTCATACAAGCGGTTGAGCAGGCTGTAGGGGTTCTGGATGCTGACGATGCGCGGCAAGCCAAGACGCTCGGAGGCCTTGAGAAACTGCGCCACGCCCCAGGGGGTTTCATTGGACACACCGATATGGCGGATCAAGCCTTCCTTGACCAGGTCGGCGAGCGCCGACAGCGTCTCCTCGATGGATACGCTTTCCTGATCCTCGGCCCATGGGTACTCGCGCAGCCCGAAGAAGTTGGTACTGCGATCCGGCCAATGCAACTGATAGAGGTCGAGGTAGTCGGTCTGCAGGCGATCGAGGCTGCCTTGCAGGGCTGCGCGCAGGTTCTTCGCATCGTGATGGGACTTGCCCCCACGGATGTGGTTCTGCGATGGCGTACGTGCCGGCCCCACCGCCTTGCTGGCCAGAACGATGTCCTGGCGGCGCCCGCTTTTCGCCAGCCAGGTGCCGATGAACCGCTCGGTGGTACCCCAGGTCTCGGCGCGCGTTGGCGTCGGGTACATTTCTGCCGCATCCACCAGATTGACGCCCCGGGAAAGCGCGTGATCGAGCTGTTGGTGGGCGTCGGTTTCGCTGTTCTGGTGGCCCCACGTCATGGTGCCGAGGCCGATGCTGCTGACCTGAATATCGCTGTTGCCAAGTGGGCGGTAATTCATTGCTCTGCTCTCGAATGGAAGGCGTTCAAGCCGATGCGGCCCGTTGGGGGTGTTCGTACTGGCTACGGGGATATGGCAGGCCAAGGTGGTCACGCAGCGTGCTACCGCTGTACTCGTGGCGAAACACACCGCGCTTGCGCAGCAACGGCACCACTTCGTCGACGAAACTCTCGACGCCCGAGGGGAAGCTGTCCGGCATGATGTTGAAGCCATCGCCAGCGCCAGCGAGGAACCAGTGCTCCAGGGTGTCGGCAACCTGCTCGGGGGTGCCGACGATCAGCCGGTGGCCAACCAGGATGCGCCGCGACAGCTCGCGCACGGTGAGCTTTTCACGGCGCGCCAGATTGATCTGCGCCTCGAGAAAGCCGTGGGAGCCCCTCTCGAATTCATTGATCGGGCCGATGCGGTGCCAGGGCAGTTCGGCGTCCAGATCCAGCTCGTGCGCCGGGATGCCGATACGCTGCGCCACCTGGCTGATCAACCCGCCCTCACCGATGTAGGTATTGAGGCGGTCGAAACGCTCGTGGGCCTCCGCTTCGGTGCTGCCGATCACCGTCGACAGGCCAGGCATGATTTTCAGATGGTCAGGATTACGGCCCCAGGCGCGGGCGCGATTTTTCATCTCCTGATAGAACGCCTGTCCGTCCGCCAGGGTCGTTTGCGTGGTGAAGATGGCATCGGCCCAGCGCGAACCGAGCGCCTTGCCGCCTTCGGAGGAGCCGGCCTGTACCAGCACTGGCCGCCCTTGAGGCGAACGCGGCACGTTCAATGGCCCCTTCACCGAGAAGTGCTCACCGACGTAATCGATGCCGTGCACCTTCGCCGGGTCGGCGAATACGCCACGCTGGGCATCGCCGATGATGGCGCCCTCTTCCCAGCTGTCCCACAGCTTGGTGGCGATATCGAGAAACTCGTCGGCGCGGGCGTAGCGGTCGACATGCAGTGGCGCGCCGGCCAGCCCGAAATTCTGCGCCGCCGCGTCACCGGCGTTGGTCACCACGTTCCAGGCGACACGCCCGCCGCTGATGTGATCGATGGACGCAAATCGACGCGCCAGGTTGTACGGGTCGTTATAGGTACTCGAGCAGGTGGCAATCACCCCGATATGCTGGGTCGCCAGGGCCACGGCGGTAAGCAGCACGGTAGGTTCCAGCCGACCGGCCGGGCTTTTGGCAACGTCGCCCTGCAGAGCGGGGCCATCGGCCAGGAAGATGGCGTCCAGCGTGCCGCGCTCGGAGATCCTGGCGATATTGCGGTAGTAGTCCACATCGAGATAGGCCGAGGGATGCGCTTCCCCCGTGCGCCAAGCCGCGGCGTGGGCGCCAAAGCCGAGAATGTTCATGCCGATGCTCATCTGCCGCTTGAGGTCGCTCATGCCAGATCCCCTTCATTGGCTGCCGGCTGTTCTTTTTCCCGCCCCTTGGCGGCGGCGAAGCGCTCTGTCCAGGCCTCGCTGGGCACCGTACCGTTGAGGTAGTAATCGCCAAGATAAGCCTCACGCAGGATCGCCGGGTTGTGCGACGCCAGGGTGCGTGCATTGCGCCAATGGCGATCCAGGCGACGCGCGCTGCTCGACGCTGACGCGCCCCCCACTTCGAACAGCAAGGTGGTGGCTTCCAGTACCTGCTCGATCACGATCTGCTGGGCCTGGAAGGTGTGGATGTCCGCTTCCGCGTACTGCTCGGGCGTGGCCTTGCCAGCCTGATGCGCCTGCCAGAGTTCGTCCAGCGTACGCGCGACCTTCTCTACCAGGGCTTCGCTGGAGAAGGTCAGGCTGGACAGACGGCCGACCACCCGCTGTACCAACGGGTCGTGGCGCGGACTGGACTGCCCCGGCACACCGAAGGTGCGGGTACGTGCCTGCACGAATGCTATGGCATCGCGCTGCACGGCCCGAGCAATGCCGGCCAGGGTCGCCAGATGCACCTGCTGATAGAACGCACTGATGTAGGAATCGCTCTTGCGCTCTCCCGGCGTGAAGCGCCTGATGATCTGCTCGTCAGGAATCTCGACCTGCTCGAAGCGAGTCGTACCACTGGCCGTGAGGCGCTGGCCAAAACCGTCCCAGTCGTCCAGGCGCGTGACACCGGGCGCGGTAGTGGAGACCGCGACGGCCACATGCTCGTCGTCCTGATTGGCCGAAACGGCAATCCAGTCCGCATACAGGGTGCCGGTGCAATAGTACTTCTCGCCATCGAGCAGCAAGCGCTCGCCTTCGCGGGTCAGTTGGACGCTGTTGGTGGTGCTCTCGGTACGCTCGGCCATCGCCGCACCGAACAGCTCTCCGGCGACCACGCGCTGGAACCAGCGTTGACGGCTTTGCTCATCGTCGTCATTGAGGCGGCCTTCGACGAAACCGAAGTGAGCACGAAAGATCTGCGGCAGGTTGGAATCGGCTTCCGCCAGGCGGCTGATCAGCCGGAACAGTTGCTCCAGGCTGGCGCCGAAACCTCCATGACGCTGGGGCACGCGCAGCCTGCCCAGGCCCGCGTCGCGCAACCAGGCAACCGGTTCATACGCCAGCTCACGGCCCTGCTCCCGGGCGATGGCGCCTTCGGCAATGCGCGCGAACAGCGGTTCGAAAATGGCCAGCAACTGTGCATCGCTGGGCGCTGCCGGCAGTTCGGCGGAGGTCGCGGGTGAGGTTTGCTGTTCGCTGAATATCATGGGGGAATCCTTGGCAGTAGCGGAAAACTGGAGTGACGGCGGCGTGTCGTTCTCGTCGAACAGCGAGCGCAGGCGGATCAGGGCATTGAGGCTGCTCATGCTCATCGCGCGGTCACCCGCGGATCGATCAGCGGCAGGAGCAAATCCACGATCAGGTTGACGACCACGTAGATCAACGCGGCCAACAGAGTGATGCCGAGCACCATGGGCACATCCTTGGTGTTGGCGGCATCGAGCATCAGACGGCCGACACCCTGCCTGGCGAACAGCGTCTCGGTGATCACTGCACCGCCAAGCAGGCTGGCGAGAATGAAGCCGGAAAGCGTCACCAGCGGAATCAGCGCATGACGCAGAGCGTGGCCAAGGCGCACACCGGCTTCGGAAAGGCCGCGGGCGCGGGCCATGGTGATGAAGGGCTGTTCGAGGATGTCTTCCAGTTCCTGGCGCAGCACCTGGGCCAGTACCGCGGCCACCGGCAGTGCGAGTGTCAGGATCGGCAGCACCATGGTTTTCCAGCCGCTGGAACCGCTTGGAGGAAACAGCCGCAACTGGAAGGAAAACACCAGCAGCAGCAAAATGCCGAGCACGAACGACGGCATGGAAGACAGCACCAGCTCGGTTCCCGAGGACAGCGAGCCGACCCATGGGCCGCGTCGTGCGGTCAGCACCGCCACCGCGATCGCCAGCAGGACGGCCACCAGCGCAGCCCAGATCGCCAGTTGCAGGGTAGCCCCGAGGTGCTCGCCAATCGCCTGGGCTACCGGGATACGCAGACGATAGGATTCGCCGAGATCCCCCTGAGCCAGGCGGCCGAGATACTGGCCATACTGGACGATCAACGGCTGGTCGAGACCGTATTCCCGGCGCACCTGCGCCAGTGCTTCGGCCGTCGGCATGGCCTCCGGGCCGCCGAGTATGGCCAGGGCGGGATCGCCACCGGTGACATTCAACCCGACGAATGTCAGCGTTGCCGCCCCCCACAGCACCAGCACGCCGGCCAGCAGCCGCCAGATGATCCGTCGCAATGGGCTCATACTCACTCCTTGTCCAGCCAGACGCTAGTGAAGAACGGGGTGTTGTGAGACGTGTCGAAAACCACGCCCTTGACGTAGGTGTGGTGCGCGGTGATGTGATGGCTTTCGTAGGACGGCGCAGCAGGCACCAGCTCGGTCAGGCGCCGCTGGGCCTGGCTGTAGAGCGCGCGTTGCTCCGCCGCATCGTTGCTGCGCCGTGCACGCACAAGCACGTCGTCCAGTTCGGCGTCACGCAGTCGCGAGGAGTTCTGGCCGATCAGCCGGTCGGTCGTGATCGAGGCACTGTGATAGAGAATGAACAGGCCATCGGGCGTGTTGGTGTGCCAGTAGCCACCGCCCAGAACCTGATAATCACCGCTGTAACGGCGGTCGGTTGCCTGGGCCGTCGGGAGCATTTCAATCTCGATCCGCATGCCGACCTTGCGCGCATCGGACTGGATGGCCACCGCCACACTGCTCGGGAACGCGGGGTTCTCGCTGATCAGCAACTGCGCGGCCAGTCGCCTGCCATTCTTCGTGCGATAGCCCTCGCCATCACGCGCCTGCCAGCCAGCCTCATCGAGCAGCCGGTCGGCCGCTTGCGGGTCGAACTTCAACGCCTCGCCGAAAGACGGATCGTAGTAGCGCGAGTTGGCCGCCAGATAATCACTTTTCGGTTGGAATTCGCCGAAACCGGTGATCCACGCCAGGCCCTCACGATCCACGGCCTGGGTCAGTGCCTTGCGTACACGCACGTCATCGAACGGAAAGCGTTCGACGTTGAAGGTGAGGCTGCGAAACGGGTTGCCCTTGCGGATACGGCTGTTGAGCACCAGCTCAGGATTGGAGCGGATCGCCTTGGCGTTCTGCGTTGGCGCGTCGAGGGTGAAATCATGCTGGCCGGACAGCAACGAATTGTAGCGGATCATCGCCTCCGGGATGAAAGTCAGTTCGATGCGCTCCAGATACGCCGGGCCCTGGTGGCGTACGACCGCTGGCGCCCAGTTGTAATCCTCGCGCCTGGCGAAGGTCGCGCCCTGCTCGCGGGTATAGCTTTCCACGACGAAGGGGCCGGAGCCGATCGGTTTTTCCGCGATGGATTTCGGGTCATCGAGGATCTGCCGTGGCGAGATCATGCTCAGCCAGGACTGCGCCAACACATCGAGAAACGGCGAATAAGGCTCGCGCAAGGTGGCTTCGAAGGTGTACTCGTCGACTACCCGACCCTGGGCGTACGGCGCGATATAAGCCGCTGCCAGCGGCGATTTGGTCGCTGGATCGCGCATGTGCTCGAGGTTGACGCGAACCGCCTCGGCATTGAACTTCGTACCGTCGCTGAAGGTGACATCGTCGCGCAGGTGGAAGGTGTAGACGGTACCGTCCTCGGAAACCTCCCAGGACTTGGCCAGCCACGGTGAAATCCCACCCTGCTCGTCCTGATACACCAGGCCGTCGTAGACGATCCGCCCCAACCATTGAACATTTCCGTGGGAGATGGAGTGGACATCGAAGGTGCCGGTATCCAGTGCCACCGAAGCCCGCAGGGTTCCACCCGACTTCCCCGGCGCCGGTTCGTAATAGTCCGAAGCGGAATAGCTGAGCAATCCATCGACAACCTGACCGCTTGTCTTCACCGTGTTGCCGGTTGCCGACGCTAGAGGCTCTTCGCTGGGAGAGCAGCCGGAAAGGGTCAATAGAGCCCCGACAACAGCTCCGAGCCATCGCCCTGCGCTGACCGACCTGATTTGCCTGGCTGCGCTTTCATTTCGTTGCATGACACGCTTTCCTGAAAATACCGGTGAACGGCGACGGGGCTGAGCTCCGTCGCCAGAGGGTCAGAAACGGAAGGCCACGCCGGTGAAGGCGCCAAAACCATCCCCTACGTAAAGCGCTGCCGCATCATTGCCACGGGCGTTGTAGATCGGGCTGATCGTGGTGGCGTAGCTCTCGTCGGTGAGATTTCTGAGATCAAGGAAAACCTGCCAGCGCTGGCTCGGGTCTTCGTAGCCGAACTTGGCGCCCCACACGGTGTAGGACGGGGCGTAGAACGAGTTGGCGTAGTCCACCGCCGTGCTCGATGCCGCACGCACGTCGACGCCACCGTAAAAGCCGCTCGGGTGTTGATACTTCAGTTCCGCCTGGTAGATGTGCTTGGGCAGGCCAGGCAGCTCGTTGGCGTTGAACTCCTCATCGTCTCGGTAGTAGAAGTCGTTGAGTGTGTAGGACTGGCGCAGCAGGAGACTGTCGCCACGTGTGCCTTGCCAGAGCTCCGTATCCAACCCGGCTTCGACACCTTGATGGATGGTGCGGCTGGCGTTGGAAGTGGACGTCACCGCCGGGGTGGTCGGAGTTGCCGGAATGATCTCGACGTTGAGCAATTCGTCGTGAATCCACGAGCGGTATAGCGCCAAGCTGCCGGAGAATATGCCGTGCGAACCACGAATACCCACCTCGAAAGTGTTGGCCTTCTGCTCCACGAGCGTTTTCGCGAAGTTGCTGGTCGGCCCGGACGGTGAAATAGACCAAGCACTGGGCGGATCGATAGAGCGACTGACATTTGTGAACAGCTGGATCTCAGGCGTCAGGTCATAGCGCAGGCCCAGACGTGGCGCCAGGCTCCAGTTGTCGTATTTGTAGTGCTGAGAGTACGGGCTGGTGTTGGGCCGGTCGGAAAAGTCCACATCCACATCGCGGCGGATGTTGACCAGTGCCAGTCCACTGCTCAGCCACAGGCGTTCGGTCAGTTCCAGGTCGTTGCCTAGCGAGAACACCGTATCGAAGGAACCACTGTAGTTGGTGTCCTTCAGCAGCTCACGGGTGGTGCCGTCATAGGTGCTGACCTCGGCCCGATCATGCAGGGTATTACTGAAACTGAGCGTGGTTTTGCTCTGGTGGCCGAACAGCTCATCACTGCGCAGATAGCGCAGCGATGTATTGATGTCACGCCACTCCCAGTGATTCGGAATCACTGGGCTTTTTTTGCCGAGGATCTGTTTGTAGTTGTGGTAAACCAGCCCCAGCTCCAGCTGAGAGTCATCATCGAAGTTATAGGTGGTCTTGCTGCCAACCCAGATCGAACCGTTCTTGGTCGAGTCACCACGTTGCGCCACGGTGGTCAGGTTGGGTTGCGAGGAATCATCCTTCAACTGCGCACGCGTCAGAGTGCCGGCGTTCTCGTGATACTGCTCGCGGTAGCGGATGATCAGCCGGGTATCGAGCTTGGAGTTGAAGCGGTAACCGAAATTGGATACCACGCCCTTGGCCTTGGTGAAGGTGTAGTCCTGGTAACCGTCGCGTTCGGAGTTGTGCAGGCTGACGTAATAGTCGGCGTTGCCTTCCACGCCGCCGGTGCTCAGTTGCTGCTTGCGCCAGCCGAAGCTGCCCGCTTCGAAGCGAGCGTAGTTGCCCGGCGAGGTGTAGCCAGTGTGGGTGATCATGTTGATTGCGCCACCCAGCGAAAGCGCCGTGTAGTCGAACGCATTGGCGCCGCGTAGCACTTCGGTGTGGCTGACTCCAGACGTTTCCAGCAATTCGTAAGGCGTACCACCTGGACCGGTCAGAGCCAGGCCATCGAACAGGAACTTGACCCCCTCGCGGAAGTAACCGGGCGAAGCATTGGCGCCCGAACCGCGGATCGAGATCTTGATCGCATCGTTGCCACCAGCAGCTTGAGCTATTACCCCTGGCTGGAAGGCGAGTACATCTTCCAGAGTTGCCGCACGGCCACGCTCAACCTCCTTGTTATCCACAACACTTACCGATCCGGGTATTTCCTTCAGTTTGTCCTCTGCTTGTTGAGCCTCGGTCTTCTTGGCCCCACTCACGACGACAGTTCCCAGCCGGGCATCTGCTACCGATTGAGGCTCGTTGGCCAAGGCAATCTGACTTGCACACATAACCAATCCACCCAAGCTCACCGCTCTGCACAGCGGCCTGACACGGCTGGGAAAATTGGATTTGCTCCCCTCAAACGTTGACCAATGCACCGATACCACTCCTATGTCTGATTGAATTCCTCGGCGCTTTATTTATTTTAATTTCCGCACCTCAATACTCTCCAAGCAAAGGCCGTTCCAAAACAGAAAACTCAATAGATTCAGCGGATTAGGAATTCAATAAAACAGATTCATGTATCACTTAATGTTTTCTGCTGATCTGCTGTTTCGCCACATACAGCGAACAATGAACTATCGATAAGTCTTAAAAACATAAGCGACGATAGGCGTGGGAATATCGTTATAACGGCGACTGATAGTTCAAGAATTAACAATGCTTAAATCATTCCCTAACCTGTGCACTGATCCGCCGAAGCGAAGAAGTCGGGCAACAAAAACCATTGACTGGAAATACTCATGCGAAACGGCGCCTGAGAAGACGCCGTGCGATGGTCAAGCGCGGGATAGAGGCAGGCTAAAAACGGAACGCCACCCCTGTGGTAACGCCAAAGCCATCTCCCGGATAGAAGTTTGCCGAGTCATTGCCATTGAGGTTGTAAGCCGTGTTTGTCGTTGTGGCGTACTTTTCGTCAGTCAAGTTGCGCGCATCGAGAAACACGCTCCACCGCTCACTGGGTGCTTCGTAGCCTACCTTCGCCCCCCATAAGGTGTAGGAAGGTGCTTTCAGGGTGTTCGCATAATCCACATAGTAATTGGAAGCCGAACGCACATTCAGCTGGGCGTAAAAGCCGCTGGTGTGTTGATACTGCAACTCGGCCTGGTAGACATGCATGGGTAAGCTCGGCAACTGGTTGTCGCCAAACACATCGTCGTCTTTGTAGAAGAAATCATTGAAGGTATAAGCCTGACGCAAGCTGAGCGTATTGCCCGAACTGCCCTCCCAGAGCAAAGTGTTCAACCCGGCTTCGATACCCTGGTGAATGGTCTTGCTGGCGTTGGCGTTGGCAACGACCGCATCTGCGGTACTGGTGGCAGGTATGACGACCACCGACAACAGCTCCTTGTCGATCCAACTGCGATACAGCGTCAGGCTGCCATCGAAGATACCGGCGCTACCACGCACCCCGAGTTCGAGGGTGGTGCCTTCCTGGGGCTGTAGGGGTCGTACGTAGGCGTTACCGGTGCTGCCGTAGTACCAGGTTACGGGTGGGTCGATGGAGCGGCTGACGTTACCGAACAGCTGTACGTCGGGGTGCACCTGATAACGGAACCCGAGCCGTGGCGCTACATCCCAGTCCTGATAGCTGACACTGCTTGGAAATTCGGTTGTGTTGGTCAGCGTGGTGTATTCGATGCTGACGTCACGGTCGATTTCGATGAAGGAAATACCGCTCGACAACCAGAAGCGCTCATCGAGCTGCAGTTCGTTGCCGATGGCGAAAACGGTATCCCGCGAGCCGCTGTACTCGGTGTACTGACGCAACGAGCCATCGTTGCGATTGTAGGCTTTCACATCGCCATCGAGACGGGTATGGCTGAAGCTCAACGTGGTGTCACTCGGTTTGCCGAACAGCACATCACCCTGGCGTAGATAACGCAGGCTCACGCTGGTATCCGTGGAACGCCAGTCTTGCGGCGTGGCCGAATAGCGCCAGCCGTTATGCAGTGGATAGTCGTTGTATCCCAGCCCTACCTCGAGCACCGAATCATCATCGAAACGGTAGTTGGTCTTGCTGATCAACAGGGTCGTACCGTCTTTCTTGCGCCCGGCGGGCACAGTGTTCTGCTTGGGGTTGTCCAGCAATTGGGCTTTGGTCAATGTTCCGCCATTGATCAGGTCTTCTTCACGGTAGCGGGCGATCAACCGGGTATCGAGCTTGTCGTTGAATCGGTGGCCAAAGTTGCCGATGAAATCCTTGCCTTCATTGGGCGTATTGTCCTGGAAGCCGTCACGTTCGTTGTGCAGGATCGACACGTAGTAATCGCTGTCACCCACAACACCGCCAGTGCTCAACTGCTGCTTGCGGTAGCCGAAACTGCCCACCTCGAAACGCGCATAGTTACCCGGTGCGGAGTAACCGCTGTGAGTCACGAAATTGATCGCACCGCCCAAGGCCAGAGCCGTGTAGGAAAAGGCATTGGCGCCATACAGCACCTCGGTGTAATTCACCGCCGCCATGTTCAGCAGATCCTCCTGAGTACCACCGGGGCCGGTGATCGGCATGCCGTCATAGAGGTATTTGATGCCTAGGGAATAGCCCTGATAGAAGGTATTCAAGCCCGAACCGCGGATGGAGATCTTGTTGGCGGAGGTGCCGCTGGTTGCCTGGGCGAATACCCCGGGCTGCAGTGCGAGTACATCCTCGGCATTGGAGGCACGGCCACGCTCGACCTGCTTGTTATCGATGACGGCAGCAGCACCTGCCACCTCCTCGACGCGATCCTGCGCTAGCTGCGCCTCGGTCTTTTTCTCACCACTGACGACCACAGTACCGAGACGCTGATCAGTGGCGCCTGCCGTTGACTGGGCATGCGCCATGGATGTCGTCCCCAGACAGGCAACCAGCGCTCCTGCGCCAGCCACGCCCATCAGTGATATACGGTTCTCTCCCTTTGCCGGCATCTGCTTTCACTCCCGTCATGAACTTCGTGGTATCGATAGCGATACCAACGTCCATAGCAGTGTCTGTGCCAGCTATTAATTCCTTTTAAAACAATCGATTACTTTAATTCGTCAACAGTCAGAAAAATACCGGGCGGCCACTTTGCTGAAATGGTGTCCCGTCAACGACATCCCAGCCCGATGGGCTGAGACGACGAAGCGCGACCTGGAGTGGTATTTCGGTACATGGTCGCTGTCCGGTACTTCGTTTATCAAAATCCCACCGCCTGCCCATCCCGGCGACTGTCGCTGGCTGCGACGTAGCCGTGATCCGGGTCATCCGACAGCCGCCAGATGAACTGCCCGGAGCCGAAATCCATATAAGGATCCTCCACGGACTTCAGGCGGTTGCCGAGGGCCTCGAGGCCGCTCACGGCGTCGGCGTTCATGCTGGCTTCCAGATCCACCGAGAAATCCCGGTTGACCTTCCAGCGCGGCGCATCGCAGGCGGCCTGGGGTTGCTGGCCGTAATCGAGCATGCGCACCAGGGTCTGTACGTGACCCTGGGGTTGCATGTCGCCCCCCATCACGCCGAAGCTCATCTGCGCCATGCCGTCGCGGGTGAGGAACGCCGGGATGATGGTGTGGAACGGCCGCTTGCCGGGCGCCACCACGTTGGCCGAGGCCGGGTCGCTGGAAAAACCGGCGCCACGGTTCTGCAGGCTGACGCCGTAGCCCGGCACCACGACGCCCGAACCGAAGCCCATGTAGTTGGACTGGATGAAGGACACCATCATGCCGTTCTCGTCGGCGACGCTGAGGTAGACGGTACCGCCCGACTTGGGTAACCCGAAGCCGGGATGGCTCGCCTTGCGCGGGTCGATGGCCTTGGCGCGCTGCGCGAGGTAGGTCGGGTCGAGCATCTGCTGCGGAGTGACCTCCATGCTGCGCGGGTCGGCAACGTAGCGGTAGACGTCGGCGAAGGCCAGCTTCATGGCTTCGATCTGCAGGTGCTGGGAGGCCGCCGAGTCGACCGGCAGGGATGCCAGGTCGAAGTGTTCGAGAATGCCCAGGGCGATCAGGGCCGCGATGCCCTGGCCGTTGGGTGGTATCTCATGCACATCGTGACCGCGGTAACGCTGGGAAATAGGCGTCACCCATTCCGGGCGGTAGTCGCGCAAGTCCGCCGCGCTCAGATTGCCACCGGTGGCGCGCGCATGGGCGATGATGGCCTCGCCGATCTCGCCCTCGTAGAACGCGCGCGCGCCCTGCTCGCCCAACAGGCGCAGGGTGCGCGCGGCATCGGCGAAGACGAACTTCTCCCCGGTCTGCGGCGCCCGGCCAGCGGGCATGAAGGCCTCGGCGAAGCCAGGCTGGTCATGCAGTTCCGGGACGGCCGCCGCCCATTTGTGGGCGACGATGGGGGCGATGGTGATACCCCGCTCGGCCACCTCGGCAGCCGGCGCCAGCACATCGGCGAACGGTCGCTTGCCGAAGCGCTCGTGCAGCGCCGCCCAGCCGGCCACTGCGCCCGGTATCGTTATCGAGTCCCAACCACGTACGGGACGCTTCGCGTGGCCCTTGCCATCCTCGCCATGGTGCTGGCGGAAATACTCCGGCGTCCAGGCCGCAGGCGCCGTGCCCGAGGCATTCAAGCCATGCAGCGACTGGCCGTCCCAGACCATGGCGAAGGCGTCGCTGCCGAGGCCGCAGGATACCGGCTCGACCACGGTGAGCATCGCCGCCGCAGCGATTGCCGCATCCACCGCATTGCCGCCCGCCAGCAGCAGACGCAGACCCGCCTGGGCCGCGAGGGGGTGCGAGGTCGATACCACGTTGCGTGCGAACAGCGGAATGCGGATCGACGGATAAGGGTTGTGCCAGTCAAAGGACATCGGGTTCTCCATCAGTGTTTACGGGGTCGAACGGCGCCCGGTTCCCAGAAGATCACGCGGCGTTGCAGCCAGCGCACGGTCTGCGCACCGCACAGACCGATCAGCGCCAGCAGGATGACACCTGCGAACATGGTCGACAGACTCATGCTCACCGAACTGGACGCGATCAGATAACCAAGCCCACGCTGAGCGGAGAGGAACTCGCCGACCACCGCGCCGATCAGCGCCAGCGATACGCCGATCTGCAAGCCGGCGAACACCTCGCCCGCCGCTGCGGGAAACTTCACATGGATCAACAGGTAGAGCCGCGATGCCGAAAACGAACGGCAGGCGTCGAGCAACTCGGGATCGGTACGCCGAATGCCGTTCACCGTATTGACGAACAGCGGGAAGAAGCAGACCAGCGCCACCAGCACGATCTTCGAGGCCATGCCGAAGCCGAACCAGACCAGAATGATCGGCCCCAGCGCGACCTTGGGCGTGGCCTGCAGGCCGATCAGCAAGGGATAGACGAAGCGCTCGAAGGTTTCCGACTCGGCCAGCAATGCACCCAGCACGATCGCCAGCAGGCAGCCGATGACGTACCCGCTCAGGGTTTCCCCCACCGTGACGGCGATATGCGGCCACAGGCTGCCATCGGCAAAACCGCCCGCCAGCGCCTGATAGACCGTCAGGGGAGCCGGCAGCAGATAGTCGGGAATGCCGAGCAGGCGCACGGACAGATCCCAGATCAGGATCAGCACCGCCAGGCTGGTCAGCGGATAGAGCACGGGAAGCAATCTACGCATGGGTGAAGTGCCTTCGCAGGTGTTGGCAGAGCGCAGTGAATGCGGGGTCGACCAGGGTTTCCAGAGTGCGCGGACGCGGCAAGGTGACCGCCACCTCGTCGATGATACGGCCGGGGCGCGGCGACATGACCAGCACCCGATCCGCCAGAAACACCGCTTCCTGAATGCTGTGAGTGATGAACAGCACCGATTTGCGCTGCTGGCTCCAGATGTGTTGCAGCTCCAGGGTCAGCGCCTCCCGTGACAGGGCATCGAGGGCGGCGAACGGCTCGTCCATCAGCAGCAGTTGCGGATCGTGCAACAACATGCGGGCGATACCGACACGCTGCTGCATGCCGCCGGACAGTTCGAACGGGTAGTCGTTGGCGAACGGGCCGAGGCCCACCAGTTCGAGCAGTGCCATTGCCCGCCGGCGGGCTTCGTCTATGGGCAGACCCAGGGTGCGTGCCGGCAGCAGCACGTTGTTCAACACGGTTTTCCAGGGCAGCAGATTGGGCTTCTGGAATACCACACCGGTATGTCGGCCTGGCCCGTCGATCATCCGCCCGGCGACCGCCACCCGCCCCGAGCTGGCGTCGAGCAGGCCTGCCGCCAGTTTGAGGATGGTGGATTTGCCACAGCCCGAGGGGCCGAGCACCGCGACGAACTCGCCATCGCCGATGCTCATGTCCACGTCGTCCAGAGCCTGGATCTCTCCGCGTCGGGTCTGATAGGTCAGCCCGACGCCCTGCAGGGTCAACGCCATACTCATGGCTGAGCCTCTCGTGCACTCAGCGCATCGGCCAGAAATTTCAGCACGGCCTGCCAGCTCTTGCGGTTGGCGCGGGCATTGGCGGCCGGCGTGCCACCGCCGCTGATCAGCACGCCGGCGACCGGGTGAATCCTGGCGATCTGCGTGGTGGGCACGAACGGAAAACCGATGGCGTGCCCCGCCCCTTCGTTGCGCGCATGGGTTACCGGCCAGGCATGCCCTGACGCCTGAAGTTCGCTCTGGATACGCTCGCTGTAGTCGCTGGACGGCCAGAAGCCATCGTCGGTTCCCGAGATGAGCAGAACGGGCCCCTGGATACGCTCCACCGGGATGCGTGCCGCCGCGACACTGGCCGCATGCGCTTCCACCGTCACGAAAGCGGCTGCCTGGCGAATCGCGGCACCGGGTTCAGGTGGCTGGTCGAAAGCACGCCAGTCGGCCGCGGGGTTGTCCCTCCAGACATTGCAAAGGGGCTGGCCACGCCATGTCCAGGCATCGGCATCGCGCGGCTGCTCGGGACGCCCCGCGCGCAAGGTACCGTGGATCACCGCGCTGGGTACGTAGCCGATCACCACGGACACCAACTCGGGAAAGGTCGCCCCCAGCAGCAACGCCAGCTCACCGCCGCGGGATAGCCCGGCGACGGCGATGAAGCCATGTCGCGGTTGCACCTCGCGCTGCGCCCAGAGCAGGGCCTGCTCGAAGTACTCCAGCGGCGTGTCGGAAATATACTCGGGCCGCCCCTGCGCCTTGAAGAAGGCCAGTGCGAGTGCCGCATAACCATGGGCGGCATACAGTGCCGCGCGTTGCTCAGGGGTACCGCCACCCGAGCCGTTGAGCACGATCACCAACGGATGGGGGCCGGCGCCAGCAGGACAGAACAAGGTCGCGGAGAGTCCCTGCTCACGGACTTCACGACGGGTCACTCCGGGGGCGAGAAAACGCTGGGTGAGTGTCGCCGAGGCGCTGCCACCCGCGGCATCCCGTACCTGCAACTGAATCGACAAGGGCTCCAGTCCCTCGCTGACTTGCGGCCTGTCTGGCGCCCTCGACTGGCGCAGCGCCCACACCGGCGCCAGCGCCTCCAGCTCGCTCCAGTCGCCGCTCAGCGGCACTTTTTCATCGACATCCAGCGCTCCCTCGGCAGCGATTTCGAAGCTGGCCTCGCTCTGCCAAAGGCTGCCATCGGGGTGTTCCAGGGTTGCCGTCAGGCGCGTCACCCCCGGGCTCAGGCCAAGTACCTGGACTCGCCGGGGCTGGTCGATCAGCCCATCGACGATGTCGATTTCGAACACCGGGATCATTTCGCCGCCTCCGCCCGCTGGCGCAGCGCGTCGCGGTCGAAATCGTTGAATGCGGGCACGAACTCGTTGGAGAACACCTCCTCCACCGGCACTTCGGCGCTGGGGAACTCGCCAGCCTCGGCCATGGCCTTCACGGCGCCGCGAATCGCATCCAGATCATACTGCCCCGGCACGCGCGGGCTGCCGTCCGGGAAATACAGGGTGCGCTGCAGGCGGCGGCTGAGCAGCGTCTTGGCGTCTTCGAGGCCCTTGCCCTGGGCATCGGCGGGTTTGCTTTCCGGATGCTGACGCCAGAAGGCCTGGACGCAGAACGCCGGGTTCACCTCGCAAACGAACTGTGCCTCGGTATAGGCGCGGCCGAAGCGGCGAATCAGATCCGGGTTGTCCTTGAAGGTGTCCTGGTGAGCGATGAAGCCGTTGCCTGGGTTTTCCTGAAACACCTCGGGGTACTGGATGCGCCGGGTCGACGTACCGGAAAGCTCCAGCATGTCGCCCCAGCTGTTGTTGAAGTTGAGCGCATCCACCTGGCCGCTGCGCAGCGCCTGAAAGCCCGCGCCGAGCGCACCGACGGCGACGAATTCGACGTTCTTGCCAGGCTCCAGCCCGGCAACGCGCAGTGCTGCGCGACTGTTGGGCAAGGTGCCCCAGGTCAAGGCGCCGACACCGATCTTCTTGCCCTTGAGATCGGCCAGGGTTTTGATCGGCGAATCGGCGAGCACCTGATATTCCAGGGTCTGGCTGGGAACGCCGTTGTAGAAGTAGCGCAGCGGCAGCGGGTTCTTGTTGAAATGGCTGGAGAGCACCGGTTCGGCGACCGGGAAGCCAAAGGTCACCCGCTTGCTGGCGACCTGCGGCAGCAAGGCGCCTGCCCCCTGGAAGACCACGGTGTCGACGCTCAGCCCCTGTTCCTTGAACAGGCCCAGTTCCTGGGCGGCAGCGTAAGGCGCGCCGTCGTGGACGGCCGCTGGAATGGCGAGCGCGACGGTGACCTCGTCGAGGGCATGGGCATGGCTGGCGCAGACCAGCGTCAGAGGCAGCAATGAGCGAATAGCGAAGCGCATGGAAACAGATCCTAGGTAGGTTGAAAGTCAGACGGTTCGGTGCTCCGGCGCTCCGGTGATCCGGCCACTGTCCTGGAGGTTTCGCCGGGCCTCGTCGAGCAAGGCCTTGCGGTCGATCTTGTGGGTGGAGGCAAGCGGCAAGGTGTCGACGAACCACACCCGTCGCGGATGCTGATAAGCCGGCGCATGCTCCAGGGCGAAGGCCTTGATCTCGGCCTCGCTCACCCGGCTTCCTGCGCGGCGCACGACGAAGGCCATGGGTTTGAACCCTTTGATCTCGTCTTCGACCGGCACCACGCAGGCCTGCTGCACCGCGGGGTGACACTCGAGGAGCTTTTCCACTTCGCCGGGATAGATGTTCTCGCCGCCACTGACGAACATGTCGTCGCGGCGGCCAACGAAGGTATGGAAACCCTCGGCATCGCGACGAAACACGTCCCCCGTCACGTAGAAACCGTCCGCCGTGAACGGCGCGGCCAGATCAGGGCGGTTGTGGTAACCGGACATCAGCCCGGGGCTTTTCAGCTCGAGCACACCCTCATCCGCCAGCTCCCCCGCTTCATCGCGCAAACGCAGCCTGACATCGGGGTGGGCATGGCCAACCGACAACGCCGGGCTGGGCAGCCCCTGCGGATGAGGGCCGAACACCACCGGGCCGCCTTCGGTGGTGCCGTAGGCATTGATGATCCGCGCATTCGGCAACAGCCGGTGGATCTGCTCGAGCAGGCTCGCACTCACCGGTGCCGAGCCCATGCGCACCACCCGCACGGAAGACAGATCGGCTCGCTCCAGCAAGGCCTGCTCGCGCAGCATCATAGCGATCATCGGCGGCACGGCGGTCAGCCAGGTGCAGCGGTAGCGCTGTATCGCCTCGATATAGGCGCTGGCACTGAACTGCGGCAGCAGCACCGCGGTGGCACCGCTGGCCAGGGATAGCAGCGCCAGGGCCAGGGCATTCATGTGGTACAGCGGCGCCGCGATCAACGCACGCTCATCGGCCAGCGGGGTGGCCTGCAGACGGGTGCGCACGATCCACAGATGGGCACGGTGGCTGAGCACCACGCCCTTGGGCCTGCCGGTGGAGCCCGAGGTGTAGAGCATCATCGCCGGCTCGTCGGCCAGTGGCTGGAAGGCTTCGAAAGCTCCTCGCTCGGCGAAAGCATTCAGGTCATCGGGCTCCAGTGACACGCGAGGCATGTCCGGTGCCGCCTCTCGATGGGCCGCATCGCAGAACAGCAGGCGCGCGCCACTGTCGGCGATCACGTAGTCGATCAGCGCCTTCGGGAATCGGTGATTGACCGGCACCGCCACCAGCCCGGCGCGCATGATGCCAAGCACGGCAGCGATGGACGCCACCGAGTTGAAGGCCAGCAGCGCAATGCGCGCTCCCTGAGCGAAGCCCTGGATCAGCAGCGCACGGGCAATGCCATTGGCCAGCTCGTCCAGCTCGCCGTAAGTGCAGCGCGACTCGTTCAACTGGCTGTCGAGGCCGATGAACGCCAGCCGCTCGCGAGGGCTGTCGGGGCCGATCACACTGCCGAGATTGGCGATCTGCGCATTCATGCCAGGCACTCCAGCACGGTGGCGAACTGCGCAATGGCGATGACGACCCGGTCGTCCTCCTGCCGATGGGGCAAGCCGAGACTCGCGGCGCGGCGTGCCAGATCCGCCGGATCGCCACCACGCAGACCGATCGACACAAAGCGCTCGGGGCGCCCGGGCTCTTCCTCTTCGATCTGCACATCCCTGGTACGCCACGCTGCCTTATCGATGACCTCGACGCTGAAACGTCCGTCGAAGCGCCCCAAACGCTCGAACGCCTGGCGTGTCTGTTCGGGTTGCTCGCTGAGCACCGTCAACCGCTCGATACTGTGGATGCCGTTGGCGTGGCCCAGCCACTCGGGCCGCCAGACCAGTTCCGGTGTCTGGTGATGGCAGAAATACACGCGGCCAGCGGCGAACTGGCCCGGTACCAGCCGGACGGTGCAGAAGCGCGCTTCCTGAGAAGCGCCATCGATCTCGACCGGCCTGGAGAAGTGCTGCACCGGCTGAACCAGAAAGCCCGCCTGCACCAGCGCCGCATGGGTGCTGCGGGGGTCGTCACTGGCCAGAACCAGGCCGTCGATACCGAGGGGGCTGTCGAGGATTTCCTGGCGCAGACGTTCGCCCCCTACGGGCAGCCCGATCAGTTCCAGGTAGCCCTCATCGAACATGATCAGGTTGTTGATCGAGCCGAGTGAGTGATGACCACGGGGCGTCAGTGTGAAACCCAGGCCCGCGAAGATGCCTGCCGCTGCGTCGAGATCGAAGCGCGCGTTGATGACCAGGTGATCCAGTGCCGCACTCATGGGATCACACCTTCGGTGCGGGCGTGGAGTAGACGCCGCGGCCGCTGGCGACCAGGTTGCCCTCGCCATCGAAGACCTGTGCTTCGGCCACTGAGAATTGCTTGCCGAACTTGATGACGGTGCCCTTGGCGCGCAGGTCGCCCTTGGCGGGCCGGTGGTAATCGACCCGCAGGTCGATGGTCGGCACGCCTTTGCCAGTCTTGGATACCAGCGCCCAGTCCGCCGTCAGGTCGACCAGTGCCGCGAGTATCCCGCCATGGGTGTAACCACCCTCGATATTCACCACCCACTCTTCGCGCCATTTCGCGCTGAGCTCGATGCTGCCTTCGCTCACCGCCTGGACTTGCAGGCCCAGCCATTGGTGATAAGGGCCCTTGAGCAGCTTGGCCTGGATATCGGTGGCGTTCGGTAGTGTCGTTTCGGTCATGAGATCAATCCTGTCGAGTGTTTCGAAAAAGTTGCGACCACCGGCCCGGTCGGGCCGCGCAGTCGTAGGGCGGATTAGCGAAGCGTAATCCGCCGCATGTTCCCGCCGTGCCAGCGATTGCATGACGGCCCAACCCGGATTACGCCTGCGGCTAATCCAGGCTACGGGACGCCCTCAAGGCGTAACGACCACTTTGCCCAGCACTTCACGGTCACGTATCAGCGCCAGGCCTTCAGCGGCTTGTTCGAGGGGCAGCACGCGGTCGATGATCGGGTCGATCCTGCCCTCGGCGATCAGGTCGAGCAGACCGGCCAGGTTGTCTTCGTAGAAGCTGTTCGAACCCTTGATGTTGAGCTCGAAGCTCCATACGTAGCGCAGGTCTTCCTTGGGGTCGTGGCCGGCGGTGGCGCCGCACACCAGCAGCGTGCCGCCGCGCTTGATGCACTTGAGCGATGGCAGCCAGGTGTCGCCGCCGGTGAAGTTGATCACCACATCCACACCGCCTTCGTAGTTGCGGCGCTGCGGTTTGCCGTATTGGCCGATAGCCCACTTGGAGAAGTCGGTATCACGGTAGTTGATGACGTGATCGGCCCCCAGCGCCTTGAGGCGCTCGCCCTTCTCGTCGCTACCCGCACAGGCGATCACCTCGGCGCCCAGCAATTTGGCAAGGATCACGCACGCGGTGCCCACGCCGCCGCTGGCACCGAGGATCAGCACACGATCCCCCGCCTTCACGGTGTTGTGGGTGATCAGCATGCGGTGGGCGGTACCGTAGGCCACCGGCAACGCCGCCGCCTGTTCGAAACTCACTGCATCGGGCAGGCGGATCAGTTGCCGCGCATCGACCAGGGCGTACTCGGCCATGCCGCCATCGACCATCTCGCCCATCAGACCGACATCGGGCTTGAGCGGGTTGATCAGCACGCGGTCACCGACTTTCCAGCCTTCGACGCCCTCGCCCAGCTCGCTGATGGTGCCGGCCAGATCGAGGCCGATGACCACCGGCAACGGCACCTTGATGCCGGGCATGCCCTTCACCGTGAATACATCGTGGTAATTGAAGGACGATGCGCCAACGCGAATTACCACGTGTCCGCTGCCCACTGCCGGTATCGGCTTGTCGGTGACGACGCGCAACTGGTCGAGGTCGCCGTGTTCGTCGAGCACCAGGGCTTTCATGGTCTTGCTCACAGTCGTTGTCTCCGTGATTACTTGATTTGTTTGGCTTGGGTGTAGGGTTCGGTGGCGAACAGGTCGTCCTTGAGCTCGCCCTTGATCAGGCCGCCGTCGACGAACACCTGGTGCTGGCGACGCAGGGTTTCGATGTCTGCCGGCTCGAAGGTGATGCGGTTCATGGCATCCCACTGGCCGACGTACACGCGGGCATCCTTCTCTGGCAGGTTGGCGCTCTTCTGCAGGATGCGGACGACTTCATCCGGGTTCGCCTTGCCCCAGGCGAGCGTGTCGCGCAGGCCGGCGATGACGCGCGCGACAACCTCCGGCTTGTCGTCGACCAGCTTGGCGCTGACCGTGCCGACGCCGATGTACGGCACCGCATCGGAGTGCGTGAGGGTCTTCCATTCCTCGGCGAAGCTGCCCAGGCGCTTGACCTTCAGCTCGTCTTCGAGCTGGGCGATGGTGACCGAGCGCAGGGCCGCACCATCCACCTGCTTCTGCGCCAGGAACTGCGCCAGACGCGACTCGTTACCGCCGACCAGGGAGAAGTCATTGGTCTTGATGCCATGGTTGCCAGCCAGCACCGCGCCGGCGATCACCGCCACCGAAGAGCCTGCCGGCGACATGCCGATCTTCTTGCCCTTGAGCTCGGCCAGTGAGGTGATTGGCGAGTCGGCAGGCACCACGAACTGCACGTCGGCCGGCTGGGTAGCCGCAAAAATGCGGATCGGCACACCTTCGGCCGACGTCGAGAACACCCCGGCCAGCGGCGCCCCGAACGCCAGATCGATGGAGCCGGCCGCCAGCGCACGGATCGGCGCATTGACATCGGGGAAGTGCACGAACTCGGCCTCGATACCGCGTTTGGCGAGAAAATCCTTGGATTCGAGCACCGAGCCGTAGCCCAGGCTCACACCGCTGGTCCAGTAACCGATGCGAACCTTGTCCGCCGAATGGGCAGCAAAAGGCAGCACCGCGGTCGCGGCCAGAGCAGCGACGGCAATCAACTTACGCATAGGACGATCCTTGATAAATGAAGTAGCTAGGGGGTTTTCCAACGAAACAGCCAGCGTTCGAGGGGCTTGAGCACACCCGCCTCGAGCGCCAACATCAGGGCGACCAGCAGCACGGTCCAGGCGAACACCTGGTCGCTCTGCACCAGATCCGCGGCCTGGCGCAGGCGATAACCGATGCCATCGGAAGCGCCCAGGGTCTCGGCCACCAGCGATACCCGCCAGCCGAAGCCGAACGCCAGGCGGGCACCGGAAAAGAAGTGCGGCAGGATGCTCGGCAGGGAAATCTTCAGCAGGATCTGCAGCCGCGACAGACGAAACGAGCGCGCCAGCTCCACGTATTGCCGCTCCACCGTCTTCGCGCCCTGCCAGACGTTGGTGAGGATCAGCGGCATGGCGGTCATGAACACCACGAATACTGTGGTCGCGTCGGAGATGCCGAACCAGATGATCGCGAAGATCGCCCAGATCGCTGACGACACGGTGTTGAACACCGACAGCACCGGTTCGAAGAAGCGCGCCAGCACGGGGCTGCTGCCAAGTGCCAGGCCCAGCGGCGTTCCTACCAGCGTGGCGAGCGCGAAGCCGCTGAGCACCCGGCCGAGGGTGGCCGTCAGGTCATGCACGAAGGTTTCGCTCTGCACCAGGTTACTCAGTGCGACGAGGACTTTTTCCGGCCCGGGCAACACGAACGACGGCAGGCGGCCTGCGGCGTACCACCAGAGCAGGCCGACCACGGCGATCAGCGCGAAGCGTTGCAGGGCGAGACTGGAAAAGCGCCTGGCGGTATCCATGTCAGACCTCCAGGCGCAGGCAACGAACCTGCTCGCTGACGGCAGGCTCGGTTGGCACCCGCGGGCGCGGCAGCAGCATCGAGTGGATGGCGCGGATGCGACCAGGGCGCGGTTCCAGCACCACGACACGATCGGCCAATACCACGGCCTCTTCCACATCATGGGTAACGAACAGCACCGTCATGCCGGTGAGTGCCTGCAGACGCAGCAGCTCATCGTGCATCTGACTGCGGGTGTGCGGGTCGAGCTTGGAAAACGGCTCGTCCATCAGCAGCACCTGGGGCTTGACCACCAGGCTGCGTGCCAAAGCGACGCGACTGCGCATCCCGCCGGACAACTGATGCGGCCAGGATTTCGCGAAGGCCTCGAGGCCCACGAGACGCAGCGCTTCGGCAACTCGCTGGGCACGCTCGGCCTTGCCGATGCCACTCGCCTCCAGGCCGAAGGCGACGTTGGCCTGGACGCTGCGCCACGGCAACAGGCGATCTTCCTGGAACATGTAGGCGATACGCCGCCAGTCGGTGAAAACTGCCGAGGCTTCGCCGAACACACGCAACTGGCCCTGATCCTGAGCGAGCAGCCCGGAAACGATGTTCAGCAACGTGCTCTTGCCACAGCCCGAGGTGCCCAGCAGGGCGACCACTTCACCCTGCCCCACCTCGAAGGAAATATCGCGCAGTACCTCAAGCCTGCCGAAGCGCTTGCCGATGCCCTGCAAGGTGATCGCCGATACCGCGAGCCCCTGGCCGAGTGCCGCATTCATCGCGAGAACCTCGCCGCCAGCAGGGGCAACGATGCACCGGCTTCGCTGAGGCTGGCATAGACCTTTTCCAGGGTCATCGCCTGGAAGGTTTCGATATGCCGACGGGCGATCAGCTCGGCGCGCTTGCCATCGCCTTCTTCGAAAGCGGCGATCATGGCGTTGTGGTCGTGCTTGATCTCGGGCTTGGTGCCCTGGACGTTGAAGCCCAGCGCCACCAGACGCGTCATCTCGTCCATCAGGCCGGACAACGTACGCAGCAGACGCTCGTTGCCGGCAGCCTGAGCGATCTCCAGGTGAAACGCCTTGTTGGCGTCCATGAACACATCGATCTGATCCGGCAGCGAAACCGGATGCCGAACCCGGCAAGCCGCCTCCAGCACCCGCAGTCGCTCGATATCCACGCGCCCTACCGCCAGGCGCGCCGCCAACGGCTCGAGCTGCATACGCAGGGTGAACACTTCCTCGACATCCTTAACGGTGATCGGCGCGATCTGATAACCCTTGCGCGGCAGAGACCTGACGAAGCCCTCGTGGGAAAGACGCGTCAGTGCGATCCGGCAGCTGCTTTTGCCAATCTCGTACAGTTCCATGAGCCCCGGCTCGGTGATCAGTGCACCGGGCGTCAGGCGGCACGACAGAATGTCGCGACGGATGCGAGCGTAGGCGGAGTCACCCTGGTTGGCGCAGTCGAGTGGATGATCGGCGGAAGCGATGGTGAGTGACATTCGGCAGCCTTAACGGAAACAGTGAGCAGCTCACAGAACTCGCCTGTGATGCCTACAGATGGCCGCTAAGCTAGACCAGAACATTCAATTTTCGAACGAATTAATTCCGCTAAACATATAAACCGAAAGAATAGACTGAGCTGCTCAAGAAAACTTTAATGCATAAAAATCGAGGCGCTTAGCACCGCAGGCCGGGCCTTTGAATGGCAATCGACACCTGTTTTCCACGGTTCCAGAAACGCTGGATAGTGGCGCTCCAAGGTGAGGATAAATCTCGAATTCGAGCACCATTTCTTGCCAGCCGGGGCAGCGGTAGCAGGCATACCCTTGCGATACCGATTGATCCGGCGATCCTGTGCGCACTATGCGTGGCCCCGGCCCTGTAGCCGGCTGACCAGTTCACCCTGCCAGCGCAAACAGCACCTCATCAAAACCAGCCTCATAACCCCAGCTCCTTATCGATCACACTCGTGGCCGTAGCACAGGAATCGCTGCCGATCCGTTCCTGCTGCAGTCGGTTCGTGGCCTGGTAATCGGCCTCGGACTGTGGACGTGCCTTTGCTCCAGGCATCAAAAGCCCGCACGAGGTGGGCTTAGTCAGTAGTTTAGGTTGTACTACTATTGATATTTCTTGGGCGGGCTGGGGATGTCTCATGGAAAAGCCAAAGCTTCAAGCGTTCGCGAGCAGATACGTAGCGGAGCTGATCAATAGTGCACCACCGGACGCCGTAGTCCTCTCTACTGAGGGCTTCTCACATGAAGATCGTGATGCTGTTTATCGTGTGCTGAATCAGATCAGAGAACGCCTGTTGACCGAGGCCGAGGTGCTGGAATCGCTTTAAGCACCCTATCCAGAGCCCGGCCTGAAACCAAAACCGTTGGAGATGCACGCCATGCTGAGCTACACCATGATAGGCACCAACGACCTACGCGCCGCAGAGATCTTTTACAACGCGCTCCTGGTTCCACTGGGATACGAAGTGGAGCGATGGGAAAGTCAGTTGTGTTACTCGCTTCCTGGCACTGAGGATCGCGAGAATGGCCCAGGGGCGTTTCACGTGACCACCCCTTATGACGGAAAGCCGGCAACGGTCGGCAACGGCAGCATGGTCGCGTTCAGAACGCAGATACAGGACGAGGTACGCGACCTCCATGCAGAGGGCGTGCGCCATGGGGGAGTGAATGAAGGCTCACCCGGTTTTCGCGAGGCCTACAGCCCGAACTTCTTTGTCGGCTATCTTCGAGATCCAGATGGCAACAAGGTGGCACTTTTCTGCACCAATCCTGATGAACCCGTGCGACCTGAAAAGTAACCATCGATCCACATCAAGATGCGGCAGATCCAGATCAGCCGGTGATCGTGACGCTGACTTTCTCTGCTGAGATTCGGGTATTGGATTTTCTGCAGACGGAAAAAGCCTGCACACGGCTGGCTCAGTGAGAACTGAGTCGGATACCTGGGGTTCACACGCTGGCAGTCATGATCGCCATGGTGGCGCGCCACTTTGGATAGAAGAAGCCCCGCGATGCGGGGCTTTTTGTTAGTCCAGGGATCGCCTGAGAGAGGCAGACACATGATCAATGCTGCACTGCCCTCCGAGAAACCATGTTACCTGTAGCTTTCCACTGCTCTTCAGCGTTCTTAGAATGTGATCCACCAGAAACCGCTTAATACCCAGTTTCCCCTGAAGCTCGACGTTGCTGGCTACTTCCTCATTGACTATTAAGGAGATAGCCTTTCGGGCAAGCCCTGCATAGTCAGGTACATGTTGACGAGCGTAGAGCTCAAATCCAGCCTGGGATATTGAAACACCATGCAAGCTTCCCGAAAGATCTCTGCTCCACTCAATTGTGCCGTGTTCCGTTAAGTACTCAATAGAATCCTTCAGTTGCTGCAAGGGCAATACGAACTCACCGCCTTCCTTAAATGCCGCTTCACCAACAATCGGAGTGCCCGAGTTCAGCGCGGCCTCGCAAGCCAGCTTTATGACAAGGCTATCCACGTTGTTGTGCCCACCTACGCCAACGCCAAAAGAAGCTACGTATGGTGGCGGGCTCCCTAAAGCTGGTTTCTCCGAGGCGCCGAATATGGTGGCAACGATCTCGTTAAATGCATCATCATAATTTTCGAGATTTTTGCAACTTACCCACTTGGTCGCCTGTAACACCTGCGGCACTTCGCAATCATCAAGCACGACCGGAATAATTCGGGCTTGCTTATTGATCTTGTTCACCACGGCAGCATCTAGCTCTTCACGCACCCACGGTTTTACAACGCTGAACTTGGAGAGAACAATAATTACAGCCCTACTCTCTTTAAGCCCCTCCTGGAATATCCGCTCAACAAGGCTATCCCCAACCTGAATTTCCCATTTGTCGACCCAAGCATCCACTCCGTTTGCTCTAAGCCGTTTTGCAAATTCAATTACAAAACGGTCTTTATCCTCACTTGCATGACTTACAAACACCTTTGGCGCGACCATAAATTCATCCTTGTACTGGGGTGACCTTGATAGTGGCATATAGCCGTATCGCAGAACAACCCGTCATCCTTTTTGGATGTTAAGCGGGAAATCCATCTTCTTCCGCTGCTGTGCACCACCTCCATTTCTTTAGCATCAGGCCCATTGACGGCACATCGCCATCATGCGAAAAGAGCGCTTCATATATCAGAAGGAACTGCTCGATGAAACTGTCTGCCATCACGGCCGCACTTGTACTCCTTTTCTCGGCCTCGGCTGCCCACGCACACAGCGGCGGCACCGACTCCAAAGGCTGTCACACCAATCACTCTACTGGCGAATACCACTGCCATAACCGTAAGTGACAGAGCCGCTCGGCTGCGAGGCCGGGCATTCCCTTACTGCTTCGCAGCCTTCACTGCCTCGACAGGTGCGCACGTGGGTTACTGCGAACTGCGCCCACTACGCACCCTCGCTCAGGGGATTGCGTGCAGCCTGTAGCTCGCGGAGCAATGCCCGGTAGTGGGCTTTGATCCCCTCTAGATTCTCGATTGTGTAGCGCTTTGGCTCATGCGGCCCCTCTAGCCACTCCACCTTCTCGGCGCCGATGCGCTGCACCAGGCTGATTCGGTAGTTCACGATGTCGCCGGAGTTGTGGTTGTTGCAGGGCGCGCCTGCTTCCAGACGTTGAGAGACTCAAAGCGCAGCTCGGGATTGGCGCCCACCGTCCTGTAGTGACCGGCGTGGTATTGCCCCTGGTGGTGCCGGCCGCAACTGATACACGGCAGGTCGGCGTCTCGCCGACGTATCCAAGCGTTGAAAGCAGCCTGTGCCTCGCGGAGGTTGTCACCTCGGCTCTTGATTCGCTTCCGAGCTGTGCGCGTCTCCTGGCGTTCGAGATCAGCCAGGGCCTTGCACGCCCTCTCCCGGTTATCTGGCACCACGGCGGGTGCACAGGCGATTTTGCCGCAGACAGCCTGGAAGTTGCGTACTGGAGTGAACATCACCTGGCAGGCCTTGCAGCGCTTCTTTCGACGCTCACGGGGCTGGATGCCGCTGGCCTTGAGCGGGACGGTACGCCTCAGTTCTGTGCGCTTCATGCCCCCCAGCAGGTCATCGAACACGCCCTTTCCGGCAGGGCCCCATCAGTTCAAGCTTGGTTTCGTAGTCGAGGTGCAGGAACACCTGGTTCCAGCCCTCGCGGAAGCCGGCGTCAGCTTTGCGCATGATCGGCACGCCTACGTGAAGCTTGCAGTACCGGCGCGCGTCTTCCACGTCGCCCATGTTCGTCATCTCGGCGATGCGTTGGTACATGGCGAACCACAGGGCGTTCTGATCGAGCGTGCGGTCTTTGCCCGGACGAAGGCTCACCATCACGTACTTCTTGTCATGGTACATCGCGGTTAGGCTGGTGGCTCAGACCAGAGTGGACATGATCACAACCACCTTCCTACGCCGAATCATCGCTGGCACGGAATGGACGTCACCCGGCGTGAAGCGCAACGCCAAGGTGAGGCTGGCATCTATCACTCGATCAGTTGTAGCGGATGGCTTGATGCAGAAGGATCCTGCTGCTCCCTTGGAAAAGCCGCGGCGCACCCGTCGAGAGGTTGATCTATTCTCCCTCGCGGAGGCAGAACAGATAATCGACCGCCTCTACCAGAACGATCATTGGCCCGAGCTGATCTACGCGACGCTGTTTGAGTTCCTGATGTTCACCGGCCTCCGTATTTCTGAGGCATTAGCCTTACGCTGGGAGGACATCAACTGGGGCGGCGGCAGATGCATATTCGCCGCACGGTTGCCCTTGGCGAGATAGAGGAACGAACGAAGACCGGCACAGATCGTTTTGTACTGCTCAATCAGCGCGCCCTGAAGGCTCTTTGGTTTGCAAAGGGGTATGCCGATCGGCGCCTGCTCGGGATCGGCAGAATCAAATCCACCCCTATGTTTTCCCACTTTCGAAAGGCCAGGAGCACGTGAAGCAGACTTCGGATATCCATCACAAGTGGCGTCCAACACTGTCAGAGTTGGGTATCCGCTACAGGCGGCCATATAACTGCCGCCACACCTATGCCACAATATGCCTAATGTCAGGCTTGAACCCCGCCTTTATTGCCCAGCAGCTCGGCCATTCCGTGCAGATGCTGCTCTCCACATATGCGCGCTGGATCAACTCCAAATCGGACTGGGGCGAGCTAGAAAGCTCGAAATTGGTATCGCCCAAAATCCAGCGCAGCTAAGTCATTGATAGGTAAGCACTTTGATTTCCACAGCAAATATCACGATGCAGTTCGGTGCCAAGCCGCTGTTCGAGAACGTGTCCGTTAAGTTCAACAACGGCAACCGCTACGGCCTGATCGGCGCCAATGGCTGCGGCAAGTCGACGTTCATGAAAATCCTCGGTGGCGATCTCGAGCCCTCCGGCGGCCAGGTCATGCTCGAGCCGAACGTGCGTCTCGGCAAGCTGCGCCAGGATCAGTTCGCCTACGAAGAATTCAACGTGATCGACACCGTGATCATGGGTCACGAGGAGCTGTGGAAGGTCAAGGCCGAGCGCGATCGTATCTATTCGCTGCCGGAAATGAGCGAAGAGGATGGCATGAAGGTCGGTGAGCTCGAAGGTGAGTTCGCCGAGATGGACGGCTACACCGCCGAATCCCGTGCCGGCGAGCTGTTGCTCGGTCTGGGCATCCCGCTGGAACAGCATTTCGGCCCGATGAGCGAAGTCGCCCCCGGCTGGAAGCTGCGCGTGCTGCTGGCTCAGGCATTGTTCTCCGATCCGGACGTGCTGCTGCTCGACGAACCGACCAACCACCTGGATATCAACACCATCCGCTGGCTGGAAACGATTCTGACGGCGCGTAACAGCACCATGATCATCATTTCCCACGACCGTCACTTCCTGAACGCGGTCTGCACCCACATGGCGGATCTGGATTACGGCGAGCTGCGCCTGTTCCCGGGCAACTACGACGAATACATGACCGCTGCGACCCAGTCGCGCGAGCAACTGCTGTCGGACAACGCCAAGAAGAAGGCGCAGATTTCCGAGCTGCAGAGCTTCGTCAGCCGCTTCTCGGCCAACGCCTCGAAAGCCAAGCAGGCCACCAGCCGTGCCAAGCAGATCGACAAGATCCAGCTGGCCGAGGTCAAGCCGTCGAGCCGGGTCAGCCCATTCATCCGCTTCGAGCAGACCAAGAAGCTGCATCGCCAGGCCGTGACCATCGAGCAGATGTCCAAGGGCTTCGATGGCAAACCGCTGTTCAAGAACTTCAGCTTCACCGTCGAAGCCGGCGAGCGCGTCGCGATCATCGGCCCCAACGGCATCGGCAAGACCACCCTGCTGCGCACCCTGGTCGGTGAACTGACCCCGGACGCTGGTGCGGTGAAATGGACGGAAAGCGCCGAGGTCGGCTATTACGCCCAGGATCACGCCCACGACTTCGAAGACGACGTGACCCTGTTCGACTGGATGGGCCAGTGGACGCAAGGCGAACAGGTCATCCGTGGCACCCTGGGGCGCATGCTGTTCTCCAACGATGAGATCCTCAAGTCGGTCAAGGTGATCTCCGGTGGTGAGCAGGGTCGCATGCTGTTCGGCAAGTTGATCCTGCAGAAGCCCAACGTGCTGGTGATGGACGAACCGACCAACCACCTGGACATGGAATCCATCGAAGCGCTCAACCTGGCGCTGGAGAACTACCCGGGCACGCTGATCTTCGTCAGCCATGACCGTGAGTTCGTCGGCTCCCTGGCCACGCGCATCATCGAGCTGTCGGACAATGGCGTCACCGACTTCAGCGGCACCTACGACGACTACCTGCGCAGCCAGGGCATCATCGTCTGACCGCTTGAGCCGAGACAAAAAAGAAGCCCCGTCATCCTTCGGATGACGGGGCTTTTTCGTGTAGATGGGTCGTTGATGGGTATCGTCGCTTCGCTCCTCGACCCATCCTATGTATGGACTCGCCTTTACCTGTCAACCCGCTTTGAACAGAGAAACCCGGTTGCATCTATGTATCAGGCCTCAGCAAGGGAGCATCAGGTGCTCCGGGCCACCATTGTTTGAGCTCG
>NZ_QJUI01000012.1 GCF_004327285.1 Phytopseudomonas daroniae
TCTTTTGCAAACTCAAGGAGTTCAAGCGTATTGCAATGCGCTGTGACAAGACCGATGCAAGCTTTTGCGCCATGGTCAATCTTGCCGCTGCCATTATCAATTCACGATGAATCTCAACAGACCCTAGGACAAAGCATGGACAATTCGGTTAGCGGTGGAGTGAAGTTCATTTTGCGTATCGAGGGCCTGTGCGTGCTGGCATTCAGCCTGTTTGCCTATGCACAGTTCGGGATCGGCTGGGGAATGTTCGCCTTGCTGTTTCTGGCGCCCGATCTTTCCTTCCTTGGCTATTTGGCAGGGCCGAAAGCAGGCGCCGCGCTGTACAACGCTGCTCACTCGTACATTGGCTCGCTGCTGCTTCTTGGGGCTGGCATTGCCTTTGACGCACCTACCATGTTGGCCCTCGGCATCATCTGGGCGGCACATATAGGTTTTGATCGTGCATTGGGGTACGGCCTCAAGTACTCAGCGGGGTTTCGCTTCACACACTTGGGTGCCATTGGTCGCTCGTCTGATCGAACCTAGCAATTCAAGCCGACGCCGCTTCGCGGCGCGGCTTAATTCAGTCGTTCAATGCGAGAGTCGGTAGGACGTTGGCGGATAGGTCATCGAGGTTCGGGAACGTCGACTCTGGCCCCTTTTCCGCTGGTTACGCCGGGATGTCGAACCCGCACGAACTCTGCACTCACTCGTCCTCCATCCGGGCGAGTGAAGGTTTCGTACATACGATCACCCTCAACCCTCAGTTGCAGTTCCCGCCCGGTTCGAACTGCGCCCACCCAGTTGGGGAACGTGGCGCCCTCGACGCGGTTGCCGGTGAAGTGGCCGTGCTCGTCCACGGTGTAGGTACCGAAGAACCCGATGCTCGACGCCATGGCGCGCCTGTTTTCGTTGTCGGTGCCGCCACCCCGCGCGTTCGACCCGAAACGTGGGGTGTCGCCATTGGTCAGCACCTCGACGTAATGCATGTCGGTGGTGAAGACGAGCATGCCTTCGGGGTTCTCTCCATAAGGTCGTTCGATCTTGCCATCGGTCTCCAATGTGGCAGAGACCATGCGCCACGTGCCGGCAACCTGGTTGGGTACGGCAGGAGACGGCACAAGCTCGCTGGCCCCGATGGCGATGGAGGACGCAAGGAGAAGCGCGAGCGACCACTTCATAGCCTGTCCGCCGTCAGCGTCAGCGACTTCTGCGCCACCAGATCGTCCAGACGGGCGGTCAATACACGATGGATGTTCTCGAACGCCGTGCTGCCCAGCGCAATCCGGCGCCGCGGCTGCGCCGAATCCGCCACCCGGATCATCGCATCGACCGTGCGCTCGGCATCGCCCTTGATATCGAATGCGCCGCTGGATATGGCGCGCCGCACATCGCCGGCCGGCGTCGCGTCGTAGGCCTCCAACGGGGCGGCGTGATCCAGGCCATCAGCGAACCCGGTCACGGTCGGCCCCGGCTCGGCGATCACGATGTCGATGCCGAACGGCGCCACCTCCTGGGCAACCGCATCGAGGAAGCCCTCGATGCCCCACTTGGTCGCGTGGTAGAGACTGAAATTGGGATAGGCCACTTGTCCGCCTTCGGAGGAGACCTGCATGATCCGGCCGCCTCCCTGCTCGCGCAGGCGGGGCAACACGGCACGCACGAGTTGGATCGACGCGATCAGATTGGTGGCGATCTGACGCTCTATCTGCGCATCGGTGACCTCCTCTGCGGCGCCGAACAGCCCGTAACCGGCATTGCTGACCACCGTATCGATTCGGCCAAAGGTTGCGAAGGCGGCATCCACTTCCCGCCTCAGTGCGGCCGTGTCGGTGAGATCGAAGCGCGCGATGTGCAGCCTCTCGCCCGCCGTTCGCTGGAGCGCCTCGAACGGCGCAATACGTCGCCCGCACGCGACCACCCGATCGCCCCGCTCCAGCAACTTCGTGGTCATGACCAGCCCAAGGCCGGATGATGCGCCTGTGATCAACCATGTTTTCATCGGGAACCTCCTGTGGGGTTTGCACAGATGGTAGGAGCCCGAACGGCGTATGATAAGCCGTACCAATTCGAACAAGCTGGTGAAAAGTATTCACTAATGGCCAACGTCAGCCTCTCCGACCTGAAAGCATTCGCCCATGTGGCACGGCACCGCGGCTTCCAGAAGGCCGCCGACGTGCTTGGCGTATCGCGGTCATCCCTCAGCCATGCCTTGAAAGGGCTCGAACGCCATCTCGGTGTCCGCCTCCTGCACCGAACCACCCGCAGTGTTGCGCTGACGGAGACCGGCGAGCAGTTGCTGCAGCGGCTGGCCCCCCTGTTGCGAGAACTGGATGACGTACTGGATGCGGTCAGCCACGGCCAGGACGAACTGGTCGGCACACTGCGCATCAACGCCAACAAGGGCGGCGCGCGCTGGTTGCTCAAGCACGCCGTCCCGACATTCCAGCAGCGTCACCCGCGCGTGGTTCTGGAGCTGGTCACCGAAGGGCAACTGGTGGACATCGTGGGTGAAGGTTTCGATGCCGGTGTGCGTCTGGCCGAATCGGTACCAAAAGATATGGTGGCCGTCCCCTTCGGCAGCGACATTCGCTTCGTTGCGGTGGCGTCGCCAGGCTACGTCGAGGCGTTCGGAGTGCCGGCCACACCTGCCGACCTGATGTCCCATCGCTGCATTCGCCAAAGGCTGCCCAGCGGAAAGCGCTATCGATGGGAGTTCGAGAAGGGCACGCAGCAGCTGGCACTGGACGTCCCCGGCACGCTGAGCCTGGACGACAACGATCTGATGGTCGAGGCGGCTTCCGATGGCCTGGGCATTGCCTTCGTACCGGAACCTTTCGCTCGCCCAGCCCTGGACAGCGGTACGCTGAGCCTGCTGCTTGAAGACTGGACTCCGGCGTCACCGGGTCTGTGCCTCTACTACGCCAGCTATCGCCATGTGCCTGCGCCGCTGAAGGCATTCATCGCGGTGGTTCGTGAGTCGACACAGGCTCAAGGCCGAAAGCATCCGAGCGGGCTTGACTGGAGCAATTGAGGCTGGCGGCCCGGACAATCGGAAGGATGCCTGCAACGTCCAGCGATACACTGAATCGGCATGGATCGCACTGACGGTCGGCCCCAACTGCTTATCCGCCATGCCGAAAAGCCATCCCGAACCTTGCGGCGACCTGGCAGAGACTCACTGCCTGACAGCGTCAGGCTATAGCGAATCGCTACCCGCCTGGCCCTGCCAGAGCACCGATCAGCGCTTGTCCTTGCGCTTCTTGTCGGCTTTCTTGTGGTGGCTCATCAGGCGACGCTTCTTGTTCACCTGACGATCGGTGAGGGTGTTCTTGTTGCCCTCGTAAGGGTTCTCACCGCCCTTGAACTCGATGCGGATCGGCGTACCAACCAGCTTGAGCACACGCCTATAGGTATTTTCCAGGTAGCGGATATAGGACTTGGGCACCGCATCGACCTGGTTGCCGTGGATCACGATCAGCGGCGGGTTGGCACCACCCAGGTGGGCGTAGCGCAACTTGATCCGGCGGTTGTTGACCATGGGTGGCGCGTGCTCGCGCACGGCGTCTTCGAGGATCTGCGTCAGGCGGTTGGTCGGCCAGCGGGTGATGGCCGACTGGAACGAAGCCTGCACCGACTTGTACAGATGGCCGACACCGGTGCCATGCAGCGCCGAGATGAAGTGGATATCGGCGAAGTCGACGAAGAACAACCGGCGTTGCAGCTCGGTCTTCACATAGTCACGCTCGCTGGGCTCCATGCCATCCCACTTGTTCAGGGCAATGACCAGGGCACGGCCACTCTCCAGCACGAAGCCGAGCAGGTTGAGGTCGTGGTCGACCACGCCTTCGCGGGCGTCCATGACAAACACCACCACGTTGGAATCCTGAATGGCCTGCAACGTCTTGACCACCGAGAACTTTTCCACCGCCTCGAAGATCTTGCCGCGCCGGCGCACGCCAGCGGTGTCGATCAGGGTGTACTTCTCTTCATCCCGTTCGAAGGGGATGTAGATGCTGTCGCGGGTGGTGCCGGCCTGATCGTAGACGATGACCCGGTCTTCACCGAGCATGCGGTTGACCAGGGTCGACTTGCCGACGTTGGGGCGGCCGATGATCGCCAGCTTGATGCCGTCCTTCTCGCTCGGACCGGGAATGCGCTTGGCTTCCTCGCCTTCGGCGACGACCTCCGGCTCTTCGCCCTCCTCAGGCTCGCCAGCATCCTTGGGAAAGCTGCCCAGGGCCGCTTCGAGCATCTGGGTGATACCACGACCATGGGCACCGGCGATGGCCAGGGCTTCGCCCATGCCCAGCGGGGCGAATTCGGCGCGGGCCAGATCCGGGTCGAGGTTGTCGACCTTGTTGACCACCAGGAAGCTGCGCTTGTTGCGCTTGCGCAGGTGCTCGCCAATCATCTGGTCGGAGGCGGACAGCCCGGCACGGGCGTCGACCAGGAACAACACGGCGTCGGCTTCTTCGATGGCCTGCAGGGACTGCTCGGCCATCTTCGCATCGATGCCTTCTTCGTCACCGGAGATACCACCGGTGTCGATCACGATATAGGTACGCCCCTGCCATTTGGCCTCGCCGTACTGGCGGTCGCGGGTCAGACCGGAAAGGTCACCGACGATCGCGTCGCGGGTGCGGGTCAGGCGGTTGAACAGGGTGGATTTACCGACGTTCGGCCGGCCCACCAGGGCAATTACGGGAACCATTCGGCTCTCCACTTCGTTATTTCAGAAAATACAAAAGCCGCTGCACAGGCAGCGGCCACAAATCTTGCGCTATCTGCCCCGCTCGCCCGGCTAAACCGAGCGAGCGGGACACGGGCTCACTTGATGGTCAAGGCCACCAGTTTGCCGCCGTTGCCGAAGGCGTACAGCCAGTCGCCGACGACCAGCGGACGGGCACGCAGGCCGTCGCTGTCGATACGGATGCGGCCGACGAAACGGCCATCGACCTGGCTGATCAGGTGCAGGTAGCCTTCCAGATCGCCGAACGCGACATAGCTGGAGAACACCTGCGGCGCCGACAGCTGGCGACGGGCCAGGGCATCGTTGCTCCACAGGGCCGAAGCCGAGCGCTCATCGATGCTTTCCACGGTGCCGCTGGCCAGGGTCACGTAAACGTTACCGAAACCTTGAGCCACACTCATGGAGCTGGATGCTTCTCGCTGCCACAGCACACGGCCGCTTTCCAGATCGAGGGCAGCAACGCGCCCCTGGTAGGTCACCACGTACAGCTGACCACCGGAAAGCAGCAGGCCACCGTCGATGTCGACGATGCGATCCAGCTCGGAACGGCCTTGCGGGATGGCGACGCGCTGTTCCCACACCGGGATGCCACGCTGGGCGTCCAGGGCGATGACCTTGCCGCTGGACAGGCCGGCGATGGCCAACTGGTTGGTCAGCAGCGGGCTGCCAGTGCCACGCAGGGTCAGGACTGCCGGGGTGTTCTCGAAGATCCAGCGCTGCTGGCCACTGTATGCATCCAGAGCGACCAGGGTGTCATCCTGAGTCTGTACCAACACGGTGTCGCTGTTGATGGCCGGAGCCGACAGCACTTCGCTCGGTACCTTGGCGCGCCATTTTTCTTCACCGCTGGACGAATCCAGGGCGATCACTTCACCCTTGAGAGTGCCGACCACGACCATCCCGTAGCCAGCTGCCACGGCACCGGAAATCGGCACATCCAGTTCCTTCTTCCAGGACACTTTGCCGGTGGTGCGCTCCATGGACATGATCAGGCCTTCGACGTCGGCGGCGAAGATCTGCTCGCCATCGACCACAGGCTCGAGCATGTTGTAGATGTCGCCCTGACCGTTGCCGATCGAACGGCTCCACTCTTTCTGCAGCCTCACTTCCTCTTTGAACTTGGGAAGCTCGGCAGGTGGCAGCTCTTTCTTGCTGTTGCTGCTGCAACCGACGACCAGAACGGCCAGGGCCAGCAGTGCGGCATTCTTCCAACGCATCACGTCATGCATCCCCTTTGGCCAGGTCGTCGATCTTCATCTGCAGACCACCAACGGCAGCCTCTTCAGACAGCGCACCCTTGGCCTTCACATAGGCAGCGTGGGCATCGTCGGTACGGCCCAGCTTCACCAACAGATCGCCCTTGAGCTCTTCGCGGCTGGCCAGGTAAGCCTGATCGGCGTCGCCGTCGAGCAGTTTCAGGGCTTCGTCGGCTTTGTCCTGAGCGGCCAGCACGCGGGCCAGACGCTGACGAGCGAGTTCACCGAGCGTCTCATTGGCGGGCTTGTCGACCACGCTGCGCAGTTCGCTGGCTGCGTCGTCCAGCTTGCCGGCCTCGACCGCGACCTTGGCCACGAACAGGCTGCCGTACTGAGCGTACTGAGTACCGCCGAAATCACTCTTCAGCTGACCGGCCAGAGCCGCTACCTTGGCGGCATCAGGCTGACCGCTCGGGGTCAGGGCCGACTCCAGCAGCTGCTGGTAGACCACCGAAGCGCCCTGAGCCTGATTGCTCTGGTACTTCTGCCAGGCCTGCCAGCCGAATACCACGATCAGCGCCAAAGCACCGCCAGCTACCAGCGGCTTACCATTACGCTGCCACCAGTCCTTCAGGCCGGCCAGTTCATCATCATCGCTATTCAACGCCACCCCAATACTCCTTAATCGCTAAATCGCTCAAGCCTGCTTGGTGCAGGACGCCAGATGCTCGGCCAGGGCCGACCAGGCAATGTTTTGCTGTTCGCTGTCGTCGCGCAAAGGTTTGCAACCTACCACGCGAGCAGCCAGTTCGTCCTCACCCAGAATCAATGCATAGGTGGCGCCGCTCTTGTCGGCCTTCTTGAACTGGCTCTTGAAGCTACCGCTGCCGGCATTGACCAGCAGGCGCAGCCCCGGAACTTCGTTACGCAGATTCTCCGCCAGGGCCAACGCCGCCAGCTCGGCCGGCTCGCCAAAGGCGCAGATAAAGGCATCGGCCGGGCGGTTCAGCTCGGCCGGCACACGCTGCAGGGTTTCCAGCAGCAACACCAGACGCTCGACACCCATGGCGAAGCCAACACCCGGAGTCGGTTTGCCACCAAACTGGGTGATCAGGCCATCGTAACGGCCACCGGCACACACGGTGCCCTGGGAACCGAGCTTGTCGGTGACCCACTCGAACACGGTACGGCCGTAGTAATCCAGGCCACGTACCAGCTTGGGGTTGATCTCGTAGGCGATGCCGACCGCATCGAGACGCGCCTTGAGGCCCTCGAAATGCACGCGGGACTCTTCGTCCAGATAGTCGTGCAGGGTCGGCGCGTCGGCGAGCAGTGCCTGAGTACTGGCCACCTTGCTGTCGAGAATGCGCAGCGGATTGGTGGTCAGGCGACGCTGGCTGTCTTCGTCGAGCTGATCGAAACGCTCCTGCAGGTAGGCCACCAACGCATCGCGATACACCGCGCGGGCTTCGCTGGAACCCAGGCTGTTGAGCTGCAGGGTCACCGCATCGCTCAGACCCAATTGCTTCCACAGGCGCCAGGTCAGGGTGATCAGCTCGGCATCGATGTCCGGCCCAGGCAGGTTGAAGACTTCGACACCGATCTGGTGGAACTGCCGATAGCGGCCCTTCTGCGGCTTCTCGTAGCGGAACATCGGGCCCGCGTACCACAGCTTCTGCACCTGGCCGCCGCCGGTCATGCCATGCTCGAGCACGGCACGCACGCAACCGGCAGTGCCTTCGGGGCGCAAAGTCAGGGATTCGTCGTTGCGGTCGAGGAAGGTGTACATCTCCTTGTCGACCACGTCGGTGCCTTCGCCGATACCACGGGCGAACAGCTCGGTGAACTCAAGGATCGGCAGACGCATTTCCTGGTAGCCGTAGCTGTCGAGCAGCGCTGCCAGGGTGGTTTCCAGGTAACGCCAGGCCGGGGTCTGCTGCGGCAGGATATCGTTCATGCCACGAATGGCTTGCAGGGACTTGCTCAATTGTTTTCCTTAGGCACGGATCAGCCGCGCACGATCACGGCCGCGTCGGCTGCGACCTTCTCGGCCGCCTTTGTGCGGATCAGCCGTTCCAGCTCATCCACCAGGTTGGTGTTGGTCAGTTTCGAGACGGGCTTGCCGTCGATATAGACCAGATTGTTCGGGCTGCCGCCAGTGAGACCGATATGCGCCTCCTTGGCTTCGCCCGGGCCGTTGACCACGCAGCCGATCACCGCGACGTCCAGCGGCACCAGCAGGTCTTCGACGCGGGTTTCCAGCTCGTTCATGGTCTTGACCACGTCGAAGTTCTGGCGCGAGCAGCTTGGGCAGGCGATGAAGTTGATGCCCCGCGAACGCAGACGCAGCGACTTGAGAATATCGAAGCCGACCTTGATCTCTTCCACCGGATCGGCAGCCAGAGAGATGCGAATGGTGTCGCCGATGCCATCGGCCAGCAGCATGCCCAGGCCGACGGAGGACTTCACGGTGCCCGAACGCAGGCCACCGGCTTCGGTGATGCCCAGGTGCAGCGGTTGCTCGATCTGCTTGGCCAGCAGGCGATAGGCCTCGACGGCCATGAACACGTCGGAGGCCTTTACGCTGACTTTGAAGTCCGGGAAATTCAGGCGATCCAGGTGCTCCACGTGACGCAGCGCGGACTCAACCAGGGCGGCCGGGGTCGGTTCACCGTATTTCTTCTGCAGATCCTTTTCCAGCGAACCGGCATTCACGCCGATGCGGATCGGGATGCCCTTGTCGCGAGCAGCCTCGACCACCGCCTTGACCCGGTCTTCACGACCGATGTTACCGGGGTTGATACGCAGGCAATCGACGCCCAGTTCGGCCACGCGCAGGGCGATCTGGTAATCGAAGTGAATGTCCGCCACCAGCGGCAGATTGACCTGCTGCTTGATTCGGCCAAAGGCTTCGGCAGCGTCCATGTCCGGCACGGAAACCCGCACGATGTCGGCACCCGCCGCTTCAAGACGACGAATCTGCTCGACGGTCGCGGCGACATCGTTGGTATCGGTGTTGGTCATGCTCTGCACGGCGATGGGCGCATCGCCCCCTACCGGTACCGAGCCGACCCAGATCTTGCGGGACAGCCGGCGCTTGATCGGCGATTCACCGTGCATATTACTGCCCACCCAACTTGAAGCGTGCGGTCTCACCAGAGATGTGCGGCGTCACGTCCACGGCTGCGCCGTTATAGGCCACCTGAGCGCCACGGGCAAACCCCAGACGCAGTTCCAGCGGCGCCTGGGCGCGCACATCGAGACTCTCACCGGAACGTTTCAGGCCACTGGCGACGATCTTGCCATTGGCATCGGTCACCTGAATCCAGCAGTCGGCGACGAACGTCAGACTCAACAGGCCTTCACCAGCAGCGACCGGCGCTTGAGGCTGAGCGGCAGCAGCCGGTGCAGGCGCTTCAGCAGCCGGCGCGGCAGGAGCCGTCGCTGGTGTACCCGGTGCGGCTGGGGCCTGAGTGGGGTCGGCCGGCGCGGCCTGAGCAGGAGGGTTCTGTTCCAGCAGCTCACTGGCAGTGGCCTTAGGGGTAGTGTCCGCGGCATCGCCCAGCGGCTCGACAGGAACACTTGGCAGCGGCAATTCGGTACCTTGATTCTGCGCTTCGGCAACGGCCTGATCTTCCGGCTCGTCGAGTGGGTGGATCTGCGTATTGCCGTCGGCGCCATCGACTTCGACATGGCCCAGGCCAACATTCTTCAGATCATCGAGTTGCCAACCCTGATCCTGCCACCAGTAGAAACAGGCGCCGCCCACACCGAGCAGCAACAGGAAGCTGACCAGGCGCAGGATGCTCTGCGAGTAACGCGTCGGCTCTTCGATACGACCCAGGGCATGCACGCTGCTGCCAGTGGCATTGCTGCCGGTGAACTGATCGAAATCGGCGACCAGCGGTGCCTGATCCAGGCCGAGCAGTTTTGCATAGGCGCGGATATAGCCGCGGGCGAAGGTATTGCCCGGCAGCTTATCGAATTCGCCGGCCTCCAGCTGGGCCAGGCGCATAGGCGTGAGATTGAGCTGGGCCGCGACTTCCGCGACCGACCAGCCCCTGCTCTCACGCGCCGCACGCAGCGCTTCACCAGGATTGACGTGATGAGCTGCTGCAACTTCAGGTTGGGCCGCTTTCATCTTTGCTCCGACAGATATTGCTGATATTCCGGCGTACCGGGATAAAGACGTTTCAACTGCAAGCCAATGCTGGCGGCGCGGTCACGATCCTCGAAGATCCTGGCCAGTCGGGCCCCCAACAACAGGCTGCGGGAATTCTGCTCGGCAATGGCGCTGTAGCTTTCGTAGTAGCTACGCGCCGGGACGTACTCTTTGTCTTCGTAAGAAAGGTTCGCCATTTCCAGCAGCGCCCGCGGCTGACGGCTGTTGAGGCGCAGCGAACGCTCGAAATAGGCTTTGGCCTCGTCGCGCTGCTTGAGCATCATCGCGGTCATGCCAAGATTCTCGAACACCCGGGCACGCTCTGGATAGAGGCTGTCCTCGGCGGCGAGGCTGTAGCGCTGCAGGGCTTCCTTGTAACGCTTCTGTTCGAACAGAAAACCCGCGTAATTGTTCAGCAGGCGTGCATCCCTGGAATTACCCGACAGCGACTTGCGAAAGTGCTCGTCGGCCAATTCCGGCTCCATCTCGCGCTGGAATACCAACGCCAGTACCGCGTGGGCATCGGAGCCTGACGGATTGATGTTCAGCGCGTTCTTCAACGGCACCTTGGCCGGCCCCGTTTCACCCTGCTGCAAATAGCCGATACCGAGCTGGACGAATGAATCGTAAGCCTTCTTGCGGCCCTCGGCGGTTTTCATCGGATCGACATCACCGGTGGAAACGCAGGCGGTGAGCAGACTTGCACTGAGCAGAAACAACAAGGAACGCAGCACGATCATGGACATCCTCTCAGGTACGACTGGCAGTGGGACGCGGAGAGTCCGCCTCGCCGCTCAACTGACGCACGGCGATGTAGCGTTCACTGCGGCGGGTACGATCCATGACTTGGCCAACCAGTTGCCCACACGCCGCGTCGATATCTTCGCCACGGGTCGTGCGCACCGTGACGTTATGTCCGGCTTTTTGCAACAGTTCCTGGAAACGACGAATGGCGTTGTTGCTTGGACGCTCGTAACCCGAATGGGGGAACGGGTTGAATGGAATCAGGTTGATCTTGCAGGGTACATCCGCCAGCAGCGCGACCATCTGTTCGGCATGCTCGAGTTTATCGTTCACATCCTTGAGCAGGGTGTACTCGATTGTCAGCACACGTTTCTCGCCCAGACGGGAAATGTAACGTTTGCAGGCAGCCAGCAGCATGTCCAGCGGGTACTTCTTGTTGATCGGCACCAACTGACTGCGCAGCTCGTCGTTCGGCGCGTGCAGCGACAGCGCCAGGGACACGTCGATGACCTCGGCCAGCTTGTCGATCATCGGCACCACGCCGGAGGTGGACAGCGTCACCTTGCGCTTGGAGATCCCGTAGCCGAGATCATCCATCATGATCTTCATGGCGGCGACCACGTTGTCGAAATTCAGCAGCGGCTCGCCCATGCCCATCATCACCACGTTGGTGATCGCGCGGTCGATCTTCGCTGGCACACTGCCGAACGACTTGTTGGCGACCCACACCTGGCCGATGATTTCGGCGCTGGTCAGGTCACTGTTGAAACCTTGCTTGCCCGTGGAGCAGAAGCTGCAGTCCAGGGCACAGCCGGCTTGCGAGGAAACACACAGGGTGCCACGCCCGCCCTGGGGGATGTACACGGTTTCCACGCAGCTGCCCGACGCCACACGCACTACCCACTTGCGCGTGCCATCGGAGGAAATATCTTCGCTGACCACTTCTGGCCCGCGAATATAGGCAGCAGCCTTGAGCTTTTCGCGCAAGACCTTGCCAACGTTGGTCATGGCGTCGAAATCATCGACGCCAAAGTGGTGAATCCACTTCATGACCTGACCGGCACGGAAGCGTTTTTCCCCGATATTGTCGAAGAATTGCTCCATTTCCGGCTGGGTCAGGCCCAGCAGGTTGATTTTGCCGTTTGTGTCGGTCATGGCGTATTCACCCTCGCACGCTTCGCCTTAGCGAATGCGGGCGTTTACCTCGGTAGCGGAGAAGAAGTAAGCGATTTCGCGCGCAGCGGAAGCTTCGGAGTCCGAACCGTGAACGGCATTCTCGTCGATGGAAACGGCGAAGTCGGCACGGATGGTGCCGGCAGCGGCTTCTTTCGGGTTGGTAGCGCCCATCAGCTCACGGTTCTTGGCGATGGCGTTTTCGCCTTCCAGAACCTGGACGATGACCGGGCCGGAAGTCATGAATGCGACCAGATCCTTGAAGAAGCCACGCTCGCTGTGCTCGGCGTAGAAGCCAGCGGCCTCACGCTCGGACAGTTGCAGCTGCTTGGAAGCGACGATGCGCAGGCCCGCTTTTTCGAAACGAGTGGTGATCTCGCCGATAACGTTTTTAGCAACGGCATCAGGCTTGATGATGGAGAAAGTACGTTGAACAGCCATGTGACACTCCAGAAACAATAGATTTAAAGCCAAAAATTAAACCCGCGAATTATACGCGGGTTCCATTCAAAAACATAACAGCGGCCCTTGGCGGCAATCGGCTCGCTGCAGCCGAGGCGGCAAGACCGCCCTAGCGCCTCACTGCGCCTCTTCGATCCAGGCAGCCTGAATGGCTTCGAGCACCTTTTCGCCGCCGCGTTGCGGGTCGTCGGAAAAATCCGGTAGCTCTACCACCCAGCGATGCAGCTGGACGAAATTCACGTAACGAGGGTCGACATCCGCTTTGCTGTCGGCAAGCTGGATGGCGATTTCAAGAACATCGACCCATTTCAGGCTCATGCTGAGGCTCCCTGATCAGTGCGGCGCTTCGGCGGCGTGGTTGAGCGAATACTTGGGGATTTCGACGGTGATGTCTTCTTCACCAACGATAGCCTGACAGGCGAGACGCGACTGAGCTTCCAGCCCCCAGGCCTTGTCGAGGTAGTCCTCTTCGAGCTCATCGGCTTCGTTCAGCGAATCGAAACCCTCGCGCACGATGCAGTGACAGGTGGTGCAGGCACACACGCCGCCACAGGCGCTTTCCATCTCGATATGGTGCTCGTGGGCCAGTTCCAGAATGGAAGTACCAGGCTGAGCCTCCACCACCAGCCCTTCCGGGCAGAACTTCTCGTGGGGCAGAAAAATTACCTGAGGCATCAGTTATTCCTCGATCTCATTCAGGTTGCGCCCCGCCAGCGCGGCTTTTACCGTCAAGTCCATGCGGCGGGCTGCAAAAGCATCGGTCACTTGCGACAGACGCTTGGTCTGCTGCTCGATGGCCATGCCATCGGTGCCAGTCAACAAATCACGTAGTTCCTGCATCTGCAGGTCGATCACCATGCGCTCTTCGGCATCCAGCAGACGTTCGCCATCGACCTGCAAGGCAGCCTCGACCGCCTCGAGCAGACGCTGCGCATCGACCTGCTGCTCGCGCAAGGCGCGGGCGGCCTTGTCACCACCGGCGTGCTGGAAGGAATCCTTCAGCATGCGCGCCACCTCACCATCGGTAAGGCCATAGGACGGTTTGACCTGAATACTGGCTTCGACGCCCGAAGCCAGCTCGCGGGCACTTACGCTGAGCAGACCATCGGCGTCCACCTGGAAGGTCACCCGGATCTTCGCCGCGCCGGCCACCATTGGCGGAATACCGCGTAGCTCGAAACGCGCCAGGGAACGGCAATCGCTGATCAGCTCGCGCTCACCCTGCAGCACATGGATCATCATGGCGCTCTGGCCATCTTTGTAAGTCGTGAATTCCTGTGCACGAGCCACGGGAATCGTGGTGTTGCGCGGAATCACCTTTTCCATCAGCCCGCCCATGGTTTCCAGCCCCAGGGACAGCGGGATGACGTCCAGCAGCAGCAATTCCTCACCATCTGCACGGCGGTTGCCGGCCAGGGCATCGGCCTGGATCGCCGCGCCGATGGCGACCACCTGATCCGGGTCGATATCGGTCAGCGGCTGGCGGCCGAACAGCTCGCCGACCGCCTCACGCACACGCGGTACACGGGTCGAACCACCGACCATGACCACGGCTCCGACGTCTTCGACTTCGATACCCGAATCGCGTACGGCGCGGCGGCAGGCTTTCAGGCTGCGCGCCACCATCGGCTCGATCAGCGCCTGGAAATCGGCGCGGGACAATACACCGCACCACTGGCCGTGCACGACCTCGACGCTCTCGGCATCGGTCAGTGCCTCCTTGGCGGAGCAGGCGGTCTGCAGCAGGCTGCGCTGGGCACCCGGCTCGATATCGGCGGACAGGCCAGCCTGCTCGACGATCCAGCCAGCGATGGCATGGTCGAAATCATCACCGCCCAGGGCACTGTCGCCACCGGTAGCCAGCACCTCGAATACACCACCGGTCAGACGCAGGATGGAAATATCGAAGGTACCGCCGCCCAGGTCGTAGATCGCCACCACGCCTTCGGCGTTCTGGTCGAGGCCATAGGCGACCGCGGCAGCGGTGGGTTCGTTGAGTAGACGCAGCACGCTCAGGCCGGCCAGACGCGCTGCGTCCTTGGTAGCCTGGCGCTGGGAGTCGTCGAAATAGGCCGGCACGGTGATCACCGCCCCTACCAGCTCGCCACCCAGGGTCGACTCGGCGCGCTGGCGCAACACCCTGAGGATGTCAGCGGACACTTCCACAGGGCTTTTCAGACCCTGCACGGTGTCGATGAACGGCATGTGCGACTCGCCGGCGACGAAGCGGTAAGGCAGTTGCTCACCCAATTGCTTCACATCGGCAAGGCCGCGCCCCATCAGGCGCTTGACCGACAGGATGCTGTTGAAGGGGTCGCTCGCGGCGTCGCGACGGGCCGCTTCTCCGACCTCGACGCGATCGGCGTGATAACGCACGGCCGAGGGCAGAATCAGGCGCCCTTCACTGTCCGGCAGCGGTTCGCTGACGCCGCTGCGCACGGCAGCGACCAAGGAATTGGTGGTGCCCAGGTCGATCCCGACAGCCAGACGACGCTGGTGTGGTTGTGGGCTCTGTCCGGGCTCAGCAATCTGCAATAAAGCCATAGGTAATCGGTGCTTATCTGGGTATCAGGCACGGCCACGGCAGCCGTACGTGCATTAATCGTCGAGGCGCTCTTCCAACTGGCGCACCTCGTGGGAAAGCTTGTCGAGGAACTGCATGCGGCGCATCAGGCGTTCGGCCTCTTCTCGGCGCGCATCGTCCTCCCAGGCATCGGCGAAGCTATCGTTCAGGTCTTGCTTGGCTGTCTTCAAACGCCCCTTGAACGCCGCAACACCCGCCAGGTCAGCATCGTCCTGCAGCTCTTCGAGCTCTTCACGCCACTGCATCTGCTGCATCAGGAAGTCAGGATCCTGCACGGTGACTTCCAGCGGCAACTCGGGCCCGCGCATCGCCAGCAGATAGCGGGCACGCTGCGAATCGCTTTTGAGCGTGCTATAGGCCTCGTTGAGGCTCGCCGAACGCTCCAGCGCCAGACGCTGTTCACGCTCGGAAGCATCAGCGAAACGGTCAGGGTGCACGCCACGAGCCAACTCGCGATAACGGGTCGCGAGCTGATCGAGATCCAGACGGAAGCTCGGCTGCAGCTCGAACAGGGCGAAGTGACAAGGGCCGGAGCTGCTCATCAGATGTTGAAGCTTTCGCCGCAGCCACACTCGCCACGGACATTCGGGTTGTTGAACTTGAAGCCTTCGTTCAACCCTTCCTTGACGAAGTCCAGCTCGGTGCCGTCGAGATAGACCAGGCTCTTGGGATCGATGATCACCTTGACGCCATGGCTCTCGAACACCTGATCCTCGCCGGCGGTTTCGTCGACGAACTCCAGCACGTAAGCCAGGCCGGAACAGCCTGTGGTGCGCACACCCAGGCGGATACCCTCACCCCTTCCACGGCCGTCGAGCGAACGACGAATATGCTGGGCAGCGGCTTGAGTCATGCTGATGGCCATCGACAAACCTCCTTAGAGCAAACCTTTCTTCTGCTTGTAATCGCGCACGGCAGCCTTGATGGCGTCCTCGGCGAGTACCGAACAGTGAATCTTCACGGGCGGCAGCGCCAGCTCTTCGGCGAGCTGGGTGTTCTTGATGGTCTCTGCCTCATCCAGTGTCTTGCCCTTCATCCACTCGGTGGCCAGGGAGCTGGAGGCGATGGCGGAGCCACAGCCGTAGGTCTTGAACTTGGCGTCTTCGATCACACCCTGCTCGTTGACCTTGATCTGCAGACGCATCACGTCGCCGCAGGCCGGCGCGCCGACCATGCCGGTGCCGACGTCAGGATCTTCCGCGTTCATCTTGCCGACGTTGCGCGGGTTCTCGTAGTGGTCGATGACCTTTTCGCTGTAAGCCATGTTATCAATCCTCTTTCATCAGGCGCCGCTCACTGGCAGCTTTTAGTGTGCTGCCCATTCCACCTTGGAAATGTCGACACCTTCTTTGAACATATCCCAGAGCGGCGACAGTTCGCGCAGCTTGGTGACTGCCTCGCGTACTTTCTCCGCGGCGTAGTCGACTTCTTCTTCGGTGGTGAAGCGGCCGAAGGTGAAGCGAATCGAGCTGTGTGCCAGTTCGTCGTTGCGGCCCAGGGCGCGCAGCACGTAGGAAGGCTCCAGAGAGGCCGAGGTACAGGCCGAACCGGACGAGACCGCCAGATCCTTGAGGGCCATGATCAGCGACTCGCCTTCGACGTAGTTGAAGCTGAGATTCAGATTGTGCGGCACACGGGCAGTCATGCTGCCATTGATGTACAGCTCCTCCAGACCGTCGACGTGTTTGAAGAAGCGGTCACGCAGGGCCAGTACCTTGGCGTTCTCTGCGGCCATTTCTTCCTTGGCGATGCGGAAGGCTTCACCCATGCCGACACACTGATGGGTCGCCAGGGTACCGGAACGCATGCCGCGCTCGTGGCCGCCACCGTGGGTCTGGGCTTCCAGGCGTACACGCGGCTTGCGGCGTACGTACAGGGCGCCGACGCCTTTCGGGCCATAGGTCTTGTGCGCCGAGAAGGACATCAGGTCGACCTTGAGATTTTGCAGGTCGATCTCCACCTTGCCGGTCGACTGAGCGGCATCGACATGGAAGAACACGCCACGAGCACGCAGCAATTCGCCGATCGCGGCGATATCGTTGACGGTGCCGATTTCGTTGTTGACGTGCATGATCGACACCAGAATGGTGTCTTCACGCAGTGCCGCCTCGACCATGGCCGGGGTGATCAGGCCGTCTTCACCGGGCTCGATATAGGTGACTTCGAAGCCTTCACGCTCAAGCTGACGCATGGTGTCGAGCACCGCTTTGTGCTCGATCTTCGAGGTGATCAGATGCTTGCCCTTGCTTGCGTAGAAGCTGGCGATGCCCTTGATGGCGAGGTTGTCGGATTCGGTGGCACCGGACGTCCAGACAATCTCGCGCGGGTCGGCATTGACCAGCTCGGCGACCTGGCGGCGGGCGTTCTCCACGGCTTCTTCGGCCTTCCAGCCAAACACGTGGGAGCGCGAAGCCGGGTTGCCGAAGTTGCCTTCGTTGGTCAGGCATTCGATCATTTTTTGCGCAACGCGTGGGTCGACCGGCGTTGTCGCGGAGTAGTCCATGTAGATCGGCAATTTCATTTCGGTATCTCCTAATCAGGTATCAGGCCGGCGCCTTGCGTGCTCAATCGACGGTGGACGCTTCAATCTTATCCAGATGGTGTGCCCTGCCATTGTTATTGCAGCGACGCTGATCCTGGCGCTGGGCAACTTCCTGCACCTCACGGCGCGTGACCAGATCGGCCAGACTGATGCCGCTGAGGAACTCGTGGATCTGCTGGCTCAGATCGCACCACAAATGGTGGGTCAGGCAGATATCGCCGGAGTGACAACCGCCCTGCCCCTGGCAACGGGTGGCATCGACGGATTCGTTGACCGCGTCGATCACTTCAGCGACCTGGATACCCTGCATGTTGCGCGACAGTTGATAACCACCACCCGGGCCACGCACGCTGGAAACCAGGCTCCCACGACGGAGCTTGGCGAACAGCTGCTCGAGGTAGGAGAGAGAAATACCCTGGCGCTCGGAGATATCGGCGAGGGATACCGGCCCGTTCTGCGCATGCAGCGCCAGATCGAGCATGGCAGTAACGGCGTATCGGCCTTTGGTAGTCAGTCGCATGAAGGGTTACCAAGGAATCACAATGTGCCGCAATTATCCTATTCCCGAGTATTTAAGTCAACTATAAGACCTACTAGAACACTCGGGATTAGACGCCTTGCCCGCTTCAAGCGGCGGCGGATCATAGCAAAGCCACGCCCGCCACGCATCAAGCGGCCGGCTTGTCGCCCTGCCCCTTGCAGACACCATCGAAGTCTTCGTCACGCAGCTCGGGCAACTCCTTGGCACGGTAATCACTGCCCAATGCACCGAGCGCGTCACACATACCCTCCAGGCGATTGTCGACCGCATGCAGGTGATCAAGCAGTTGCGCGATAGCCCGCGCCACCGGATCCGGCATGTCCTGGCTGACGCCATAGGCATCGAACCCCAGCTTGTCGGCCATGGCCCGACGCTGCGCCTCGAGCCCATCTTCATCCTTGACGATGACCTTCGCCGGAATACCGACCGCCGTAGCCCCAGCCGGCACCGCCCTGGTGACCACCGCATTGGAGCCGATCTTGGCGCCCGCACCCACAGTGAACGGACCGAGCACCTTGGCGCCAGCGCCCACCACCACACCATCCTCGAGCGTCGGATGGCGCTTGCCCTTGTTCCAACTGGTGCCACCCAGGGTCACACCCTGATAGAGCGTGACGTCGTCACCGATCTCAGCGGTCTCACCGATGACGATGCCCATGCCGTGATCGATGAAAAAGCGTCGGCCGATCACCGCCCCCGGATGAATTTCGATACCCGTCAACCAGCGACTGAAGTTCGACACGCTACGCGCCAGCCACTTCCAGCCGGACACCCACAACCCGTGCGCCGCCCGATGCAGCCACACCGCATGCAACCCCGGGTAACAGGTAACCACTTCGAACGCGTTGCGCGCCGCCGGATCACGATGAAAAACACCCTGGATATCTTCCCGCATGCGCTCAAACATCAGTCTTTCCCCGCTTATGGTGCTCGCCGCGCGCCGCCTTGAGCGTTTCGGTCAACACGCCGCGCAAGATATTCATTTCCAGCTTGGTCACCGCACTGCGTCCATACAGACGACGCAGGCGACTCATCAAGTGACGCGGATTGACCGGGTCGAGAAACCCGATCTCCACCAGCGACTTTTCGAGATGCCCGTAGAAGGATTCCATCTCGTCAGCGGTCACCGGCTGCTCGCCCTCGTCAGCGACAACGTCCTGTCGAGGCGCCACGAGCGGAGCATTTTCCAGCGCCAGGGCCGCCATGCGCGCCTCGTACGTCAGCACCTGCACGGCAGCCGCCAGGTTCAGCGAACTGAATGCCGGGTCGGACGGAATGTGCACATGGAAATGACAGCGCTGCAGCTCTTCATTGGTCAGGCCGGCGTGCTCACGCCCGAACACCAGCGCCACCTCTCCACCGGCAGCAGCTTTGTCCACAACCGCTACGCCACACTCGCGCGGATCGATCAGCGGCCAGGGAATACGTCGCTCACGGGCACTGGTGCCGAACACCAGACTGCAACCGACCAGCGCATCCTCGAGACACGAAACCACCTCAGCAGCATCGAGAATGTCGGCCGCACCCGAGGCTCGCGCCACAGCTTCCTCACTCGGAAACTGGCGCGGCTCCACCAGCACCAGCCGCGACAATCCCATGTTTTTCATGGCGCGAGCCGCCCCGCCGATATTGCCGGGATGACTGGTGTTGACCAGTACCACTCGAATGTTCTGCAGCAAGAGAGACGCCCGCGTCGGATAAATAAGGTGACAAATCTTACAGAAGCCCCCCGCTTTATGCCACGCAGGACACGGACGGCACTTCAAGCGATGTACTTTTCTGCTAGAATGGCCGGCTTTATTACGACCCCAGGTGAACTTCCATGCAGCCCATGCTGAATATCGCGCTGCGCGCAGCCCGTAGCGCCGGTGAAATGATCTTCCGCTCAATCGAACGCCTGGACGTCATCTCCGTAGATGAAAAGGACGCCAAGGACTACGTCACCGAGATCGACCGCTCTGCCGAGCTGATGATCGTCCAGGCTTTGCGCAAGGCCTACCCGACCCACAGCTTCCTCGGCGAAGAAGGCGGCCTGCTCGAAGGCAGCGGTGAAGGCGCCGACTATCAGTGGATCATCGACCCGCTGGATGGCACCACCAACTTCATCCGCGGCGTCCCGCACTTCGCCGTGAGCGTGGCGTGCAAATACCGCGGTCGCCTGGAACACGCAGTGATCATCGACCCGGTTCGCCAGGAAGAATTCACCGCCAGCCGTGGCCGTGGCGCCGCTCTGAACGGCCGCCGCCTGCGCGTGAGCAACCGCAAGAGCCTGGAAGGCGCCCTGCTGGGTACCGGCTTCCCGTTCCGCGACAGCCAACTGGACAACCTGGAAAACTACCTGGGCATGTTCCGCAGCCTGGTCGGCCAGACTGCAGGCGTGCGCCGCGCCGGCGCCGCCAGCCTGGATCTGGCCTATGTAGCCGCAGGTCGCTTCGATGCGTTCTGGGAATTCGGCCTCTCCGAGTGGGACATGGCGGCAGGCGCCCTGCTGATCCAGGAAGCGGGCGGCCTGGTCAGCGACTTCAGCGGCGGCCATGAATTCCTTGAGAAAGGTCAGATCGTCGCCGGCAACACCAAATGCTTCAAGGCTGTGCTGACCGCGATCCAGCCGCACCTCTCGGCTTCGCTCAAACGCTAGGAGCAGTTTTAAGCTACAAGCCACAAGCTTCAAGCAAGGCACTGCCCCGACCCGCCTGAAGCATGTAGCCAATAGCGTAATCCATTAAAAAGGCGCTCCGAAGAGCGCCTTTTTTCCATCACCCAGCCAGCGATGGCTGTTTGTTTACTCAGCGGAATCGGCCAGTACCAGCTTGCCCTCACGCACCGGGATCTGGTGACCCGGCTCACGATCCATACGCACCTGACCGACCTTGCCGTCCAGATCGTATTTCACGTCGTAGCCGACGATCTTCTCGCTGGTGTCGGTGACGGTATTGCAGCGGGTCTCGGTGGTGGTATAGGTGTCGCGGTTCTGCATGCCTTCCTGCACCTTGTTACCGGCATAACCACCGCCGACCGCACCTGCCACGGTAGCGATCTTCTTACCGTTGCCACCACCCACCTGGTTACCCAGCAGGCCACCGACTACGGCACCGATAGCGGTACCCGCCAGCTGATGCTGATCCTTGACCGCACGCTGACGCGTCACGGCCACATCCTTGCATTCTTCACGCGGCGTCTTGATGGTTTCAGTCACCGGCTTGACTGCCAGAACCTCGGCATATTGAGGCCCGCCGCCGACCAAACTGTAGGTCGCGACAGCACCACCTGCAGTGACACCAACAGCACCCAACACAGCTCCAACCAACAACGACTTGTTCATGTGAACTCCTGATCACAACCGCAGCGCTCTTGCTGCTTTACTCCCTGCCTTGGAAACGAAAAACGGGCGACAAGTTCCCTTGTCGCCCGTTTTTATCCGCTGTAATCGAGCCGTGCGTCACACCTCAGGGGCGCTCGTCGACGCCATCGGCATTGACTACCGGAGGGATCAGATCCTCGGAAGTCAGCTTCAGCCAGATCAGCACCGGGGCACTGATATAGACCGAGGAATAAGTACCGACCACCACACCGATCAGCAGCGTCAGGGCGAAGCCACCGAGGCTGTCACCACCGAATACCAGCAGCGCGACCAGCGCCATGGCAGTCGATGTCGACGTCGCGACGGTACGCAGCAGGGTCTGAGTTACCGACACGTCGATGTTCTCGATGATCTCGGCCTTGCGCAGCACCCGGAAGTTCTCGCGGACACGGTCGTAGATGATGATGGTGTCGTTGAGCGAATAGCCGATCATAGCCAGTACGGCAGCCAGCACCGTCAGGTCGAACGGCACCTGGAAGAACGCCAGGATGCCAAGGGTAACGATCACGTCGTGAGCCAGCGAGGCCACGGCACCGACACCGAACTTCCACTGGAAGCGGAAAGCCAGGTACAGCAGGATGCCGCCAAGCGCCAGAAGCATGGCCAGGCCGCCCTGATCGCGCAGCTCTTCACCCACCTGCGGACCGACGAACTCGACGCGCTTGACCTCGAAGGCAGTATCGACGTCGATCTTGCGCAACGCAGCAGCCACCTCGTTACCGAGATCCGCCGAATCACCAGCCAGACGCACCAGCACATCGGTGGTGGAGCCGAAGCTCTGCACGACAGCGTCCTGGTAGCCGGCCTGGCCCAGCTCGCGCTTGATCAGCTCCAGGTCGGCCGGCTGCTCGTAAGTCAGCTCGATCAGCGTACCACCAGTGAAATCCAGGCCGAAGTTGAGGCCATGCTTGAACAGGCTACCGAGGCCGATAAGGCTGATAACCACAGTGATGGCGAACGCAATATTGCGTATCGCCATGAACGGAATGCGCGATGGAAATCTCATAGCCTCACCTCAAATCCACAGTTTCTTGAAGTTACGGCCACCGAAGATCAGGTTGACCATCCCTCGGGTGAACATGATCGCGGTGAACATCGAGGTGATGATCCCGATCGAGAGTGTCACGGCGAAGCCCTTGATTGGCCCGGTACCCAGCCCGAACAGGATCGCCCCCACCAGCAGCGTAGTCAGGTTACTGTCGATGATCGCCGTATAGGCGCGGTCGAAACCTTCGTGGATCGCCCGCTGCACCGACAGGCCGTTGTTCAGTTCCTCGCGTATCCGCGAGTAGATGAGTACGTTGGCGTCCACCGCCATGCCCAGGGTCAGCACGATACCGGCGATACCCGGCAGGGTAAGCGTTGCGCCGATGACCGACATCAGGCCGACCAGCAGCACCAGGTTGAAGGCCAGCGCCACGGTCGCCAACACCCCGAAGAAACGGTAGATGGCAATCATGAACAGCGACACGAAGATCATTGCCCACTCGGTGGACTCGATCCCTTTGGTGATGTTCTCGGCACCCAGGCTCGGGCCGATGGTGCGCTCTTCGGCGAAGTACATCGGCGCCGCCAAACCACCGGCACGCAGCAGCAGGGCCAGCTCGGAAGATTCGCCCTGGCCGTTCAGGCCGGTGATACGGAACTGGCTGCCCAGCGGCGACTGGATGGTCGCCAGACTGATGATCTGCTTCTCTTCCTTGAAAGAGTCGACCTGCACTTCCTGCTCGACGCCGTCGACCATCTGTTTCACGTAACGGGTCTGCGGGCGCTGCTCGATGAAGATCACTGCCATGCTGCGCCCGACATTGCTGCGGGTCGCGCGGTTCATCAGATCACCGCCGTGGCCATCCAGACGGATGTTCACCTGCGGCCGGCCATTCTCGTCGAAACTGGCCTGGGCGTCGGTCACCTGGTCACCGGTGATGATCAGCTCACGCTCGAGCTGAACGGGCGGACGACCTTCCTCGCGGAAGCCGAACTGCTCGGTGGTGCCACGCGGCGCATTGGGGTCGGCCGCCAGGCGGAATTCCAGGTTGGCGGTCTTGCCGAGAATACGCTTGGCTTCGGCGGTGTCCTGCACGCCCGGCAGCTCGACCACGATACGGTTGGCGCCCTGGCGCTGTACCAGCGGCTCAGCGACACCCAGTTCGTTGACCCGGTTACGCACGGTGGTCAGGTTCTGGCGGATCGAGTACTCGCGAATCTCGGCAATCTTGGCTGCCGTCATGGTCACGCGCAGCACTTGTTGGCCGCCGCGTTCCTGGGCATTCAATTCGAAATCGTTGAAATCCTTGCGGATCAGTTGCTGGGCTTTTTCCAGGGTCGCGCTGTCAGCGAAGCCCAACTGGATGGCACCGCCCTGCTGCGGCATGCTGCGATAACGCACACGCTCCTTGCGCAGCAAGCTCTTGAGCTCACCTTCATAGACCTGGCGACGCACGTCCAGGGCTTTATCCATATCGACTTCGAGCAGGAAGTGCACACCACCCGACAGGTCGAGGCCGAGCTTCATCGGGCTCGCACCGAGACTGCGCAGCCAGTCGGGGGTAGTCTGCGCCAGGTTCAGGGCGACGACATAGTTGTCGCCGAGTGCCTTGCGCACGATGTCCTTGGCCGGCAGCTGGTCGCTCTGCTTGGTCAGACGCAGCAGGCCGTTACGGCCCTGCTCGCCAACGCTCGATGCCTTGACCTCGATACCCGCATCGTTCAGCGCCTTGCTGACACGGTCGAGATCGGCTTGCGCTATGGTCTGCGCCGAGCTGGCCCCACTGACCTGGATAGCCGGGTCATCGGGGTAGAGATTGGGTGCGGAATAAACCAGGCTGATAGCCAGTACGGCCATGATCAGCAGGTATTTCCACAGAGGGTATTTGTTGAGCATGAATGACGCCGCCCGCTTATGACGCGGGGCGCAATCTGCGCCCCGCGGGATGGAAAAACTGAAACAGAAGACTTAGATGGCTTTCAGCGTGCCCTTGGGCAGGGTTGCCGCAACGGCTGCTTTCTGGATCTTCAGCTCGACGGTGTCGGACACTTCGATCACCACGAAATCGTCGCTGACCTTGGAAACCTTGCCGGCGATACCACCGGAGGTCACGACTTCGTCACCCTTTTGCAGGTTGCCGAGCAGGTTCTTGTGCTCTTTGGCGCGTTTGGCCTGGGGGCGCCAGATCATCAGGTAGAAGATGACCAGGAAGCCGACCAGGAAGATCCACTCGAAACCGGAACCAGCCGGGCCGGCAGCACCAGCATCAGCGTAGGCAGCGGGAATAAAAAAGCTCATTTGACACTCCTGTTGAAAGATCTTTTAGCCATCGAATCATCAATCCAGCGGCGGCGTTGGCAGACCGCGCCGGGTGTAGAAGGCATCGACAAAGGCGGCCAATGTACCTTGTTGAATTGCCTCGCGCAAACCAGCCATAAGGCGCTGGTAATGACGCAAGTTGTGGATTGTATTCAACATGCTGCCGAGCATTTCGCCACACTTATCCAAATGGTGCAGATAGGCGCGCGAGAAGTGTTTGCAGGTGTAACAGTCGCAGGTCGGATCCAGCGGCGAGTCATCGTGACGGTGAAACGCATTGCGGATCTTCAGCACGCCGGTGTCGATGAACAGGTGGCCGTTGCGCGCATTGCGGGTCGGCATCACGCAGTCGAACATATCCACGCCACGGCGCACGCCTTCGACCAGGTCTTCCGGCTTGCCGACGCCCATCAGGTAACGCGGCTTGTCGCTCGGCATTTGCCCCGGCAGATAATCCAGCACCTTGATCATCTCTTCCTTCGGCTCGCCGACCGACAGGCCACCGATGGCCAGGCCGTCGAAATCCAGTTCGCTCAGACCTTCCAGCGAGCGCATGCGCAAGGATTCGTGCATACCACCCTGGACGATACCGAACAGCGCGGCCGTGCTATCACCGTGGGCGACCTTGGAGCGCTTGGCCCAGCGCAGCGACAGTTCCATGGAGGTCTTGGCCACGTCGAACTCGGCGGGATACGGCGTGCATTCGTCGAAGATCATCACGATGTCCGAACCCAGATCGCGCTGCACCTGCATCGATTCTTCCGGCCCCATGAACACCTTGGAACCATCGACCGGCGAGGCGAAGGTCACGCCCTCCTCCTTGATCTTGCGCATCGCACCCAGACTGAACACCTGAAAGCCGCCAGAGTCGGTGAGGATCGGCCCCTGCCACTGCATGAAGTCATGCAGGTCGCCATGGCGCTTGATGACTTCGGTACCAGGGCGCAGCCACAGATGAAAGGTGTTGCCGAGAATGATCTGTGCGCCGATGGCTTCGATATCGCGCGGCAACATGCCTTTTACCGTGCCGTAGGTGCCCACTGGCATGAAGGCCGGCGTCTCGACCACGCCACGGGGGAAAGTCAGGCGCCCACGGCGAGCCTTGCCATCGGTGGCCAACAATTCGAAGGACATGCGGCAGCTGCGTGTCATAGGTGTTCCTCGGGCCCGCGCGGTGCGGGATTGCGGGTGATGAACATGGCATCACCGTAACTGAAGAAGCGATATCCCTCGGCCACCGCCTGAGCGTAGGCAGCCATGGTTTCCGCATAGCCGGCGAAGGCCGACACCAGCATCAGCAGGGTCGACTCGGGCAAATGGAAGTTGGTCACCAGGGCATCGACCACATGCAGCGGCCGGCCGGGATAAATGAAGATATCGGTGTCGCCACTGAACGGACGCAACTCACCGCCCTGCGCCGCACTTTCCAGCGCGCGCACGCTGGTGGTACCAACCGCGACCACTCGCCCGCCGCGCGCCCGGCAGGCAGCCACGGCGTCGACTACGGCGGCGTCCACCTGCAGCCACTCGCTGTGCATCACGTGGTCTTCGATACGCTCGACGCGCACAGGCTGGAAGGTGCCAGCACCGACGTGCAAGGTGACGAAGGCCGACTCGACGCCTTTCTCGGCGATGGCGGCCAGGAGCTCGCGATCGAAATGCAGACCGGCCGTGGGCGCGGCTACCGCACCGGCGTGCTGGGCATACACGGTCTGGTAGCGCTCGCGATCCGAGGCTTCATCGGCTCGGTCTATATAAGGAGGCAACGGCATGTGCCCAACGCGCTCGAGCAGCGGCAGCACCGCCTCATCGAAACGCAGCTCGAACAGTGCATCGTGGCGCGTCACCATCTGTGCCTGGGCACCACCATCGATAAGGATCATCGAACCCGGCTTGGGCGATTTGCTGGCACGCACATGAGCCAGCACCCGGTGCTGGTCGAGCACACGCTCGACCAGCACCTCGAGCTTGCCGCCCGAGGCCTTCTGACCAAACAACCGTGCAGGAATAACCCGGGTGTTGTTGAACACCATCAGATCGCCCGGGCGCAGGTACTCGAGCAGATCGGCAAAGTGCCGATGAGCGAGCGCACCACTGATGCCATCGAGAATCAACAGGCGGCTGGCACGGCGTTCGGCAAGGGGGTGACGGGCGATCTGCTCATCAGGCAAATCGAAATGAAAGTCGGCAACGCGCATGGTGGAAAGGTGTCGTCTTGCAGGGCGGAGCAGCTTACCGGAATTCCCTCACGGTGACCACGCAAGTGCATTGACCAATGGCATCTTGCTCCCTATACTGCGCCGCCATTGTGCCCCGGTGGCGGAACCGGTAGACGCGGCGGATTCAAAATCCGTTTTCGAAAGAAGTGGGAGTTCGAGTCTCCCCCGGGGCACCATATATCCTTCAACTGTTACCTACTTGTGACAGTTCGCACCAAAGCTGTGCTGCACGACTCCTGTTCGCGCAAGCAATTAGCCATTATAAAAAACCAACTTGGAAGCCGCTTGAAAGCCTCACGAATCCTACGTGGGATTATGCGTGCCCAAGGGGTTGGCATTTGCTCCAGAGTTAGCGTAGAGTTCATTCACTGTGTTTGCATGGGTCGCCGAGAATCGTGACCTGATGCAGTAGATCGCCCTAGATCCGCTACATCCCGTTCGACTTCCATCACTCCTTGCAACCAGTCTTCAGTCCTCTATATATGGAGGCTGTCATCAACTCTAGTTCCAAGGAAAAGAGACATGTCGAATCGTCAGAACGGTACCGTCAAGTGGTTTAACGACGAGAAAGGTTTTGGTTTTATCACTCCAGAAAGCGGTCCGGATCTGTTCGTACACTTCCGCGCCATCGAAGGTAACGGCTTCAAGAGCCTGAAAGAAGGCCAGAAAGTTAGCTTCGTTGCTGTACAAGGTCAAAAAGGCCTGCAGGCTGACCAGGTTCAAGTCCAGGAATAAGCCGCTGCTTGAAAAACCCCTGATGCATATCAGGGGTTTTTTTATGCCTGCAAATTAGTATCGTCGATCATCCGGCCCTCACCACGAGTCCTTCATGCCGAAACATGCACTGCGCCCGCAAGGCGCCTTCCCCACAGCCGGCCTGGGCCGTCGCTTGGCTGCCGTGCTGTATGACAGCTTCCTGTGTGTCGCCCTGCTGATCGTCGTCACCTTTCTCTACAAGCTGATTCAGATGGGGATCTACGGCGAAGCCCAACTGCGCCAATGGTCGGAAGCTGGAGCCCTGGATGGCGACCCACTGCTTTCTACCCTATTGCTGCTCAGCCTGTTCGGCTTCTTCGCCAAGTTCTGGACACACAACGGCCAGACACTCGGCATGCAGGTCTGGGGCATACGCGTACAGAATGCGGACGGCACAGCGATCAGTGTCTGGCAGGCATTGCTGCGCTTTCTGGTCGCGATCCTTTCGTGGCTAGCCCTGGGGCTGGGCTACCTGTGGATAGTGTTCGACAAACAGAAACGCAGCTGGCACGACCTCTATTCAGACAGCCTTGTCGTACGACTTCCGAAGAACGCATATCGCAAGTAGCCCGCACATTGCCAAGCGGCAACGCGGCTTGCGCTGAAACGTCAACAGCCCCAGCCTGAAGGGAATGATCAGAGAGTGGCGCAGCGTCCTCTCCCGCCAGGCGAGAGAAGACGCGATCGATCAGCCTGCTCGGCGCAATAGCCAGAAGCCCGCTATCGCACAGATACCCGCCGGGATCAGCACCGCGAACAACGGCGAGAAACCGAACACCAGGCTCGAAGGGCCGAGCAGATCCTGGGCGATACGGAACACGAAGCCCACCAGCACACCGGTGAACACGCGCTGCCCTAGGGTGACCGAGCGCAGCGGCCCGAAGATGAAGGAAATGGCCATCAGCACCAGCGCCGCAGTGACCAGCGGCTGCAACACCTTCGTCCAGAACGCCAGCCAGTACTGACCGTTGTTCAATCCCTGCTCTTTCAGATAATGGATGTAGCGCCACAGACCACTGACCGACAGCGCCTCGGGCTCCAGCACCACGGTACCGAGCAATTGCGGATTGAGCTCGATATCCCAGCGCTCACTCGGCACCGTGACCACCTCGGTGTTGCGCTCATGGAATCTGGTGGTAACCACATCTTCCAGTTGCCAATAGGTGCCCTCGTAAGTGGCGCGACGGGCGAAGCTGGACGACTCCATACGGCGTTGATCATCGAAGCGATAACGCGTCACCCCAAACAGCACTCCACCGGGCTGCACAGCGTTGATGTGCACGAATTCATGCCCCTGACGGTGCCACATGCCACGCTTGGCGGTCTGCGCCTCGCCACCGCCCTGCGCCATGGCACGGCCCGCCTGGGCCTGGTTCTCACTCCAGGGTGCAAGGTATTCACCGATCAGAATGCCGACGAGCATCAGCACCAGCATCGGCTTCATCACGCCCCAGACGATGCGCCCGATGGACACACCGGCAGCACGCATGATGGTCAGCTCGCTATTGCTGGCCAAGGTACCCAGGCCGATCAAACAACCCACCAGCGCCGCCATGGGCAGCATGTCGTAGATGCGCCGCGGCGCGGTGAGGAACACGTACCACAGGGCATCGCCCAGGCCGTAGTTGCCTTCTATATCACCCAGCTCGTCGATGAAGGCGAACAGCAGGGCCAACCCGACGATGATGCCGAGAACAGCCAGGATGGCGAACAGCACCTGAGTGCCAATGTAACGATCCAGCTTAACCACGAGCGATCTCCCGCACCATACGACGGCTTGCCAGCTTCAGACGTAGCGGCTCCCAATACAGCAGCGCCAGACCGATCAGCAGGAACAGCAGGTGCACACCCCACAAGCCCACTGCCGGCGGGATACGGCCCTTGTCCAGCGCGCTGCGCGCCGCGACCAACAGCCCCAGGTAGGTCATGTACAACAGAATCGCCGGCAGCAGCTTGAGGAAACGCCCCTGACGCGGATTGACTCGCGAAAGCGGTACCGCCATCAAGGTGACAATGAACACCAGTAGCGGAATGGACAGACGCCATTGCAGCTCCGACTGCAGGCGCGGCTCATCACTGCCGAACAATTGCGACGTCGGAATGGCTTCTCGCTCACTGATGTCAGCGGCCACCGATGGCTTGGGCAGCAGCACGCCATAGGTGTCGTACTGCACTACGCGGTAATCCGCCTGGCCGGGGCTGCCGTCATAGCGATAGCCGTTTTCCAGGATCAGATAGCGACTGCCATCGGCCTGTACTTCCTGGCGACCGCTCTCGGCCACCAGCACGGTAATGCCGCGCTCCTTGTCGCCCGCACGGGACAAGCGCTTGTCGGAGATGAAGATGCCACCCAGCTCGGTGCGATCCTCCGACAACTCCTGCGTGTAAGTGACCCGGGAACCGTTACGCATGGACTGGAAGCGGCCGGGCACCAGGGTGTCGAACTCGGTCAGCGCATCCTGCTCGTTGAAAATTTTCGCGACCTGAGAAACGCCCTGGGGCGCCAGGCCCATGCTCAACCAGGCGACCAGCAGCGCCACCACGGTCGCCGGAGCCAGGCTGTAAAGGAACAGTCGCTGCTGACTCATGCCGGTCGCAGACAGCACGGTCATCTCACTGTCCAGATACAGACGCCCATAGGCCAGCAGGAAACCCAGGAACAGCCCCAGCGGCAGGATCAGTTGCAGGAAGCCGGGCAGACGAAAGCCCATGATCAGAAACAGCACGCCCGGATCGAGTACCCCCTGGGCCGCCTGGGCCAGGTACTTGATGAAGCGGCCGCTCATGATGATCACCAGCAGCACGGCACTGACCGCACTCAAGGTAACCAGAACCTCTCGGGACAAATATCGGAAGACGATCAAACAGACACTCCAGGGTTGTCAGGCTCAGGCGGCTGTGCTCAAACTAACCGCACTGCATGGCGGTACGCCTACTTGGAGCCTGTTCAAAGTCTCGCGAGCTAGAGCCATGCTGCGCAGCAGACTTTAAATAGGTTCTTAGCGAACCAGCCGAAAAAATTGTCGTTATTATCCTGCATTCGCGACTCGTTGTCTTGGGGACACCACGCATGGAATTTATTGTCAAAAGCGCTCGCCCGGAAACACTGAAAACCGCCACCCTGGTCATTCCCGTCGGCGAAGGTGGAATCCTCGGCACCACTGCCAAAGCGGTGGACGTTGCCAGCGGCGGGGCCATCAGTGCTCTGCTCAAGCGTGGCGACCTGGCCGGCAAGCCCGGCCAGACCCTGCTGGCCCACAGCCTGCCCAATCTCAAGGCCGAGCGTGTGCTGTTGGTCGGCACCGGCAAAGACGCCGAACTCTCTGACCGCCAACTGCGCAAATTGATCGCAGCGGTTTATGGCGTGCTGAAGAACCTCGGCGGCAGTGATGCCCTGCTCGCCCTGCAGGATGTCCAGGTGAAGAACCGCGACGCCTACGGCAAGGCCCGCCTGCTGGTGGAAAGCCTGGCCGATGCCGGCTACCAGTTCGACCGCTTCAAGAGCCAGAAGGCCACGCCTGGTGCCCTGAAGAAAATCATCCTGAGCACCGACAAGGCCAGCGTCGCCGACGTCGAACGCGCCACCACGCAGGCTCGCGCCATCAGTATCGGTATGGCGCTGACCAAGGATCTGGGCAACCTGCCGCCAAACATCTGCCACCCCAGCTACCTGGCCGAGCAGGCCAAGGAACTGGCCAAGGCGCACAAGAACCTCAAGGTCGAGATCCTCGACGAGAAGAAGCTGCAAGCGCTTGGCGCCGGCGCCTTCCTTGCCGTGGCCCAGGGCAGCGATCAGCCGCCACGGATGATCGTGCTCAATTATCAGGGCGCGAAGAAGACCGACAAGCCTTTTGTACTCGTCGGTAAGGGCATCACCTTCGATACCGGCGGCATCAGCATCAAACCGGCCGCCAGCATGGATGAGATGAAGTACGACATGTGCGGCGCTGCCAGCGTGTTCGGCACCCTGCGCGCCGTGCTGGAAATGCAGTTGCCGATCAACCTGGTGTGCCTGTTCGCCTGTGCCGAGAACATGCCCAGCGGCGGCGCGACCCGCCCTGGCGACATCGTCACCACCATGAGCGGGCAGACCGTGGAAATCCTCAACACCGACGCCGAAGGCCGCCTGGTGCTGTGCGACACCCTGACCTACGCCGAGCGCTTCAAGCCGCAGGCGGTGATCGATATCGCTACCCTCACCGGTGCCTGCATCGTCGCTCTGGGCAGCAATGTGTCCGGACTGATGGGCAACGATGACGACCTGGTCGGCGAGATTCTCGCCGCTGGCCGCCATGCCGACGACCGCGCCTGGCAACTGCCGCTGTACGACGAATACCAGGAGCAGCTTGATAGCCCATTCGCCGACATCGCCAACATCGGCGGCCCCAAGGCCGGCACCATCACCGCGGGCTGCTTCCTGTCGCGCTTCGCCAAGAGCTATCGCTGGGCCCACCTGGACATCGCCGGCACGGCCTGGATCAGCGGCGGCAAGGACAAGGGCGCCACTGGCCGTCCGGTGCCCCTGCTGACCCAGTACCTGCTCGACCGTGTGCCGCAGGAGCAGCGCTGATATCAGCCCGAGGCAGCGCGCCGCCTAGTGGCGCGCTGCAAGATGGCTGTCTGCGGATACCTTCATGCCCCGAATAGAATTCTACGTACTGTCGTCGAGCACCACGGCCGAGCGCCTGCGCGCAGCCTGTCAGCTCGCCGGCAAAGCCTGGCGTCATGGTCTGCCGGTGTTTCTGCGCGGCAGCGACGCCGCGCAATGCAGTGAACTCGACGAGTTGCTGTGGCGGGCTCGCCAGGAAAGCTTCATCCCCCATGACCTGCATCAGGATGACCCGCAATCGCCAATCGTGATCGGCCTGGACGAAGTGCCCGAGGCGACCCAGGGCGTGCTGATCAACCTTGGTAGCACACTCAGCCCGCATATCGAGCACTTCAGCCGGGTGATCGAGATCGTCAACCAGGAACCCGACCTGCTGACCGCCTGCCGGGAGAATTTCCGCAGCTACCGTCAACGGGGCTATGATCCCAAACGTGTCGAACTGTAAATGCTCCCCATGGACAACCTGAACCCACCGCAAAAACCGGGCGCCCTGCTGAACGATCTCGAGTCGATCCGCGAGCTGCTGGATGACGATCTCGATCCACCGCTGCTGACCGAGAAACTCGATCCGAACGACATCCCGCTGCTCTCGGATGTGGTACCTGCACCTGATCCCGTATTCAGCCCGCAGCCATCCCCCACGAGTAACCCCGGCACCGGCATGGCATCCGAAGACGAGTTGCGCCAGACGGTGCAGCGCGCCATTGGCCGGGATAACGAGATCAACCGCCTCGACAGCGAACTGCGCGCCGCCGCTCAGTTACTGCTGCAAGATGTGATCGACGATTTCGCACCGCAGATCGAAGCCGAACTCAAGCGCCGCCTGCAGGCGCGCCTGAACCGCTTGCTGCCACCGCGCCGCTGATACAACCAAGCCGCCCCGGCCTGGAGAACCATACCCTCCTCTACCCGACCGGTAGCTTCCAGAGAGCGGAGGAAAACTGCACGGCGGTTCGTTATACTGCTCGGCTTTTCCGATCAGACGCCAGAAGGGTCCCGCCGCGCATGGACAAGACCTACCAGCCCCACGCCATCGAAACCGTGCTGTACGAGAACTGGGAGGCGAAGGGCTACTTCGCGCCCCAGGGTTCCGGTGAGCCTTACACCATCATGATCCCGCCGCCGAACGTGACCGGCAGCCTGCACATGGGCCATGGCTTCAACAACGCGATCATGGATGCCCTGATCCGTTTCCGCCGCATGCAGGGTCGCAACACCCTGTGGCAGCCGGGCACCGATCACGCCGGCATCGCGACGCAGATGGTGGTGGAACGCCAACTGGGCGCTCAGGGTATCGATCGTCATGACCTCGGCCGGGAGAAATTCCTCGACAAGGTCTGGGACTGGAAAGCCGAGTCCGGTGGCAACATCACCCGACAGATCCGCCGCCTGGGCTCCTCGGTGGACTGGTCGCGCGAGCGCTTCACCATGGACGACGGCCTGTCCGAAGCGGTCAAGGAAGCCTTCGTACGCCTGCATGAGGACGGCCTGATCTACCGTGGCAAGCGTCTGGTCAACTGGGACACCAAGTTCCACACCGCCATTTCCGATCTGGAAGTGGAAAGCCACGACGAGAAAGGTCACCTGTGGAACCTGCGTTATCCGCTGGCTGACGGCAACAAGACCGCCGAAGGTGCCGATTACCTGATCGTCGCCACCACGCGCCCGGAAACCATGCTGGGTGACGCTGCCGTCGCCGTGAACCCGGAAGACGAACGCTACAAGGCTCTGATCGGCCAGTACGTCGAACTGCCGCTGCTTGGCCGTCGCATCCCGATCATCGCGGACGATTACTGCGACCCGGAATTCGGCACCGGCTGCGTGAAGATCACCCCGGCCCACGACTTCAACGACTACGAAGTCGGCAAACGCCACAACCTGCCACTGATCAACATCTTCGACCAGGACGCCGCAGTGCTGCCCGGTGCGCAGATCTTCAATATCGACGGCAGCGTCAACGCCCTGCTCGATGCCAGCCTGCCCGCCGAATACGCCGGCCTGGATCGCTTCGAAGCGCGTAAGCAGATCGTCGCCGCCTTCGACGCCCTCGGCCTGCTGGAAAAGATCGACGACCACGCCCTGAAAGTGCCGAAGGGCGACCGCTCCGGCACCATCATCGAGCCGTGGCTGACCGATCAGTGGTACGTGTCCACCAAGCCGCTGGCCGAGAAAGCCATCGAAGTGGTCGAGAACGGTGAAATCCAGTTCGTACCCAAGCAGTACGAGAACATGTACTTCAGCTGGATGCGCGACATCCAGGACTGGTGCATCAGCCGTCAGCTATGGTGGGGCCACCGCATTCCGGCCTGGTACGACCAGGCGGGCAACGTCTTTGTGGGCCGTGACGAAGCGGAAGTACGCGCCAAGCACAACCTGGGCGACATCCCGCTGCGCCAGGACGACGACGTACTGGATACCTGGTTCAGCTCTGGCCTGTGGACCTTCTCCACCCTCGGCTGGCCCGAGCAGACCGAGGCACTGAAGACCTTCCACCCCACCGACGTGCTGGTTACCGGTTTCGACATCATCTTCTTCTGGGTTGCCCGGATGATCATGCTGTCCACCCACCTGACCCAGCAGGTTCCGTTCAAGACCGTCTACGTGCACGGTCTGGTGCGCGACGGCCAGGGCCAGAAGATGTCCAAGTCCAAGGGCAACGTGCTCGACCCGCTGGATATCGTCGACGGCATCGACCTCGAGACCCTGCTGGCCAAACGCACCAGCGGCATGATGCAGCCCAAGCTCGCCGAGAAGATCGCCAAGCAGACCAAGGCCGAATTCCCGGAAGGCATCGCCAGCTACGGCACCGACGCCCTGCGTTTCACCTTCTGCTCGCTGGCCACCACCGGCCGCGACGTGAAGTTCGACATGGGCCGCGTCGAGGGCTACCGCAACTTCTGCAACAAGCTGTGGAACGCCGCCAACTTCGTCATCGAGAACACCGATGGCCAGGACACCGGCATCAATGGTGAGCAGGTCGATCTGTCGCCAGTAGATCGCTGGATCATCTCCGCGCTGCAGCGTTGCGAGCAGGACGTGACCCGCCATCTCGACGCCTTCCGCTTCGATCTGGCCACCCAGGCCCTCTACGAATTCGTCTGGGACGAGTACTGCGCCTGGTACCTGGAGCTGGTCAAGCCGGTGCTGTGGGACGCTGTACAGGGAGGTACGAGTGCCGCTGAAGGCAGGACGCCGGAAGCGGCCGAGAACGCACATAAACTGGCACGCCAGCGCGGCACCCGCCGCACGCTGGTGCGCGTGCTGGAAGTGATCCTACGCCTGGCTCACCCGTTCATGCCGTTCATAACCGAAGAGATCTGGCAGCGCATCAAGGGCCAGGCCGGCGTCAGCGGCGAAACATTGATGCTGCAGCCGTGGCCGGTGGCCAATGAAAGCCGCATCGACGCGGCTGCCGAAGGCGACATCGAGTGGGTCAAGCAGTTGATGCTCGGCGTACGCCAGATCCGTGGCGAGATGAAGATCTCCATGGCCAAGCGCATCGACGTCATCCTCGCCAACGCCAATACCGAAGACCTGCGCCGCCTGAACGACAACGCTCCGCTGCTCAACAAGCTGGCCAAGTTCGAATCGGTGAAGGTACTGGTATCTGGTGAAGAAGCACCGATGTCCGCCACCGCCCTGGTCGGCGACATGCAGGTACTGGTGCCGATGGCCGGGCTGATCGACAAGGAAGCCGAACTGGCGCGCCTGGACAAGGAAATCCAGCGCCTGGAAGGTGAAGCCAAACGAGTCGGCGGCAAGCTGGCCAACGAGGGTTTCGTTGCCAAGGCTCCAGCTGAAGTACTGGAGAAGGAACGCGTCAAGCTGGCCGAGGCCGAACAGGCGTTGGCCAATCTGGTCGAGCAGCGCGGCAAGATCGCCAGTCTCTGATCGCTGCACTGATAAACGGCCTGTCGTGGTGAACGCCCGACAGGCCGTTTTCGTTTCTGCGACTCGATCCCGCGACCGATACCAGGGCAATCGGGTGAAGAAATCTGCCCACACTTGTTGTCGCTCTGTCGACTGGATCATCCTTGCAGGCACTTCCTGCCGTTGCGAGATGCACCATGTCGACCACCGCCGCCGATGCACTGGCCGAATCAGCCTCCTTTCTGACCCATTTCGACGCACTGCCCGATCCGCGCCAGCCCGGCAAGATCATCTATCCACTCGATGAAGTGCTCCTGCTGAGCTTGCTGGCTTGCTTGGCCGGTGCCGAAACCTTCGTGGACATTGCCCTGTTTGGCGTCAAGAAGCGTGAATTGCTGCGTCGATTCCGGCCCTTTGCCGCAGGCACGCCCTCACACGATCATTTGGGGGATCTGTTCGCCCCCCTGGATGCCGAGTGTTTCCAGTGCTGTTTTGCCGCCTGGGTGGCCTCGTTCACAGGTCTTCCCAGCGGGGTCGTCGCCCTCGACGGCAAGACTTCGCGCCGCGCCAAGAGTACAGGCAAGGCCACCTTGCACACCGTCTCGGCCTTCGCTGCCCGGCAGCGGCTGGTACTGGGGCAAACCAAGGTAGCCGAAAAATCCAACGAGATCATCGCCATTCCCAAGTTACTTACGATGCTGGCCCTGGAAGGCGCCATCGTCACCCTGGACGCGATGGGCTGTCAGCGTGAGATCGCCCAGGCGATCCTGGACAAGCAGGCCGACTATGTCCTTGCACTCAAGGGTAACCAGGGCAGCCTGCGCGAGGACGTGGAACTGTTCGCTCAGGCGCAAAAGAACCGGGATTTCGCCAACACCCAGGTGACACGCCATCAACGCGTGGAGGGCGACCACGGGCGTATCGAAACTCGTACCACGACTGTGATCCACGAGGTGGGCTGGGTGCAACAGCGCCACGCCTGGCCGGGACTGAAAAGCTTGGTGATGGTCGAGAGTACCCGCGAACTGGGCGAGCGGATCGAGCGGGAAACCCGGTATTACCTGAGCTCACTGACCTTGCCGGCTGACGAACAGGGGCCGATGGTGCGTGATCATTGGGCAGTGGAAAACAGCCTGCATTGGGTGTTGGATATGGTCTTCCGCGATGATGAGTGCCGGGTTAGAACAGCCAATGCGCCGGCGAACTTCACTACCCTCAAGCACATGGCGTTGAACCTGCTGAGACGCCCGAACGACAAACTGTCGATCCGGGCGCGCCGAAAGGCTGCCGGTTGGGACGACGACTTCCTTGCCGGCTTGATCGCGTTGTAAAGAGGACGTTCACCCGATTGCCCTGCGACCGATACACTCAATCATTCGACGCCAGGCCGATACGCGTTACACTCCGGCTCTTGTTCATCTAGGAACCCGAGCGCCTGTCTCAGCGCGAAATGACCATGGAGTACCAGCAACTCATCGCCCTGCGCCAGCACCATCCGGCCTGGCGCTTGCTGCGTGCGGACAATGCGCCACTGATCGCCAGCTTCCTCACCAGCACCTTCCTATCGAGCAATCGCCGTAGCATCGACGAGCACGCGCTGGCCTCGCTGCTGGAAGATCAGCTCTATGGCCTGCGCCAGGCGCTGGGCGAGGACGCCTTCCCACGGGCGGCCTCGGCCTACCTGGACGACTGGGCGGACAACGCCAATGGCTGGCTGCGCAAGTTCTATCCGCCAGCGCAGGATGTCGCCCATTTCGAACTTACGCCCGCCACCGAAAAGGCCATCGAATGGCTGGCAAGCCTGGGTAAACGCCAGTTCGTCGGCACCGAGTCACGCCTGCTGTCGATCTTCGAGCTGCTGCGCCAACTGGTCGAAGGCAGCAACAGCGACCCGCGAACGCGCCTGGCCGAACTGGAAAAACGCCGCGCGGCCATCGACGAAGAGATCGCCAGGGTACGGGCCGGCGACATCACCCTGATGGACGAAACGCGGGTCAAGGAGCGCTTTCTCGATGTGTCGCAAACCGCCCGCAGCCTGCTGGCGGACTTTCGCGAAGTGGAACAGAACTTCCGTGACCTGGATCGTCAGGTACGTGAACGCATCACCACCTTCGAAGGCAACAAGAGCCAGTTGCTGAAGGAAATCTTCGGTGATCGTGACGCCATTTCCGACTCGGATCAGGGTCGCAGCTTCCGCGCGTTCTGGGAGTTCCTGATGTCGCCGGCACGCCAGCAGGAGCTCTCCGAACTGCTGCACAAGGCGTTCGCCCTGCAAGCGGTACAGAGCCTGGAGCCGGATCGTCGCCTGCTGCGCATGCACTACAACTGGCTGGAGGCAGGCGAGTCGGCGCAACGCACCGTGGCGCGCTTGTCCGAACAGTTGCGCCGCTACCTCGACGATCAGGCCTGGCTGGAAAACCGGCGCATCATGCACCTGCTGCGCGATATCGAAGGCAGTGCCCTGGATCTGCGCGAGCGACCACCAAGCGACGATCCGATCGAGCTGGATGCCCTCGTGCCACACCTGACCCTGGCACTGGATCGCCCACTCTACAGCCCGCCACTGAAGCCGAAAATCGACACCCAGATCCTGCTTGAGGGCGAGGCGCAGGACGACGCGTCGGCCCTGTTCGAGCAGAACCCCGTGGACAAGACCCGTTTGCAAGCACAGATTCGCCAGGCCCTGCGCAGCCAAGCGCGCATCAGCCTCGCTGAGTTGCTGCAGCACTATCCCCTGCGCCAGGGCCTGGCCGAGCTGGTCGCCTACCTCGACCTGGCCGCTGCCGACAAACGCAGCGTTTTCGATGACAACCAGCCGCAACTGGTTACCTGGCAAAGCGAATCCGGCCTGGAACGGCGTGCCAGTATTCCCCTGATCGTTTTCAGCCAATGAACGCCACCATGAATGCATCCAACGCTCAATCATTGCTGCTGGTCGGCCTGCTCAAGGGCGTGCTGTACCGCGAGGACGACGCCACCCAGTGGCAGCAGTTGCTCGATCGGCAGATAGCCCTGGCCGACTACCTCGCCGTCATCGGCCTGCGCCTGGTGCTCGACGAGGCCGAGGGCTACGCCTACCTGTCTCAGGACAGTGGCGAGGAGGACGGCACCCTGCCCCGCCTGGTGCCGCGCCGCCAGCTCAGCTACCCGGTCAGCCTGCTGCTGGCACTGCTGCGCAAACGCATGGCGGAAAACGATGCCAGCGGTGGCGAACGCCTGATTCTGTCGCGCGAAGAGATGGCCGATCTGCTCCGTCTGTTTCTTGCCGAAGGCAGCAACGAAGCGCGCCTGATCGATCGTATCGACGCCCATATCGGCAAGGTGGTCGAACTCGGCTTCCTGCGCCGGCTACGCGGGCAGGACGAGGCGCGTTACGAGGTACGCCGGATACTCAAGGCCTTCGTCGATGCGCAATGGCTCAATGAACTGGATCAACGGCTGAAGGAATACGCCGGGCAGGTCAGGGATGAACGCACATGACAGACAAGGCAGATCATCTCCTCACCCAGTTGCAACGCATCAAAGAGTCAGTCGACTTGGAATGCAAACTGGCTGCCGGCCCCGACGGCCAGGGCAAATTGCCCACTGACTTCTGGGCGACCTACAGTGCCTTCGCCAACACGCGGGGCGGTCTCATTGCCCTGGGTCTGAAGGAGAAAGGCGGCCAGTTCGAAGTACAGGGGCTTGCTCTGGCAGACCGAGTCGTGAAAGAGCTGTTCGACAATCTGAACAATCGCCAGAAGATCAGTGCGAATCTGCTCAGCGATGCCCATGTTCGGATCAGTGACGTGGGCGGCAAACAGGTCGTTCTGGTAGAGGTGCCGGCAGCCGGTCGCAAAGTGCGTCCGGTCTACCTGAAAGGTAATCCTTTCAACGGAAACACCTACCGCCGGCTCCACGAAGGAGACAGGCATTGTGATGATGAAACGGTCAAGCGCATGTTGGCCGAGCAGGTCGAAGACAGCAGAGACGCTAGAATCCTGAGCCACTACACACTGGCAGATCTGGATGGCGACAGCCTGCATGCCTATCGACAGGCCCTTTCCGCCTTCAGGCCCAATCATCCATGGAGTGTTCTCAACGATAGAGCGTTTCTCGATGCCATAGGGGGCTGGCGTCGTGATCGCGACAGTGGAGAGGAAGGGCTGACATTCGCCGGACTGCTGATGTTCGGTGCCTGGCCATCCATCCAGGAAGCATTTCCCCATTATTTCCTGGACTATCAGGAGCAGGCCGATCCAGAGGTTCGTTGGCTGGATCGACTGGTTCCCGATGGAAGCTGGTCGGGAAACCTGTACGACTTTTACCGGCGGGTCTCACGCAAACTCGCCACTGACCTGAAAGTACCCTTTGCGCTGAAGGACGATATCCGCGTGGATGACACGCTGCTGCATCAGGCTTTACGCGAAGCACTGGTCAATACGCTGGTTCACGCGGACTACAGCGATCGGGCATCCGTTCAGGTATTCAAACGCAGCGAAGGTTTTCTCTTCCGCAATCCGGGCACCATGCGCGTCCCGCCCGCTCAGGCGTTGCAAGGGGGCGAAAGCGATTGCCGCAACCGGACCTTGCATCAAATGTTTCTGATGATCGGCATCGGCGAACGAGCCGGTTCCGGGCTGCCAAAAATTCGCCAAGGCTGGGAACTAGTGAATGGCAGACTATCGCTTCAGGATACTTTCGAGCCCTATGAGCAGACGCGCCTGGAACTGGCCTGGCCGCAAGCTGTTTCACCAATCGCTTCACCAATCGCTTCACCAATCGTTCCATCCGCCATGGAGGACGCCGTGCTTGCGTTACTCAGGGAAAACGCCCGCCTCTCCACCGTGCAACTCGGCGAAAGACTCAAGGTATCCAAGCGAACGATCCTGACCTACATCGACAACCTGAAAACTCAGGGCCGCTTACGCCGAGTAGGATCCCCCCGCAGTGGCCACTGGGAACTAGCGGATGAGGCCGAGAGCTGATCATGACCGAACCCAAAATACTTCCTCTGCTCGACTTCGCGCAAAGCGACGAACGCGCGGGCTTTCGCCTGCATGGTTTCGAGGTCTACAACTGGGGCACCTTTCACCAGCGCGTCTGGCGCTTTCCGGTAGGCGGCGACAATGCCCTACTTACCGGCGACATCGGTTCCGGCAAGTCCACCCTGGTGGATGCGGTCACCACCTTGCTGGTGCCGGCCCAGAAGATCGCCTACAACAAGGCCGCCGGCGCCGAAGCCAAGGAGCGCACCCTGCGCTCCTACGTGCTCGGCCACTACAAGTCCGAACGCAGCGACAGCGGCGCCAGCGCCAAGCCCGTGGCCCTGCGCGACCACAACAGCTACTCGGTGATCCTCGGCCACTTCTACAACGAAGGCTTCGACCAGCACGTCACCCTGGCCCAGGTGTTCTACATCACCGACGCCCGTAGCCAACCGGAGCGCTTCTATGTGGTGGCCGACCGGCAACTGTCCATCACCGAGCATTTCGCCCATTTCGGCAGCGACCTGAACGCCCTGCGCAAGCGCCTGCGGGACATGCCCCATGTCGAGCTGGAAACCAGCTTCGCCGCTTACAGCGCCAGTTTCCGCCGCCGCTTCGGCATTGCCGACGAACAGGCGCTGGAGCTGTTCGGCCAGACGGTATCGATGAAATCGGTGGGCAACCTCACCGATTTCGTCCGCGAGCACATGCTCGAGGAGTTCCCGGTGGACGAGCGTATCCAGGCCCTGGTGCGCCACTTCGACGACCTCAATCGCGCCCACGAAGCCGTGCTCAAGGCAAAACGGCAGATCGGCCTGCTACAGCCGCTGGTGGAGAGTGGCCAGCACCATGCCCGGGAATCCGCCGAAGCCGACTCACTGGTCGCCTGCCGCGAGGCGCTGACGCCCTGGTTCGCCGGACTCAAGGCGCAGTTGCTGGACAAACGCCTGGCCAACCTGGCCCAGGACATCGCGCGCCAGCACGAACAGCACGCCGCCCTGCAGGAGCATCAGCGTCAGGGACAGGCCCGGCGTGACGATCTCAACCGCGCCATTGCCCAGAATGGCGGCGACCGCCTGGCCGCCATAGAAGCGGACATCGGTCGGCTGGACAGTGAACGGCAGCGTCGCCAGCGTGCCAGCGAACGCTATGACGCCCTGGCGAGCCAGCTGGATCTGCCGCTGGCCAGCAGTAGCGAGCCGTTTCTGGCCAATCGCCAGGCCTTGTCGGAACTCGTAGAAGACAGTCGCGAACAGCGTGACGGCGCACAGAACCAACAGACCGAAACCAGCGTCGAGCTGCGCGACCTGAGAGACCGGCACGACGAACTCGACCAGGAACTGGTGTCCCTGCGCAAACGCCGCTCCAACCTGCCCGAGCGAATGCTCAAGGTGCGTGCGAGCCTTTGCCAGGCCCTGAACCTGGACGAAAGCGAGCTGCCCTTCGCCGGCGAGCTGCTGCAGGTACGCGAGGACGAACGCGACTGGGAAGGCGTGGCCGAACGCCTGCTGCACAACTTCGCGCTGTCGCTGCTGGTGCCCGACGCGCTGTATGCGCCAGTGGCGCAGTGGGTCGAACAGACCCACCTGGGCGAGCGCCTGGTGTATTTCCGCATCCGCGAACGCCGCCCCCAGGCGCTGCCGAGCCTGCACGGCGAATCCCTGGTGCGCAAACTGCAGATCAAACCCGATACGCCGTTCTACGACTGGCTCGAAAGCGAGCTGGGACGGCGCTTCGACTATGCCTGCTGCACTTCGCTGGAGCAGTTCCGCCGGGAAGAAAAGGCCGTCAGCCGTGCCGGCCAGATCAAGTCCGGCCAGGAGCGTCATGAAAAGGACGACCGCCGCCGCCTGGACGATCGCACCCAGTACGTACTCGGCTGGAGCAACGTGGAAAAGATCGCCGCCCTGGAAAAACAGGCCGGCGACCTGCAGGCCCGCATCCAGCAGCAGGCGCTGCGCCTGGCCGACCTGCAGCGCCAGCAACGCACACTGGACGAACGCATCGGCCTGCTCGACAAACTCTCGGTATTCGACAGCTTCCAGGAACTGGACTGGAAACCCCTGCAAGGACAGATCCATGCCCTGGAGCAAGAGCGCCGCCAGCTGGAAGCCGAATCCGACATCCTGCATACCTTGCAACAGCAGTTGCGGGAGCTGGAACGACAACTTGCTGACCTGCGTGACGCCCTCGACGAAAAAGGCCGGGAACTGGCACGTACCGAACAGAAGCAGGAGGACGCCCAGAGCCAGGCCGACGAGGCGCGTCTCCAGCACGAATCGGCGAACGATGAGCAGCGGGCTCGCTTCGACGAGCTGCAAGCGCTGCGCGACCAGGCCCTGGGAGAGCACACGCTGACGGTGGAATCCTGCGGTAATCGCGAACAGGATCTGCGCAACTGGCTGCAAGCCCGTATCGATGCCGCCAACCAGCGAGTCAGGCGCCTGGCTGAAAACATCATCCAGGCGATGAGCGAGTACCGCGCCGCCTTTGCCCTGGAAACCCGCGAGGTGGACGTCAACCTCGAGGCGCTCGACGAATACGGCGCCATGCTGCATAGCCTGGAACAGGACGGCCTGCCGCAGTTCGAGCAGCAGTTCAAGGCCATGCTCAATGAAAACGTCATCAACGAAATCGCCAACTTCCAGAGCCACCTGCGCCGCGAGGAACACGATATCCGCGAACGCATCGAGGAGATCAATCGCTCGCTGCAGGAGATCGACTACAACCCCGGGCGCCTGATCCAGCTGGAAGCGCAAGGCGCCGGCGACGGCGAGATTACCGCCTTCCGCAGCGACCTGCGGGCCTGTACCGAAGGCAGTCTCTCCGGCAGCGACGACGAACATTATGCGGAGAGCAAATTCCTCGAAGTGCGGAAGATCATCGAGAAATTCCGTGGTCGCGAAGGCAGCAGCGACGCCGATCGGCGCTGGACGCGCAAGGTCTGCGACGTGCGCAACTGGTTCGTCTTCTCCGCCTCCGAGCGCTGGCGCGAGGATGGCAGCGAGCACGAGCACTACAGCGATTCCGGTGGCAAATCCGGCGGGCAGAAGGAAAAACTCGCCTATACCGTGCTGGCCGCCAGCCTGGCCTACCGCTTCGGCCTGGAATGGGGCGCGACCCGCTCGCGCTCGTTCCGTTTCGTGGTGATCGACGAAGCCTTCGGCCGCGGCTCCGACGAATCGGCCCGCTACGGCCTGGAGCTGTTCCGCAAACTCAATCTGCAACTGCTGATCGTCACGCCGCTGCAGAAGATCCACATCATCGAACCCTACGTCGCCAATGTCGGCTTCGTGCACAACGAGCAGGGCCGCGAGTCGATGCTCAGGTGCCTGACGATCGAGGAGTACCGCGAACAGAAGGCGGCGCGGGAGAGTCCTGATGCGCCCTGAATCGGTACGCGCATGAACGCCTGGAGCAGCCCCGAGGATCTCAGGGCTCAGCTGCAGCGGCTGTGGGATCAGGGTACCTTACTGCGTACGCCGTTGGCGGACGAGCCGCTGTTCCCGCTTCGCCTGCGCCTGAAAAAGCCGGGTGCCGCGGATCTGGGCAATCGCTTCGCCGACGTACGCCAGTGGATAGGCAAGCTGCAGGCTGGCGAAGGCGACTACCGACTGGTCTGGAAAACCGTCAGCAATCAGCAGCTCGGCCGTAACCGGATCCCCGCAGAAGCCTGGGTCGACAGCCCCGATGCCGCGCTGCGCCTGATCGGCCGGCAAGCAGACTGGCGCCGCTTCGAGCAGCTGCGTACCGCGGCACTGGCCGAGTTCCCCGAACTGCATGACTGGCTCCATCGGCAGCCTATGCAAGCCCTGGAGAGCGCCCCGCATTGGCCGCGGATACGCGCCGTACTGCAGTGGTTCCGCGCCCACCCCCGTAGCGGGCTGTACCTGCGCCAGCTGGACATTCCCGGCGTCGACAGCAAGTTCATCGAACAACGCCGCGGCCTGCTCGGCGAGCTGCTGAATCCTGTTCTGGCAGACGCCGTACATGACCCCGAGGCCCGTGGTGCCAGCGGCTTCAGCCGTCGCTATGGGCTGCGCGAAAAACCCGTTCGGGTGCGCCTGCGGCTGCTCGATCCCGTTTTATACATTGCGGGTCTGAGCGACCTGGAACTCCCGGTGGAACAGCTCGCCCGGCTGCGGATGCCGCTCAAGCGCGTGTTCGTCACCGAGAACGAAACCAACTTCCTGGCCTTTCCGCCGCATCCTGCCAGCGCCATCCTGTACGGCCAGGGCTACGCGCTGGATCGCCTGGCGCAGGTTCGCTGGCTCGAGGATCAACCGCTGCATTACTGGGGCGACATCGATACCCATGGTTTCGCCATACTCGACCGCTTGCGCGCCTATTTCCCCGACGCCCGCTCCCTGCTGATGGATCGCGCCACCTTGCTGGCCCATCGGCCGCTCTGGGGCAAGGAGCCTGCGGACAAGCGCTGCAGCCACCCACTGACACGCCTGGACGAGCGGGAAGCCGATCTGTACGACGACCTGCGCCATGATCGCGTAGGCGGAGCAGAGGGTAAAACCGTCATGGCGCTGAGGCTGGAGCAGGAACATGTCCGTTTCAACTGGCTGCGAACCGCCATCGACCTTCTCGACTGAAAGGACTGCCATGGACGTCAGCAAGACCAAGACCAGCTTCTACCGCCGCCTCTACGTCGCCTGGCTGATCGACAGCGGCAGCGCCAACAGCGTGCCGGCGTTGATGACCGCCACCGGCATGCCCCGACGCACTGCCCAGGACACCCTGACAGCGCTGGAAGAACTGGATATCCGCTGCGAATTCCAGCAGCAGGAAGGCGAACGCAACAACGCCGGCCATTATGTGATCCGCGATTGGGGTGCCATCGACAAACGCTGGATCGCCGCCAATCTGCAGCAGATCAAGACCGTGCTCGGCTATCCCTGAAACACTGCCCGGCAAGGAGCCAGAATGACCCTCGACCTGCTTATGGTGCTCGGCCTGCTGTTTGCGGCGGTAGTGCTGTTCGTCCTCGACAAACCGCGCATGGACGTGGTCGCGCTGATGATCATCGTCGCCCTGCCGTTGACGGGCGTACTCAGCATCCAGGAAACCCTGGCCGGTTTCAGCGACCCCAGCGTGATCCTTATCGCCGCGCTATTCGTGATCGGTGAGGGCCTGGTGCGCACCGGCATCGCCTACCGCCTGGGTGACTGGCTGGTGGCCAAGGCCGGCAGCAGCGAAACACGTCTGCTGATCCTGCTGATGGTGGCGGTGGCCGGTCTCGGCTCGGTGATGAGTTCGACCGGCGTGGTGGCGATCTTCATCCCCGTGGTGCTCGGTGTGGCGGCGCGCCTGAAGATCGCACCGGGCCGACTGATGATGCCGCTGGCGTTCGCCGGCCTGATCAGCGGCATGCTGACCCTGGTGGCCACGCCGCCGAACATGGTGGTGCATAGCGAACTGCTGCGCGCTGGTCTGCCGGGCTTCGACTTCTTCAGCTTCACCCCCATCGGCCTGACCGTGCTGGTGCTTGGCGTACTCTACATGCTCGCCACACGTCGCTGGTTGCAGCGTGACGTCGATGGCGATGCGTCTGCGCCGCCGCGGCTGACCCTGACCGATCTGGCGCGCACCTATCGCCTGAGCGAACGCGAACGTCGCCTGCGGGTGCGGGCCGACTCGCCTCTGGCCAATCAGGCACTGGACGAACTGCAGCTGCGCTCGCAGTACGGTATCAACGTGATTGCCGTGGAGCGCCAGCGACAGTTTCGCACCCTGCTGCTGATGGCCACCGGCAACACCCAGTTGCAAGCCGGCGATGTGCTGCTGGTCGACCTGGCCAGCCCGGCCATCGCCCTGCTCGGCGCCTATCAGGAGCTGGGCCTGGAGGCACTGCCACTGCGCAACTCCTACTACAGCGTGCATTCCCACGAACTGGGGTTGGCTGAGGTGGCGTTGCCGCCGGAATCCCGGTTGCCGGGCAAGACCGTCCAGGAACTGGGCCTGCGCAGCCGCTACAAACTCAACCTGGTCGGCCTGCGCCGCCATGGCCAGGCGCTGGAAGGCCTGCTGGTGGACGAAAAACTGACCCACGCCGACACCTTGCTGGTGGCCGGTAGCTGGAAGCAGATCCATCACCTGCAAAGCCTCAATCGTGACTTTCTGGTGCTCAGCCTGCCCGCCGAAGTCGATGAGGTGGCACCCGCCGCACGCAAGGCGCCCTATGCCTTGTTGAGCCTGGCGGTGATGGTCGGCCTGATGATCAGCGGCCTGGTGCCCAACGTCATGGCTGCGTTGATCGGCTGCCTGCTGATGGGCGCCTTCCGCTGCATCGATATGGCCAGCGCCTACCGATCGATCCACTGGCCGAGCCTGATCCTCATCGTCGGCATGCTGCCCTTCGCCCTGGCCCTGCAGAAAACCGGCGGGATCGACCTGGCGGTCAACGGCCTGGTCGGAGCACTCGGCGAGGCGGGGCCACGGGTGATCCTGGCCAGCCTGTTCGCCGTCACCGCGCTGATCGGCCTGTTCATCTCCAATACCGCGACGGCGGTGCTGATGGCTCCCGTGGCCATCGCCACCGCTCAGGCGCTGGGCGCATCACCCGTGCCTTTCGCGATGACCGTCGCCCTGGCGGCCTCGGCTGCGTTCATGACGCCGATTTCATCGCCGGTGAATACCCTGGTGCTGGGGCCGGGCCAATATCGTTTCGGTGACTTCGTGCGTATCGGCGTACCGTTCACCATTCTGGTGATGATCGTCAGCGTGGTGATGGTGCCCTGGATCTTCCCGCTTTAGCTCACGGCAAGGACAGCGGCGGGATAAAGTCGAAAGAAGCCATAAGCTGCAAGCTTCAAGCAACAAGTTAAAAGCAGCTCGGAGCGCTCTATTGCTCTTGCTTCTGTCTTGCAGCTTGAAGCTTGCGGCTTGCAGCTCAATGACCGCTATTCCCTTGAAACCGCCCGCTACGCCGCGCGGAAGAAACGCCGTTTGGCTCGGCTCAGCCAACCCTCTTCGGTCTTGTCGGCGGCCAGGCGGCGCAGGTTTTCGGTGACGGCCGCCACGTAGTTCTGGTCGTCGTTGCGAATATGGCCGAACAGCCAGCGCCCGAGCAGGCTGCGCAGTTCGTCGGAGACGTCTTCGCCTTGTTTGAATCGCGTGCGGTAGTCGTCGACCCGCCTGATGAAAATCTCGTGCACCCGCTTGTGGGCCTTGGTGAAGACATAACCGGCTTCTTCGAGCATCGCCTCCTCGAAGGCGAAGTGCGAGGTGGTGTAATCGACCAGCTCCTCGATCACCAGCGCCACACCCTCGCGCGCGCCATTCTGCTGAGCGACATACAGCTCATTGATCATGTCGACGATGCGCCGGTGCTGGCCGTCGATCACCGCGATTCCGGTGTTCAGATCATCACTCCAACTGAGATAGGCCATGTCCGGCCTCCCTGTCATTCCCCTAGATGGAGCCAGTCTAGGGCTGGTCAGGCGGCAGACCGTTGACCTGGGTCAGTGCGCATCCGAACGCCAGCAGGTGGGCGGCAGCTGTTTTCCGATGCATCTCCGAAAAGCCGGCAAGCACAGCGCTATGAGCTGTGGGAAAATGCGCGGCCGCCCCTCTGTGTGATCCGTCAGCATGCCCGCCAAACGTCCGCCGAAACCGCCCGCCTCGTCGCCTGACAAGGGTCAGTTGCATCCTCGCAATCGTCATCAGGGGCGCTACGATTTTCCGGTGTTGATCAAGACCAGCCCGGAACTGGCGGCGTTCGTCATCATCAATCCATACGGCAAGGAGAGCATCGACTTCGCCAACCCGGCGGCGGTCAAGGTGTTCAACCGCGCCCTGCTCAAGCAGTTCTACGGCATCGCGCACTGGGACATTCCGGCGGATTACCTGTGCCCGCCTATCCCCGGGCGCGCCGACTATCTGCATTACCTGGCCGATCTGCTGGCTACCGACAACGCCGGTGAGATTCCCAGAGGCGCGGCGGTACGGGCGCTGGATATTGGCGTGGGCGCCAACTGCATCTACCCGCTGCTTGGCAACCGCGAATACGGCTGGCGTTTCGTGGGGGCGGATATCGCGCCTCAGGCCATCGCGTCGGCGAAGACCATCGTGCAGTCGAATCCTGGCCTGAACGAACAGATCGAACTGCGCCTGCAGCAGGATGCCGGGCATATTTTCAATGGCTTGCTACAACCTGAAGAACGCTTCGAGCTGACCCTGTGCAACCCGCCCTTCCACGCCTCGGCAGACGAAGCCGCCAGTGGCAGCAAACGCAAATGGCGTAACCTTGGCAAGCTCGACCCCAAGCGCAAACTGCCGGTGCTGAATTTCGGCGGCCAGGCGGCAGAACTGTGGTGCCCCGGTGGCGAGGCGGCGTTCGTCGCGCGGTTGATTCGCGAAAGCGCCGAACACGGCGAGCAGGTGCTGTGGTTCAGCACGCTGATCTCCAAATCCGGCAACCTGCCTGGCGTGTACACCACGCTGAAGAAAGTCGGCGCCGTGGAGACACGTACCGTGGAAATGAGTCAGGGCCAGAAGCAGAGCCGCTTCGTGGCCTGGACATTTCTCGATGCCGATCAGCGCCAGCGCTGGCTTCACGGGCGCTGAAGAGACTATCTGGCGGCCCGCGGCTCTCGCACGATCAAGGTATCGCACGGTACCCACTGCAGCAATTCGCTGGCCGCGCTGCCAAGCAGCACATTCATCAGCCCGCTGCGACCATGGGTGCCCATCACCACCAGATCCACGCCATGTTCACGCACGTAGCGGCTCAATGAAACGCCCAGCGAGCCCTGCTCGATGATGATGCGGGTTCGCTTGCGCAAGTCTTCCGGCAGATCGCTGGCGGCGAGAAAGGCAGCATAGTCACCCTCCTCGATGTGCCGGCGTGTTTCACCGTCGATCACTCGCTCCAGGCGGTCGGACATGGGCGCCTCGGTGACGTGATAGAGCACCAGTTCGCGATCCGGAAAATAGCGGGCGGCAGCATGCAGCGCATGGCGTGACGAGTCGGAAAAGTCGGTGGCGATGAGGATGCGCTCATAGCGTCCACGCGGCCGCTGACGCACCACCAGCAAAGGCTGCGGCAGTTGCCGGGTCAGCGACTCGACCGTGGAACCGAGCAACAGACGGCCCCATAGCTCGTTGCTGGCAACGCCGGTCACCACCAGCCCGCTACCGGTTTCCCGCGCAGCCTTGACGATGGCCTGCACGGGCTCGCCGCGTTCGATGCGCAGCCGCACACGTACGTCGAGACCGGACAGATCATCCTGCAGTTGCTGCTCGGCGAAGCGTGACAGGTCGGTATCGTCCTGCGCACCGACCCAGCCGAGCACCAGATCCGGCGCCTGGGCCGTTTCCAGCACGTTGACGCCCACCAGCATGGCCTGCCATTCACTGGCCAATTGCGCAGCGCGATCCAGGGCACGGTCGCAACGCACGCTCAGATCCGTAGCCAGCAGTATGCTGACGGGTGTTCCACCAGCCCAGGGTTGCTCGCTCATTTTGCCCCCTTGATATCCCTATTAAACGTGAGCCTAAGACCCTAACAATTCCCCTCGACGTGCGACACCGGCAAATCGTAAGCAAACGCGAGTCAGGCTCGGGAACGGCGCAGCAACATCGACGCCAGCGTGGCCAACCATAGCAGCGACACCCCATAGTTGAGGCGCTGATAGAGACCAAAACCATGACCGCTCTCCAGGGCTCCGGCCATCAATGGCAGGGCGCTAACCGCCACCAGGGTGCATAACAGAGAGAACCAGGAGAACGTCCACGAACCGAGCAGACGTCGGCCCAGATAGGCCCATAGCGCGCTGGCGATCAGCAAACCGAGTGCCATGAGCAATCCCGCCAGGTTGTGCAGATTCTGGCTGGTCGACGGGCTATCTGGAGCGCAACCAGGGTCGCAGGCAAAGTAGCCGGTGCCGTAGCTACCCAGGCCATGGAGGAGGATCAGCACACCACTGAGCCGCGCCCAGAGGTTGTCGAAGCTCAGCAGCACGGTAACGCCGAACAGCATGAACAACGCGCCCAGCGGGTAGTTATTGATCAACGGCGAGATGTACCGGGTCGGGGCCCCTTCGGCACCGAGCAGGCTCATGGCGTGATCGAAATGGCTGTAACCGGGATAAAGCGCGCCGACGAGGGTCACCCCGAGCGCCAACCACAGCGGCGTGACAAGACCAGCCAGATAACCGAGGACGAGCATCTTGCTCGATTGCATGCGAATGTCCTTTTTACGCCAGTGAGGTACCTGAAAATTGACGCGTCTGATCCGGGGCTGGATACATCGATCCCTGCCACTGCCCGTCGACTGCGACGCGAGAACTGCAGCCTGATGGTTCTTTTTCGTCCATAATCGCCGCCCTCGAAAAGCTGCCGGGTGACCTCCGGCCCTGAAAGGTGGACTCCACATGCTGCGCATCACCGAACTGAAACTGCCCCTCGACCATGCGGACGACGCACTCCGCCCTGCTCTGCTCGAGCGCCTGGGTATCGAAGACAGCGAACTGCTCGAGTTCAACGTGTTCAAGCGCAGCTACGATGCACGCAAGAAGTTCGGGGACATGCCGTTCATCTATACCCTCGACTTCAGTGTGCGCGACGAAGCGGCGCTGCTGGCACGCCTGAGCAACGACCGTAATCTTGGCATCGCGCCAGACCTGCGCTACAAGCCGCTGAACATTCCCGCAGAACAGCAACCGGAACAGCGTCCTCTGGTGATCGGCTTCGGCCCCTGTGGCATCTTCGCCGCGTTGCTGCTGGCGCAGATGGGCCTCAAGCCGATCGTGCTCGAGCGTGGCAAGGAAGTGCGCCAACGCACCAAGGACACCTGGGGCCTGTGGCGCAAGAAGGTGCTCGACCCCGAGTCCAACGTGCAGTTCGGCGAGGGCGGCGCGGGCACCTTTTCCGACGGCAAACTGTACAGCCAGATCAAGGATCCCAACCATTACGGCCGCAAGGTGCTGGAAGAATTCGTCAAAGCTGGCGCGCCAGAGGAAATCCTCTACGTCAGCAAACCGCACATTGGCACTTTCCGCCTGACGGGCGTGGTCGCCACCATGCGTGAGGAGATCAAGGCCCTGGGCGGTGAAGTACGCTTCCAGCAGCGCGTCAGCGACGTACTGATCGAGGACGGCCAACTGCTCGGCGTAGAACTGGAGAACGGCGAGCAGATCCACAGCCGCCACGTCATCCTGGCTCTCGGTCACAGCTCCCGCGACACCTTCCGTGCGCTGCACAAGCGCGGCGTATTCATGGAAGCCAAACCCTTCTCGGTGGGCTTCCGTATCGAACACCCTCAATCGCTGATCGATCGTGCCCGTCTCGGCAAATACGCCGGCCATCCGAAGCTTGGCGCCGCCGACTACAAGCTGGTGCACCACGCCAAGAACGGCCGCTCGGTGTACAGCTTCTGCATGTGCCCGGGCGGCACCGTGGTCGCCGCCACCAGCGAGCCGCATCGAGTGGTGACCAACGGCATGAGCCAGTACTCGCGCAACGAGCGCAATGCCAATGCCGGCATCGTCGTCGGCATTACCCCGGAGCAGGACTATCCCGGTGGCCCGCTGGCTGGTGTCGAGCTACAGGAACGCCTGGAGTCCCACGCCTATGTACTCGGTGGCAGCAGCTACGAAGCGCCGGGCCAACTGGTGGGCGACTTCATCGCTGGCAAGCCGAGCACGGCACTGGGCAGTGTCGAGCCGTCCTACAAACCGGGAATCAAACTGGGGGATCTGGCACCGGCCCTGCCGGACTTCGCCATCGAGGCGATCCGTGAGGCACTGCCGGCATTCGGCAAGCAGATCAAGGGCTTCGACCTGCACGATGCGGTACTGACCGGCATCGAAACCCGCACGTCCTCGCCGTTGCGGATCACCCGCGGTGAAGACCTGCAGAGCCTCAACGTGCGTGGCCTGTTCCCCGCCGGCGAAGGCGCTGGTTACGCCGGTGGCATCCTCTCCGCCGGTGTCGATGGCATCCGCGTCGCCGAAGGCCTGGCGCGGGCGCTATTGGCCGACTAAGCCGACTGCCAACGACATAGAGTGGTGCGCCGTGACCCATTGGGCCGGCGCTCGCCGTCATCAACGGTGCTGATCTCGACGAACCCGGCCTTGCGCATCATGCCGGCTGAGGCCGCGTTCTCTTCGTGACGATCGATATAGATGTCCATGATGCCTTCGCTGCGGATATCCGCCACCACCTGGCGCAGTAGCGCGGAACCCAGCCCCCGTCCCGCCATGTCGCGGTGGGTCACGGCCTCGCAGATATAGGCATGTTCGTCATCGCATCTGCTCAGGGGCTGGTGCTCGTGAAACCAGGTGGTGCGCACATGGCTGACGAACCCCAGCAATCCAGCCTCTCCCTCAGCCAGCAAAGCGCGTGTACTGCCATCGGCGATGCCCTGCAGATGGGCAGTCACCTCTGCGCGCGGCAGATGATTCCAGGGGTTGGGGCCGTGCTCGAAGATCAGCGCACAGAGCGCTTCGATGTCCGCGGCGGTCGCCGCACGTTGTTGCCACTGCATCTGCAGGGCCTCGCTCAGGAAGGTTGCGGATGCAGTCTATGGGCTGCGCAGCACCGCCGACAGGAACAGCCAGGCGCCAAACGACCAGCCCAGTTCAGGATTCCCAGGGCCGACCGCGGGTACGGCTCACCAACTTGACCTTCTGCTGCATCGCCGCCTTGGCGAGCATGTGGGCACTGACCGGGGCGGTGATGAACAGGAACAGGGTGATCAGCAGTTCGTGGAGGCTCAGCCCTTCTTCGTGACTGCCGAAGAAGATCATCGACGCCACGACCATGCTGCCTACGCCCAGGGTGGTGGCCTTGGTCGGGCCGTGCAGACGGGTGAAGAAGTCCGGCAGGCGGTACAGACCAATGGCGCCGATCAAGGCGAAGGAGCAGCCGGTGATCAGAAAAAACGCCACCAGTGCTTCGATCCAAAATGGCATGGCAATACCCTCCTCAGTCGATGATTTCGCCGTGCAGCAGGTGCTTGCCCACCGCCACGGTACCGACGAAACCCATGACGGCGATCAGCAGCGCCGCCTCGAAAAACAGATCCGACTCGAGCCAGATACCGAACACCACGATCAACGCCAGGGCGTTGATGTACAGCGTATCCAGGGCCAGTACCCGATCCGGCATATCCGGGCCGCGCACCAGGCGGATCACGTTGAGCGCTACGGCGACGCCCATCAGCGCCATGCACAGGGGAATTACGTAGACGAGCATTCGAAAATCTCCATCAGCGGGGCTTCGTAGCGTGACTTGACCTCGGCGATCAGTGCCTCGCCATCAGCCACGTCCAGGCCGTGCAGCAGCAGGGTTTTATGATCGCTACTGAGACCGGATGACACGGTTCCCGGGGTCAGCGACACGATGCAGGCGAGTACCGAAAGCATGAATTCGTTCTCGATGGCCATGGGTACCTCGACGAATGCCGGCCGCAACCTGCTGGTCGGACCCAGCACCAATCGCGCCACATGCAGGTTGGCGATAACGATGTCCCAGAGCACCATCAGCATGTAGCGGCACAGCAGCAAAGGCCGACGCAGGCGTGGCACGTCAAGCATGAAACCACGGCACAGCAGGGCGATGCCCCAGCCGAGAAAAGCACCCAGCAACAGATGACCAACGCTCGGTGCGTTGACCAGCAAAAGCCAGATCACCGTGAGCAGCACGGTGAGCATGGGATGGGGCAACCATCGGGATAGGCTCATGCATCACCTCCGCGCACGATCTGCAGGTAGCTATCGACATCCAGCAATTGCTGGGCGACGGCCTGGACGTACTCATGGATCGGCTGAGCGGCGATCACCAGCAGCGGCCCGCCAGCCAGCAGGCAGATGGCAGCCAGAGCGCGAATCCGGTCGAACTCGGCGGCCGGCGCCGGCTCACCGGTGCAGCGCCAGAACAGGGTGCTGCCAGCGCGCACCAGGGCGATCACCATCCCCAGCCCGCCGCACAGCACTACCGGCCATAGCACCAGCGCCTGCGTGCCGGTTTCCACCGAACGCAGCAGCATCAACTTGCCCAGAAACCCCGAGAACGGCGGTAAGCCGGCAACGGAAATGGCACCGATGAAGAACAGCCCACCGAGCAATTTCGGCTGCAGCAATTGCGGCCCCTTGCGCAGCCGCAAGCCAATATCGCCGCGCTGACGCGCCAGCAGGTCGGCGAGCAGGAACAGCCCGCCACACACCCAGGTGCTGTGCACCAGGTAGTAAAGCGCGGCGCTCAGACTCTGCGCGGTACCGAGGGCTACGCCCGCCAGCAACGTACCAACCGAGACGATCACCAGATAACCGATCAGCCGGCCCAGGCTACGTGCAGCCAGGGCGCCAATCACACCGACTGCCAGGGTCAGTGCCGCCAGCGGCCACAACAGGTAGTCGATCAGATGGGCCAGCTCGCCTGCCTCGCTGCCGAAGACCAGAGTGAAAACGCGGATCACCGCATACAGCCCGACCTTGGTCATGATGGCGAATAGTGCGGCCACCGGTGCCGTGGCTGCCGCGTAGGCGTTGGGTAACCAGAAGTACAGCGGCAGGATCGCGCCTTTAAGGCCGAACACGATCAGCAGCAGGTATCCAGCAGCGGCGATCAGCGGCAGGCGGTCGGCATCAGCCTCGGAAACTTTCAACGCCAGGTCGGCGATGTTCAGGGTGCCAAGAAGGCCGTAAAGAATGCCCACACCGATCAGGAAGAACGACGAGGCCACCAGGTTGAGCACCACGTAGTGCATGCCCGCCTTGATCCGCTTCGGGCCACCGCCATAGACCAGCAGCGAGTACGAGGCGATCAGCAGGATCTCGAAGAACACGAACAGGTTGAACAGATCGCCGGTAAGAAACGCACCGTTGATGCCGAGCAGCTGGAATTGCATCAGGGCGTGGAAGTTCGGCCCGCGCTCGTCGTCGCCGCGCACCGCATAGAGCATGGCGAAGCTTGCCAGCACGGCGGTCACCAGCAACATCAGCGCAGCCAGGCGATCGAGCAGCAGTACGATGCCGAATGGCGCCTGCCAGTTGCCCAGGGCATACACCTGCAACACACCGGAATCCGCCTGCAGCACCAGCCAGGCGCTCAACGGCAGCAGTGCCCAGGTAGCCAGCAGGGAAATCCAGCGCTTGGCGCTCAGCGATAACTGCGAGCGAATCAGCAGCAGGCTGCCGGTAAACAGGGGTATCAGGATCGGCAGGATCAACGCGTGATTCATCAGCGCGGCTCCTCGCCATCGACATGGTCGGTTCGCAAGTCACCCAGCGCCCGCAGCGACAGCACCACGACGAAGGCCGTCATGGCGAAGCCGATGACGATGGCGGTGAGCACCAGTGCCTGGGGAATCGGATCACCGTACTCGGCGCTCTTGCCGATCACCGCCGGTACGCCGGTGCCCAGACGGCCCATGGCGAACAGGAACAGGTTGACCCCGTAGGAAATCAGGGTAAGCCCCATCACCACGGGATAAATGCGAGCTCGCATCAGCAGGTACACACCGCTGGCAGTCAGCACACCCAGCGTAATCGCGAATAGTGCTTCCATCAGAGTACCTCCTTGCTCGATTCGTCCTGACTGACGTGGCCGATGTTGGACAGGATCAGCAGCGTGGAACCGACTACTGCCAGGTACACACCCAGGTCGAAGAACAGCGCGGTAGCCAGCTCGAACTCACCGATCAGCGGCAGGTGGAAATGGTCGAAGGCCGACGTCAGGAACGGCGCACCGAAGGCCATGCTGCCGAGGCCAGTGAGCCCGGCGATCATCACGCCGAGTCCGGCGATGCTGTGGAAACTCCAGGGCATACGCCGCTGCGTCCATTCGACCCCATGAGCCACGTATTGCAGGATCAGGGCAATGGCGGTGATCAGGCCGGCAATGAAGCCGCCGCCTGGCAGGTTGTGCCCGCGCAGGAAGATGAAAGCCGACACCAGCAGCGCCATCGGCAGCAGCACCCGTGCAATGTTGTCGAGGATCATCGGGTGGCTGTCGCGCGACCAGGGTTTGCCGTTCGGGTCGGTGAGCGGGTGCGGCAGATGCAGCCCGGCGAGCAAGCCGTAGATACCTACCGCTGCGATCGCCAGCACGCTGATTTCTCCCAGGGTATCGAAGCCGCGGAAATCGACCAGAATCACGTTGACCACATTGGTACCACCGCCACCACTGACGCTGTTCTCGAGGAAGAACGAGGCGATGCTGTCGTAGGGGCGGGTCATGACCGCGTAAGCCAGCAGCGAGACGGCGATACCGCAACCACCAGCCAACAGGACATCACGCAGGCCGCGCAGGCTGCTCGACTCCATCGGCGTGCGATCCGGCATGAAGAACAGCGCCAGCACCAGCAGGATGATGGTCACCACCTCGACCGACAGCTGGGTCAGGGCCAGATCCGGCGCGGAATAGCGAGCGAACGCCAGCGCCACCATCAGCCCGGCGCAGCTCAGTGTCATCAGCGCCTTGAGGCGGTTGCGGTGGAACACCACCGTGAGCACGGCCATCACGCACAGCACCAGCATACCGAGCACGGTGATGCCATCGAGCGGCGACAGCGGCACGTTGCCGCCCAGCGAATCCATCGACGACAGCGCAATGGTGATCAGCACCAGGGCGCTGACCAGCAGCAGTGCCACGTAACGCTGCTGGGAGCCGCTTTCGAGCAGCCTGGTGATCCAGCGAGCGCTCTTCACCAAACGGCTGTTGAGCAGCTCGAACATCTCCTTGGCATCCACCTCCGGCATGCCGTTATACCAGCGGAACAGCGGCTCGCGGCAGGCATAGACGATGATCCCGCCGACCAGGGCGATCACGCTCATGCCCAACGGCAGGTTGAAACCGTGCCAGATCGACAGGCTGTAATAAGGCACCTCACCACCCAGCGTCGCCGAGGCCGCCGAGGCCAGCAGCGGTGCCACGGTGTAGGCCGGCAACATGCCCACCAGCAGGCAGAGGAAGACCAGAACTTCCACCGGAATCTTCATGTAGCGCGGCGGCTCATGAGGCGGATACTTGGGCAGATCCTTCGGCTCGCCGTTGAAGAACACGTCGTGGATGAAACGCAGCGAATAGGCGACCGAGAACACCCCGGCCAGTGTGGCGGCCGCGGGAATCATCCAGCTGAAGATACCGAGCAGATTCTGATTGAGCGTCTCGGTGAAGAACATTTCCTTGCTCAGGAAGCCGTTCAGCAGCGGCACCCCGGCCATCGCCGATGCCGCCACCATGGCCAGTACGGCGGTGTGCGGCATGTACTTCCAGAGCCCGGCGATACGCCGCATGTCGCGGCTGCCGGTTTCGTGGTCGATGATGCCGGCGGCCATGAACAGCGAGGCCTTGAACGTCGCATGGTTGATGATGTGGAACACCGCTGCGACCGAGGACAGATCGGTATTCAGGCCGAACAGCAGGGTAATCAGCCCGAGGTGGCTGATGGTCGAGTAGGCCAGCAACCCCTTGAGGTCGTGCTGGAACAACGCCATGCCGGCACCGAACAACAGGGTCGCCATACCGGTCATGCTGACCAGATAGAACCACCACTCGGTACCCGCCAACGCCGGGTAAAAGCGCGCCAGCAGGAACACGCCGGCCTTGACCATGGTCGCCGAGTGCAGATAGGCCGACACCGGCGTAGGCGCCGACATGGCCTGGGGCAACCAGAAATGGAAGGGGAATTGCGCAGACTTGGTGAAGACACCCAGCAGGATCAGGATCAGGGTAATCGGGTACAGGGCGTGGCTACGGATCACATCGCCAGCCGCCAGCACCTGGCTCAGCTCGAAACTGCCGACGATGTTGCCGAGCAGCAGAATCCCCGCCAGCAGCGCCAGGCCACCACCGCCGGTGACGGTCAGTGCCATGCGCGATCCGCGACGCGCATCCGAGCTGCCGCTCCAGAAGCCGATCAGCAGGAACGACGACAGGCTGGTCAGCTCCCAGAACACCAGCATCAGCAGCATGTTTTCCGAGAGCACCACGCCCAGCATGGCCCCCATGAACAACAGCAGGTAGGCGAAGAAACGCCCCATCGGCTCCTGCTTGCTCAGGTAATAGCGGGCGTAGAGGATCACCAGCAAGCCAATGCCGAGGATCATCAAGGCGAACAGGAAACCGAGCCCGTCCAGGCGCAGGCTCAGATCCAGGCCGAGATCCGACAGCCACGGATAGCGGACGATCTGCACCTCGCCAGCGAACACCGCTGGCTGCTGCAGCCACAACAGGATCAGCGCAGCCGCCGGCCCCAGCGCAGCCGCCAGCGCACAGAGCGAGCGCCCCATGCGGTCAGCCAGCAACGGCAGAAAGATGCCTAGAAATGGTAAGGCGATGATCAGCGCAAGCGCCATACACTAAACCCCTTGTACAAGCCCGTCATGCAGCCAGACGGCCAGTTAGTGTGTGCCAGAATACCGAGTGCGTAGCGCCCGGCCGATCCCTGCGATGGTGTGCGTGATGCCAACCCGGCAGGCGGAAAAACCACCTGTAGCAGCCCGACTCGGAGCATGTCGAGTCAGTTTCGATCAAGTATCCGCATATCTTGCGGTCGCTCTAACTGACTGGCGAATACCCCAGGCGTTCGACTTGTTTTTCTGGTCGTAGACCTTGGAGCGTTCTGAGCGAGAAGCGCCCTCGATTATGCTTAACTATCGACTGCGCGTCATGGATAGAATTATTACTAAAGCTATCTCCAACTCATCTCCTGCAAACAAAACCGAGCGCTCTAGGCTGGCCTTCACAGCGAATCACAGCCATGAAAAAGGCCGGGGCAGCAAGCTGATCCGGCCTTCGTACAGCAACACAAACAGAGCTCCGGGCGCTGTCAGCGGAGCATCAGTGAGTCACACGGCTGGTACCGTTGACGGTCATGATGCGCACCCGCTCACCGACGCGAAAGACCTGATTTTCCTCTACAGCCTGCACATAGGCACGCATGCTGCCGTCATCTTCACGCACGGTGATTTCAACGCCTTGAGTCCGCGTGATGCCTTCCTCGGCTGCAGCGCCCAGCAAACCACCGGCTACCGCACCGATCACCGCCGCCACGGCCGAGCCACGACCGCCACCGACACCACTACCCGCTACACCGCCGATCACCGCACCAGCACCGCCACCGATTGGTGTCTTGGTACCTTCGATCTTCACCGGACGCAGGGATTCGATGGTGCCCATGCGCACGGTCTGCACGGCACGCGCTTCATCGCGCGAATAGCTGTCGCCGGTCAGGCTCGATGCACAGCCGCCGAGGGTGAGAGTCGCTGCGGCAAACAGGACAACGAAAATACCAGGTTTATGCATGACGATTCTCCAGACTGGACTGATAACGCTATGACAGCACGGTCGCCAGGAAGCTCACTGTGATTGCCGATAAATTACGGCACTCGTTCAGCAGCCGTACAGGGGGCGACGCAGCCAACATCCTCATTCGCTGCAGTATAGACAGCGGCCAGTCATCATTGTCACCGCCCTGACACAGTGCATACAAGGCCCGAGCGCACAGTATCGAACCATGCGAAAGATCACCTTGCGGCGCCGCGATCAGTTGCGTGCAGCCTGCGCCAGGCGCCAGAACCTGGCGAGGTCGGCAGCACGCGCTTCCAGCTCCTGCGCCGCATGCGTGCAGGCATGCTCCAGGCTGATCGGCCCGGGAGCCAGGCTGAAAGAGGCTTCGATACCGGCCTCGCGCACCTGCTGATATCCCTCGCCGAGGCTACCGGCCAGGGCAATCACCGGAACGCCTTGAACCTGTGCCACCCGAGCTACGCCGACCGGGGTTTTGCCATGCAGGCTCTGGGCATCCAGCCGCCCTTCCCCGGTGATCACCAGATCGGCGCCGGTGACCGCCTCCGCGAGCCCGGACAACTCGGCGACCAGCTCGATACCCGGACGAAAGCGGGCGCCGAAAAAGACCTTGGCCGCAAAGCCCAGCCCGCCAGCAGCACCAACCCCGGGAAAGGTGCTGAAATCTTCGCCCAATGCTTCGCCGACCACTTCGGCCAGACGCGCAAGCGCGGCGTCCAGTTCCTTGACCTGCTCCGGGCTGGCGCCCTTCTGCGGGCCGAAGATCGCCGAGGCGCCACGCGGCCCACACAAGGGATTGTCGACATCCGCGGCTACCTCGACCTGCACGTCTTGCAGGCGCGTATCGAGCCCTTCCAGGTCGACCTTGTGCAGCGCGGCCAAGGCAGCGCCACCGGGGTGCAATTCATTACCATCAACATCGAGAAAACGCGCGCCCAGGGCCTGCAGCAGACCGCAGCCACCATCGTTGGTAGCGCTGCCACCGAGCCCCAGAATGATCCGCGTGGCACCGGCATCCAGCGCCGCCCGAATCAACTCTCCGGTGCCGTAGCTGCTGGTCACCCGGGCATCACGTTGCGCGCTCGGCACCCAGTGCAGACCGCTGGCTGCCGCCATCTCGATTACTGCGGTGCCATCGCCCAACCAGCCCCAGTGGGCCTGTACCGGCGTAGCCAAGGGGCCTTGCACACTCAGTTCACGACGCTCACCGCCAGTCGCCGCGAGCACGGCATCCACCGTGCCCTCGCCGCCGTCGGCCATGGGGCACAGCGCGATCTCGGCATCCGGGTAAACGGCGAGCCAGCCGCGGGCAATCGCCTGGGCAACGTCGGGCGCACTCAGGCTCTCCTTGAACGAATCAGGAGCGATGACGATTTTCATGGAAAGACCTCGATAGCAGCGGGACGCCACGAAGGCGTCCCGTAATACGGCGGATTACAGTAGCACCAGACTCAGCAGCCACACGGTGGTGATACCGACCAAGCCCTGGATCAGGGTGGCCATGGTCTGCGCACGGTAAGCAACGGCTACCGGCATGCGGCTGAACTGGGTCACCACCCAGAAGAAACTGTCGTTGGCGTGGGATACGGTCATACCACCGGCACCGATGGCCATCACGGTCAGTACGCGCCCCATCTCGCTATCCAACCCCAACTGGCCCAGGAGTGGCGCAACCATCGCCGAGGTGGTGACCAACGCAACAGTGGTGGAACCTTGGGCCGTTTTCAGAGCAGCAGCTACCAGAAACGGCATAAACAACCCAACGCCCAGTGCCGACAGGGTCGTACCCAGGTAGTTGCCCAGAGGGGTCGCACTGAGCACTGCACCGAATGCACCACCAGCACCAGTGATCAGAATGATAGGCGCGGCGGAGACGATGCCCTCGGAAACGCGGTCATGTAGATTCTGCCGCTTGCCTTTGCCCTTGAGCAGGGTACAGGCCAGCACCAGGCCCACCAGCAACGCCATGACTGGATGCCCCAGAAAGCCCAATACGCTGAGCAGTGCACCGTCACCCAGGGGCTTACTCGGGAATACGGCGATGGAACCCAGGCAGATCAGCAGAATCGGCACGAAAATAGGTGCAAAGGCCTGTGTGGCGCTCGGCAGCGTGCCGTATTTGGCCCTGAGGGTTGCGAAATCTTCATCTGCCGGCAGTGGCGTACCGTTATCTTCAAGGACGATGTCCTTGCCGATGAAGCGGTTGGCCCAGAACATACCAGCCAATGCCGTGACCAGCGCGACAACCAGGCCCACTGCGATCACCAGCCCCAGACTCGAACCCAACCCGAGGTTGCCAGCGGCGGCGATCGGCCCAGGGGTTGGCGGGACAAAGGTGTGGGTGGCATACAGACCCGTAGCCAGCGCCACACTCATGGCCACCACCGACACTTTCATGCGCGCGGCCAATGCATTTTTCAGCGAGTTGAGGATGACATAACCGGAGTCGCAGAACACCGGAATAGATACCAGGTAGCCAATGATCGACATAGTCAGCGTAGGAAAGCGCTCACCGAGCAGCTTGATCACGGTCTCCGCCATGGTGATGGCGGCACCACTGCGCTCGAGAATCACACCGATGATGGTACCGAGCACGATCACGATACCGATGTTGCCCAGGATGCCGCCAAAGCCGGTGGCGATGGTCTTGAGAATGTCCTGATGGGGCAGTTGGTAGGCAAAACCAGCGATCAGGGCAGCAGCTAATAATGCGAGAAAGGGGTGCAACTTGAGACGGGTGGTCGAGAGCACGATGAACGCGATCAATGCGACCAGGATCAGAACCAGAGCCATGCCGGTGTCCTCGTTGTTGTTATGGTGGGTGCCACTGCTGCGCATTGTCACTCAGCGGCATGCGGTGACACCCTGTTCACTCGCACAACCAACAGCGCAAACCACACGTCAGTTACTGTGCAAGCGCAACATGGGGATAGTTATCCGTTTGGCTCTATCAGCCCCAACCCCAGCGAAAGCTGCAGGCGGCGATCCAGACGCGTCAGCTCCACACCGCTGAGTTCGGCGATGCGTTCCAGACGATAGCGCAAGGTATTGCGGTGAATGCCCAGGGCCGCGGCACAGCTCTGCACCTGACCGTCATGGGCACACCAGGCTTCCAGGGTTTCCCGCAGCACACCGTTGCCGTCCTGGGCCAGCACCTGCTTCAGCGGTGCCAGCCAGCCTTGCAGCAACCAGCTGTTACGCTGGGCGTAGAGCAGGGTCGGCAGGCGATGCTCCTCCAGCGACACCAGGCGCTGCGATGGGTAGCGCGCCCGTGCGAAGGCCTGCAGATCGCGTAACGCCAGGCAGGCCTGACGCAATTGCCCGAGAGACTGTACCGGATCGCTGACCAGCAAGCGGGCCACACCCCAACCGCGCTCATCCGCACTTTCCAGCCAGTGGGCATCACCACGGCCTGCAGTCAGCGGCCTGCACCAGAGCAGCTCGCGCATGCCCAGTGGCGCACACAGGTGCTCGCTCTTGCCAGTCAAGACGCCGAGCAGACGCGCCTGCTGCGCCAGCGGCTCACCCTGCTCCTGCAATTCCAGCAGACACACCTGGCGTGGCCAGGCGAGCGCCAGGCCTTGGCGCTCGGCATCCGCCGCCAGCGTGCCGAGCGCAACCGCAGGGTCGAACAACTGGCGCAGCCAGGCGTCCAGCTGATGCCGCTGCCAATGCCGCTCGGCTTGCAACTGGCGCTGTTCGACCAGCATTTCCGCTGCCATGCGCACCAGCTCGGCATAGGGACGCACCACCTCGGGCGCACCGGTAATACCCAGCACACCGATCAGGTCGTCGTCATGCAACAACGGCAGGTTGACCCCGGGGCGCACGCCACGCAGACAGGTCGCGGCCTGCTCGTCGATTTCCACCACGCGGCGGTTGGCCAGCACCAGTTGCGCGCCTTCATGACGGGTATGCAGGCGCGCCGGATCGCCGCTGCCGATGATCATGCCCTGGGCGTCCATCACGTTGATGTTATACGGCAGAATGGCCATGGCTCGATCAACGATGTGCTGGGCCAGGGTGGAGTCGAGTTCGAGCATTACGCGGCCTCCGGAAAGGAAGCCGCCATTGTAGGCAGAATGAAGGAGGCGGCGACATGCCATGCGCCGCATCGGCGGCGAGGCATGCGGGCGACTCAGGGTGCCAGGCGCTGACGCAACCAGGCCTCGTCAGCGCGGCGATAATCGAGGCGATCGTGCAGGCGGCTGGAACGGCCTTGCCAGAACTCGATGCGCTCGGGTAGCAGACGATAACCGCCCCAATGCGGTGGGCACTCGGGCGCGTGGTCGGCAAAACGCCGTTCGGTCTGTGCCAGCAGTCCTTCCAGCTCGCCGCGATCACGGATCACCCGGCTCTGTGGCGAGGCCCAGGCCCCCAGGCGACTGCCCAGCGGGCGTACCTGGAAGTAGGCATCGGACTCGGCCACTGAAACCCGCTCCACTCGCCCCTCGATGCGCACCTGGCGCTCGAGGGTCGGCCAGAAGAAAGTCATCGCCGCGAAGGGATTGGCCTGCAGCTGCTCGCCTTTGGCGCTCTGATAATTGCTGAAGAAGGTGAAACCCTGTTCATCCAGCCCCTTGAGCAGCAGCACACGGCAGTGCGGACGACCATCGGCATCGACGGTCGCCAGGCTCATGGCGTTGGGCTCTACAGGAAGTTGCTCGGTTTTCACCGCATCGGCGAACCAGCGTCTGAACAGGGCGAAGGGCTCCAGCGGAGCCTGATCCTCGCTCAACCCGTCACGGGTGTAGTCACGGCGCATATCGGCCAGGGTCTGGGTCATGAGAGTGCTCTCGGAGGCGACAAAGGCCCTAGCTTAATGGCGTAGCTCTTATTTGGCTTGATCTGCGGCAACCACTTTCTTGGCGTCGGCCAGTTTGGTAGCACCCTTGCCAACAGGCTTGTCGGCGACGGCAACAGCGCTGGCCTCTACGGCGGCAGCCGGGGCTGGCTGGCTATATTGGGCGATCAGCGCCCTCAGGGTGTCCTGACGGGTCAGCATGATTTCCACCCGGCGATTCAGCTCACGGCCATTGGCACTGTCGTTGGCGGCGCGCGGCATATCCGGGCCCATGCCCTTGACCAGCAGGCGATCCTGCTTGAGGCCGCTGAGGCGGAAGATGGCGGTGAAGGCGCGGGCTCGCTCGTGGCTCAGCTCGCGATTGGTTTCCAGTGCGCCGCTGCTGTCCGCATGACCCAATACCAGAACACCGACCTTGTTGTCTTTTTCCAGCACCTTGGCAACGCGGGTGATCGGACCGAGGGTGACCGGTAGCAACATGCTCGGACGATCCGGGTTGAACGAACCCTTGACCGGCGCAGTGACGATCAGCAGGTTCTCGCGACGCTCCATTTCGAAATTGCTGTCCTTGATCGCCTCACGCAGCAGCGGCTCGTATTCATCCAACCAGGCCTGGGTAACCTCCGGCGGCGGCATCAACGCCGAATTGGGGTCTTCCTTCTTCTCGAACAGGGAGCAACCTGTCAACAGTACGCAAAGCGCCAGTGCGCAAGTCTTCTTGTAGGAAAGCATCGGTCATCCACATCTAATCGGTCGAAGTCACCCGGGTAACCCGGAGTCAGAAGCAAAGAATCCGCTCACCACCTGCTGCGTGAGAAACAGGCTCTAAAACCATACTGCGCAATAGTTTAGCCGCGATTCTTAAAAACACTCGCATAAGATACCTGCAAGTTTCTGTGCCCGCGGATCCATTAAGACGAACGGCCCCAGGTTATTCGTAACGAAACCCACGGCCACGTCACGCTGCGGGTCGGCAAAACCGGTGGAACCTCCCGCACCGGGGTGGCCAAAGGCCCCCGGCCCCATGCCGTAAGTGGCATTGGCCACGGCAGGCTGATCGAGCATGCAGCCGAGGCCGAAACGCGTCGAGGTCAATAGCGTCCTGTCCTCACCGACACTGTGCTCACGGGTGAGTTCAGCCAGCAGCTCGCTGTCGAGCAGGCTACCATCGAGCAAGCCGCTGTAGAAACCGGCAAGGCTGCGGGCATTTCCATGGCCATTGGCGGCAGGCTGCTGCATGCGTCGCCACTCCGGCTTGTTGGTGCTGGTCATGATCGAAGGCGGATTGGCGAACGCTCGGGTGGTCAGGGCCTGGGCGTCACTCATCATGGTCTTGAGCAGGCGCTGGGCCGCCGCATCGCCAACATTGCCCTTGCCACGACTGATGGTCGCCACACGGTGGAATTCTGCATCGTCAAGGCCGACATGGAAATCCAACCCCAGCGGTTTGGCGGTGCGTGCAACTATCGATTCACCCGGGCCACGACCCTCGATGCGCCGTAGCAACTCGCCAACCAGCCAGCCGAAGGTGATCGGCGCATAGCCATGCCCATCGCCGAGCGCCCACCAGGGTGCCTCTGCCGCCAGCGCGGTGGTCATGGTCTGCCAGTCATAGAGGGCTTCGGCCGGCAAGCTCTCACGTATCGCCGGCAGACCAGCCTGGTGGCTGAGCAGATGGCGCAAAGTGATGCGCTCCTTGCCCGCTGCTGCGAACTCCGGCCAGTAGCGAGCCACGGGCGCATCCAGCTCCAGCTTACCCTCTGCTACCAGTTGCAACGCCGTGACGGCGGTGAAGGGCTTGGTGCAGGAAAACAGGTTGAGGATGGTATCGCTGTGCCAGGCCTGCTGGCCGTCCTTGTCGGCGATACCGGCCCAGATATCCACCACGGTTTCGCCGCCGACCTGCACGCAGAGCGCAGCACCGCGCTCCTGGGGATCGTCGAAGAGTGCGGCAAAGGCGTCTTTCACCGCTTCGAACTTGAGGTCGAAGTAACCCTGAATCTGCACAAGCTGCTCCTGCGAGGGAAGCGCCAGACGCTGCTGGCGCTCGATGGTTAAGGTTTGGCCGCTGCGGCTGGTTCAAGCTCGGCTGCAGCGTCTTTGCCCGGCACTGCCTCGGGCTGCGGTTCCTTGGCTGCCTCCTTGAGCAGCAGAGGCGGCACGCTCAGGTTGGCCTTGCGCACCGCTTTGACGAAAGCGTCCCACGGTCTGTCGGTGATCGCCACCAGCCCCAGGTGACCGTTCTCGCCATCGAGCAGGCGCCCGGTTACCGGCTGATCGAGGTACTGGAACCAGTGCACACCGACGATCTGCGGCTCTTCCAGAGCCTTTGCCAGGAAGTGCGCATAGGCCGGGCCGCGCTCTTCTTCCTTGTACACCTCGGCCACGCCCCCCCAGAACGGGCCGCGATCACGGGAGCCGAAATGGAACTCTGTGACCAACAGTGGCTTGTCCAGCTTGCGCAGGGCTTCGAAATCGTAACCGTGCTGCGGTTCACGGGTGTAGAAGTTGAAGCTCAGCACGTCGCAATACTCGGCGCAGGCTTCCACCGCCTCGGGAATGCTGGCGGAGAAACGGCCACCGAGCAGCAGATGGTTCGGCGTGTGCCAGTCGAGGGAATCGGCGATGGTCTTGAAATAGGTATCGGCGAACAGACGCAGGAAACGCTTCATATCGCTTTCGATGGCCGGGTAAGCCGGGTTGATCGGCGGTGCCTGGAAGCCCGGATCCTCCATCAGTTCCCAGGCTTCCAGCTCGATGCCCCAGGCCTTGGACAGACCTTCCTGGTTGCGGTACTTGTCGCGCAACTGCTTGAGGAAGGCGCGTTTGGCCGGCACGTCAGTGGTCAGTCGCAGGGTCGCGTAGGCCAGGGTGTAGCGCGACAGCGGGTCTTCAGCCGGGCCGGCCCAGGCCAGTTCGTTGTCGGCGTAGTAGCCGATCACCCACGGATCGTCACGATGATCGCGGGTCGCGATGGCAATGGCGCGCTCGGCGGCCATGGCGAAACGCGGATCGAAGGGGTCGGGCATACCGCCCCACCAGTCGATGCCAGTGCTGATGGTGGCGTAGTCACCATGAATGGACAGCGGAATACTGTAAGGCATGCGTTTGTCGACGGCGAAATCGCTTTCGCTCCAGTTACCCAGGGTGTTGAAACCCCAGGCCTGCAGGCGATCTTGCGCACGATCGCGCCATACTTGCGGCTCCTGGGAGCCGTAGGTGCGCTGCAGGTTGGCACTGTAGAAGTCATACCAGCGGCCACTGGCGAAGGCGCGGCCGCGGTTGGCGCCGGTGTCGGCCTGGTTGTCGCTGCTGCCGTAGAAAGCAGCCAGCGGTTCACCCTCGACTGGCAGCGCACTGAACATCTTCTCACGGCCTTCGATATAGGTCTGGCTCTGCGCACCGGTCACGGTGTTCACACCCAGGGAATAGAAGGGGTTGCCCTCAGGGGTGATCAGGAACCAGCGCCCTGCCCGCTTTTCGGTACGGAAAAAGCCACTGGCCTCGAAGGACGAGCCACCGATCCAGCCGCCGTAATTGTCCTGCTTGGGCCGTTCGGCCTGCCAGGCGTGCAGTTGCTTGTCTTCCTGGGCAACGCCGTGGCGTAGCTGCTCATCGTTCTTGACCTTACCCGGCCAATCGCGGCGGGTGAACTGGCCATAGGTATCGACGATGCCACGGTAGGCTTCTTCCAGATCGGCGCTGCCACGCACACCGAAGCGCCCCAGCAGCAGATATTGGGCGGCTTGAGGGTTGGGAATCGAGAGCGTCACGGCAGTGACGTTAAGCGGATCGATCTCACCGTTCACGGTTTCCGCCAACAGCAGCAGGCGGCCGTCGTAACGCCAGGGCATCACGGCCCCGGCACGCATGCCCTGGGCACGCGGCGAAGTGGCGCCCAGCGGCACCAGCAGCGTCTGCGCGGGCCCGGCTGGCAGTGCGACCTGGGTAGTCAGGCGCTTGCCGTCGGCACTTTCGATGGTCACATCGACGGTCAGCGCCCAGTCCATGGCATTCTGCACGCGCAGGCTCATGGCGCTCGACGCCGACCAGTCCCAGCTACCGCTCTGCGGCTTCAGGCGCAAGGTCGGGCGTTCGCCCGGACTGAAGGTGGCGCGGCGCAGGATTTCGCCCTGCGCGGCACTTTCCGCCGTGACGCTAGGCAGGTAGGCGCCATCGCCAGTAATCTGCACGGCATCCAGCGGTCGCACGAAGTTGAACAGTTCCTGGCGATTCGCGGCACTGCCCATGGCGGGCAGACCGAGCAACGCGACCAGCGCCAGGCGCCCCATTGCCAGAGAGTGTCGAAGACGGGCTGCAGCGATGCACAATGACAGTGCTTTGGAAACCAGCCCCTCGGTGGATGCGTGCGCGTCGCATTGCCCCGAACGGTCGGCCGACAGCAGCCAGGTGTTGACCTTCAAGGCCCCTTCTCCCCGCAATTCGACGAATATGAATGGCCCGCAACAGTCCCGTCACGCGCCCTTTGCCACGCATCACGCGCGAAGCCGCAATAGTGCGCCAGATGGGGGCTCGACCGCAAAGCCCGCATGTCGTTTAAGGAGCGCTTCGACGCCTGTTGTCAACGCAGCGGAACCGGGGTCTGAAGGCTCGCAGAACGGCGCTCAGGAGATTTCCCGGCGAAACGGTGGCAGCGCATTGAGAATCGCCTTGCCGTAACGCTGGGTAACCACCCGCCGATCCAGCAGGGTGATGGTGCCGCGATCCGCTTCGGTGCGCAGCAGACGCCCGCACGCCTGAACCAGGCGCAGTGAGGCGTCGGGCACGGAGATCTCCATGAACGGATTGCCGCCACGGGCTTCGATCCACTCTGCCAGGGCGGCCTCTACGGGGTCATCCGGTACGGCGAAGGGAATCTTGGCGATCACCACGTGCTCGCAGTAGGCGCCAGGCAGGTCGACACCCTCGGCGAAACTGGCAAGGCCGAACAACACGCTTTCCTCGCCACTGTCGACCCGTGCCTTGTGCTTGTTGAGGGTTTCCTGCTTGGACAGATTGCCCTGGATGAACACCCGCTTGCGCCAGTCACGTTCCAGGCCATCGAACACGTCCTGCATCTGCCGGCGCGAAGAAAACAGCACCAGCGTGCCCCGCGAACCCTGCACCAGCCCCGGCAACTCGCGAATGATCGCCGCGGTGTGCTCAGCGGCGTTGCGTGGGTCGGCCTTCAGATCCGGCACCCGCAACACGCCGGCGTCGGCATGATGGAAGGGGCTCGGCACTACCGCAGTAACGGCCACCTTCGGCAGCCCGGCACGCATACGGTAGCGGTCGAAGGTTCCCAGGGCGGTCAGCGTCGCCGAAGTCACCAGGGCACCATAGGCCACGTTCCACAAATTGCGCCGCAGGGTCTCGGCGGCGAGAATCGGGCTGGCATTGACCTCGATATCGAACAACGCGCCACTCTCGGCAAGAGTCAGCCAGCGCGCCATCGGCGGGCTGTCTTCCGGGTCTTCGCTGGTAAAGGCCAGCCACAGTTCCCAGGTGCCCTGAGCCCGCGCCAGCAGACTGCCGAACAGCGGGTACCACTCTTCGGCCTGATGGCTGGCGATGCCGATACTGGTCTCACCGTCCATGGCTTCCTTGAGCTTTTCGGTCACACCGGTGAACAGATCGGTGAGTTTGGAAAAGCCCTTCTTGAGTTCCAGCCCCAGCTCGATCAGATGCTCGGGTACCACGCCACCGATAAAACGATGGCGCGGTCGCTCGCGGCCCTCCATGTCCTCGCCCGGTTTGAAGTCGGCAACCTGCTCACAGGCGCTGAACATGAACTGCTGATGGGTCTTGAGCTCACGCGCCAGCTCCGGCACCTGCTCGATCAGCCGACCGAGATCGCCAGGCAGGGGATGCTGGGCCAGAAGCTTGCTAAGGTTCTTGGCGATCTGCTCCAGCCAGTCGGCGGTGGAGCGCAGCCGGGTGAAGTGGGCGAAATGGCCGATGGCCTTGTCCGGCAGATGGTGGCCTTCGTCGAACACATAAAGTGTGTCGCGCGGATCGGGCAGCACCGCGCCGCCGCCAAGGGCGAGATCCGCCAGCACCATATCGTGGTTGGTGACGATCACGTCGACCTTGCCCATGCCTTCACGCGCCTTGTAGAAGGCGCACTGTCCAAAGTTCGGGCAGTGCCGGCTGGTGCACTGGCTGTGATCGGTGGTCAGTTGCGCCCAGCGGCTGTCTTCCAGTTCCTGGGGCCAGCTGTCACGGTCACCGTCCCATTTATTACCGGCGAGTTTCTCGATCATGCTGGTGAAGAGCTTCTGTCCCTCCTCGTCCACGTCGATACGAAAGCCTTCTTCCTCGAACAACTGAGCGGTGGAACTCTGCGCCTGACCTTCCTGCAACAGCACGTCAAGCTTGGACAGACACATGTAGCGCCCGCGGCCCTTGGCCAGCGCGAAGCTGAAACTGAGGCCACTGTTGCGCATCAGATCCGGCAGATCCTTGTGCACGATCTGCTCTTGCAGGGCCACGGTGGCCGTGGCGATCACCAGGCGCTTACCCGCCGCCTTGGCGATAGGGATGGCCGCCATGCTGTAAGCCACCGTCTTGCCGGTACCGGTGCCAGCCTCCACCGCAACCACAGCAGGTTCGCCCAGGCGGCGCTCCTCGTCGTCGGTCTTGATGGTACCAAGCACCTTGGCTATTTCAGCGATCATCAGGCGCTGCCCATAGCGCGGCTTGAGCCCCTTGGACTCGAGAAAACGGGAATAGGCGCCCTGGATCTGGGATTTGAGTTCGGTACTGAGCATGAAGAACTTAGGCTAAAAAGGCTGGATATATTTTCAGTGTTTGCAAACGGCCGCTATCATAACGCGCCAATCGCCTGCGCGCTGACTCGCTTGCCGAAACCGGATGAAGAGCAGCGCCTGGCCAGACTTTCTGAAACCTGATCAGCGCATTGCGCAGCCGTGAGGACGGCGAAGAAATGGAGTTCACGAACCGGCTCGTCCCGCCGGGGAGGCACAGGTGTGCACCAACCAACGCAGCATGATCAGGTCTGTAACCGGAGTGTGTGAATGCAACCTTATTCCCTCGTCTACACCCTGCACCTGCTCGCCGCGCTGATCTGGGTCGGCGGCATGTTCTTCGCCTGGATGGTGTTGCGGCCTGCGGCAACGAGCACGCTGCAGGCCCCTGAACGGCTGACGCTGTGGCTGGACGTGTTTCGCCGCTTCTTTGTCTGGGTGTGGGTCGCCGTTCTGCTGCTGCCGATCAGCGGGGTCGGCATGCTGCATATGGGCTTCAGCGGGTTCGATGGCGCACCGCGCTACGTGCACGTGATGATGGCTCTGTACCTGGCGATGCTGGCGCTGTTCCTACGCATCCAGGCCTTGCAGCTACCGGCTTTGCGCCGCGCTGTGGACGCTCAGGACTGGCCGGCCGGAGGCGCCGTGCTGGGCCATATCCGCCGGCTGGTCGCAATCAACCTGTTGCTGGGGCTGGCGGTAGTGGCGATCGCGGCAGCCCGCCCCAGTCTCTAGGCCATAATCGTTTAGAAACGCACCACGTCCAGCCGCCCGTCATGCCCGGCCACACCGGGTTGCCCGGCCAGGCCGGGCTGGCCATCGCGAGCACCGCTGGTGCTGTAGATCCAGCAGCCCTTGCTCGCGCCACCAGAACCCGCACTACCAGCGGCGCCGGCCGGGCCGCCCGCACCGCCTTCGAGCCGGGTCTGCAAACGGTCGACGGGGAAATCCGCCGGGACTTCCAGGCGCACCTGGCCACCCGGCGCACCAGGATGACCATCGGTGCCGTTCTGACCATCATGGCCTGCGCTGGCCTGACCCCAGGCGCAACCACCGCTTTTGCCGTCGGCGCCGTCCAGCCCGGCATAGCCAGGAGCGCCACGACCACCGCGGGCATCGAGCAGCCACTGATCGGTCGTCACCGCCTGCAGGCGGATGACCAGCGTGCGCCCGGGTATCGCCGCACGCTGCGCAGTACCCGGTGCGCCCGGTGCACTGATCTGCGCGCCGGAAGCGATCTCGCCGGAGCCAATGTCCAGATGCAGGCTTTCGTTGGACGGTGCGATGGCGATCTGCGCGTTATGCCCCAGGTACAGCTCGTCAATGCGTAACTCGCTCACACCCACGGGAATCAGCAAGGTGCCGTTATCGGCAACCGCCAGACGATTCAGTTGCAGCACGCTACCCTGCGCAGGCAGACGCATGAAATGATGGGAGTCGACTTCAATGATTGCCTCGGCCACCGCCAGCAAGGGGCAACACAACGCAGCCAGCAGTATCAGCTTACGCATGTGCGACCTCCTCGACGTTCACCTGCCGAGGCGCCGCGACAGCGTCTGGGAGTGTCCAGATATGGAAAATGCCAAAGGCCAGAACCTGAGCCCGTGCGACAGCGGATCGAGGCTGCGCGCGAAGAACACCGTTGAACAGCGCCAGTTCGACGAGATGCAGCGCCAGCACGGCAACGCCAGCGAGCATCAGCAACTGGTCGAAAGGGTGAGCGTATGGGTTGATCAGATTGGCAAGCACGACGCACCAGAATAGTGTCGCCAGCAGTTTGCCCAGTCCCGCGATAGTCTTCATTCCCCGCCCCGACCACTTATGATTTTGCGGCACATTACTGCGTTTGCGGGTTGGGAAACCAGAGGGTGGAACGAAAACGATGCCCATTGCGTGACACCGTGCTCCTGACCGGCGCTGGGCCGGCCAGGATTCTCACGAACTTCGAGGCTGGCTTATGGCCGAGCTTCGACTTCCGCTTCCACGCGACGGTTGATCGCACGGCCTTCTTCAGTGGCGTTGTCGGCAACCGGACGGCTCTCACCATAGCCGACTGCGTTCACGCGGGTATCGCCGACACCGTACTGGTTGACCAGGACTTCACGCACGGCATTCGCTCGGCGCTCGGACAGGGCCTGGTTGTAGGCATCAGTACCAACGGAGTCGGTATGGCCTTCAACCACGGTAGTGGTCTGCGGGTACTGTTTCATGAAATCAGCCAGGCTCTGGATATCACCGTAGCTTTCCTGCTTGACCTGGGACTTGTCGAAGTCGAATTTCACATCGAGTTCGACACGCACCGCTTCGGCGACCGGCTCAGGGGCGACCGGCTCTTCAACGATGGTTTCTTCGACCAACACCAGCTCTTCCTGACCGTCGGCGCCGTGTACCCAGCAGTAGGCGGCAGCCAAGCCCGCGCCGATTACCGCACCGCCACCGGCCCAAGTCGAGCTTTCGATGGCACCTAGCGCAGCACCACCGACGCCACCTACCGCGGCACAGGTTGGCCAGTCGGATTTCTGGACACCAGCACACCCCGTCAGAAAGGTGGACGCAATGATCAGGGGTACCGCTTTCCTTGTAATACTCATATGCAAGTCTCCTAATGGGAATCGGCGCAAAAACCGACACTCTGGATTAAAGACGCCCGTTTTAAAATCTGCCAGACAGCTTTACGACAGCCGAGCAGAGCGAACAGTTCTAGTTGATTGCATCCGTGCACGGTAGTCTTTTGTGATTCCTTCGAGGTTTTCGATGAGCCACATCACTTCTAGCCGTACACCACAACAATCGTTGGCAGCTCTACTTCAACGTTATGCACCCAAACGCCTGCTGTTGATCGGCGAAAGCGAGCAGCCTGCGATAAATGCCTTTCGACAGGCACATCCACAGAGCCTGATCGCCCATGCCGCCACGGGCAACCTGCCGCCAGAGCTGGCCGGGCAACGTTTCGATCTCGCCATCGTGGTCGATTGCCTGGAGCACATGCCCAAACGCGATGGCCTACAATTGCTCGGTGGCATACGCAATTTGAATGCCAGCCGCATGGCCGTGCTGGTCGATCTGCAGGCCAGTGGCTGGAAAGACACCGACTTCTTCGCTCTCGCCCTGCACGTCAGCGAGCGCTTCGCACGGGATGAGCAGGTTCTCAGCCTGTTCACCTACGATCTGCTGGAATACAAACAGGCCCCCGACTGGCTGAACGCCAAGTTCTGGGCCAATCCGGAAAACTTCGGCAAATACTGGTGGTAAGGATGGCAACCGAAGCCTCGCAGACTGGCTGCCCTTGCGGCAGCGGCGACTCCCTGCCGGACTGCTGCGGCCGTTATCACGACGGCACGCCGGCCCCCTGCGCCCAGAGCCTGATGCGCTCGCGTTACAGCGCTTATGTACTCGGCAACATCGATTATCTGCTGGCGACCTCGCTGCCGGCGCAGCAGGCGAAGCTGGATGTCGAAGGCATCCGCGCCTGGAGCCTGCAGAGCACCTGGCTGGGCCTCGAGGTCGAGCACTCCGAATTGCTAGGTGGCCAGCCCGAACATGCGCGAGTCACCTTCATCGCCCGCTGGCATGACGAAGCCGGCGAGCACAGCCACCGCGAGTGCTCCGCTTTCGTGCAGAACCAGGGTCGCTGGTATTTCATCGACCCTACGGTGGGCCTGCAGGCCGGGCGCAACGATCCCTGCCCTTGTGCCAGCGGCCAGAAGTTCAAGAAGTGCTGCGCCGGCTATTTATAAGCGGACGGCTGACCTTACACCAGCTTGAGATGCGAGGTATCGGGAGCCGGTGCGGCAGGCCGAGCCTTCACCTGGCCCATGTCGCTGCCCACCGGGGCCAGGCTGAACTGCGACAGATCCAGTGCAGGCTCGGGCGCTTGGGGCGCGGTATCCTGTAGATCTTCGCCCAGCGCAGCGACACCGAAATCCGGTGCATCGACATCGGCGAAGGCCGCCATGTACTCGTCACGCGGCGCCACCTGCAGGCGACCTTGGGGCTGACTGGCAGCCTGGCTGACGGGTTCGGCAGGTGGTGGCGCCAGTTCGATCTCTTCGATGATTTCCGGCTCCGTGTCGACCACCTCGACACGTGCCCCGGCGCGCTCCAGGGTGCTGCGGTACTTCTCGGCAGCGGCCTCGTCCAGATTGCTCTTGATCACCACACGACGCCCGGAAAACAACTGGGCGATCCGCTGGGCATCTGCCTGGAACAGCTTGGCCAGATTGGCCTGCACCGTTTCCAACTGAGCGCCGGGCACCAACTCACCGGAAAATGCGATTTCATATCGAGCCATCACCACGCTCCTTTTCGTCGTCTCGTATCGCTGTTTTGGCCACAGCAATAAAACCTAAATGCATGCAGGCCAGTATGACGCAGCTTTTTGCGAGCACACGAGAGTTCGTCGGCATTTCCTCGCAGCAAAGGGCTTGCGATGAAATGACAACTAGGCCCTAGGGCAGCAAAGCCGTCTCTTGTTACACTGAGGCCTCGAACGGAGTATGAAATGTTTTCTCAGGCGCAAATGATAAGAACTCTTAGCCTAACGGTATTTCTTGGCCTGTACTCGGCATTGAGCGGTTGCTCGACCTGGCTTTCGGACAATTTCGAAGATCCCGATGTCCGCCTCGTGGATGTCAACGTGGTGCGGGCCAAACTGCTGGAGCAGCGCTTCGTCCTGCGCTTTCGTATCGACAATCCCAACAACGTCAGCCTGCCCGTGCGTGGTCTCAACTACGTGGTGCATCTCAATGACGTGAAGCTGGCCGAGGGTGAGTCGGAAGTCTGGTTCACCGTGCCCGCCAATGGTCATATCGAATTCGACGTTCCCGTGCGTACCAACCTGTGGCGCCACGTTCGTCAGGTGGTCAAATTGCTGGAACAGCCGGATCAGCCCATCAGCTACCGCCTGCAGGGCGAAGTGAAAACCGGATTATTCTTCGGTCGCCGCGTGCACATGGCACGCAATGGCGAGATAATTCCCGGTGAATATCTTCCGGAGTAACCTCGCATGACCCAGCAACCCCATGTCCATGGCCCCGACTGCAACCACGATCATGAACATGATCATGGCCACGACCATCACGGCCATGTGCACGGCCCGCATTGCAACCACGCACCTCAGGAACCGGTACGCAACACCCTGAAGGACATTGGTCGCAACGACCCTTGCCCGTGCGGTAGCGAGAAGAAATTCAAGAAGTGCCATGGAGCCTGATCACCTGCTGATCCTGCTCGCGACCCTCACTGTCGTCGCCCTGGCTCTGTACGCCGCCCATCTGTGGCGTCAGGTCTGGGCCAGGCAGCGTCGGCAGGCCGAGGCTCGCCATGCGCAGCGCCAGCGTCTGCACGACGATTTACGGGTATTGGCCAGCTGTCTGCTCGACGGTCAGGTGCCACTGATCGAAGGCGCGATCCGCATCAAGGTACTGCTCGACAACTACGACAGTGGGTTGAGCCTTACTCCTCAGACCCAGATTTTTCAGCAGTTGTACCAAGCGACCGCTCACGTGCCCACCCATGCCGACTGGAAAGCCCTGAGCCGGGCCGAACGCCGCCAGCACGAGGAGCGGTTCACCGAGCTGACCCAGGCCCACGACCGGCAGGCCCGAGAGGCTGCTCGCTGGCTGCTCGACGAAGGACTGGCCACCCGGCCATAGGCCCTGCGTCGTCCCATTTGCCGCGCCACTTGCCAGGCGCCATGCCGCTCTCTACCTTTAGCGCCATTCGCGCCCGGGCACTCGCCCACCACCGCCATTTTCCGCTAGGAGTCCGCCGCATGCTGCCGCGCGCTTTCCGTTCTCTCGCTACCCTGAGCCTCGCTGGCATCGTGACCGGCATGGTTGCACTGAGCGGTTGCCAGTCCCTGCTCGACAGCCGTTACCGCGACAGCGTGCATCCGGATCATGGCTCCTTCCGCGTCCAGGGGCTGGCGCAGACCGCCTCGGTACGCCGCAACCCGCTGGGTATGCCGCTGATCGAAACCCATACATTTCACGATGCCCTGTTCACCCTGGGCTACGTGCACGCCAGCGACCGCCTCAGCCAGATGGTCAGCCTGCGCCTGATGGCAGAGGGACGCCTGGCGGAAATGGCCGGCCCGGGCGTGCTGGAAATGGACAGGTTCATGCGTGCCGTGAATCTCAAGAAAAGCGCCGAGGTACTCTACAAGAATGCCTCGCCGCGGATGAAGACGTTCTTCGAGGTCTACGCCCGTGGCGTCAACGCCTACCTGTTCCGCTACCGCGACAAGCTGCCGATGGATCTGGCCGAGGCCGGCTACCGCCCGCCTTACTGGAAGCCCGAAGACTCGGTACTGATCTTCTGCCTGCTCAACTTCGGCCTGTCGGTGAACCTGCAGGAAGAGATCGCGGCACTGACCCTGACCCAGAAAGTCGGTGCCGACAAACTGGCCTGGCTGCTACCTACCTACCCGGACGAGCCGTTGCCGTTCGAGGAAGCCGAAAAGCTCAAGGGCCTGGCGCTGGACGGGCGCATTCCCGAACTGCAGGCGCTCAATGCCGCCGCCGCGCAGGTGTCCGAGCGGCACATGCTCGGCGTCGCCGCCTCGAACAACTGGGCTATCGCTCCCTCGCGCAGCCGCAGCGGCAAGAGCCTGCTGGCCAACGACACCCATCTGCCGATCGCACTGCCCTCGGTATGGAGCTTCGTGCAGATTCGCGCGCCGAAATTCCAGGCCTCTGGGGTAACGGTCGCCGGCATGCCCGCGGTGGTTGCCGGCTTCAACGGCAAACTGGCCTGGGGCATGACCATGGTCATGGGCGACAACCAGGATCTGTTCCTCGAGCAGGTCAAACGCGAAGGCAATCGCCTGCTGTATCTCGCCGACGACAAATGGCAGCCGACCCAGGAGCGCCAGGAAACCTTCTTCATCAAGGGCCAGAAACCGATTCGCGAGACGGTCTACGAAACCCGTCACGGCCCGCTGCTCAACAGCGTACTGGGCGAGCGCAAGCACCCGCTGCAACCGCTCCAGCTGCAAAGCGGCTACGGCCTGGCGCTGCAGACCACCCAGTTCGAGGACGACGCCAGCCTGGACGCCTTCTTCGACCTGTCCCGCGCACAGTCGGTGGAGCAGGCCTTCGAGGCGGCCCGGGAAATCCGCGCCATGCCGCTGAACCTGGTGTTCGCCGACGCCGAACATATCGGCTGGCAGGTCACCGGGCGCTTCCCCAACCGTCTCGGCGGCCAGGGCCTGGTGCCGTCACCAGGCTGGGACAGCCGCTATGAGTGGGATGGCTTCGCCGATCCGATGCTCCACCCCTACGATCAGGATCCCCAGCAGGGCTGGCTGGGCAGTGCCAACCAGCGCAGCGTGCCGCGTGGTTACGGTATGCAGTTGTCCAACTCCTGGTACGCCCCGGAGCGCTACGAGCGCCTGGCGCAGTTAGCCGCCAGTGGCCGCCATGACACGCAAAGCATGATTGCCATGCAGTACGACCAGACCTCGCCCTTCGTCGCCAAGCTGCAGAGCATGTTCGAAGCCCAGAACATAGCCGAACCGCTGCGCCAGGCCATCGACCGCCTGCCCGAGGCGCAACGCGGCAAGGCGCGTGAAGCCCTGAGCCGGCTGATGGCCTTCGACGGCAAGCTCTCCGCGACCTCGACGGACGCGGCGGTGTATGGCGCCTTTCTGCACGAGAGCGCGCGGCAGATCTTCCTCGACGAGCTCGGCCCGGACACCTCACAGGCCTGGAAAGCCCTGGTGGACACAGCCAACCTCTCTTATTCGGCCCAGGCCGATCATCTGCTCGGCCGCGACGACAGCCCATTCTGGGACGACGTGCGCACCCCGCAGAAGGAAGACAAGCCGGCGATTCTCGCCCGTAGCCTGGCGGCCAGCATCGAGCTGCTCGAAAAACGCCTGGGCAGTGAACGCACCGCCTGGCAGTGGGGCAAGTTGCACACCTATGAGTGGCTGAGCGGCAGCACGCAGATGGCGCCCTACCTGAGCGTCGGCCAACGCGCCAGCATCGGCTCGCTGAAGGGTTATCTGGATCGTGGCCCCTACCCGGCCGGCGGTGACCACAGCACGCTGAACGTGTCGGCCTACAACTGGGGCCAGGACTTCGATACCTGGCTGATACCGAGCATGCGGATGATCGTCGACTTCGGCCGCGAAGAACCGATGATCGGCCTGAACAGCTCCGGGCAATCCGGCAACCCGGCCAGCCCGCACTATGCCGACGGCATCGATGCCTGGCGCCGGGCCCAGTACCTGAGCTTTCCGGTGCAACAGCAGAACCTGGAGAAAACCTACGGCAGCAAACGCCTGCTGCTGACACCCTGACGCACAACCCAGGGGCGCAACGCACCAACAAGGCGCAGACATACCGCTCACCACAGGGCGGATCAGGCGCAGCCATCGGTGCATCGAACGACACGATGCCGGCTGCGCCCTAGCCCACCACAAGACAGCCCATGGCAAGGCCGTGCAGGGTTACAGCAACGCGAACCCTGATTCACTGGGTCATTTCCTGCCGCCCTCTCCAATCTGCCAGGCCGTTCTCGAGCAATTGGCACACTCCCTGCTCATGTCCTTGCAGACATAGAGCACGCCGTCAGACGGCAAGGCTCCCCGAAACGAATCGGGATCGGACAAAGGCGTCCTTGCACTCACGGTGCAGGACGCCTTTTTTGTGCGCTCACGATTCATTCAGAGCCACGGAGGTAGCGGATGAAACGATTGAAGCTGGTGATGATCGGCAACGGCATGGCCGGCGTACGCACGCTGGAAGAGCTGCTCAAGATCGCCCCGGATCTCTACGACATCACCGTATTCGGCGCCGAGCCCCATCCCAACTACAACCGCATCCTGCTCTCACCGGTGCTGGCAGGCGAGCAGACCTTCGATGACATCGTGCTCAACGAGCTGAGCTGGTACACCGAGCACGGCATCCACCTGCTGCTGGGCCGCAAGGTGGTGGAGATCGACCGTATCCACCGCCGGGTGATCGCCGATGATGGCAGCAGCGCCGACTATGACCGCCTGCTGATCGCCACCGGCTCGCGGCCGTTCATCCTGCCGATACCGGGTAATGGGCTGGAAGGCGTGATCGGCTACCGCGATATCGCCGACACCCGCTGCATGCTCGACAGCGCCAACCTGCACCGCCGTGCAGTAGTCATCGGCGGTGGCCTGCTCGGCCTGGAGGCGGCCCACGGCCTCAAGCTGCGCGGCATGGACGTAAGCGTGGTGCACAACGGCGCCACTCTGCTGGAACGCCAGCTCGACGAGCGCGCCGGTGGCTTGCTGCAAAACGCTCTGCAGCGACGCGGCCTGCACTTCGCCCTCGGCAAGCAGACCGCCGAGCTGATCGGCACCGACGCCGGACGGGTCAGCGCCGTACGCTTCAGCGATGGCGAGCAACTGCCCGCCGACCTGGTGGTGATGGCCGCCGGCATTCGCCCCAACATCGAACTGGCGCAGCGTGCAGGCCTGCCCTGCGCCCGCGGCATCCTGGTCAACGACACGCTGCAGAGCTTCGACCCACGGGTGTACGCCGTGGGCGAATGCGTCAGCCACCGCGGTATCGCCTACGGCCTGGTGGCGCCACTGTTCGAACAGGCACGGGTATGTGCCAGCCACCTGGCCATGCAGGGATTTCGTCGTTACCTCGGCTCGCTGACCTCCACCAAGCTCAAGGTCACCGGTATCGACCTGTTCTCCGCGGGCGACTTCGCTGGCGGCCCAGGGACGCAGAGCATCACTCTCGACGACCCCATCACTGGCAGCTATCGCAAGCTGGTGCTGAAGAACGACGTGCTGGTCGGTGCCTGCCTGTATGGCGATACCGCCGATGCCGCCTGGTACTGGCGGCTGATCCGCGAGGGGTGCAAGGTGACGGATATCCGCGATGCGCTGATGTTCGGCGAAGACGCAGTGAACAGCCTGTCCCCCGACTTCGCCGCCGAACCGATTCCCCTGCGGGGGGCGGCCTGATGAGCGCCGGCACGACGCACACCACTGCCTCGACCTGCTGCTACTGCGGCGTAGGCTGCGGCGTGCTGATCGAGCACGACGACGAGCGCATTCTCGGCGTCAGCGGCGATCCCGCGCACCCGGCGAACTTCGGCAAGCTGTGCAGCAAGGGTGCCTCGCTGCACCTGACCGGCGATCTCGCCGCCCGTGCCCTGTACCCCGAACTGCGCCTCGGCAAAGGGCTGGGCCGCACCCGCACGGACTGGGACACGGCCCTGGATCACGCTGCCGACGTATTCGCCCGCACCCTCCGCGAGCATGGCCCGGACAGCGTCGCGTTCTACATTTCCGGGCAGTTACTGACCGAGGATTACTACGCCTTCAACAAGCTGGCCCGCGCCCTGGTCGGTACCAACAATATCGACAGCAATTCGCGCCTGTGCATGTCCTCGGCGGTGGTCGGCTACAAGCGCAGCCTGGGCGCCGACGCGCCGCCCTGCTCGTACGAAGACATCGAGCAGGCCGACACCCTGCTGATCATCGGCAGCAACATGGCCTACGCCCACCCGATCCTGTTTCGCCGTCTGGAAGCGGCCAAGGCATGCAATCCGCAGATGAAGGTCATCGTCGTCGACCCACGGCGCACCGACACCTGCGACCTCGCCGATCTGCACCTGGCCATTGCGCCCGGTAGTGATGTGGCACTGCTGCACGGCGTCTTGCACCTGCTGCTGGAGCAAGACCGCATCGACCGCACCTTCATCGAGACGCACACCGAAGGTTTCGAGGCGCTGCAAGCGTTGGTCGCGGATTACGAGCCCGCGCGCGTCGCCCAGCTCTGCACAATCAGCGAAGCGGACTTGCGCCGCTGCGCGGAGTGGATCGGCAGTTCGCCGCGTTTTCTGTCGCTGTGGTGCATGGGCGTCAATCAGTCCACCGCCGGCACCGCGAAGAATTGCGCGTTGATCAACCTGCACCTGGCCACCGGGCAGATCGGCAAGATCGGCAGCGGGCCCTTTTCCCTCACTGGCCAACCCAATGCCATGGGCGGCCGGGAAACCGGCAGCCTGTCCAACCTGCTGCCCGGTCACCGTGAGGTCGCCAACCCCGAACACCGCGCCGAAGTCGCGGCTTACTGGGGCGTCGACGCGCTGCCGGAAACGCCTGGGCTCAGCGCCATCGAACTGTTCGAAGCCGTGGGCAGCGGCAAGATCAAGGCGCTGTGGATCGCCTGCACCAACCCGGCCCAGTCCATGCCGGATCAGCACAGGATTCATCAGGCCCTGAGCGACTGCCCTTTCGTGGTGGTACAGGAGGCCTTTTTCACCACCGAAACCTGCCGCTACGCCGACCTGCTGCTACCCGCCGCCAGTTGGGGCGAGAAGGAAGGCACGGTGACCAACTCCGAGCGCCGAGTCAGTCGCGTGCGCCGCGCGGTGCCCGCACCTGGCGAGGCGCGAGCCGACTGGTCGATCACCTGCGATTTTGCCCGCCGCCTGGAAATCCGTCTGCCAGGCGAGCCATCGGGACATTTCACCTTCGAAAATCCCGAGCAACTGTTCGAGGAATACAAGGTTCTGACTCGCGGGCGAGACCTGGATCTCTGCGGCCTGGGCTACGCGCTGCTGGAAGCGCGCGGCCCGCAGCAGTGGCCCTTTCCCGAAGGTGCGCAAAACGGTACGCCACGCCTGTACGGCGATGGGCGCTTTGCGAGCACCAACGGTCGCGCGCGCTTTATCGCCGAGGCTTACCAACCGGCCAGGGAGCAGCGCGACAAGCGCTATCCGCTGACCCTCAACACCGGTCGCCTACGCGATCAGTGGCACGGCATGAGCCGTACCGGCACTGCGGCACGGCTGTTCGCCCACGTCGAAGAACCACTGCTCGGCCTGCACCCGCAGGACATGGCGCAGCGGCACCTGCAGGATGGCCAACTGGTCGAGGTGCACAGCCGCCGTGGCGCGCTGGTCGTACGCGTGCAGGCCGACAGCAGCCTGCAGCAGGGCCAGGCCTTTCTGCCCATGCACTGGGGTGACCGCTTTCTCAAGGGTCTCGGCATCAACGCCCTGACCTTGCCGGCGTTCGACCCGCTGTCGAAACAGCCGGAGCTCAAACACGCCGGGATAGACGTACAGCCCGTCGACCTGCCCTGGACATTCCACGCCCTGATCGAAGGTGATGTTCAGCAACGCCTGGAAGCCCTGCGCCCGCTGTGCGAGACCTTCGCCTACGCCAGCTTCGGCCTCGCCGGTCGCGAGACCTCGGCACTGGTGATGCGTGCCGCCCACCATCACGCGCCCGATGCGGCGTTGCTCGAACAGCTTCACGAAAAGCTGGGCCTGACCGAAGGGCCGGTGATCCGCTACGACGACCCTCATGATGGCCCAGGCTGCTTACCCATCCACAAGCGTGTGCGTATCGACGGGAGCCGCCTGACGGGCTTCTGCCTGAGCGGCGAGACCCGCGCTCGCGGCTGGCTGCGTGACCTCTGGCAAAACCAGACCTCACTGGATGACGACAGCGGCCGGGCCCTGCGCCGCTGGCTACTGGCGCCGGTGGAGAGCCCGCCCGGCCAGGCTCGTCAGCACACCGGCAAGACCCTGTGCACCTGCATGAACGTCAGCGAGGCCGCGGTGCGCGAGGGTATCGAGCGCGGCTGCGACCTCATCGCGCTCAAACAGAATCTCGGCTGCGGCACCCAGTGCGGCTCCTGCGTACCGGAAATCAAGCGTCTGCTGGCGCTACAGACCATCGAAGCCTAGCGAAGACTGGGTTGAACCTAGATAAAAGGAATACCGTGATGAACCCAAGCGTATGGCTGATCGGCGCCGGCCCCGGCGACCCGGAACTGCTCACTCTCAAGGCGGTGCGTGCCCTCGGCCTGGCCGATGTGGTGCTGATCGACGATCTGGTCAACCCGCAGGTGTTGGAGCATTGCCCCGGCGCGCGGGTGATCCGCGTCGGCAAACGCGGGGGCTGTCGTTCGACACCCCAGGCGTTCATCCATCGCCTGATGCTGCGCTATGCCCGCCAGGGCAAGGTGGTCGCGCGCCTCAAGGGAGGAGACCCGTGCATCTTCGGCCGTGGCGGCGAAGAAGCCGACTGGTTGGCCGCCCGCGGCGTGCACTGCGAGATCGTCAACGGCATCACCGCCGGCCTGGCCGCGGCGACCCGCTGCGGCATCTCCCTGACCCTGCGCGGTGTCGCCCGCGGCGTCACTCTGGTAACCGCACACACCCAGGATGGCAGCTCGCCCAACTGGCAGGCACTGGCCGACAGCGGTACGACGCTGGTGGTGTACATGGGCATCGCCACTCTGACCGATACCCGCCAGCACCTGCTCGATGCCGGTATGGCGGCGCACACCGCTGTGGCGATGATCGAGAACGCCTCGCTGCCGGATCAACGCGAATGCCGCAGCACGCTGCTGGAAATGGTCGATGCCGCCCTGGCATTCAAGCTGAAAAGCCCAGCCATTCTGGTGATCGGCGATGTGGTCGGCACTGCTATCGAGGCTGCCAGAGAGCTCGAGATGCGCAGCGCCTGAGGACAGACCCTAAGCAACTGGACTGCTATTTGCACTGTTTTAGTTCAACCGTACTGCCTGAAAGACTGCCCCCATGCCTGATACCGCCATGCCTGCCACCCTGCGTTTCATGCTCGCTGCCCGCCGCTGCGAGCTGCAGGGCCTGGAGAGCCTGTCCTTCACCTGCCAACTGGTGACCCGCATCAGTCAACTGGTTCACCAGCTGCAAAAAGAAAGGGGCTACTCCAACATCTATCTCGGCAACCAGGCGAGCCATTACCTGCACCAACTTGACGCACACAGTGCCGAGTCAGCCGCCGTGGAGCGTCAGGTACACGAGTGCTTCATGGCCATGGATACCGCCCAGGCCAATGCCGCGGATCGCGCCCGCCTGTTCAACCGCATCGCCTACGTGCTGCATGGCCTGGACGAGTTGCCTGGCCTGCGCCGACGCATCCGTGAACTGGAGCCTGCTCCACGTCAGGCGACCCAGGCCTTCACCCGATTGATCGGCGGGCTGCTGGCCGTGGTTTTCGAAGCCGCCGATACCGCTGTCGACCCGAGCATCACCCGGCTGCTGGTGGCCATGTTCAACTTCATGCAGGGCAAGGAGCTGGCCGGTCAGGAGCGCGCTGCCGGCGTCGAAGGGTTCTCGCGCGGGCATTTCGATGGCGAGTTGCAGGAACGCCTGCAGCATCTCGAAGAAGGCCAGGAACGTTGCTTCGATGTGTTCAGCGAGTTCGCCGATGGCGAGGCGGTCGCCCTGTGGCAGCAGATCCACAGCAGCGATACCGTCGCCCAGGTGATCAGCCTGCGCGGCATCGCCAAGCGCACGTCGGCCAACGCCACGGTGGATCCAGGCCTGTGTGAGCTGTGGTTCGAGCTCAACACCCGACGTATCGACGCCATGAAGGAGGTGGAAAACCATCTCGCCACGCGCCTGCTGGAACATTGTCGCAGCAGCATCGCCGAAGCCCATGCCGACCTCGACAACCATCGCACCCTGCTGGGGCGCCTGGCGCAGATGGATGTCGGAAGCGATCAGGCGCTGCTGTTCAGCGTGCACAGCAGCACCCTGGACAGCGCGCCTCAGGATTCGGTGGGCAACCACCTGGCGCGTTCGGTGCTCGACCTGCTGCACGAGCAGAACCAGCGCCTGCAGCGGGTCAGCGATGAGCTCAAGGAAACCCGCGAAACGCTCAACGAGCGCAAGCTGATCGAGCGGGCCAAGAAACTGCTGATGAACGACTACCGGCTCAGCGAAGAAGATGCCTACGCACGCCTTCGCCAATCCGCCATGGAGCGCAGCATGCGCCTGGTCGATGTCGCTCAGAGCCTGCTCGCCTTCGCCGCACGCAAGAGCCAGAACACTCCACATAGCGACAGGGGCAAGCGTGCCTGAGGATGCCCAGGCATAGCGTTGCCACCGGCACTCTGGCGACCATGTACCTGCACCTGCGCCGCGCACGGCAAGCGGCCGACGCCCCGCTGCTGTGCGGCGCCAGCGGCCTAGTCAATCAAGCACAGAGTCGACGGAATTGCTCAGCACAGGCTGAAAAGCTTTTCCACTCAATCAGTTAGCCCCCGCACATCGAATTTCCCAGGCCAGTTGCCAGACAGCCAGGCCAGGCGCTCCTGCTACTGGCATGCAACCTGCTAAGTCCGTAACGAGGAGGCAGGCTCTGTCCCTCCACAATCCGAATCCTGGACAACGGCGTCCACCCTTGTTGCAGCCCGAGCGCTGCCATGAGAGTGACGCCGTTTTTTTATGCGTGCCTTTTGGGGAAAACGATATGGACGACAAGCCACGTACATTGCCGAACGTCGACGACAGCGCCAGTCAGCCGCGTCGTACCTTTCTCAAGCAGTCCATGGGCCTGCTCGGGGGCAGCGCATTGATGAGCCTGCTGCCAGCGGGCCTGAGCAGCGCGGTATGGGCTGCGGGCAGCGATGATCTGGAAACCACCAAGGCCAAGCTCGGTTTCATCGCCCTGACCGATGCCGCGCCACTGTTCGTGGCCGATGAACTGGGCCTGTTCGCCAAGCACGGCATGACCGGTGTCGAGGTGCTCAAACAGTCGTCCTGGGGCACCACCCGCGACAACCTGGTGCTCGGCGCCGGCAGTGGCGGCATCGACGGCGCCCACATCCTCACGCCGATGCCCTACCTGATGGCCGCCGGCAAGATCACCACCAACAACACGCCGTTGCCGATGTACCTGCTGGCGCGCCTGAACCTCAACGGCCAGGGCATATCCATCAGCAAGGAATATCAGGATCTCAAGCTCGGCACCGACGCCAGCGCCTTCAAACAGGCCGTCGCCGCCAAGCAGGCCAAGGGCCAGAAGATCGCTGCGGCGATGACCTTCCCGGGCGGCACCCACGACCTGTGGCTGCGCTACTGGATGGCGGCCGGTGGCATCGAGCCGAACAAGGATCTGCCGACGGTGGTCATCCCACCACCACAGATGGTCGCCAACATGAAGGTTGGCAGCATGGACGCCTTCTGCGTCGGTGAGCCGTGGAACGCGCAACTGGTCAACCAGGGCATTGGCTACAGCGCGGTGACCACCGGTGAGCTGTGGGCCAACCACCCGGAAAAGGCCCTGTCGCTGCGAGCCGATTATGTCGATGCCAACCCCAACGCGACCCGCGCGCTGCTCAAGGCGGTGATGGAAGCGCAGATGTTCTGCGAAGCGGCGGAGAACAAGGAACAGGTCGCCGAGATCTGCGCCAAGCGCCGCTGGATCGGCGCTCCCGCCAAGGATCTATTGGCACGTCTGCAAGGCAACATCGATTACGGCAACGGCCGCGTCGTGGAAAACAGCCCGCACCTGATGCGCTTCTGGAGCGAGTTCGCGTCCTACCCCTTCCAGAGCCACGACCTGTGGTTCCTGACCGAAAACAAACGCTGGGGCTACCTGCCGAACGACTTCGACAGCCAGGCGCTGATCGACACCGTCAATCGCGAAGACATCTGGCGCCAGGCCGCCGCCGAGCTCGCGGTGCCTGCCGAGCAGATTCCGCAATCGAAATCGCGTGGCCTCGAGACCTTCTTCGACGGCAAGACCTTCGACCCGCAGAACCCGCAAGCCTATCTCGACAGCCTGCTCCTGAAGGCCTAACCGGAGAAACGCCCATGAATGCGCCCGTCAAATCGCTGGCCCTGCCGGCCGGCGTCACCGCTCCAAGCTGGCTGAAGCGTCTGTCGAACACGCTGCTGCAGTCGGTGCTGCCGCCACTGGTGATCACCGCAGCACTGCTGCTGATCTGGCAACTGCTGTGCAGCGGCCCCAACGCCTCGCTGCCGCCTCCCAGCCAGGTCATCGAAGACACCTGGGAACTGATCGTCAACCCGTTCTATGACAATGGCGGCACCGACGTCGGCATGGCCTGGCAACTGCTCGCAAGCCTCGAGCGCGTGGCCTACGGCTATGCCCTGGCGGTGGTGGTCGGCGTGGCCCTGGGGGTGCTGGTCGGTCAGTCGACCTGGGCGATGCGCGGTCTCGATCCGCTGTTCCAGATCCTGCGTACCGTGCCGCCGCTGGCCTGGTTGCCACTGTCCCTGGCCGGCTTCAAGGACAGCCACCCGTCGGCACTGTTCGTGATCTTCATCACCGCCATCTGGCCGATCATCATCAATACCTCGGTGGGTATCCGCAATATCCCCGAGGACTACCGCAACGTCGCCAAGGTGCTGCGCCTCAACGGCGTGGAGTACTTCCACAAGATCATGCTGCCAGCCGCTGCGCCCTACATCTTCTCCGGGCTGCGCATCGGCGTGGGGCTGTCCTGGCTGGCGATCATCGCCGCGGAGATGTTGATCGGTGGCGTCGGTATCGGCTTCTTCATCTGGGATGCGTGGAACGCCTCGCGTATCAGCGACATCATTCTCGCCCTGGTCTACGTCGGCGTGGTCGGCTTCCTGCTCGACCGTCTGGTGCTGTTCGTCGGCAATCGCATCACCCGCGGCACATCGGCCTGAGGAGTACGGATATGAGCAAGCATTACCTGAGCATCGAGCATGTGGAAAAGTACTTCGAGCGTGACGGCGTCAGCTCCCACGTACTGAACCAGATCAACCTCAACGTCGACCGTGGCGAATACATCTCCATCATCGGCCACTCCGGCTGCGGCAAATCGACGGTGCTGAACATCGTCGCCGGCCTGACCGACTCCAGCAGCGGCGCGGTGATCCTCGACGGCCGGGAAGTTCGCGGCCCCGGCCCGGATCGCAGCCTGGTGTTCCAGAACCATTCGCTGCTGCCCTGGCTGACGGTGCAGGAAAACGTCGCGCTGGCCGTGGACAAGGTGTTCAAGCGTACCAAGAGCAAGGCCGAGCGCCGCGACTGGACGCTGCATCACCTGGAGTTGGTGAGCATGGGCCACGCGCTGCACAAGCGGCCCAATGAAATCTCCGGCGGCATGAAGCAGCGCGTCGGCATCGCCCGCGCGCTGGCCATGGAACCCAAGGTATTGCTGCTCGACGAACCCTTCGGCGCCCTAGACGCCCTGACCCGCGCCCACTTGCAGGACGAGGTGATGCGCATCCAGAGCGAGCTGCACAACACGGTGATGATGATCACCCACGACGTCGACGAAGCAGTGCTGCTCTCCGACCGCATCGTGATGATGACCAATGGCCCCTCGGCGACCATTGGCGAGATCCTCACCATCGACCTGCCGAGACCCCGTGACCGCATCGCCCTGGCTGACGACCCGCGCTACAACGCGTATCGCCATGCCGTGTTGAGCTTCCTGCACGAGAAGCAGCGCAAGGTCGAACCTCTGGGAGCGCGCCGTAGTGCCGCCGTTGCAGAACCGGCCAGCAAAGAGCGCGCCCGAGCCTGAAGCAAAGGCGCTTCGTCGTCAGTCGCGGGCGATACCCGTGACGGTAATGCCGAAGCGCTCCTCCAGGCGCACCGCGGGAGTCTGCTCTTCGCGGGGCTGCTCCTTCGGTTCGAGGCGCTCCAGGTTCTCTTCGGCCCATTCCAGCAACCAGATCACGGCCTGCTCCAGGCTCGGTTTCTCGCTCGATTTGACCTTGAGGACTTCGGCCGCCTCGTCTCTGCTGTAGGCGATATTCCATTGACTCATAGCGTGTCTCCAGCGGGTGGCTTTGCGGCTGGCACGCAAACATGCGCGCCGTACGTAACCATGTAGACCAGCCGTCCGTGAACAGTTCGCCCTATAAATCCAGGGAACTTCGTTCGGCACCACCACTCAGAAACTAGGCATCGATTGATTTCTCCGGGCGCTCAAGGCGCCCATTTTTTTGCCTGGGATTTGCCTTCACACCCTGCCCCCGAGAAATCTCGGCCACAAAAAATGGCCGGGAGCCATTTTTGACGTCGCTTGCGATGGATCGCAGGGAAGGCTGGGCACAAAAAAGCCGGGAAAACCCGGCTTTTCGAAGCGTCCCGAAAGACTACATCAGGCCTTGGGCAGCGTCACACCTCGCTGGCCCTGGTACTTGCCACCACGATCCTTGTACGACACCTCACAAGCCTCGTCGGACTCGAGGAACAGCATCTGCGCCACGCCCTCGTTGGCGTAGATCTTCGCCGGTAGCGTGGTGGTGTTGGAGAACTCGAGCGTCACATGCCCTTCCCACTCAGGTTCCAGCGGCGTGACATTGACGATGATGCCGCAGCGCGCATAGGTGCTCTTGCCCAGGCAGATGGTCAGCACATTGCGCGGAATGCGGAAGAACTCCACGGTGCGCGCCAGGGCGAAGGAGTTCGGCGGGATGATGCACACGTCACTCTTGATATCGACGAAGCTCTTCTCGTCGAAATTCTTCGGGTCGACGGTAGCCGAGTTGATATTGGTGAAGACCTTGAATTCGTCGGCGCAGCGCACATCGTAGCCGTAGCTCGACACCCCGTAGGAGATCAGTTGCTGACCGCCTTCGTTGCGCACCTGGCGCTCGACGAAAGGCTCGATCATGCCGTGTTCCTGGGCCATGCGGCGAATCCACTTGTCCGATTTAATGCTCATGGCGGGGCCGTCCTGAAAGGTCTGTGCGGTGAAAAAGTGAGCGCATCTTACCGGGCCGAGCGGCAGGGTTCAAAGCCTCTCGACAGGCCGCCTGAACGAGGAACCGTCGGGAAGAATGCAAGGAAATCGCAGAAAGACTTACAGACCATTCGCACTTAGCGAAAAAAGCGGGTATGGTGACCCCACTGTGCTGCATGTGTCACCGCGAATCGCTACATGATGCCTAGATTTCGATCCAAACATCGTCCGACTCCTAGTACTCGTTGCACTCAGTCCCGGCCTGGTTTTATCCAGGGCTGTTATTTATTTAGATATTAGGAGACATCACATGTCCAATCGTCAGAATGGCACCGTTAAGTGGTTCAACGATGAGAAAGGCTACGGCTTCATCACTCCGCAATCCGGTGACGACCTGTTCGTACACTTCAAAGCTATCCAGAGCGATGGCTTCAAGAGCCTGAAAGAAGGCCAGCAAGTTTCCTTCGTGGCCACCCGTGGTCAGAAAGGCATGCAAGCTGAGGAAGTTCAGGTTATCTAACCTGCTCTTTCTATAAAAAACCCCGCTTCGGCGGGGTTTTTTTATGCCTGCCATCCATGTCAGCCCCTTCGGGCCGTCGCGAGCGACGTTAAAAATTGCTCTCGGAATTCAATTCACGTTGCGCGCCCGCCAAAGGCGGACGCACAACGGCGATCAATCGTCAGCGATGACGATGGTCGGCACGGCCTGCGCAGCCGCCGCACTCGAGGCGATGCGCGCACCGACCTGCCGGGCCACCTGCTGGTAGAGCATGGCGATCTGGCTTTCCGGGTCGGCGATGGTCGTCGGCTTGCCACCGTCGGCCTGCATGCGGATGGCCATGGACAGCGGCATCGAAGCCAGCAGCTCGACACCGAACTGGGCGGCCAGCTTCTCGCCGCCACCCTCACCGAACAGATGCTCGGCATGACCGCAGTTGGAGCAGATGTGCACGGCCATGTTCTCCACCACACCCAGCACCGGAATGTTCACCTTGCGGAACATCTCCACGCCCTTGCGGGCGTCGAGCAGGGCCAGATCCTGCGGAGTGGTGACGATGACCGCGCCCGCCACCGGGACTTTCTGCGCCAGAGTCAGGTGGATATCGCCCGTGCCGGGTGGCATGTCGATAATCAGATAGTCGAGGTCATCCCAGGCGGTCTGGGTGACCAGTTGCAGCAGCGCCCCGGAGACCATCGGCCCCCGCCATACCACCGGCGTGTTGTCATCGGTGAGGAAGGCCATGGACATCACCTGTACGCCATGGGCCTCGAGCGGTACGAACCACTTCTGCTCACGCACCTGAGGCCGTGTGCCTTCAGGGATGCCGAACATGATGCCCTGGCTGGGGCCGTAGATATCCGCATCGAGAATGCCCACCCGAGCGCCTTCACGGGCCAAAGCCAGGGCCAGGTTGGCAGCGGTGGTCGACTTGCCTACCCCGCCCTTGCCGGACGCCACGGCAATCACGTTCTTGACGTTGGCCAGGGCCGGCACCTGAGCCTGGGCCTTGTGCGCGGCAATCACGCAGTTCACCTCTACGCTGGCGCGGCGTACGCCCTCGATATTCTCGATAGCCAGTTGCAGCAGTTGCGCCCACCCCTGCTTGAACAGGGCGGCAGCGTAGCCCAGCTCCAGCTTGACGCTGACCTGGCCGTCCTGCACGTCGATGGCCCGCACACAGCCGGCGCTTAGCGGATCCTGGTCGAGATGGGGATCGGTGTACTGGCGCAATACGGCTTCGACCGCAGCGCGGATATCAGCGCTCATGCTTGGCTCCGGAGATGGCAGGAAAGGCGTCTATCCTACCCGAGCCACAGCCTGGATGCAGACCGGCTGGCGAACCGAATGGGATCGCCAGCCGGCAAAGGCTCACTGCACGGGCTGGCCCGGCAACTGCTTGAGGTTCACCTCGACGCGACGGTTCTGCGCACGACCGTCGGCGGTGGCATTGTCGGCAATCGGCTGATCCGGGCCGGCACCACGGCTGGACAGGCGCGTGCCGTCGATGCCCTGGGCAGTCAGGTAGCTCGTCACGCTCTGCGCGCGGCGCAGGGACAGCGCCATGTTGTGCTGGCGCGAGCCCGTGCTGTCGGTGTAACCGACGATCTCGATGCTGTTGTTCTGGAACTGCTGGAACGAGGTCGCCAGGTTATTCAGCGGCGCGTAGAAACTCGGGGCGATATCCGCGGAATCCGTGGCGAAGGTGATATTGCCCGGCATGATCAGCTTGATGTCGTCACCCTGACGCTGCACCTCCACACCGGTACCTTCCATGCTGCGGCGCAGCTCGGCTTCCTGACGATCGGCGTAATAGCCATAGCCGGCGCCCGCAGCACCGGCAAGCACGGCACCGATGGCGGCGCCCTTGCCGCGATCATCATGATTGACCGCCGCACCTACCGCCGCACCGGCGAGCGCCGCCAGGCCGCCATAGGTCGCAGTGCGGTGGCCGCCGCCACTGGCTGCTCCACCCCCGGCGTTGTCATAAGGGTTGTTCGAGGCACAGCCAACCAACAGGGCCAGAGCGGTGGCACAGGCGAGCGGACGTAAAACTGCAGGCATGATTCATCTCCTTGCTGGAGCGGAAGGTTCTCGTTGGAACCCGCTTGCGCCTCTAAATTCAAGTCGATGTCAGCGCTATTTGCCCGCTGGCCGGAACGCGCTCGGTTACTTTATAGTGACCGACCTCCCTTCACCCGATGACAGCCTGACAATGTCCCAAGCTCGCCAGATTCTCGTTACCAGCGCCCTGCCCTACGCCAACGGTTCGATCCACCTTGGCCACATGCTCGAGTACATCCAGACCGACATGTGGGTGCGCTACCAGAAGCTGCGCGGCAACCAGTGCATCTACGTCTGTGCGGACGATGCCCACGGCTCGGCCATCATGCTGCGTGCGGAGAAGGAAGGCATCACCGCCGAACAGCTGATCGACGGCGTCAAGGCCGAGCACAGCGGTGACTTCGCCGACTTTCTGGTGGAGTTCGACAACTTCCACTCCACCCACTCGCCGGAAAACCGCGAGCTGTCGGAATCGATCTACAAGGCACTGCGCGACAATGGCCATATCGCCACCCGCTCGGTGACCCAATATTTCGACCCGGAAAAAGGCATGTTCCTGGCCGACCGTTTCATCAAGGGCACCTGTCCGAAATGCGCGACGCCCGACCAGTACGGCGACAACTGCGAAAAATGCGGTGCCACCTACGAGCCCACCGAACTGAAAGACCCGCGCTCGGCTATTTCCGGTGCGGTGCCGGTGCTCAAGGACTCCAAGCATTTCTTCTTCAAGCTGCCGCAGTTCCAGGACATGCTGCAGAAATGGACGCGTAGCGGCACCCTGCAGGAATCGGTCGCCAACAAGCTCGCCGAATGGCTCGATGGCGGCCTGCACGAGTGGGACATCAGCCGTGACGCGCCCTACTTCGGCTTCGAGATTCCCGACGAGCCGGGCAAGTATTTCTACGTCTGGCTGGATGCGCCGATCGGCTACATGGCCAGCTTCAAGAACCTCTGCGCGCGCCGCCCGGAACTGGATTTCGACGCGTTCTGGAAGCAGGACTCCAGCGCCGAGGTGTATCACTTCATCGGCAAGGACATCGTCAACTTCCACGCCCTGTTCTGGCCTGCCATGCTCGAAGGTGCCGGCTACCGCAAACCGACCGGCATCAACGTGCACGGTTACCTGACCGTGAACGGGCAGAAGATGTCCAAGTCGCGCGGCACCTTCATCAAAGCACGCACTTATCTGGATCACCTCAACCCGGAATACCTGCGCTACTACTACGCGGCCAAGCTCGGCCGCGGCGTCGATGACCTCGATCTGAACCTCGAGGACTTCATCCAGAAGGTCAATTCGGATCTGGTCGGCAAGGTGGTCAACATCGCCAGCCGTTGCGCCGGCTTCATCCATAAGGGCAATGCCGGGGTACTGGTGGCGGCCGATCCCGAGCCGGAACTGTGGAATGCCTTCCAGAGCGCCGCACCGAGCATCGCCGAAGCCTACGAGAGCCGCGACTTCGCTCGTGCCATGCGGGAAATCATGGCCCTGGCCGACCGTGCCAACGCCTGGATCGCCGACAAGGCGCCCTGGTCGCTGGCCAAGCAGGAAGGCAAGGCCGACGAGGTGCAGGCGATCTGCTCCCTGGGCGTCAACCTGTTCCGTCAACTGGTGATCTTCCTCAAGCCGGTACTGCCGCACCTGGCCCGTGACGCCGAGGCGTTCCTCAACGTCGCGCCGCTGGCATGGGATGACCTCGCCACGCCGCTGGCCGACCATCAGCTCAACCCGTTCACCCCGCTGCTCAGCCGCATCGAACCGGCCAAGGTCGAAGCCATGGTCGAAGCCTCCAAGGAAGACCTGGCCGCTGCCGACGCCCCTCGAGGCAATGGAGAGCTGAAGAAGGATCCGCTGGCAGCCGAAATCGCCTTCGACGCCTTCGCAGCAGTCGACCTGCGCATCGCGCTGATCGAGAAATGCGAGTTCGTGGAGGGCGCCGACAAGCTGCTACGCCTGAGCCTGGATATCGGTGACGAGAAGCGCAACGTGTTTTCCGGCATCAAGAGCGCCTACCCGGAGCCCAGCAAGCTGGAAGGTCGCCTGACGCTGTACGTGGCCAACCTGGCAGCGCGCAAGATGAAGTTCGGTGTGTCGGAAGGCATGGTGCTGGCTGCTGGCCCCGGCGGCGAAGAAATCTACCTGCTCAGCCCGGACAGCGGCGCCAAGCCGGGCCAACGGGTCAAGTAAATAATTATCGACCCCCGGCTCTCCTCACCCAAAGCCGGGAGTTGGCTAATTAAAGGCGTAAGCAGACGTGGGGTGGATGACGCTCTTTTCATCCACCATTGCGATCGCTAGGTTGGTGGACGGATCGGGCCGCGCAGGTGAAGCCTCGTCCACCCGTCATGAAGCCCACCAAATCGAATGTCCGGTATCGGCTGATTCTGTTGAAAAAGTCCCGTTGCGATTTTTGCCCATGAAAGAGCATGTGCGACGTTGAAATCTGATGCATTGAGAAGACATCTCTGTCTTGGTTTTTACGTAGCAACACCGAAATCGAGCATTTTTTGAGCTACCGAATAGCAGCTCTCTCAGAAACCGACTTTTTCAACAGAATCGGCTTTTTGCTGCCGCACATACGCGCTGGCAAGCGATGTGCAGCAGATCGCGAACTGTTTCTGAGGTGCAAGGATGCTTTTCTCTAAATCCCGTTTTCTCACCACCGCTCTAGCCCTGCTGACACTGGTCGGCTGCTCGCCGTCCGGCGAAAACCAGTCGCCCGCAGGTGCAGCGCTGCTCGGCGAAACGGCGCAACGGGGTGCGTTCCTCGCCTACGAACACAGCGTGGGCATCCGCCTGCCTGTCGAGCAGGTCGAACCGCGCCTGGCGGCCGTGCGTGAAGCGTGCAGCAGCCAGCGTTTCGGTCAGTGCGACCTGTTGGCCATCGAGCAGAGCCAGGGTCACTACCAGGCGGCGAGCATTAGCGTGCGCATTGCCCCGGCCGGTGTCGAGCCTCTGGTCGGCTTCGCTGGCGAAGGTGGCGAATTGCAGAGCCGCCACACCCGCGCCGAAGACCTGGCCCAGGCCGTCAGCGATACCGAACAGCAACGCCAGCGCCTGGAGCGCCAGCAGAAAACCCTGCTGCAGTACCAGGCTCGCAGCGACCTGAGCGTCAGCGACATGCTCGCCCTGGCCCGCGAACTGGCCGAGGTCGAGGTGCAACTGGCGGGCGCAGCCCAGCAATCGGCCCAGCAGCAACGTCGCCTCACGACCAACCTGCTGACCCTCAGTTTCAGTACCGAAGGCAAGCCGGTCGGGCGCCTGGCACGTATCGGCGAAGCCGCTGGTGGCATGCTCGACAACGCCACCGAGGGCGCCACCGAAGCCCTCAAACTGCTCGGCTACGGCATTCCCTTCGTGATCATCCTGTTTCCCCTTGCCCTGCTGATCCGCTGGCTGTGGCGCAAGGCCAGCCGCGCCCGTAACGGCATCTGAGTCCGCGCTAGCATGGCCGTGCCGCTGTACCGGGCGCGGCACATGCCGGATAATGCACGGCTAACGCTTCAGCCAGACCTGCAACACCGATGATCGAATCTCGCGACTTCCCATGCATGCGCTCTCACGGGCCGACGCCGTGCGAGCAACGCTGCGTGCATCGATCATGAGCAACGCCCTGCGTATCGCCGCCATCGATGCCCTGTTACCGCAGACGCAATGCGGCAAATGCGGCCACCCAGGCTGTCAGCCTTACGCCGAAGGCATCGCCGCCGGCGAGGCGATCAACAAGTGTCCGCCAGGCGGCACGGCCACCATCCATGCGCTAGCCGATTTGCTGCAGGTTCCAGAACTGCCACTGGCCTTACCGGCGACACCGGCGCAGATTGCGGTGATCCGCGAGGACGAGTGCATCGGCTGCACCAAATGCATCCAGGCCTGCCCCGTGGACGCCATCGTCGGCGCCGCCAAGCTGATGCACACGGTAATCACCGACGAATGCAGTGGCTGTGAACTGTGTATTGCGCCCTGCCCGGTGGATTGCATCGACCTGATTACCCTCTCTGCGCCGCAAGCGACGATCCAGCGCGAGCGTGCCGACCAGTTCCGCGCTCGCCATCAGGCACGTCTCTCCCGTTTGGCCCGCGAAGATGCACGCCGCCGCGCCGCGCGCAGCACGCCGATCACGCGCCCCAGATCGGCAGCGGTCGTTACCAGTGTCCCCGCTACCGATGACAATCAGGCCGCGCGACTCAAGCGTCTGAAGATCGAAGCGGCCATGGCCAAGGTCGCCTACGAAAAAATCCGCAAACAGGTCGCCATGCACCCCGACTCACCGTTCGCTGCACAGTTGGATGCCTTGCAAAGCGCCAGCGAACGGGCCGCCGCCGCACTGCAGGCCGCCCAGAACGAGACGCCATCAACGGTTACCGCCTCTGCGGCCACCGACGAGGGCGCATTGAAACGGGCGAAGATCGATGCGGCGATGAGCCGGGCGCAGCTGCAGAAGGCGCTGAAGGCCTTTGGCGAAGCGCCCGATGAACCTCAGAGGCAGCAACTCGATACGCTGCGCCAGGCAGCCGACAAGGCGCAGCGACGGCTTGCCGAGCTACTGCCAGATACCGCCGGCGAAGCGCCCAGCGCTGGAGAGCAGGCGCTGAAACAGGCCAAGATCAAAGTCGCCAGCCGCCGCGCAGCGCTGCAATCCGGCGAGCGACGGGGCGTCGATGGCGCCATGCTGAGTATCCTGCGTGCAGACTACGCAGCGGCTCAGCAAGCGCTGCACGACGCCGAGCAGCAATGCGGCAAACCCGCACCGCAGCGGATATTGGTCGACAGGCCTGGGGTGAGCGCCGAACTGCGCCAACTGAAAACCGACCTGGCCTATGCCCGCGCCGACCTGAGCAAGCTGCAACGCAACGCACACACTGACGAACACACCCTGAATGCCGCACTCGAACGCCTTGCCACCGCCGAACGCCGGCTGCAAGCGCATACCAGCGCCACCTAGAGCGCACCGACTACCGTGAACAACCCTGACGATGAACGCAGCCAAACGCCTTGAAATCTTCCGCCGCCTGCACGAAGACAATCCTGAGCCCAAGACAGAGCTGGCCTACAGCACCCCCTTCGAACTGCTGATCGCAGTGATTCTGTCCGCTCAGGCCACCGATGTCGGCGTCAACAAGGCCACCGCCAAACTCTATCCGGTGGCCAATACCCCGGAAGCGATTCTGGCGCTTGGCGTCGAGGGGCTCAGCGAATACATCAAGACCATCGGCCTGTACAACAGCAAGGCCAGGAACGTCATCGAAACCTGCCGCATCCTCGTCGAGCAACACGGCAGCCAGGTGCCGGAAACCCGCGAAGCCCTGGAAACCCTGCCCGGTGTCGGTCGCAAGACCGCCAACGTGGTGCTCAATACTGCCTTTCGTCAGTTGACCATGGCGGTGGACACGCACATTTTCCGGGTCAGCAATCGCACCGGCATCGCCCCAGGCAAGAACGTGGTGGAGGTGGAGAAGAAACTATTGAAGTTCGTACCCAGGGATTTTCTCCTCGATGCCCATCACTGGTTGATCCTGCATGGCCGATACGTATGCCAGGCACGTAAGCCGCGCTGCGGCAGTTGCCGGATCGAAGACCTGTGCGAATACAAACTGAAAACCTCTGACGATTGAGGCTTCATATACTTCCTGCATCAGTCGATTGAAAAAATCTTTTTTACTCGCCTGACGTTTGCCCTTATAAGGTCGGCAAATGGCCCCTGTAGCCGGGAGTAAAGCGAATGAGCAACGGCAAAGAAGACCTGGAACTGGAAGACGACTTCGTCAGCGACGACACGGACAATAGCGAAGCCCCCGTGGAAGTGGCGAAAACCAACCTGACCAAGCGTCGCATCATCGACAATTTTCTCGAGGAGCGACGCCTGCACAAGCAGTTGGCCGAATACGACTTCGACCTGTAAGACGACGCCCTCGTCGGAGCAGGATGAAAGGATGCCCGTATCAGTCGATACGGGCATCGTCGTTCAGAGCATTGGCCTGAAGTTCAGCGGTCAAAGGCCATCCAGATAGCGCTCCACATCCAGCGCCGCCATGCAGCCGGCGCCTGCCGAGGTAATGGCCTGGCGATAGACGCTGTCCGCCACGTCGCCTGCGGCAAACACACCCGCAATGTTGGTCGCGGTGACATTACCGTCACGCCCACCATTGACCTGCAGATAACCATCCTTGAGAGCCAACTGCCCTTCGAAGAGCGCAGTGTTCGGGGTATGTCCGATGGCCACGAACACACCATCGACCTGCAGGTCTCGCGTAGCGCCATCATGCTCGCGCAGGCGTACACCGGTAACGCCTGACGCATCACCCAGCACCTCATCGACCTCGGCATTCAGTGCCAATACGATGCGCCCCTCGGCCACCCGGGCCTGCAGCTTGTTCTGCAGGATTTTTTCTGCCCGGAAGACGTTGCGCCGGTGGATCAGCGTCACCCGACTGGCAATATTGGCCAGATACAAGGCCTCCTCAACGGCCGTATTGCCGCCACCAACTACCGCCACTTCACGATTACGGTAGAAGAAGCCGTCACAGGTGGCACAGGCTGACACGCCCTTGCCCATGAACGCCTCTTCGCTCGGCAGCCCCAGATAACGAGCGCTGGCACCGGTGGCGACGATCAGTGCATCGCAGGTGTAGGAGACGCTGTCGCCAACCAGAGTGAACGGCCGTGCAGCGAGATCCACCGCCTGGATATGGTCGTAGATGATCTCGGTCTCGAAACGTTCGGCGTGGTCCTGCATGCGCTGCATCAGCTCCGGCCCGGTCAGGCCGTGAGCGTCGCCGGGCCAGTTGTCCACCTCGGTGGTGGTGGTCAGTTGGCCGCCGGCCTGCAGCCCGGTGATCAGCAATGGCTTGAGATTGGCGCGCGCGGCATAGACCGCTGCGCTGTAGCCGGCCGGGCCGGATCCGAGAATGATCACGCGAGCGTGGCGTGCACTGGACATCAGAGACTCCTCACAGCAAAGCTGCCGAAGAAAAAAAGGAGCCCTCAGAAACCGGAAGGTCTGACGGAACGGCTCCAAAAGGGACGCCGAAAGACTAAGGCGCATCCCGTACATGATGGAAATGCGCTTTGCCAATCCCGCGTATAGCCCGGGTCTATGACGCCACCGGTAACGCGCCCGCGCTTTCGCCAGGCCTGCAAAATGGTTAAGGTCGCGCGACGTTCACTTTCTGGAGACACCTTCATGCGCGCCCCCGTGCTGTCCGGCCCGCAATACCTCAGTGAGGGCCTGAAGCTGGTATTGAGCCCCGGCCTGCGGCTGTTCGTGTTGCTGCCCCTGGCGATCAACCTGATCCTGTTCAGCCTGCTGATCGGCTTCGCCGTGCAACAGTTCAGCAGTTGGGTCGACACCTTCATGCCGAACCTGCCGAGCTGGCTGAGCTTCCTGCAGTACATCCTCTGGCCACTGTTCGTGGTGCTGGTGGTGCTGATGGTGTTCTTCACCTTCACCATGCTGGCCAATATCGTCGCCGCGCCGTTCAACGGTTTTCTCGCCGAGAAGGTCGAGGTAGTGGTACGCGGCGAAGATAATTTCCCGCCTTTCAGTTGGGGCGAGCTGATGGCCATGGTGCCGCGCACCCTGGGCCGCGAGGCGCGCAAGCTCGCTTACTTCCTGCCGCGGGCACTGGGCCTGCTGATCCTTTCCTTCATTCCGGTGGTCAACCTGGTTGCGGCGCCGCTGTGGCTGCTGTTCGGCGTATGGATGATGGCAATCCAGTACATCGACTACCCCGCCGACAACAACAAGGTGAGCTGGCAGGACATGCTCGCCTGGCTGCGCGAGAAACGCTGGCAGTCTCTGGGCTTCGGCGGCATCACCTATGCCGTGCTACTGATTCCCTTCGTCAATATCCTGATGATGCCGGCAGCCGTAGCGGGCGCGACCCTGTTCTGGGTGCGTGAAGGCGGCGTCAGCGATGGCTCGCGCGCTGTCACGCAAACGCCACATTGATGTCACAAACGCTACATGGCGGCAGCCCAGACTGCTGTCATGAGCACTCCCCCGCTATTCATCGCCCTGGTCAGCGAGACCTTCAGCCCGGAAATCAATGGCGTGGCCAATACCCTCGGTCACCTGGTCACCGGGCTGCGCGCACGCGGTCATCGCCTGCAATTGATTCGCCCCAGACAGATCGCCGACGCCCCTGCGGCCAATGATGACGATCTGCTGCTCACCCGCGGCTGGCCGCTGCCCGGTTACCGCGGCCTGCAATGGGGCCAGTCGGCGCGCCACAAGCTGCTGCGCCTGTGGCGCAGGCAACGCCCGGACGTACTCTACATCGCGACCGAAGGACCACTGGGCCTCTCAGCCCTGAGAGCGGCCCGGCGCCTGCGCATCCCGGTGATCAGCGGCTTTCACACCAACTTCCAGCAGTACACCGGGCACTACGGCATCACCTTGCTGACACGCCTGCTGACCAACTACCTGCGCTGGTTCCACAACGCCTCGCGCATGACCCTGGTACCCAGCCTCAGCCAGCGTTGCGAGTTGCAACGCCGCGGTTTCGAGCGCCTGGAATTGCTCGCCCGTGGCGTCGATGCCCAACTGTTCAATCCCGCACGGCGCAACGACGAGCTGCGCCGCAGTTGGGGGCTGGGCGAGCAGGATATCGCTGTATTGCATGTCGGCCGCCTGGCCCCGGAGAAGAACCTGGACTTGCTGGTCAGCACTTTCGAGGCCCTGCAGAAACAACGCACGGCGCAGCGGCTCAGGCTGATCGTGGTCGGTGACGGCCCGCAGCGCGAAAACCTGCAGCAGCAACTGCCAGATGCATTGTTCTGCGGTATACAACGCGGCGAAACGTTGGCCGAGCATTACGCCAGCGGCGATCTGTTTCTATTCCCCAGTCTCTCGGAAACCTTCGGCAACGTGCTGCTCGAAGCCATGGCCGCGGGCCTTGGCGTGGTCGCCTTCGACCAGGCGGCAGCCGCTCAACACGTCGAGCACGGGCACAACGGCATGCTGGCCAGCGTCGACGATGAACAGAGCTTTATCGACGCCGCCCACTGGCTCCTTGAGAACCGGGAAAACCTGCGCCGCATGCGCCTGAATGCGCGCCGGCACGCGGCCAGGCAGAACTGGTCGGCAATCATCGAACAGTTCGAAAACCACCTGCACGGCGCCATGCTCGGCAGCGATACACAGACCGCCGGGCGTGCCTCGCTGGCTATCGAAACCAAGCGGGCACACAAAAAGGCGGTCTGATCGGTCAGGCCAGTGCTTTCTCGATGGCCTGGATCAAGGCAGGATCATCCGGTGCGGTGCGCGGCGAGAAACGCGCCAGCACACGACCGTCCTGGCCGACCAGAAACTTCTCGAAGTTCCAGGTGATATCGCCTGGAAACTCCGCACCTTCACCCACCAGCAGACGATACAACGGGTGGCGGCCACTGCCGTTGACCTCGAGCTTGCTGCTCAGCGGAAAGCTTACGCCGTAGTTCAGGCTGCAGAACTGGGCGATCGCCGATTCGCTGTCCGGCTCCTGGCCGGCGAACTGGTTGCACGGCACGCCAAGCACGCTGAAACCCTGGGCGGCGTACACTTGCTGCAAACGCTCCAGCCCCGCATATTGCGGTGTGAGCCCGCATTTGGAAGCGACATTGACCACCAGCACGACCTTGCCCTTGAGCGGAGCCAGAGGCAGCTCCTGGCCGTCCAGTGCGTGCAGTGTCAAGTCGTGAAAAGCGCTCATGGTGTGCTCCGGGCAACGCGAAAACGAGTGAAGAAGGGACAAAAAAGGCGCCTGAAAAGGCGCCCTTCTAGTGACTGCAGCTTAGCAGTCACGGATGACCAGCGGCCAGCAGCGAAGGATCGACTGCCGACATACGGATCAGTGGTGGTGGCCACCTTCGCCATGCACGTGACCGTGGGCGACTTCTTCAGCGCTGGCATCGCGCACGTCGACAACCTTGACCGCGAAGGTCAGACGCTGGCCGGCCAGCGGGTGGTTGCCGTCGACGATCACGTCGTCGCCATCCAGCTCGCGAATGGTGACGATCTGCATGCCGCCGTCCGGGCCGGAGGCATGGAACTGCATGCCGACTTCCAGCTCGTCGACGCCTTCGAACATCGAACGGTTCAGGGTGGCGACCAGCTCAGCGCTGTATTCGCCGTAGGCCTCTTCCGGCTCGACGGAGACGTTGACTTCGTCGCCAGCCTGCTTGCCGACCAGAGCCTTCTCGAGACCGACGATGATGTTGCCAGCGCCGTGCAGGTAAACCAGCGGCGCGCCGCCAGCGGAACTATCGATCACCTCACCGGCATCGTTGGTCAGGGTATAGTCGATGGAAACGGCCTTGTTGGCGGCGATTTGCATGGGGGCGAACCTTTTGCTCGAGGAAAATGAACGTGAGAGTGTAACCAAGGGTGGATGCGAAAGCGACCCAACCCCTGACGGGCGGGCCGCATCGGGCATTACCGTGGTCGGTTTTGAGCAAGATCATGACGGTCACTGGGTGGCTGTCTTATCTTGTGGCCATACTCAACACCTGCGCCACCAGCCACCCTGGCAGAATCGCGCCTGGGTGCTCGATACCACGCAACGGCGCGCGCATATCGGCACGAACTTCACCTGTGGCTGGTGTGTCGCAGCTCTAGCCGAAACGTCAACAGCCCCTAAGGATCTTTGAATGCCCGCACGCAATATTCTGGTGATCAACTGCGGCAGTTCCTCCATCAAATTCGCGCTGGTCGATCCGGATCAGGCTCAGTTCGCCATCAGCGGCCTGGCTGAACGCCTCGGCAGCGCGGATGCCGCCCTGCACTGGCAGCGAGATGGCATCAAGCACACCCAGGCGATACCCGGAGACGACCACCGCGCAGCTCTCGCTCACCTGCTACAGCGGGTGCAGGAAACCACCGGCGGCCATCTGCATGGCATCGGCCATCGCGTGGTACATGGCGGCGAGCACTTCACCAGCGCTCAGCGCCTGGACGATGAGGTGATCGCGGCGATCCGTGCCGTCGCGCCCCTGGCACCGTTACATAACCCGGCGGGGTTGCTGGGCATCGAAGCGGCTCTGGCGCTGTACCCGCAACTGCCGCAGGTAGCGGTGTTCGACACCGCCTTTCACCAGAGCCTGCCCGAGCATGCCTTCCGCTACGCGGTGCCGGAACAGCTGTACCGCGACCACGGCGTGCGGCGCTACGGTTTCCACGGCACCAGCCACCGCTTCGTCAGCGCCCGCGCCACGGAGATCACCGGCCTGGCCGTCGACGATAGCGCCTGGCTGGTCGCCCACCTGGGCAATGGCTGCTCGACCTGCGCCGTGGTCAACGGCCAGAGCCGCGACACCAGCATGGGCCTGACGCCCCTGGAGGGCCTGGTGATGGGTACCCGCAGCGGTGATGTCGACCCCAACCTGCACAGCCACCTTTCGCGCGCCCTGGGCTGGAGCCTGGAGCAGATCGATCGCATGCTCAACCACGATAGCGGCCTGTTTGGCTTGTCCGGCCTGTCCAACGACATGCGCAGCCTGGAACAGGCCCGCGATGAAGGGCATGCCGGGGCCACCCTGGCCATCGAGGTGTTCTGCTACCGCCTGGCCAAATCCCTGGCCGCCATGAGCTGCGCCTTGCCGTGCCTGGATGGGCTGATCTTCACCGGTGGCATCGGCGAAAACTCGCCACTGATCCGCAGCAAGACGGTCGCCCACCTGGGTCTGCTCGGCCTGCAACTGGACGAAGCCGCCAACGAGCGTTGCCTGCGTGGCGTCAGCGGCCCGATCCACGCACAGAACCATACTCGGGTGCTGGTGGTGCCCACCAATGAAGAGCGACAGATCGCCCTCGACACACTGGCGCTGCTCGACTGACACGGAGAACCCCATGCACACCTTCTTCATTTCCCCGACCGGCTTCGGCGTCGGCCTCACCTCCATCAGCCTGGGCCTGGTCGGCGCACTGGAGCGTGCCGGCCTCAAGGTCGGTTTCTTCAAGCCCATCGCCCAGCCGCATCAGGGCGATGCCGGCCCGGAGCGCTCCAGCGAGCTGGTCGCCCGTACCCACGGCTTGCATTCCCCCAAGCCGCTGGCCCTCGCCCATGTCGAGCGACGCCTTGGCGATGGCGACCTGGACGAACTGCTCGAGGAAATCATCAGCCTCTATCAGGAGGCCGCCAGGGACAAGGACGTGGTGATCGTCGAAGGCATGGTGCCGACGCGCCAGGCCAGTTACGCCGCGCGGGTCAACCTCCACCTGGCCAAGAGCCTGGACGCCGACGTGATCCTGGTTTCCGCGCCGGAGCAGGAAAGCCTCAGCGAGCTGTGCGACCGTGTGGAAATCCAGGCCCAGCAGTTCGGCGGGCCGAAGGATCCCAAGGTGCTCGGGGTGATCCTCAACAAGATCCGCAGTGACGATGGCCTCGACGCCTTCGCCGCACGCCTGCGCGATCACTCCTCGCTGCTGCGTCACCCGGACTTTCGCCTGCTCGGCTGCATTCCCTGGCTCGACGAACTGAACGCGCCACGTACCCGTGATATCGCCGAACTGCTCGGCGCCCGCGTGCTCAACGCCGGTGACTACGAACAGCGGCGCATGCTGAAGATCGTACTCTGTGCCCGTGCGGTGGCCAACACCGTGCAATTGCTCAAACCCGGTACGCTGGTGGTGACGCCCGGCGACCGCGACGACATCATCCTCGCCGCCAGCCTGGCCGCCATGAACGGCATGCCGCTTGCTGGCCTGCTGCTGTGCAGCGATTTCGCCCCTGATCCACGCATCATGGAACTGTGCCGCGGAGCTCTGCAAAGCGGCCTGCCGGTGATGACCGTGAGCACCGGCTCCTACGACACCGCCACCAACCTGAACCGCCTGAACAAGGAAATTCCGGTGGACGACAAGGAGCGCGCCGAGAAGGTCGCCGACTTCGTCGCCAGCCACCTCGACCACGACTGGCTCGCCGCCCGTTGCGGCAGCCCGCGTGAGCTGCGCCTGTCGCCTCCGGCGTTCCGCTATCAACTGGTGCAGCAGGCCAAGGCGGCGAACAAGCGCATCGTCCTGCCCGAAGGCGCCGAGCCGCGCACCGTGCAGGCTGCCGCCATCTGTCAGGCGCGCGGTATCGCCCGCTGCGTGCTGCTGGCCAAACCTGAAGAGGTTCATGCCGTGGCTCAGGCCCAGGGCATCGAACTGCCGCCAGGCCTGGAGATTCTCGACCCGGATCTGATCCGCGAGCGTTACGTCGAGCCCATGGTCGAGCTGCGCAAGGGCAAGGGCCTCAATGCGCCCATGGCCAGCGCCCAGCTGGAAGATACCGTGGTGCTGGGCACCATGATGCTGGCCCTGGATGAAGTCGACGGCCTGGTGTCCGGTGCCGTGCATACCACCGCCAACACCATCCGCCCGGCGCTGCAGTTGATCAAGACCGCACCGGGCTACAACCTGGTGTCCTCGGTGTTCTTCATGCTGCTGCCGGATCAGGTACTGGTCTACGGTGATTGCGCGGTCAACCCGGATCCCAATGCCGAACAACTGGCCGAGATCGCTCTGCAGAGCGCCAACTCGGCACAGGCTTTTGGTATCCCTCCACGCGTGGCCATGCTCAGCTATTCCACCGGCGACTCCGGCAGTGGCGAGGAAGTGGAGAAAGTGCGCGAGGCGACCCGCCTGGCCCGCCAGGCCAATCCGGATCTGCTCCTCGATGGGCCCTTGCAGTACGACGCCGCCGCCATCGAAAGCGTGGGCCGGCAAAAGGCCCCCAACAGCCCAGTGGCCGGGCGTGCCACGGTGTTCATATTCCCGGATCTGAATACCGGCAACACCACCTACAAGGCGGTACAGCGTAGTGCCGACTGCATCAGTGTCGGCCCCATGCTGCAGGGCCTGCGCAAGCCGGTGAACGATCTATCGCGCGGCGCGTTGGTCGACGATATCGTCTTCACCATCGCGCTCACCGCCATTCAGGCCGCCAACATGCACCAGTGAGGGCCCGCCAATTCGAACGCGGAGCACTGAGGCTCGCGTTCGGATCGGCTTGCAGTTCCATCGCCAATCGTTAACCTGTGCGCCAACCGCCCCGACGCCATGCTCGAGGCCCTAACCTGCATGAGGTTCGCACATCCATGCTGCATTTTCTGCCTGCCCCATTGCTCGGCCTGCTGGGCACTTTCCTGTTGGCTCTCAATACACTGTTCTGGTGCTGGCCGCTGTTTGCCGTAACGCTGCTGCGCATCGTCCTGCCGTTGCCTGTGGTGCAGCGTGGTTGCGATCGGCTGATGACCTTCATCCACGAAGGCTGGATCAGCTGCAACAAGGTCTGGATGCAGCTTCTGGGCAACACCCGCTGGCAGATCGAAGGGACGCAGGGCTTCGACTACCAGCACTCCTACCTGGTGACCAGTAACCACCAGAGCTGGGTGGACATCCTGGTACTGCAGTACCTGTTCAACCGACGCATCCGCCCGCTGAAGTTCTTCCTCAAGCAGGAGCTGATCTGGGTACCGGTAATAGGGCTGTGCTGGTGGGCACTGGGTTTCCCCTTCATGAAGCGCTATTCCAAGGAATACCTGGCCAGGCACCCGGAGAAAAAGGGCAAGGATCTGCAGACCACACGGCGAACCTGCGACAAGTTCCGGCACAACCCGGTGGGCATCTTCAACTTCGTCGAAGGCACGCGTTTCACCCCGGCCAAACACCAGGAACAGCAGTCGCCCTACCGGTATCTGCTCAAGCCCAAAGCGGGTGGTATAGCCTTCGTACTCGACGCCATGGGTGAACAACTGCACGGCATCATCAATGTCACGCTGCATTACCCTCAGGGCAGCCCGGGGTTCTGGGCGCTACTCAGCGGCCAGTTGGAGGAAGTGGTGGTGGTCATCGAACAATTACCGATTCCGACGCACTTCATCGGCCGCGCCTACGATCAGGACGAGGCCTACCGCAAAGAATTCCAGCAATGGATCAACGCGCTCTGGCAGGCCAAGGATAGCCAGTTGACACGGCTGCATCAGCAGCACCCATGAACCCTCAGCTCACCGGCTGCAGCTCGGCGCCGTAAAAGCGGAACTGCCGCCGCCCACCACGCTTGGCCGCGTACATGGCGGTATCGGCGGCGCGCAGCACCTCTTCGGTGGTCTTGCCATCGGCTGGCACGCAAGCGATGCCGATGCTCACCCCCAGGCTGAACGACCGACCCTGAGTGCCCTGCTCGCTGGATACCTGCTCGATCAGTTTTTCCGCCACGGACGCGGCATCCTCCGGGCTACTCAGGCTGTCGAGGATCACCGTGAATTCGTCGCCACCTATCCGCGCCAGACGGTCGTACGGCCTGAGGCAGGCCTTGAGCTGCACGCTGACCCAACGCAACGCCTCATCGCCCATCTCATGGCCCAAGGTGTCGTTGATGTATTTGAAGCCATCCAGATCGAGATAAAGCAAGGCAGCTTTCTGGCCTGTGCGCTCGTTACGCGAGATCGAAGCTTGCAGCTCCTGGAGGAAGCCCCGTCGATTGAGCAGCCCGGTCAACGCATCGGTGATCGCCAGCGACTCGAGCTGACGATGCAGGCCGCGAACCACCGACATGTCCAGCGCCAGCAGAATCATCGCGTTCTGGTCATCCGGCAAGGGCGAGCAGGACAACGCCACGGGTACGCCATGGCCATCCCGGGTGCGCAGGTTGGCGTCGTGCAGGCGTAGATCCTCTCTGCGTTGCCAATGCTGGTAGAAGGTCGACGTCTGCCAGCATTCCTCGCACGGGGTGTCGACCCAGACCAACAACTCGCTACCCGCGAGTTCATCGCTTGCGCAGCCGAGCATCCGGGTGATCGCCGGATTGGCAAAACGGATGCGACCATCCTCCCCCACCACCATGATGCCTTCGGCGGTGTTTTCCACAATCGAAGCGTTGAAAGCGCGCTCGCGCTCCAGTTGCAGGCTCAGACGCAACAGGCCTCTGCGATACTGTTCATGCTCGAGCAGCGCCCGCACCTTGTGCAGCAGGATCGCCGGCTGCACCGGCTTGGAAATGAAATCCACCGCACCCGCGCCGTAGCCCTGGCTCAGAACATCATCGGTCTGAATCATCCCGGAGATGAAGATGATGGGCGTGAACCGCATGCGCGGGTCATCGCGCATGCGTCGCGCCACCTCGAAACCGTCCATACGGGGCATCTGCACATCGAGCAGCACCAGACCCACATTCCCTTGTGCCAGGAATTCGAGCGCCTTGGCGCCGGAGTCGACACAGTGCACCGGCCGGTCGATCACCTCCAGCAGCTCCTGCATACCCTCGAGATTGTCCCAGAGGTCATCGACGACGAGGATTTCCAGCGTCTCATCCTGATCCAGCACCACACCTACCTCCATGCCCATGACTGCGATCCAACGTGGTTGTCAACGCCTGACAGGCGTCGAAAGCGATCCTATGGGTTCGACCATTGCTTCACACAGTCTAGCCATGCTCTGCTGCATAGCCACGCGCTGGAAGCACAATCGCAGGCATGAAAAACCCCGCCTGAGCGGGGTTCCGGATACACCGGCAATCCTTACAGCGGACGCAGGTTGATCTCTACGCGACGGTTCTGTGCACGGCCAGCTTCGTTGGCATTGCTGGCAATCGGCTGATTCGGGCCAGCGCCGTAGGCAGAGATACGCGACGATGCGACGCCATTGGCCGCCAGATAGGAGGCAACGCTCTGGGCACGACGATTGGACAGGTTCTGATTCAGATCGGCCGAACCGGTGCTGTCGGTATGGCCGACGATGCTCACACCGTTCTTGTCGAACTCCTTGAAGGTCAGCACCAGGGAGTTCAGTGTCGGATAGAAGCTGCTGGAAATGTCCGCCGAGTTGCTGGCGAAGGTGATATTGCCCGGCATGATCAGGGTCAGGTCGTTGCCATTGCGCTGCACCTGAACACCCGTGCCCTGCAGTTGCTGACGCAGCTTGGCTTCCTGGGTATCGACATAGTAACCATAGCCGCCACCCGCGGCGCCGCCTACGGCTGCACCGATCAAGGCACCTTTGGTGCGATCCTTCTTGCTCGAGGTAGCCGCGCCTATCGCTGCGCCGGCCAGGGCGCCAACACCACCGTAAACCCCGGCCTTGCCGGCCTGACTCTCGCCGGTATAGGGGTTGGCCGTACAACCGGACAGAACGGCCAATACAGCGATCGCGGCCATCAGAGAGCGGCACTTATTCATGAATGATTCCCTTGTGTTGTGTAATGACAGGATTTATCCGCGGCTTCGAGCCAGCAAACAGGGCCAAGTTCCCGGCCAAGCCTAACAACCGCAAAGAAGAAAATCTGTAAGCACTTGTTTTTCAAGCTCTCACGAATGGATTTTCGCGCATTTCATCACCTAATAGCGTATCCGCACCATGGCCGGTCACCACAGTGGCGTCTTCATCCAGGCGGTACAGTCGCTGCTTGATGGAACGCTCGATGGTGGCATAGTCGCCGCCCCACAGATCGGTACGCCCGATACCTCGCCGGAACAGCGTATCGCCGGCAATCAGCAGTTTCGCCTCGGGGAACCAGAAACTCATCGAGCCTGGCGTATGTCCTGGAGTGTGCAGCGCCACCCCACAACCGCAGGCGAGCGCCTCATCATCGGCCAACCACTGATCCGGAGCCGGAACAGGCGTATAAGGCACGCCGAACATCTGGCACTGCATCTCCAGGTTGTCCCAGAGAAACTGGTCGTCTTTGTGCAAGTGCAGCGTCGCCCCGGTTTTCTCCTTCATCTGCCCGGACGCGAGAAAGTGATCGAGGTGAGCATGAGTGTGAATGATGCTCACCACTTTCAGGCCCAATACCTCCAGACGCGCCATGATCAACTCCGGATTGCCACCCGGATCGACCACGATGGCCTTACCGGTCAATGGATCGCCGATGATGGTGCAGTTGCACTGCAAGGGGCCGACGGGGAAGGTTTCGCGGATCAGAGTGGGCTGTGAGGGTGGCATAGGTGTTCCTGTAAAGCTGATGGCAGACCGGGCACAGATTCTAGCCGCAAAGATGCTGACGACGGAGCGTCACGCTTCTACCAGGCGCAATCATAGGCTCAACAGCCCCAGCACCTGGGCGCGTGCCACTGCCTCGGTGCGGCGCTGCACGTTCAGCTTGCCGTTGATATGACGCGCGTGGGTTTTCACCGTATGCAGGGAGATGAACAGGCGCTCGCTGATCTGCTGATTGGAACAGCCTTGGGCGATCAGCTGCAGCACCGCCAACTCTCGCGTACTTAGCCCTTCGTTGCTGGCCCCAGGGAACACCAGCGCGGCGGGCAAGTGTTCGAGCAGTGACAGGCACAACGGACAGCTCGGGTACTCGCGTAAGCGTTCGCCCAGCCATTGTGGCTCCTGCTGCAGCAGTTCGCGAAACGGCAGTAGCGCACCGCCCGCCAGGGCTTGCACACAGCCACGCAGGACTGCGCGAGCTTCCTGTTCGCGGCCGGCGCGCCGCAGCAGCAGGATCATCCGTACTCGCGCCGTCGTCCCCGGCAGGCTGTCGAAACCTGTTTTCGTCAGTTCTGAAAAAAGCTGCTCGGCATCCTCGGGATGGCCTTGGGCATCTGCCAACATGCCCTGTAACAAGGCGATATACAGGTGCAACTGAGGCTGAAATTCCGGCGCTGCCGCGGCCTGTTCTCCACGATAGGTTTCTGCCAGGCGTTGCAACCAGACCGCCGCCAGCTCGCTCTGCCCTTGAAGCAGCCAGAGTTCGCATTTGCTCAGGGTGATGATCGCCAGGTGATAAACCGCCGGCACGTCCCATATATGCATCAACCGCTCGGCTTCAGCCAGCTCGGCGAACGCCTCGGCGAAACGGCCTTCGCGGCCTTCGAGCGCAGCCAGGCAGCAATGCCCGAGCAGCAGGCTGAGATCACGACACGCCCGAGCCTCGGTGATGCCGGCTCGCAAATGCTCACGAGCAAGGTGCGGCTGCAGCCGCAAGGTCAGCAGATACCCGCGATACAACTGCAAGCGGGCTCTGGCGACATAGGCAGTGCCTGGCAAATCGCTCAGCCGCTCCAGGCCGATCTCGACCTCGCCAAGCGCCCGCGACACTTCACTGCGGGCCTGCAGGCTGCGTGCACGATCGTAATGCACCAAAGCTTCGAACAGCGGATTGCCGGCTCGTTGCGCCAGTTCCAGTGCGTTGCGATTGATCGCACGGGCCTGCCAGATATCGTTCTGGGTAATGGCCAGATTACCGAGGGCTGACAGGCACAACAGCCGTTGGCCATAGCGCTCCTGCGGCAGATCCTGCAACGCCGCCTCACAGTATCCCAGTGCTGTCTCACGATCACCACGACCGCGGGCGATCACCCCGCTCAGCGCCAGCCATTGCGCCATCAGGTTACGCTGCTGTTCGGCGTTCGGCGCAGGCAGGAAGCGGCACAACTGCCCAAGCAAGTCCTCGGCAGCATCCAACTGGCAGGCCAGCACCAGCGCCCAGCCATACAGCACGATCAGACGTGGCGTGCTGACCAGCAGGCAGTCCGGCAGGTTGCTCTTCCAGCGTAGCAAGGTGGCGAAACTCTGTTCGCCGAGCAACTGCTCCTCGGACAGGTTCTGAACCAACTGCGCGGCAACTCCCGGCTGCCCGGATCGCAGTGCGTGTTCCACCGCTTCGCCAATCAAACCCTGGGCAGCGAACCAGTTGCTGGCACGTAAATGGCGAATCCTGGTCATCGCCGGATCCGACCGGGCACGCAATAGATCGGAAAACAGGTGGTGATAACGAAACCAGCGGCCCTGACTGTCGAGGGGTACGAGAAAGACTTGATAGGTCTGCAGATGGCGCAGGATGCCGGCACTGTCATGTGCATCGCGTAGCTCATCGCAGAGCTCGGCGCAGATGCGCTCCTGCCCTGCCGTTTCGTAGAGGAACGTCTGCACCGGCGGTGGCTGACGGCCTATCACCTCTTCGAGCAGATAATCGCGAATCAAACCCTGGGCGCCATGCAAGCGCGCCTGTCCACGAGCCTTGTCGCCGCCCTCCTCAGCCGCCAGCAACCACAGGCGCAGCCCAGCCACCCAGCCTTCGCTGCGCTGGCGCAACTCTGCCAGTTCGACGGCGGGCAGACTGACACCCTGCTCGCGCAGCAGGGTCTCGACCTCGTGCTCGTCGAGGCGCAGATCCTGCTCCTGCAGCTCCAGCAATTGCCGTGACAGACGCAGGCGAGCCAGATGCCATTCGGGGCGCTGCCGGCTGGTCACCAGGATCACCAAACCAGCCGGCAGATGGTTGAGCAGAAACTGCAAGCAACCGTCCAGTACCGCCCCCTGAGCCAGGTGGTAATCATCGAGTACCACGAGCAGTGGTTTGCTGGTGTCGAGACGCTCGGCCAGCTCATCGAGCAGACCGTCAAGCCAGGTCTCGAAAGCGAACGGTTGATGCCGCTGACGCAGTTTGAGCACGCTAGCCGCCTCGCCCGCCAAACCGGGATAGCAGGACTGCAGCCCGGCCAACAGACGTTCGAGAAATCGACCTGGATCGCTATCACGACTGGCCAAGCCCAGCCACAGGCTTTGCCAGTTCGCAGGCAACAGCTCGCAGAACTCGATGGCCAGCGAACTCTTGCCAAACCCTGCCGGTGCATCAACCAACAGCAGGCGCCCACCCAATCCTTGCCGCAGCCGCTCGCACAAGCGTGGCCGCGATATATAGCCCAGAGGCAAGGGCGGCCGAAAGAAATGCCCGCCACCCTCGACGGGTACGACGAAGGGGGCAGAACGCAGCGAAGGGGACAGATCGTTCATTGCCAGGATCTTATAGGGCGCGGCGAATTGGGCAGATAAGCCTGGAGCCTAGTCCGTAACCTGACGCTTTAGAAGCCTTTATAAATGCACTGGATGATTCAGGATGCGTCCGGCTTACATAACCCAGGCCTGGCCCGCCGGATGGGCTCGGCAGGCACCGTGAACATGCCAGAACATCTCCAACGGACAAGAAAAAACCGACCCTGAGGCCGGCTTTTCTGTCACTCGTTTCGATCAACGAACGCCGGACTGGCGCAGGGCTGCCGGGGTGTAATCGCTTTCCTTGGCCGGATAATCGAACTCGTAGGCACGCTTCTCTTCGTTCTTCAGGCCCAGGGCCAGGTAACGCCCGGAGAGCAGATCGTGGATCGACTCAACGCTGTACCACGGTACCTGCTTGTCGTAGTAGTACAGAGCATGGGACTCGGCCACGCGCCACAGGGTACCGCGACCGTCATAGTGGTCGATGGCAGCGGCCTGCCAGGTATCCTCGTCGATATAGAAATCGCGCTTGGCATAGATGTGACGCTCGCCCTGCTTGAGGGTGGCCGTCACGTGCCAGACGCGGTGCAGCTCATAACGCGTCAGATCAGGGTTCAAGTGCCCGGCCTTGACGATGTCGGCGTACTTCAGCTTCGGCGAGTCGAGACGGTAGCTGTTGTAAGGAATGTAGATTTCCTTCTTGCCCAGCAACTGCCAGTCATAGCGATCCGGCGAGCCGTTGTACATGTCCAGGTTGTCCGAGGTACGCAGGCCGTCGGCCGCAGTACCCGGACCGTCATAGGACACCTGTGGCGCACGGCGCACGCGGCGCTGACCGGCGTTGTAGAGCCACGCCATACGCGGCTCCTTCACCTGATCGAGCGTCTCGTGCACCAGCAGTACGTTACCGGCCAGGCGCGAAGGCGCCGTCACCCGCTGCTTGAAGTAGAACAGGATATTGCTTGGTTTGCTGGTATCGACACCTGGCATCATCGAGCGGAAAGCGAACTCCTCCTGCAGGCTGACCGGGCTGAACGATCCATTGGCCTGTGGCGTTACCTGCACAACGTTGCGGCGCACGCTGCCGCCCCGATAACGGGTGATGTGGTTCCAGATCGCTTCCAGACCATCCTTCGGAATCGGGAACGGGTTGGCCAGTTCGAAGTTCTCCAGACCGGTACCGCCCGGCAACAACTTGGTGTTGACCGCATTGTTCCTGGTCGCGGCGATGATGTTGTCCGGAACGGTAGCCGTCCGATGGGTCGGGAACACCGGCATCCGGTAGGTTTCCGGATAGCGCTTGAACATCGCGTACTGGCCCGGCGTGAGCTTGTCTTTGTACTGCTCGACGTTCTGCGCAGTGATGGTGAACAGTGGTTTCTCGTTGGGGAACGGGTCAGCCAGGAAACCACCGCCGTCGACGGCAGCAGCATTGACCGGCAGCCCACCGGTCCAGGCCGGAATGCTGCCATCGGCGTTACCGGCTTTTTCCGCGCCGAGCGGCGTCAGCGTGTCACCCAGCTTGGCTGCCTCGTCAGGAGACACCGCCGCCATCACGCCACAGGCCAGCAGCGACAAAGTCAGAGCGCCGGTCTGCAACAGTCTTTTTGTTGTTTTCATAAATGCGTTTTCCTATGAATACGGGCGCTTAGAAGTTCATGCCGAAGCTGAGTGCGACAAAGTCACGGTCTTTCTGCACGTTGTATTTGCCACCAAAGAAGTTGGTATAGGCCAAACTGGCGGTATACGTGTTCTGATACTCAGCATCCAATCCCAAACTGACGGCCTTACGGCCTTCCTCGAAGTTGGAGCCTGGGCCTGGGGAATAACCTTTCACATCATGAGACCAAGCCACGTTCGGCTTGAGGTTTACCCCAGCGAATGCATCGTTGTAATCCCAAATTGCACGCATGCGGTAACCCCACGAATCCGTGGTGGTATAGCCATCATTCTCGCAATAGCGGCTGAGGTTTCGCGCATCCCCACCAGCACCAATAGTGCTGGCATTCAGCGACTGGCATCGCCCGCCAGCCAGAGGGCCCGGGCCGAACACAGGATCACGCCCGTAACGGATATCAGAGACACTCTCAAGCCCACCAACGTGAGTCCAACCGACCTCCCCGACTAAAGTCATGCGGGCCGCGCCCATGACTTGGTCAAAAAAGTGGGTGAACGTAGTTTGCAGCTGCGTTATTTCTTTGCGCCGATACCCGTGGCTGTCTTCACCTGCAGTCGCCTGAATTGGTGAAACGCTAGGGTCAATCAGCGTCAAGCCACCATACAGGATGTCGGTCGAGTTAATTTGTACTGGCGCGTTGGGGCGATAGCTGATTTCACCACTCCAGGCAGTTCCAGTGGGCAATGTGGTGGAGAAGCTCAGACCGTAAAGGCGAATATCTTCAGGATACTCAATAAAGTAATTGCTATTACCCGCCACCACGGACGAGGCGAAGCCCGTTAGCAAGGTTGAAATACAGGTAGGATCTCCGCCACAGGCTGAAACTGCAGCGTTGAAGGCAGGCGATCCGGGAGCTGTAAGGGTAGGAATCGCGCCGATAACTGCAGAACTGGTAGCGCCACCGCTGAATATTGGTGCTCGGCTGTGATAGTTCATGAAGTATGCGCCGAACTCAGTATCTAGCTCCTGTGCGTACCAACGCAAAGCCAGGCCAAACTGCCCACTGTCGCGAGCATCCCGATCAGCACTCCGAGGTACAATCACCCCCTCTGAAGTCGTGTTGTAAGCGAACGGCCCTGCTGCTGCGGCGAAGGGAGCTAACGCCGGGTTTAGTACAGCGAGATTACCGTCACAACCATCGGCATATACATCCGGCTGAGAGAAGAACGTGCCGCAGTTATCGACGACCGTCTGATCCCACTCCAACTGATAGAAAAACTCGGCAGAAAGATTATCGGTCAGGCTTTGCGATACGTAGAACATATTGACCGGGATCAGCCCTTCTTTGACCTCGGCACCGGGACGACGGAACGCGGCAACGTCTACTGGGTTAATCGCATTGATGCTGTTTTGGATGAAAGTACTTTCGCCCCAGCTAACGACCTGCTTGCCTAAACGTACGGTACCTGGCTGATCCGCGATGCTGTAATTATGATAAACAAACGCATCCAGCAACTCGGCACCTGAAGATTTGGCACCCTCCTTGCGATTGGAGTCACTAATAGCTTTGAACTCGCGACTCTCGTCTTTGAGCTCAAAGTCGTACCAATATTTTCCACGTACAAAAACGCCAGTATCCCCATACTTGAGTTCGAGATCATGGATACCTTTAAAGATCTTCGAGAACGTTTCACCGCGTTTGAAGTTCAACCGACCATCATCAGTGGTTTGCGAAAGCCCGTAGCCTCCGTTGTTGATACCGATGAGATTTCTGTCAGCCTTGGAAGTCGACCAACTGGCCCCCACCGACAACGACGAATCGAATTGCCCTTCGATCTCCCCGATATTGAAATTGACGGCGAATGCCGGGCTGGCAAGAGTTGATGCGAGGCTGACGGCCAGCGGCAGTTTTGCCAGACGCCAGAACGGCCTTGTTGTGATGGTCATCGACGCTACTCCATTTGTTTTTGTTATGGCTGATTGACTATAGCCAGCGAGCCTTGCCAGTGGATCACTCGAAAGAGTGATTTGCAGTGCCCGAGACACTCTGGCTCGCTGGTTTCGACGGATCAGTCCCATCCGTGACAAGCCAAGAATGGCCTGAACCCAGCAATTAGCAAGCCAAACGCTTGTTTGACTGATCAGTCACATTTTCGGCGTTGAAATTCGTGCCTCACAGGGTCGACAGAAACCCACTTCCTGCCGCCTGCCACTGCACGATGTCGGCGCGAATGCGCTTTTTGTCCAGCTTACCCACACTGGTCTTGGGAACTTCGGTAACAAGAGCGATTTGAGTGGGAATGGCCCACTTGTTGATGTGCCCCTGCTCGACGAATGGTTTGAGGTGTTCCTTGAGTATTCTGGCGTCCAGCGCTTGCCCTTCCTGTGCGACCACCAGGGCGAACGGACGCTCGCCCCACTGCGGATCTGCCACGCCAACCACTGCCACTTCGCGCACCGCAGGGTGACGACTGATCAGGTCTTCCAGTTCCAGCGAGGAAATCCACTCGCCGCCGGTCTTGATCACATCCTTGATGCGGTCACGAATATCGATGAAGCCCATGCCGTCCAGGGTCGCCACATCGCCGGTGTGCATCCAGCCGTGTGCCCATAGCTCCTCGCTCTTTTCCGGCTCGCGGTAATAGCCCTGGGTCAACCAGGGAGATCGCAGCACCAGCTCGCCCTGGGTTTCGCCATCTGCCGGCAGTCGATTGCCGTCGGCATCCATGATCGCCGCTTCCACCAATGGCACCGGGATACCCGCCTTGATGCGATAGGTAATGCGCTCGTCCTCACTGCCGGCGAGCAGTTCGTCGTTGAGGTAGGCGCAGGAAATCAGCGGGCAGGTTTCCGACATGCCGTAAGCCGCCGTCAACTGGATACCTCGGGCCTTGGCGGCGTCGTACACGGAGCGATTGAGGGCGCTGCCTCCGATGATGATCTTCAGCCCTTTGAAGTCGTGCCCCTGGGCGCCAGGGGCGTTGAGCAGCATTTGCAGGATGGTCGGCACGCAGTGAGAGAACGTCACCTGCTCACCCTTGATCAGTTTGCAGAGCATCTCCGGCTCGTAACGGCCGGGGTAGACCTGTTTGATGCCCAGCAAGGTAGCGACATAGGGCACGCCCCAGGCATGCACGTGGAACATCGGGGTGATCGGCATGTACACGTCATCGCTACCCATCAGGCGGATGCTGTCCAGGCCGCCGACGGTACAGGCCAAGGACAGGGTGTGCAGCACCAGTTGGCGATGGGTGAAGTACACGCCCTTGGGATTGCCAGTGGTTCCCGTGGTGTAGAAAGTGGTGGCGACGGAATTCTCGTCGAAGTCGGCGAAATCGTACTCCGGTCTGGCCGCTGCCAGCAGTTGTTCGTACTCGCCAACCAAGCCAGGAAGCTCTGCGCTGGCGCTATCGCCATCGCTCAACAGCAGCGTGCCGGTGACGGTAGTGAGCTGTCCGGCGATGCCCTGGTAGAGCGCCACGAAATCACTGTTGACCAGCACGAAGCGGTCTTCGGCATGGTTCATGGTGTAGAGAATCTGCTCGGGCGACAGGCGAATGTTGACGGTATGCAGCACGGCACCCAGCATCGGCACCGCGAACATGCACTCCAGATAGCGATGGCTGTCCCAATCCATCACCGCCACCGTATCTCCGGCCTTGACCCCTGCCTGGCTAAGCACATTGGCCAGGCGCGCCACCCGCTCGTTGAAGGTCGCGTAGCTGTAGCGCAGCGTATCTCGATAGACGATTTCGCGGGTTTTCTCATAGCGACTGCCGGACAACAGCAGGTGTTTGATGAGCAACGGGTACTGATGGGCATTGGCGGCGGGAGGAATGATGCGGGTCTGCAGCATGGGCTCACCTGTTCTGGGCTATTGTTGAAGGCGACGATATGACGCGGAACCTGAATGTGTCTTGGCACCTTGGCCGACAGTAGCGCGAGCACGCGCTCGCTCAATCAGCCGAAAGGATGATTTTGCCGTCTTCCCGGTGCCACGATGGCCGTTTCGCCAACTCCAACAAGAACGAGGTAAAGCATGTCAGACATAGTCATCGTCAGTGGCGCACGCACGCCCATGGGTGGTTTCCAGGGCAGCCTGTCGGCTGTCAGCGCCGTGGAACTGGGTGCCACTGCAATCCGTGCGGCGATAGCCAAAGTCGGCATCGAGCCGGCCGATGTGCAGGAAGTGATCATGGGCTGCGTACTGCCCGCGGGCCTCAAACAGGGCCCGGCACGTCAGGCATCATTGGCCGCAGGCCTGCCCAGCGCCACGGGCTGCACCACCATCAACAAACTCTGCGGATCGGGCATGAAAGCCGTGATGCTGGCTCACGATCTGATCAAGGCCGGCAGCAACGAGGTGATGATCGCCGGCGGAATGGAAAGCATGTCCAACGCCCCGTACCTCCTGCAGAAGGCGCGCAGCGGCCTGCGTATGGGCCACGGCGAGGTCAAGGATCACATGTTCTTCGATGGCCTGGAGGATGCCCGCACGGGCCGCCTGATGGGCTCCTTCGCACAGGAGACGGCGGATCGCTATGGCATCACCCGCGAAGCGATGGATGCCTACGCCATCGAGTCGCTGCGGCGCGCGCAGCACGCCATGGCTTCAGGTTTGCTGGCCGACGAGATCGTTCCCGTCACACTGACGACCCGCCAGGGCGACGTGCAGGTAAGCGAGGACGAGCAGCCGCTGAGTGCCAGGATCGACCGTATTCCAGACCTGAAACCGGCCTTCAGCAAGGACGGCAGCATTACTGCGGCCAACGCCAGTTCCATCTCCGACGGCGCCAGCGCGCTGCTGTTGATGAGCGCCGAGCAAGCCAGAGCGCGCGGCCTGAAACCACTGGCCCGGATCGTTGCACACGCGACGCAGAGCCAGGATCCCAGTGAGTTCACCCTCGCCCCGATCGGTGCCATCGGCAACCTGCTGCGTAAGGTCGGCTGGCACAAGGACGAGGTCGACCTGTTCGAAATCAACGAGGCGTTCGCCATGGTCAGCATGCTGGCCATCCGCGAACACGGCCTCGATCATGCCAAGGTGAACATCTATGGCGGGGCCTGTGCACAAGGTCATCCAGTGGGTTCGACCGGCTCGCGGATCATCATCACGCTGATCAACGCGCTGCGCCGGACCGGTGGCAAGCGCGGCATCGCCTCGCTGTGCATTGGCGGCGGCGAGGCGACGGCAATCGCTGTGGAAGCCCTGTAACCCTCAGCGAAGGAGGAGCGCCAAGGCGTTCCTCACTTCAGTTCGGTGAAGGCCAGTTTGATACCCAAGCCAACCAGTACCGCGCCCATCAGGCGATCGAACCAATGGCCCATGCGCGCAAAGCCATTGCGCACTCGCTGTTGGCTGAACAGCATCGCCACCAGGCAGAACCACAGAGCGGTGGCCACAGCCAGGTAGATACCGTAACCGCCCTGCACGACCAGCGGGGTGTGCGGGTTGATCACCACGGTGAATAGCGACAGGAAGAACAGCGTCGCCTTGGGGTTCAGGCCATTGGTGACGAAACCGGTGACGAACGCCCCGCGAGACGTACGTGCTGCCACTGGGGCCTGGCTTTGCAACGCATCAGGTGCCGCCGGCTTGGCGCGCAGCGCCTTGAAGCCTATGTACAAAAGGTAGGCCGCGGCCAGCCACTTCAAGGCATTGAACAGCACGATGGACTGGGAAACGATCAGGCCGATACCCAGCAGCGAATACGTCACGTGAACGAAGATCCCCATACCCACGCCGAGTGCGCAGAACACACCTGTGCGGCGACCGTGCGCCACGCTTTCCCGCACCACGATGGCGAAATCCGGCCCAGGGCTGGCCACCGCCAGCAGATGAATCAGGGCGACGGTGAAAAATTCCATCCAGTACATAGCGGCTCCGCATCGGACAATTGGGTTGGATAAGCGCTTTACGATTTCGCGAACCCGTGGCATCTGGGGCCTCGCCCCTGACGGACACGCAACCGGCAAATGGCACGGGTTCTGATAGGCTGCACTTTACTTTCCAACAAGACAGCCAGAAAGGTACAGCTGATGAGCAAAACCGGCCGCGCAGTATTTCTCGACTACCGTTCCCTCGACCTCGGCGACCTGGACATGACCCCGTTGCGTGATCAGTTCGCGGAGTTGGTGCTGCACGCCCAGAGCACGCCCCAACAGATCATCGAACGCTTGCAGGGTGCCAGCGTGGTCATCAGCAACAAGGCAGTGATTGATGCATCGGTCTTCGCCGCCTGTCCTGATCTCCAGCTGGTACTGGTGGCAGCCACCGGCACCAACAACGTCGACCTCGATGCCGCTCGGGCCCATGGCGTCGCCGTTTGCAACTGTCAGGGCTACGGTACGCCATCCGTGGCGCAGCACACCCTGACGCTACTGCTCGCCCTGGCCACCAGCTTGCCGGATTACCAGCGTGATATCCGCGCCGGCCACTGGCAGCAATCGCCGATGTTCTGCCTGCTCGACCATCCTATAGTCGAGCTCGAAGGCAAGACCCTGGGCATGCTTGGCCACGGCGAGCTCGGTGGCGCCGTAGCACGTCTCGCCGAGGCTTTCGGTATGCGCGTGCTTTATGGGCAATTACCAGGTCGCCCGACACGGGCCGATCGCCTGCCTCTGGATGAGCTGCTGCCGCAGGTCGATGCACTGACTCTGCACTGCCCGCTGACCGAGCAGACCCGCAATCTGATTACCGCCCGTGAGCTGGATCTGCTCAAACCCGGCGCCTTCGTGATCAATACCGCACGCGGTGGCCTGATCGACGAACAAGCGCTGGCCGACGCCCTGCGCGCCGGCAAACTCGGTGGAGCAGCTACCGACGTGCTGACTCAGGAACCTCCCAGGGATGGCAACCCACTGCTGGCCGGCGACATCCCTCGCCTGATCGTCACGCCCCACAGCGCCTGGGGCAGCCGCGAGGCGCGCCAGCGGATTGTCGGGCAACTGGCCGAGAACGCGGCAGGTTTTCTGTCTGGCCAAGCAAAACGGCAAGTGAACTGAAGTCTGCCCGCTTCGCTTGTAGCGTTAGGCTTGCAGCTTGAAGCTGGCCCCCCTACCCTTCGCGCTTTTGCCGGGGGAGATCTCATGGATCCGCGAAGTGAAGTGCTGCTGCGTCAGGCCGAGTTGTTCCACGGCCCGATACTGCTCGCGGGACTGCCGGCCGATGATCTGCTCGGGCAACTGCCGGAGGCACTTGGCTGGGGCTGGCATGCTGGCGACCATGACCGACTCGAGGCGCGCTTCGCCGAACGCAGTACCTTTGGGGTTACCCCGCCGCAAACTGCCTTCGATTCCGCCGTGCTCTTCCTGCCCAAATCCCGTGAGTTGACGGGTTACCTGCTGGACGCCCTCGCCGCTCGTCTGCCTGGCGGTGTGCTCTACCTGGTCGGCGAAAAACGCGCCGGCGTCGAGCGTGCAGCCAAGCAGATGGCTGCTTACGGCACACCGCGCAAACTCGACAGCGCGCGCCACTGCCAGCTGTGGCAAGTGCGCGTGGAACAGGCGCCCGCCACACCTGATCTCTCCACCCTGGCACAGCACTACCAGTTGCAACTCGATGACGGCCCGCTCGAGGTGATCACCCTTCCCGGCGTGTTCAGCCACGGGCGACTGGATGTCGGCAGCGCCCTGCTACTCGAACACCTGAACGAGCTGCCGGGCGGTCACTTATTGGATTTCGGCTGTGGCGCCGGCGTGCTCGGCGCGGTGCTCAAGCGCCGTTATCCAGACAGCCACGTCACCCTGCTGGACGTCGATGCGTTTGCCGTCGCCAGCAGCCGCCTGACCCTGGCAGCGAACGGTCTGGAGGCCGATGTCATCAGCGGTGATGGCATCGCTGCGGCGCCCTCCGAGCTAAGCGCCATCCTCAGCAACCCACCCTTCCACCAGGGTGTGCACACCCATTATCAGGCCAGCGAAGACCTGCTACGCCAGGCGGCCAAGCATCTGCGGAGCGGCGGTCAGATCCGCCTGGTGGCCAACCGTTTCCTCAAGTATCCACCGCTGATCGAGCAACACATCGGCACCTGTCGCACCCTGGCCGACGCCGATGGTTTTCGCATCTACCAGGCCGTCAGCCGCTGAATCTTCGGGGCTGCGGCACAGCGGCGCAGCCCTTGCCCAAAGCGCCCCACTTGGGCAGAATGCGCGCGTCCTAGGGGAGTAGTCTCCCGCGAGCGCCAGCTCGCCCGGCATGCATCAACATACTTGGTCAGCTGACCATGGTGCATGCGACCCAAGATCCGCCAAGACGGATCTGCGCAACTCGGCCACAGCAAGCACGAGTGCCGCGCAGGGTTTGACAAGACCTATGACACGAACACCTTACCCGGGGCGGGAAGGCTGTACGTGTCATAGCCGTGTCTACCCGCCCCTTTAGGAAATCTGATGTTGGAATCTCTTTTCGTTCCCACCCTGATCGTTGCCCTGGCGGAAATCGGCGACAAGACGCAGCTGCTCGCGTTGCTGTTGGCGGCGCGTTTTCGCAGGCCGTGGCCGATCATCTGGGGCATGGTGGTCGCCACCCTGGCCAATCATCTGGTCGCCGGCGCGGTCGGTAACTGGGTCGCGGGCCTGCTCTCGCCGGCATTGCTCAGCTGGATACTCGCCGCCTCGTTCATCGCCGTGGCGTTGTGGACGCTGATTCCAGACAAACTCGACGATGACGAAAGTTCCAAGCTGAAACGCTACGGGCCGTTCCTGACCACCCTGATCGCCTTTTTCCTCGCCGAGATGGGCGACAAGACCCAAGTGGCGACAGTGATGCTCGCCGCCCAGTACCCGCACTTCATCATGGTGGTGATCGGCACCACCCTGGGCATGCTGATCGCCAACGTGCCGGTGGTACTGGCCGGTAACTTCGCAGCGGATCGCCTGCCTCTCACCCTGATCCGCCGATTGGCCGCCACCGCCTTCGCGGCCCTGGCGCTCTATGCGGCCTACCAGGCGCTGCTGTTGAGTGGACTGATCGGTAGATGATCGCTCCGTACAGGCTCTAGCTCGGGCGGCGACGTAAATAGCCGTTCTCGGCGAACCACTGAATGCTGCGCTGCAGGGTGTCGTCCACCGACTGACGGGCAACGAAGCCCAGCTCCTCCCAGGCCTTGCGCCCACTGAGGAACTGGCTCCCGGACATCAGTGCGATGGCCGTCTCATCCAGCCACGGCCAGGCACCGGTCAAACGGTGACGCAGCCTTCCCCAGGCCACCAGGCCGTTAGCCTTGTTCAGTGACAACTCTGCCGGCGCAGCTACGCCAAGCCGCTCAGCGATACGGCTGACCAGATCCGCCATCTGGATGTTCTCGCCACAGATCAGGTAACGCTCGCCCACGCGGCCATGCTCGAGGGCCAGCAGCAAACCACGTCCAGCCTCACCGGCATCGATCAGATTGCGTTCTCCCGGCACGTAACCGCGCATTTCACCACTGTCGATGGCAGTGATAAGCCGACCACTGCTTGGCCCGGCATCCAGCTCGCCAAGGCACAGGCCGGGAATCGCGATCACCACCGGCAGGCCGGCGCGCGCCTGCTCACGGGCCTGCTGATCCAGCGCCCATTTCGACAGCAGGTAAGCATTGCGCGAGCGCGGCATCTCGTCGTAGAACAGCCCCTCATGCCCGGGCTGGCCCTGGGGATGCCGTGGCAGGGCGATCGCCGAGCCGACGTAAACGATGCGCGTCACCTCAGCCGCCTGGCAGGCATTGTAGAAATGCTGGGTCTGGTCGAGCGCACTGGCGACCTCGTCCTGCCAGTGCCGAGGCCGCTGCGGGTAGTACCCGGCGCAGAAGATGACGCCATCGACACCTTGCAGGGCTCGGGTCAGGGCGCGCTGGTCGAGCAGCTCAGCGGCCCGGCATTCGGCACCAAGATAAGCCAGGCGCTCGATGCGCGAAGACAGCCTGTGAATCAGCACCAGCTGATGCCCGGCAGCCTTGACCGCACGAGCCGCGTGATGCCCGAGCAGGCCCGGTGCACCGACGACGGCGATTTTCACGAAAGGCTCCCAGGCATCCGGGAGAATCCCAACGGATGGGGCTCGAACGTAACGGCTAGGTCACTTCTTCGCTTGCTCATACAACGGCATCACTTTCGGAATGGCTGCCTGTAGCGAGGCGATGCGACTCGACGACGAAGGGTGAGTGCTCATGAACTCGGGCGGTGCGCCCTCACTGGCCTTGGCCATTTTCTCCCACAGCGAAACCGCCGCATTGGGGTTGAATCCCCCACGCGCCGACAACTCCAGACCGATCAGATCGGCTTCGTTCTCGTTGCTGCGGCTGTTGGGCAGGGTCATACCATAGTTCACTGCAGCATCGGCCAGGGCCATCTTGTCCGGCGTCACGCCCAGCAGCGCGGCAGCGCCCTGCTTGGCCAGGTTCACGCCATAAGCCTTGGACATCGCTTCGCGACCATGCTCGCGCAGGGCATGGGCGATTTCATGGCCCATCACCGCAGCGATCTCGTCATCGGTGAGTTTCAGCTTCTGAATGATGCCGGTGTAGAAAATGATCTTGCCGCCGGGGCCACAGTTTGCATTCAGCTCAGGGCTGTCGATCAGGTTGACCTCCCACTGCCACTGCGCGGCATCGGGCCGAAACAATGGTGCCTGCTTGATCAGGCGGTCGGCGATGCGTTGCAGGCGCTTGGCGTCCGCACTGTTCTTGTCCAGCACGCCCTTGGTGGAAGCTTCCTTGAGCGTTGCCTGGTAGGACTGGGCATACATCTGGTTGACTTCATCGGTCGACAGCGCGCTGAACATGTACTGCTTGCGCTCGACGCCGACCGCGCCACCGCTGGTGGTATTGACGGCCTGGCATCCTGCCAACAGCAAGGCCGCTGCCAGAGTGGTGAAAGACAACGACGGTTTCATGCTGGATCTCCCTGAGAACTGAGCGACGTATGCTAGGGGGTGTTAGAGGTGCTCGCAAGCCAAGCGGTCAGGCGGGCGTCAGGCACTCCGGCCCATCGAGCTTCGGATCATTGACCAGGTTGCTCAACACCCGTTCCCGCAGTGCCTGCGGCGGGCCGACGAGCAGCGCCTGCAGCTCCTCCAATGGCGTATCCGTAGCCAGCCAGCGCTGCTGATCCTGCGCATTCAGAATCAGCGGGCGACGCAGCGAGGCGGCGGCCTGGGTGACCATGGCGGTACTGTGGTAGACATGCCCCTCGACCGGATAGGCCTCCCAGATGGCCGCGAAATAAAGCAGCGAGTCCTGGCCACTCAACCAGTAGGGGCGCTTGCGCGCGGCACCGCGCCACTCGTAGAAACCGTTGGCCGGGATCAACCCACGACGCAGGCGAAAACCCTCGCGAAACATCGGCTGATCGACCAGCGTCTCGGCGCGGGCGTGGGCCGGCGTTTTCGACAGATCCGTAAGCCAGGGCGGAGTAAGCCCCCAGCGCGCCCGAACCAGCGAACGCTGCTCGCCATCGGCACGCTGCAAGAGCACCTGGGAACCGGGCGCGAGGTTCCAGTGCGGCTGTTGATCAGCGGGGAAGCCGGGTTGCGCTGCAAAGGCAGGCGTCCAGCGAAACAGGGCGAAGCGTCCACTCATGGGGTGACCCGATAGGATTGGCGGACGCGCCACTGTCTCAGCACAGCAACACGCCCTGAAAATTATCCGGTTCGTCACCGGGCAGCGGTTGCGCACCATTGTACTCGGCGATCAACTGGTGGGCGCGTTCGGCATCGTCGTCTTCGACCAGCATCCCGAGCAAACCACAGGCCGGCAGCTCGCCAACCGCACCGACCAGGTGCCCGCCAACCAGGTGTGCCTGAATACCTTCACTGGCGAGCATGCCCTTCAATAGCTCGCCCTCCATCAGATCCTGTGGCTCGTAGATCCGCTTCATCAGTCGTTCTCCCCGCGCACATCCAGTTGCCAGTCCACACCGTCGGTACTGAGCGAGAAGATGATCGGCCGGCAGCACACCGGACAGTCCTCGATGTACTGCTGATCACCCGCCGAGAGATCGAGCACCGCCTCGACCGGCTCACCGCAGTATGGGCATTGGTAATCCTGGGTTTCCAGCATAGGGCGCCTCCATGTGACTTGCAGGGTATAATCGGCGGTCTATTGCTGCCTCTCGAGTCGGCTGTCGTCGCGCCCCACAGGCTCGAACGGCAGCGTCTCTCCTCGACGGGGCACTAACCTCTCAATCGCAGCGACAACCACAAGAGATCATGATGGGCGAATTCGATAGCATCCGACCCTACGCCGACGCGGAAATTCCAGCGGTTCTGGCGCGCCTGTTGGCCGATGATGCATTCCTCGACATCCTTACCCAGTTTCGTTTCCCGCGTCTGGCGGGGCCATTCGGCTGGCTGCTCAAACCTCTTATAGCTCATCGGCTGCGCTCGCAGTTCCGCTCCATCGATTCGGTGAGCACCTTGCAGGACACCATCGAGCCCTATGTCGACCGTACCGTCGAGAAAGCCACCGATGGCGTGACCTACTCCGGCGTTGAAACCCTGAAGTCCGGCAGCGCCTATCTGTTCCTGGCCAATCACCGCGACATCGTCATGGATCCGGCCTTCGTCAACTACGCGGTGTACCACGCCGGCCTGAAGACGCCACGCATCGCCATTGGCGACAACCTGCTGCAGAAGCCTTTCGTCAGCGATCTGATGCGCCTGAACAAGAGTTTCATCGTGCACCGCTCGATCAGCGGCCGCCGCGAGAAACTGGCGGCTTACCAGTTGCTGTCGGCTTACATCAGCCACTCGATTCGCCACGACGGCGAGTCGATCTGGATCGCCCAGGCCGAAGGCCGTGCCAAGGACGGTGACGACCGCACCGACTCAGCGATCCTCAAGATGTTCCACATGAGCCGCAAGAACGAGCCGTTCGCCGAGGTCATCAGCAGCCTCAAGCTGACCCCGGTATCGATCAGCTACGAATACGACCCCTGTGACCTGGCCAAGGCACGTGAGCTCTACACCCGCGCCACGACCGGCAGCTATACCAAACAACCTGGCGAGGACGACAAGAGCATCGCCCTGGGCATCACTGGCTACAAGGGTCGCGTGCACGTGCACTTCGGTGATCCGCTGACCAGTGGTTTCGAGGATGCCAAGCAACTGGCGGCCATCACCGATGCACATATCCTCACCGGCTACCGCCTGTTCCCCGTGCACTACCTGGCGTATGCCATGTGGAGCGAGCGTGACCCGCAGCTCGAGGTACCAGCGGCCGAATCGCTGTTCGATGCTGCCGAACTGGCAGCCGCCAAGCAACAATGGCAGCAACGCTTGAGCAACTGTCCGAGCGAGCAACAGCCCTACCTGGTGCTGCAGTACGCCATGCCGGTACGCAACCAGTACCGTATCAAGGCTGGTCTTGCGCTCTAAAACCTTGGCACAGAAACGAAAAAGCCCCGACATGTCGGGGCTTTTTCTTGTAGCGCAACCGGCTTATTGGCCGCTGAGGATCTGCGCCAGGGTCGGATCCTTGAACGCACGGGTCAGCGCATCGCTCAACACATCACTGACCAGCTTGGTGTTGGTTTCCTGGTTCGGCGCCATGCCGAAGCGCTGGTTCAGGGACGCACCGTAGCGACCGCTGTAACGGCGGTTGCTGTTCTGCACATCAGCACGGAAGGTGGCAGTCATATCAGCTTCGGTGACATACAGGCCTTCTTTCGGCGACTGATATTTCAGCTCGGCCAGAGTCAGGGTCAGTTGAGGCGCGTTGTAGGCGTTGGCCGACGGGGTGAAGCCCAGCAGGCGCACCGCTATTTCGGCCTGAGCCTGCAACTTGGGCAGTACATCCTGACCAGTCACGCTGATGGCGCTGGTTTCCGGATACAGACCACCACGGGTTCCCAGAACCGGAGATGGACGCCCATCAACCACGCGCACCACGACGGGCTGCCCCTGACCGACTGCGGTCAACGGCCCGGTGAGCTTGGGCTGCGGGCTGAGTTGTTGAGGGCTATGGGCACAGCCAACAAGGGCCAGACTGATAACGGCAACCAGACCAAACAACAGGCGATGCATATTCGGTTCTCCATGGAGGGGGCGCATAAGGCGCCGCGAAGTATAACCAATCGACCTGCAATGGGTGAAAGCGGTTCCGGTCACAGACCCGTCACATGCCAGCGGTATAAGACTTTAGTCGCTTTGCATGATGGAAGTTTGTTTGATGCACGCACTCCTGGAAAAGGTCGCCACCCCGCCACGCCCGCGCATCTTTGCCTGCCTCGACGAGCAAGGTATCTGCCGTGCATTCCGCCAGAGCGCCCAGCCTCCGGGGCCTGCGAGCTGGCACGAGGTCAACGAACAACGCCTGACCTGGCTAGGTACTTCGCTCCCGGAAAGCGCCTTCATTCCCCGCTGAACACCGCCCCGTCACTTTCGCCCCGAACGCGTGTGCAATAAAAGTCACACGCAGTCGATCAATTTCCTCGCTTTCGCCTTATAATCGCGCCCCGATTATAAGGACGCCTCCTGATCGGCCTCGCCGTACCGCTGATGCACTTCATGCCATCGGCAATGCCACAGAGAGTCGCCCACTTCGTGCTGCTCGATATCGACAGCCCTCCTCGCGCCATGCAGCGATTCCCGCGTTTTCGCGGAACATCTGCCACCGAGGATGGCCCAACAGGCACATGAACTTTTGAGGTTCGCGTTCCAAAAGAACGTGAAAAAACGGTTTCAATAAACTTCACAAGAGTGTGGCGAACATATGAATCATCTTGCGGCAGGACAAGGCGACCCCCTCCCGTCATCCGGATCCCCAGGACAGCTCTGCAACCGCTGACAGGCGCATCTGACGCCCAGGCCGAAGGCCATCGATTGGAAGCTGATTTTTTGGAGATGTGGTAATGGCGCAGAACGATTACGAAGCTGTAGATGTAGTGCTGGTCGGAGCCGGCATCATGAGCGCAACACTGGCCGTGCTGCTCAAGGAACTCGATCCGGGCATCAAACTGGAAATCGTGGAAGCGATGGATTCCGGTGCGGTGGAAAGCTCCAACCCCTGGAACAACGCAGGCACCGGCCACGCCGGCCTGTGCGAGCTCAACTACACACCAGAGTCCGCGGACGGTTCCATCGACATCAAGAAGGCGGTGAGCATCAACGCCCAGTTCGAGGAATCCAAGCAGTTCTGGGCTTACCTGGTCAAGAAAGGCACCTTTGGCTCGCCCAAGACCTTTATCAACTCGGTTCCACACCTCAGCTTCGTTCGCGGCCAGGAAGGCATCGATTACCTGAAGAAGCGCTTCGAGGCCCTGCGTGTACACCATGCCTTCGAAGACATGGTGTACAGCGAAGACCGCGACACCATGGCTCAGTGGATGCCACTGATGATGCCGGGTCGCAGCCCCGATGAGCCTATTGCAGCGACCCGCGTGGCCAATGGCACCGATATCAACTTCGGCGCGCTGACCAAGAGCCTGCTGGATTACCTGGCGCTACAGGGCAATGCACGCGTGACCTGCAGCCAGAAGGTCACAGACCTGACTCGCAACGAGCAAGGCTGGCGCGTGAGCACCAAGGATCAGAAGAGCGGCCACCACCGCGAGATCCAGGCCCGCTTCGTGTTCCTCGGTGCCGGCGGCGGTGCCCTGCCCCTGCTGCAGATGTCGGGGATTCCAGAAGGCAGGGGTTTCGGCGGTTTCCCGGTCAGCGGCCAGTGGCTGCGTTGCGACAACCCGGAAGTGGTCAACCAGCACCAGGCCAAGGTGTACAGCCAGGCCGCAGTGGGTTCGCCCCCCATGTCGGTTCCGCACCTGGACACCCGTATGGTCGACGGCAAGAAGTCCCTGCTGTTCGGGCCCTATGCCGGCTTCACCACCAAGTTCCTGAAGAAGGGTTCGTTCCTCGACCTGCCCATGTCGGTGCGCCTCAACAACATCGGTCCGATGCTGGCAGTGGCTCGCGACAACTTCGACCTGACCCGCTATCTGGTCAAGGAAGTCATGCAGTCCCAGGAGCAGCGCCTCAACACGCTGCGCGGCTTCTACCCGGAAGCCAAGGCCAGCGACTGGCGCCTGGAGATCGCCGGCCAGCGCGTGCAGATCATCAAGAAAGATGCCAAGAAAGGCGGCATTCTGCAGTTCGGCACCGAGCTGGTGGCTGCCAAGGACGGTTCCATCGCCGCCCTGCTGGGCGCTTCCCCAGGCGCGTCGGTGACGGTCTCGATCATGCTCGACCTGATCCGTCGCTGCTTCCCCGAGCAGGCGGCTTCGGCCGAGTGGAGCAGCAAGCTGCACGAGATCTTCCCGGCACCTTCTGAGGTGCTGAGCAGCGATGCCGAGCAGTATCGTGCAGTGCAGTCGCAATCGGATGAACTGCTGCAGCTGAAAGAAACGCTGCCGGCTTGATCATCCAAGCGTGAAAATGAAACGGCGCCTGCTCAGGCGCCGTTTTTTTGTGCCCCGCCATCCCTGGCGGGCACCCTGCGGGCCGTCGCAAGCGACGTCAAAAATCGCTCCCGGCGATTTTTTGCCCGCTCATTTATGAAAGCACCCTTCCCCAAGCGAACAGAGCTGCTGCGAAAGTACGCTCCCAGGAAGCGCGCCGCCCAATAAAAATGCCAGTCAGCAAAGCTGACTGGCACACGGCTGGCAGGCCGGGGTTACTGGAACAGGGAGTCGGCAGAAAGGCCGTTCTTCTCGAGGATCTCGCGCAGGCGTTTGAGTGCTTCTACCTGGATCTGCCGCACGCGCTCACGGGTCAGGCCTATTTCCTGGCCAACCTCTTCGAGCGTGCAACTTTCGTGTCCACGCAAGCCGAAACGGCGTACCACCACCTCACGCTGTTTGTCGGTCAACTCCGAAAGCCACTGATCAATGCTTTGGGAAAGGTCGTCATCCTGCAGCAACTCACAAGGGTCGGTGGGTCGATCATCGGTGAGCGTATCGAGCAACGTCTTGTCGGAATCCGGGCCAAGCGACACGTCCACGGACGATACGCGCTCGTTCAGGCCAAGCATGCGCTTGACTTCGCCCACCGGTTTTTCCAGCAGGTTGGCGATTTCTTCGGGGGAGGGTTCGTGATCGAGCTTCTGGGTCAATTCCCGCGCGGCGCGCAGGTAGACGTTGAGCTCCTTGACCACATGGATGGGCAGGCGAATGGTGCGGGTCTGATTCATGATGGCCCGCTCGATGGTCTGCCGAATCCACCAGGTGGCGTAGGTGGAAAAACGGAAACCACGTTCGGGGTCGAATTTTTCAACGGCCCGAATCAGACCGAGGTTGCCCTCTTCGATCAGATCCAGCAGCGAGAGCCCGCGGTTGACGTAGCGCCTGGCGATCTTGACCACCAGCCGCAGGTTGCTCTCGATCATGCGCTTGCGGCCGGCAGGATCCCCCTTCTGCGCGAGACGCGCGAAGAACACTTCCTCTTCCGGAGTGAGCAGGGGAGAAAAACCGATTTCGTTGAGATAAAGCTGAGTGGCGTCGAGCGCCCGGGTGTAGTCGATGTACTTGTGCTGCTTGCTGCCGGTGGATTGCTTGGCTTTACTGCGCGCAGCGGTCTTTGCACCTGCCTGCTCGCCAGCCCCATCGTCCAGATCGATGTCAGGCTCCATCAGGAGCACTTCATCGTCGATGTCAAACTCCGGCGCTTCTTTGGTCTTGAGTGCCATTTTATCGTTCCGTCCCTTGCTGAGTTCGACCAGCAAGCCCCGATGTCGCCTCTATCCTTGGCTACATCCGAGCCCGTCCATCCCACATGAGGGAACAGACGAGCGACAAATCAACGGCGTGGCAGGTATTGCATTGGATCTACAGGCTTACCCTGGCGACGAATCTCGAAGTGAAGCTTCACCCGGTCAGTTCCTGTGGAACCCATCTCGGCAATCTGCTGCCCGACTTTGACCTGCTGCCCCTCCTTTACCAACAGCCTGCGGTTGTGGCCGTAGGCACTCACGTAGGTATCGCTGTGTTTGATGATCACTAACTCGCCGTAGCCCCGTAAACCACTCCCGGCGTAGACCACTGAGCCACCAGACGCAGCTAAAACAGGCTGTCCCAATTCACCGGCGATATCAATGCCTTTATTCAAACTACCGTTTGAAGAAAATCGGCCGATAATCGCACCATTGGCAGGCCATGCCCAGCCCGTGGCGGAACGCTGTACCGTCTGCACGGGCGTGGTCGCCGGCGTTACCACCACCGGAGTGGCAGGCTGCGTAGTGGTCTGCGCGGGAGGCGCCTGAACCGGAGTGGAAGGACGGCTCGGCGTAGTCACCACGGGAGCTGTGACGGTAGGCCTGGAAGCGACAGCAGGTCTGCTGGGGGCGCCCCGATCGAAACGTATCACCTGCCCGACACGGATCAGGTAGGGAGCGGCGATGCCGTTATGCGAGGCCAGGGCCTTCCAGTCCCAGCCGTAACGAAAGGCGATGGAATAAAGTGTGTCACCGCGTTGCACACGGTACTGACCGGACGTAACCGGCTGGCGCTGTGCCGCAGCGCTGTTGCGATCGACCACCTGCACGCCACCGGAAGGTGAGCTGGCGCAACCGGCCAGCAACGTGCCGATCATTGCCAGGGCCAGCAGGTTACGTAGCGTGCCCGAGGAACAGCGCCCTTGATTGGCTGTGAAACTCACCCGTATCTCCCTTGCAGACGGCCAGTAACAAACGCCGGAACGTCAGACATCTTTCAACTGACGGCGGCGCGCCAGCCATTCCACACCCAGCACCAGTACGATGGCACAGCAGCTCAAAGCGATGGCCAGCAACAATTGCGCATCCTCACCGCTGACCTCGGTGAACTGCCATGGCAATAGATTGACCTGCTCCAACGGAAACGATTCACCATGTCGGTTGGTTTGCCAGGTCAGCGTCTGCTTCCAGGGCCACACCTTGACCAGCGAGCCGAGCATCAGGCCGGCCAGAAAGGCCATGGTCAGGTCACGCATGTGCGCCAGCAACCAGCTCAGCACCTTGGAAAAAGTCAGCAATCCCAGCACGCAACCGGCGCAGAACACCGCCAGTACCGCCATATCGAAATTCTTCACCGCCCCCAGCACGACCGGGTAGAGCCCCAGCAGCACAAGGATAAAGCTGCCGGAAATTCCCGGCAGAATCATCGCGCTGATGGCGATGGCGCCCGCGATGAATAGCATCAGCGGATCTGCGGAAAGCTGCATGGGCACAGCCAGAGTAATCCACAGCGCAAACAACAGCCCGACGGCAAACCCTACAAATCGGTTGGTTCGCCAGGCACTCACCTCGCGCCCCACCAGGTAAACGGACACCAGCACCAGACCAAAGAAGAACGCCCACAGCAGAACCGGGTGCTCGTTCATCAGATAGCTGATGGCGCGTGCCAAGGTGAAGATACTGCTGAGGATGCCAAGTAGCACGACCAGCAGGAAACTGGCGTTACAAGCCTGCCAGGCCTGCTTGATACGCCCGCGAACGACCAGCATCAGTGCTTTGGGCATGGCAGCGAACGAGGCGAGAAGCTTGTCGTATATACCGGTGATCAGGGCAACGGTGCCGCCGGAAAAACCGGGCACCACATCGACGGCGCCCATGGCCATCCCTTTGGTATACAGCAACAAGGTTTTCTTCATGCATCCTTCCGTTCGGGTGAATCAAATCAGGCCAAAGGGCCGTTAAGCAGGGGCACGAACCGTACTGCGTCGAGTATGTGCCGAGAGAAACCCTGTTCCTCGCGAATGATCAATAACAGTTGCTGAACGTCGCCTGTACCGACAGGAATCACCAGGCGCCCGCCCAGAGCCAATTGATCGAGCAATGCCTGAGGCACTTCGGATGCGGCCGCGGTCACGATAATCCCATTGTAGGGTGCCAGCGCCGGCCAGCCTTCCCAACCATCACCCCAGCGAAATACCACGTTGCGCAGACTCAGTTTGACCAGGCGTTCCTTCGCCCGTTCCTGCAATCCCTGGATACGCTCGACGGTGAACACCCGTTCGACCAGTTGAGCCAGGATCGCGGTCTGGTAACCCGAGCCGGTACCGATCTCCAGTACCTTGTCCAGCGGCCCGGCGGCGAGCAGCAACTCGCTCATTCGCGCGACCATGTAAGGCTGCGAGATGGTCTGGTTATGGCCGATCGGCAAGGCCGTGTCTTCATAGGCACGGTGGGCCAGGGCTTCATCGACGAACAGGTGACGCGGCGTGCGGCGAATCACCTCGAGTACCTGGGCGTTGGACAGACCCTCGTCGTAGAGGCGCTGGATCAGGCGTTCGCGGGTACGCTGAGAGGTCATGCCAATCCCGTGGCGGTCGTGCTCCCGATTCATGTCAGCAGCCCCTCCAGCCAAGGTTCAAGGCGGTTCAGGCCATCCTGATAGGTACGGTCGAGCTGCAACGGTGTAACCGATACATAACCCTGCATCACGGCATGGAAGTCAGTGCCCTGAGCGCCATCCTCGACATCGCCGGCGGCGGCGATCCAGTAGCCTTCCTTGCCGCGCGGGTTGACCATTTTCACCGGCGCAGCCGCACGAGCGCGATGGCCGAGTCGGGTCAACTGCACGCCACGGATATGTTCGAGCGGCAGATTAGGCACATTGACGTTCAAGACAGTGCGCGGCGGCAGGTCGAGATGCTCATGAGCCTCCACCAGCTTGCGGGCGAAATAGGCAGCGGTCGGCAGGTGTTCGGCCGAACGCGAAAGCAGCGAGAACGCGAATGCCGGACGAGCCAGAAAACGGCCTTCGAGGGCCGCGGCCACAGTACCGGAATACAGCACGTCATCGCCCAGGTTGGCACCCAGGTTGATACCTGCCACCACCAGATCGGCGGCTTCGCTCAACAGGCCATTGAGTCCCAGGTGCACGCAATCGGTCGGCGTGCCATTGAGGCTGATGTAACCGTTGGCCAGGGTACACGGGTGCAGCGGGCGGTCGAGGGTCAGCGAACTGCTGGCGCCGCTCCGATCACCATCGGGTGCGATCACCGTGCAGTCGGCGTAATCGGCCAGCGCAGCGTGCAACGCGGCGAGGCCCGGTGCGGCCACGCCGTCATCGTTTGAAATCAGAATACGCATGGGTTGTCCGTCTGCCCTGCAGGCAAAAGGTCGACGATTTCGCGCACCAGTGCGGTGGCGAAACATCCAGCCGGCAGGACGAATTCCAGTTGCAGAATGTCAGGCTCGGGATAATGCCACGTCAAACCGCTAATGGGGAGGCGCAGGATACGCCGTTCGTGCGCCATGCCCGCTTCTGCCAACCATGCAGCCAACTGCTCCTCGGCATCGGCAATGCCCTGTTCCAGTACTTGAGTGGCTTCACCTGCCGGAGACTTGCCCTCGCCCCACAGCGGCCCGGTTGGGTGCAAATCCAGCTGAGCCAGCCGTGGATCCTGGCATTCAGCTTCGCCGGCGGCGAAGAAACTGCGGCTGTCGGTGAACGCCAGCAGGTCGCCGGGCAAGGCCTGCTTCCAGGTACCGGCGGCGACACGCTCGGCCAGCACTCGATTGAAAATGAAGCTGCGCGCGGCGGACAACACCCGCGAACGCACATTGCGCTTCTCGGGCAGTTCCTTGCGCTCGGCAAAATGCCGGGCGTGGGCGACGTTGCCCCCTTCGAAGCCGAAACGCTGAGCGCCGTAGTAATTGGGAATGCCCTGGGCCACGATGCGCTGCAGCCGCTCGTCCAGCCTGGTGTGATCGGCCTGCAACCGGATCAGACGCAGGGTGAAGCCGTTGGCCGCATGGGCGCCGCGCTGCAGCTTGCGCGAGTGGCGCACCTGCCTGAGGATGGCCAGGGTTTCATCCTGGGCCGCGCCGAGATCAGGATCGCTCTTGCCCGGCAGATGGATGCTGAACCACTGGCGAGTCAGCGCCTGGCGATCCTTCAAGCCCGCATAACTGATCATCCGCACGGGCACGCCCGCGGCACGCGCCAGGCGACGCGCGGCATCCTCGGTATTCAGGCCACGCTTTTCGACCCACAGCCACAGGTGCTCGCCAGCACCGGACAGCTCGATATCCAGCACTTCATCGACGTGAAAATCCTCGGCCGTGGCCTTGAGCACGGCCTGACCACAGGGTTCGCCATGAGCGCGCGGGCCGAGCAATTCCAGTTCAGTCATGCGCTGACCAGCAAGGCGACCGCGTGCACGGCAATACCTTCCTCACGGCCGACGAAACCCAGTTTTTCCGTGGTGGTGGCCTTGACGTTGACCTGATCCAGTTCGACCTGCAGATCCTCGGCGATCAGGCTGCGCATGGCCTCGATATGCGGCGCCATCTTCGGCGCCTGGGCTTCGATGGTCGCGTCGACGTTGCCGACCTTCCAGCCCTTGGCCTGTACCAGCCCCAGCACATGGCGCAGCAGTACACGGCTGTCGGCACCCTTGAAGTTCGGGTCGGTGTCCGGGAAATGCTTGCCGATATCGCCAAGCGCTACCGCACCCAGCAGCGCATCGGCCAGCGCGTGCAATACCACGTCACCATCGGAATGGGCGACCAACCCGAACCTGTGGGGAATACGCACACCGCCCAGGGTGATGAAATCCCCTTCGCCAAAACGGTGCACATCGTAACCATGGCCAATCCGCATGAGCCGGTGCCCTCGCAAAAAGGCCGATTCTACCCGAAAGAACAGTGGGAAGCGGACTTGCCCGGCCGCTGAAGCAACCAAGAAAATGACGTGCATTCCTAGCCACCCATTTCAGAGCCCTTCATGTAGAGCAAGGACGCAGCACTCCGGCAACGGGCCGGGCGGATTTACCAGGATTTCGCAACTCGACGGCCTGCCTTACAAGGACGTGCCGCTCATCACGGTCAACCGTTAGATCGCTAAAGCGCTGCAGCACTGCGTGCTCCATAGCCTGCAAGCCGAACTGCCATGAACATGATCGACACCGCGCTGGAACAGCGCCAGATCCAGGCATTGGGCATCCGTTTCTCGGTATGCCTGGAAGACGGGCGCTGCTTTGCCGCTGCGACGTTCAACCACTTCTCGAACCTTGCCTCGATTCACCCTTACCCGCCATCTGCGATAAAAATGTTGGAATGTTCTCGGCCTGCCGAGAGTCGACAAGAAATAGCAGAACATTTCTATCACCCATGGAGACCATCATGGCCGTAGCACGCAAACCGACAGCAGCAAAACCCAAGTCGAAAGCAACGCAGCAAAAGCTCAAGGGCGATGGCCTTGCCATCAACACGAGCGTCGATAGCACTGCTCGTGAGAAGGTCGCCGAAGCACTGACCAAGGCGGTGGCGGACAGCTACACCCTGTATGTGAAAACCCTCGGCGTGCACTGGAACGTGCAAGGCGCCAACTTCTACGGCCTGCACAAGCTGACCGACGCCCAGTACAACGAGCTGCACCAGGCGGCCGACGAGCTCGCCGAGCGTATCCGGGCGCTGGGGAAACTGGCACCGACGGGCGCAGAAACCTTTCGTGCGCTCACCGTGATCGATAACGAGGCGCCCCATAAGCCGACCCCGCAGATGATCAAGGAGCTGGTCAAGGATAACGAGGCTGTTGCCCGGCGCATAAGCGAGTTTGCCGAGCTGGCGGAAGAGGCGGGTGATCTGTTTACCCATGACATGCTGGTCGCGCGCATCGGTGTGCACGAGCAGAACGCCTGGATGCTGAGATCCAGCCTTGGCGAGTGACACGTAGCAGAAAAAGGGCGCTGCAGACTGAGTCTGCAGCGCCCTTTTTTATGGCCTGCCATCCCTGGCGGCCACCCTCCGGGCCGTCGCAAGCGACGTTAAAAATGGCTCCCGGCCATTTTTTATTCAGCGAGTCAGCGCCTCGGCATGATGGCGCAGGTGATCCTCGATAAAGCTGGCGATGAAGTAGTAGCTATGGTCATAGCCCGGTTGCAGGCGCAGCGTCAGCGGGTGATTCGCCGCCTTGGCCGCCGCTTCCAGCACATTGGGTTTGAGCTGGTCTTCCAGGAAATCGTCGCGATCGCCCTGGTCGACCAGGATCGGCAGTTTCTCTGCCGCTTCGGCGATCAGCACACTGGCATCCCACTCGCGCCAGCGCGAACGATCCTCGCCCAGGTAGTTTGAAAATGCCTTTTCGCCCCACGGGCAGCTCAGCGGATTGGTGATCGGCGAAAAAGCCGAGACCGACTGATAGCGGCCCGGATTCTTCAGGGCGCAGATCAGCGCGCCATGGCCGCCCATGGAATGCCCGGCGATGCCGCGCTTGTCCGATACCGGGAAGTTGGCCTCGATCAGCGCCGGCAGCTCCTGCACCACGTAGTCGTACATGCGGTAATGGCGTGCCCAGGGTTCCTGGGTGGCATTGACGTAGAAGCCGGCGCCCAAGCCGAAGTCGTAGGCGCCATTGGCATCATCAGGCACACCTTCGCCACGAGGGCTGGTGTCCGGCGCTACGATGATCAGGCCAAGCTCGGCCGCCATGCGCTGGGCACCGGCCTTTTGCATGAAGTTCTCATCGGTACAGGTCAGGCCGCTGAGCCAGTACAGCACCGGTAGTTTGGCGCCCTGCTCGGCCTGCGGCGGCAGGTAGACGGCGAATACCATGTCGCAGTTGAGCGACGTGGAGCGGTGGCGATAGCGCTTGTGCCAGCCGCCAAAGCTCTTGTTGCTGGAAACGATTTCCATGGGGCCCTCCGGGCAGCTTCAAGCTGCAAGCCTCAAGCGCCAAGCAGCGCAGGTCACTTGTAGCTTGTCGCTGCAGCTATCAATAATGGATGACGGTACGGATGCTCTTGCCTTCATGCATCAGGTCGAAGGCTTCGTTGATCCGCTCCAGGCCCATGGTGTGGGTGATGAAGGTGTCCAGCGGGATCTCGCCGCTCTGCGACTTCTCCACATAGCTCGGCAGCTCGGTACGGCCCTTGACGCCGCCGAAGGCCGAACCGCGCCAGACACGACCGGTCACCAGCTGGAATGGGCGGGTACTGATTTCCTGGCCGGCACCGGCCACACCGATGATCACCGATTCGCCCCAGCCCTTGTGTGCGCATTCCAGCGCCGCACGCATCAGTTGCACATTGCCGACGCATTCGAAGCTGTAATCCACGCCGCCATCGGTCAGCTCGACGATCACGTCCTGGATCGGCTTGTCGTAGTCCTTCGGGTTGACGAAGTCGGTCGCGCCCAGCTCACGGGCCACGTCGAACTTGGCCGGATTGATGTCGATGGCAATGATGCGCGAGGCCTTGGCCATCTTCGCACCGATGATCGCCGCCAGGCCGATACCGCCCAGGCCGAAGATCGCCACGCTGGCACCCTCTTCCACCTTGGCGGTGTTGAGCACGGCGCCGATACCGGTGGTCACACCGCAACCGAGCAGGCAAACCTTTTCCAGTGGTGCTTCCTTGGGGATCACCGCCAGGGATACTTCCGGCAACACGGTGTACTCGGAGAACGTCGAGCAGCCCATGTAGTGGTAGATCGGCTCGCCGTTGTAGCTGAAGCGCGAGGTGCCGTCGGGCATCAGGCCCTTGCCCTGGGTGGCACGCACCGAACTGCACAGATTGGTCTTGCCGGACAGGCAGAATTTGCACTGGCGGCATTCGGCGGTATACAGCGGGATCACGTGATCGCCCACGGCCACCGAGGTCACGCCCTCGCCGATGGCTTCGACGATACCGCCACCTTCGTGACCGAGAATCGACGGGAACACACCTTCAGAGTCAGCGCCGGAGAGGGTGTAGGCATCGGTATGGCAAACACCGGTGGCGACGATGCGTACCAGTACTTCGCCAGCCTTGGGCGGCTCGACATCCACTTCGACGATCTTCAATGGTTCGTTGGGCGCAAAGGCCACGGCGGCGCGCGACTTGATCATGACTTGATTCTCCAGAGGGGAAGGCGATGGTCAGGGAGTGTAGTTGAGCTGCCAGTAGAGATAATCAGACAGAATGCAAAACATTATTGCCATTCAGGGATAATGAGACGCTTACCGACCTGACAAGGGGAACGCATGAATCGCTGGGAAGGCTTGGACGAATTCGTAGCCGTCGCCGAATGCGGTCAGTTCACCGCCGCTGCCGAGCGCCTGGGCCTTTCTTCATCCCAGGTGAGCCGGCAGATCGCACGCCTGGAAGAACGCCTGCATACGCGGCTGTTCTATCGCACCACGCGCAAGGTGGCGCTGACCGAAGCGGGGCAGACATTTCTGCAGCATTGCCAACGCCTGCAGGACGCGCGCGAAGAAGCGCTCAACGCGATTGGCGATCTCGGCAGCGAGCCCAAGGGGCTGCTGCGCATGACCTGTGCGGTGGCCTACGGCGAGCGCTTCATCGTGCCGCTGGTCACTGCATTCGCGGCCCGTCATCCACGGCTTTCCGTGGATATCGAGCTGAGCAATCGCACTCTGGATCTGCTGCAGGACGGTTTCGACATCGCGATTCGCCTCGGCCGCCTGCAAGACTCGCGGATGCTGGCGACGCGCCTGGCGCCCCGGCGCATGTACCTCTGTGCATCCCCCGATTACCTGCAGCGCTACGGACGACCGCACAGCCTGTCGGAGCTGGCTCGCCACAACTGCCTGGTCGGTAGCAGCGATGTCTGGACATTCCAGCTGGATGGCCGTGAGGCCTCGCAGCGGATTCAGGGCAACTGGCGCTGCAACAGTGGCCAGGCCGTGCTGGACGCTGCGCTGGGCGGGCTTGGTCTGTGTCAGTTGCCCGACTATTACGTGCTCGAACACTTGCGCAGCGGTGCCCTGGTGTCCCTGCTCGACAACCATCAACCACCGAATACCGCTGTGTGGGCGCTCTATCCGCAACAGCGGCATCTGTCGCCCAAGGTCAGGCAATTGATCGATGCGTTACGGGACGGGTTGAGCCAGCGTGCTGAATACACCTGAGCACCCAGCCGCTCATATGCTGTCACAACCGCCAGCGAACCTCTGTCGCCATCAGCTCGTCGTAAATCATGAGGCCCTTGTTCGGGCCGTTGCGAACCCACCAGCATGAGGAAATGGTTATGCAGGTCATGGTCAACAGCGGAAAGCACGTCGACACCTCGATGGCGTTCAAGACAGATATCCGAGGTCGAGTCCGGGACAAATTACAGCGCTATGAGGAGCACCTCACACGCGTGGAAATTCATCTCTCGGACGAAAACGCGCTGAAGAGCGGCCCACAGGACAAGCGTTGCAAGGTAGAAGCGCGCATGAAAGGGCGCGACCCCATGTCGGTTTCCTTCGATGCCAGTGAAATGCAGCAGGCCATCGACGGTGCCATGAACAAGCTCACCAGTGTGCTCGATCGCAACCTTGGCAAGAATGCCAAGAAGTGGATTCACTGAGAGCGGCAGCGGGCTGCCCTGCATCAACACAGCAATCTGCTGGCTGCTGAAGCGCGTAGGGTGGGTGATGTTTTTTCACCCACCATTGCGATCGCGGAGTGGTGGACGGATCGAACCGCGTAGGTGAAACGTCGTCCACAAACTGCACCATTCGCCCGCAAGGCTAGACGCCCCGCAGCTCCTACACGATCATATTATTGCGGCATCAATTCCGGCCACGCCACAGGCGCTCCAGGTAGTGCAGGTCTTCCGGGCGGGTGACCTTGAGGTTATCCGCCCGGCCTTCCACGAGGCGCGGCGACTGACCAGCCCATTCGATGGCCGAGGCTTCATCGGTCACCGCGACATCCGACACCAACGCTTCGGCCAGCGCGCGGTGCAGCGCACCGAGGCGGAACATCTGCGGCGTATAGGCCTGCCAGATCACCGAGCGATCGATGGTTTCGCGCACACGCCCATCGCTGCCGACACGCTTGAGCGTATCCCGAGCAGGAACGGCGAGCAGCCCGCCTACAGCGTCATCAGCCAGCTCGGCCAACAGCAGATCGAGATCGCTCTGCGCCAGATTAGGGCGTGCAGCGTCATGCACCAGCACCCAATCCTGTTCAGCAGCACCGAGCTCGCCCAGGCGCAGCAAAGCGTTGAGTACCGAGCCGGCACGCTCTGCACCGCCTGCGGCAATGTGAATGCGTGAATCGTGGGCGCAACTCAGGGTTGGCCAGAACGGATCGTCCTCGGCCAGGCTGATCACCACGCCGCGTAGGCACGGATGATCGAGAAAACAATTGAGGGTATGTTCGAGAATGCTTTTGCCGGCCAGTTGCAGGTATTGCTTGGGCCTGTCGGCATGCATGCGGCTACCGATGCCGGCGGCCGGAATCACCGCCCAGAAGGACGGCAGGTCAGGTGTGTTCATTCGGCCAACTGGTAGAGGGTTTCGCCGTCCTTGACCATGCCCAGTTCATGGCGGGCACGCTCCTCGACGGTTTCCATACCCTTTTTCAGCTCCATGACTTCCGCTTCGAGGATACGGTTGCGCTCGAGCAGGCGCTCGTTCTCGCCTTCCTGATCGGCGATCTGCTGCTGCAGATCGCTAACCTGCGCCAGACTGCCCTCGCCTACCCACAGGCGATATTGCAGCCCTGCAAGCACCAGAACCAGAACGAAAAACAGCCAGTAGGAACTACGCATGACAGGTGAGGCACTCGGATAAGAAAGGGTCGCTGCTGCGGACATCTGTCGATTCTCCCTGCGTCATCGGCATCCAACAAGACCGTGAAGGCGACTCGGCAGCTCTCGACAGAGCCCGCGTGGCGAGGTGTTGGCCACCTCGCCGTGCGAACCTACCTTAGCCGCGGAACTCGCCGCGACCACGGTACGGCGCCTTGGCGCCCAGTTGCTCTTCGATACGCAGCAACTGGTTGTACTTGGATACGCGGTCGGAACGGCACAGCGAACCGGTCTTGATCTGACCAGCGGCAGTACCGACCGCCAGATCGGCGATGGTGCTGTCTTCGGTCTCGCCACTGCGGTGCGAGATGACCGCGGTGTAACCAGCGGCCTTGGCCATCTGAATGGCTTCCAGGGTTTCGGTCAGGGTGCCGATCTGGTTGAACTTGATCAGGATCGAGTTACCGATGCCCTTGTCGATGCCTTCCTTGAGGATCTTGGTGTTGGTCACGAACAGGTCGTCGCCAACCAGTTGCACCTTGGCGCCGATCTTGTCGGTGAGGATCTTCCAGCCAGCCCAGTCGGACTCGTCCAGACCGTCTTCGATGGAAATGATCGGGAAGCGCTCGGTCAGGCCTTTCAGGTATTCGGCGAAACCTTCGGCGTCGAACGACTTGCCTTCGCCAGACAGGTTGTACTTGCCGTCTTCGTAGAATTCGCTGGCCGCGCAGTCCAGCGCCAGGGTCACGTCGGTGCCCAGCTTGTAACCGGCATTGGCGACAGCTTCGGCGATGGCCGACAGCGCGTCTTCGTTGGAAGCCAGATTCGGCGCGAAACCACCCTCGTCACCGACTGCAGTGCTCAGGCCACGGGCTTTCAGCACGGCTTTGAGGTGATGAAAGATTTCCGCACCGATGCGCAGGCCGTCAGCGAAGTTTTTCGCACCAACCGGCTGCACCATGAATTCCTGGATGTCGACGTTGTTGTCGGCATGCTCACCGCCGTTGATGATGTTCATCATCGGTACCGGCATGGAGTACTGGCCCGGGGTGCCATTGAGGTTGGCGATGTGTGCGTACAGCGGCAGATCCTGATCCTGTGCAGCGGCCTTGGCGGCAGCCAGAGAAACGGCGAGGATGGCGTTGGCGCCCAGGGTGGCTTTGTTCTCGGTGCCGTCCAGATCGATCATGCTCTTGTCCAGAGCTTTCTGGTCGAGCGGATCCTTGCCCAGCAGCGCATCGCGGATCGGGCCGTTGATATTGGCCACGGCCTTGAGAACACCCTTGCCCAGGTAACGGCTCTTGTCGCCATCACGCAGCTCCAGCGCTTCGCGCGAACCGGTGGAGGCACCGGATGGCGCACAAGCGCTGCCGACGATGCCATTGTCGAGGATTACATCCGCTTCCACGGTGGGGTTGCCACGGGAGTCGAGAACCTCACGACCCTTGATGTCGACGATCTTTGCCATTCTTGTAAGCTCTCCAGAAATTGTCGAAAACGCACTGCTGCATTCGGCTGCCAGCGCCGGACACGATCAACGGCAGACCGGGCTGACATGACAAACCCGGCCAAAAGGCCGGGCGGTGAAACAGATAAGCGAACCACGGAAACGCCAATCAGGCGGTTTCGATCGGATCCTGACTCTTGATCAGATCATCCAGTTGCTTGAGCTGTGCCAGGAACGGCTCGAGCTTGTCCAGACGCAAGGCACAAGGGCCATCGCACTTGGCATTTTCCGGATCCGGATGAGCCTCGAGGAACAGCCCCGCCAGGCCCTGGCTCATACCGGCCTTGGCCAGTTCCGTGACCTGAGCGCGGCGCCCGCCAGCGGAATCCGAGCGGCCGCCCGGCATCTGCAGGGCGTGGGTGACGTCGAAGAACACCGGGTACTCGAAGGCCTTCATGATGCCGAAGCCCAGCATGTCCACCACCAGGTTGTTGTACCCGAAGGAGGAGCCGCGCTCACAGAGAATGAGCTGATCGTTCCCGGCTTCGACACACTTGGCGAGAATATGTTTCATTTCCTGAGGCGCGAGGAACTGCGCCTTCTTGATATTGATCACCGCACCGGTCTTGGCCATGGCCACCACAAGATCCGTCTGCCGAGAGAGGAAGGCCGGCAACTGGATGATGTCGCAGACGTCCGCCACCGGCTGCGCCTGGTGGGGTTCATGCACATCGGTGATCACCGGCACGCCGAAGGTCTTCTTCACTTCTTCGAAGATTTTCATGCCCTCTTCCAGGCCTGGGCCACGGAAGGAAGTCACCGACGAACGGTTGGCTTTATCGAAGCTCGCCTTGAACACATAGGGGATACCGAGCTTGTCGGTAACCCGCACGTATTCCTCGCAGGCACGCAGGGCGAGGTCGCGGGACTCCAGTACGTTGATACCGCCAAACAGCACGAACGGCTTGTCGTTGGCGACCTCGATCGCGCCAACACGGATGGTCTTCTGAGCCATGGGTCAGGCCTTCTTCGCTTGGTGCGCCAGTGCTGCGTTGACGAAGCCACTGAACAGCGGGTGGCCGTCACGCGGCGTGGAGGTGAATTCGGGGTGGAACTGGCACGCGACGAACCACGGGTGATCCGGGCTTTCCACCACTTCAACCAGAGCGCCGTCGCCGGAGCGGCCGGTAACCTTGAGACCGGCCTCGAGCAGTTGCGGCAGCAGATTGTTGTTCACTTCGTAGCGGTGGCGGTGACGCTCGACGATCACATCCTTGCCATAGCAGGCATGCACCTTGGAGCCGGCCAGCAGTTGGCAATCCTGGGCGCCCAAACGCATGGTGCCGCCGAGATCGGAAGCTTCGGTGCGCTGTTCGGTAGCACCGGTCGCGTCCTGCCACTCGGTGATCAGACCGACCACCGGATGCTGGCTGGCGATATCGAATTCGGTGGAGTTGGCGTCGCTCCAGCCCAGCACGTTACGAGCGAACTCGATGACCGCGACCTGCATACCGAGGCAGATGCCCAGGTAGGGAATCTTGTTCTCGCGAGCGTACTGGACGGTCTTGATCTTGCCTTCCACGCCACGCAGACCGAAGCCACCTGGAACCAGAATGGCATCAACGCCCTGCAGCAGGTCGGTACCCTGATTCTCGATGTCTTCGGAATCGATATAGCGCAGGTTGACCTTGGTACGGTTGCTGATACCGGCATGGCTCATCGCTTCGATCAGCGACTTGTAGGCATCCAGCAGCTCCATGTACTTGCCGACCATGGCGATGTTGACTTCTTTTTCCGGGTTCAGCTTGGCATCGACCACGCGATCCCATTCCGACAGATCGGCGCCACGGCATTCCAGGGCGAAACGCTCGACGACAAAGTCATCCAGGCCCTGCGAATGCAGGATGCCGGGAATCTTGTAAATGGTGTCGGCGTCTTCCAGGGCAATCACCGCACGCTCTTCGACGTTGGTGAACTGGGCGATCTTGCGGCGCGACGACAGGTCGATCGGGTGATCGGAGCGGCACACCAGCACATCCGGCTGCAGGCCGATGGAACGCAGTTCCTTGACCGAGTGCTGGGTCGGTTTGGTCTTGGTTTCGCCGGCGGTGGCGATGTACGGAACCAGGGTCAGGTGCATCAGCATGGCGCGCTTGGCGCCCACTTCGAAACGCAGCTGGCGGATCGCCTCGAGGAACGGCTGCGACTCGATATCGCCGACCGTACCGCCGATTTCGACCATGGCCACGTCTGCGTCGCCCGCACCCTTGATGATGCGGCGCTTGATCTCGTCGGTAATGTGCGGGATGACCTGAATGGTCGCGCCCAGGTAATCACCACGGCGCTCTTTGCGCAGCACGTCTTCGTAGACGCGGCCGGTGGTGAAGTTGTTGTTCTGGGTCATCGTGGTGCGGATGAACCGCTCATAATGGCCCAGATCGAGATCGGTCTCGGCACCGTCGTGAGTGACGAACACTTCACCATGCTGAAACGGGCTCATGGTGCCCGGATCGACGTTGATGTAGGGATCCAGTTTGAGCATCGTGACCTTCAGGCCCCGCGCCTCCAGGATGGCCGCCAAGGATGCCGAGGCGATGCCTTTCCCCAATGAAGAAACAACACCACCCGTGACGAAAATGAAGCGCGTCATGAAAAACCCTAAGAAGTCAGCATTGGCGGTCAAGCCGCCGGGGAGCAGAGAAGGCCTTGGTTCACCTTAGCAAACATGGCGAACCATGCTGCAAATAGCAAACATTCACCGCTTCCGGAAGAAGCAGCAAATACCTGAATAGAGACGGGAGGGCAGTCTACCGGAAACGTCCTGACGGGGGAAGAACACGAAGCCCAAAGCGCGGCAAAACCTGCTGAAATGAAACAGCGACTTTCCGGCCAAAAGCCTTTAGCAAGGGAGATGCGCCCTGTGGGATTCGATCACCAGCCAGCCCTCACGGGCGATGGTTACCGTGCACACTCTGGCGCGACTCAGGCTCGGGCGGGTGCCAGTGAAGCTTGCCACAACCAGAGCTGGCGAGCAGGTTGGCGACGGCGACAAGCCGCCCGTCGCACAGCAGCAACGGGATACGCCCACGGATAAACTCGGGCACGCCCGCTTCCTGCAAGAGACGCTTCAGATCGCGCCGACCACGCCCAGGCACATCGAGAATCTCGCCGCCCTGGCGATAGCCGATGCTCAACTGCCCTGCCGGCACGACACCTTCTAGCCAGACCCGGCCATTGCCAGGTAACAAAAGCGGCTGTTCCACCTGCGACCAGGGTTGCAGCTGTCCCGACCAGGGTGCGCGCCACCGAGCATCGAGCCACAACAGGCTGCCACCATGGCGACGGAGCTCTCCACGCTCCAGACGCCAGATCGGGCTGGCGTCGGCTGCGGCATCACGCAGATCGTGCCATCCCTGCCAGTGGCGGCTATCGGGTAAGCGAGTGAAGTCCGCCAGCCAGTACCGGAGCAGATTGCGCTGACGGGCATCGGACAGCTGGCGCAGCGCTTGTAAATCGAGACAGGGAATATCCAGCCAATCGAGATTCAGCCGTCCGCGTGCGTGCTGCATATCGAGCTCGGCCAACGCCTGCAGCAACCCCTGCGCCTCGGCCTGATGCTCCGCTGCACGCGCCAGCACCTGGGCAGCCTTCGGCCAATGCCGTTGCAAACGCGGCAGAATCTCCTGGCGTAGAAAATTGCGGGCAAGACCCGTATCGGTATTCGATGGGTCGTCCACCCAGAGCAGCCCGTGGGCTGCGGCATAAGCCTCCAGCACGCTGCGCGGCACGCCCAGCAGAGGCCGGACAGCATGCCCATCAGCGAGCGGGCGGCTATCAGCCATGGCAGCAAGTCCTTGCACTCCAGCGCCACGCAACAGCCGATAGAGGACGGTTTCAGCCTGATCATCCTGATGCTGGGCGAGCAGCAACACCTCACCAGCATTCAGAGCCGCAGCGAACGCCCCATAGCGCGCCTCGCGGGCGGCTCGTTCCAGGCTGGCACCTGGCTCGACTTGCACATGCTGAATGCTCAGCGACACACCCAGCTCATCGCACAGACGCTGGCAATGTGCGGGCCACGCGTCAGCGGCGGCCTGCAGGCCGTGATGAACATGAATAGCGGAGATTGGCGGTAGCGCGTTGTGCCGGGAAGCCTGCACCAGCAGATGCAGCAACACGCTGGAATCCAGACCACCGGAGAAAGCCACCCGCCAGGCAGGTGCCTCACGCCACACGGCAAGGCGTGCGAGCAGATGGGATTCGAGGGACATGAGCACAGCTACAAGCTACAAGCTACAAGCTACAAGCTACAAGCTACAAGCTACAAGCTCCAAGCGAGATCGTCCCACTTGCAGCTTGCCGCTTGTAGGGGGCGGCCATCCGCCTTGCGGCTCAGGCAATACCGTAGCTCATCAGGCGCTCGTAACGACGTGCCAGCAGGGCGTCGGTGTCGAGCTCGCGCAGGTCGTCGAGCTGAGCGCCCAGAGTCTGACGGATCGACTCGGCGGCGGCGGCCGGATCACGGTGTGCGCCGCCCAGCGGCTCGGCGATCACCTTGTCGACGATACCCAGACCTTTCAGACGCTCGGCGGTGATGCCCATGGCTTCGGCGGCATCCGGCGCCTTCTCGGCGGTTTTCCACAGGATCGACGCGCAGCCTTCCGGCGAGATCACCGCGTAAGTGGAGTACTGCAGCATGTTCAGGCTGTCGCACACGCCAATGGCCAGTGCACCGCCAGAGCCGCCTTCACCGATCACGGTGGCGATAATTGGCGTCTTCAGGCGCGCCATGACGCGCAGGTTCCAGGCGATGGCCTCGCTCTGACCACGCTCTTCGGCATCGATGCCCGGATAGGCGCCCGGCGTGTCGATGAAGGTCAGGATCGGCATCTTGAAGCGTTCGGCCATTTCCATCAGACGGCAAGCCTTGCGGTAGCCTTCCGGACGCGGCATGCCGAAGTTGCGGCGTACCTTTTCACGGACTTCACGGCCCTTCTGGTGACCGATGACCATGGCCGGCTGGCCGTTCAGACGCGCCACGCCACCGACGATGGCGGCGTCATCGGAGAAATGACGGTCGCCGTGCAGTTCATCGAACTCGGTGAAGATGTGCTGCAGGTAGTCCAGGGTATAGGGCCGCTGCGGGTGACGGGCAAGCCTGGCAATCTGCCAACTGGTCAGATTGCCGAAGATGCTCTCGGTCAGCGTACTGCTCTTGTCCTGCAGGCGGGCGATTTCGTCGCCGATGTTCAGGGAGTTGTCGTTACCAACCAGGCGAAGCTCTTCGATCTTGGCTTGCAGGTCGGCAATCGGCTGTTCGAAATCGAGATAATTCGGGTTCATAGGCATCCGTCATGCGTCGACGGCCACAGGGCCGGGGAGCGTGTATCCATTTGGCGCCTACCTTATAGGAACAGGCGCATTCAGGTCGACACTTGCAAGGCACTTCCGGCAGCGAATATGCCAGCAAACGCACTTTGGCATTCGCTCGGCAGCCAAACCCCAGGGATTCGGTCGCGCCAGCGGCGATCATGCAGTGTCACGGGCATCGTGCGGAGCCTTTACAGACTGTTTGGCCCCGCATTTCAGCGCCGCAATTCTAGCGGTATTGCAGGAAGACGTTTTCTCGTCCGAACTGGTCACGCAAAGCTTGAATCAAGCTGTCGGCCGGGTCGATTCTCCAGTCCTCGCCAAACTGCAGCAAGGCTCGCGCATCTGCGCCGGTGTAATCCAGGGTGATCGGGCAGGCACCACGGTGACGCTGGCACAGCTCGCCCAGCCAGCGTAGACGATCGCCCTTCAGCGCGGTGGCCTGCACGCGCACGCGCAAGCTCTCGGCCAGGCCGGTACGCGCCTCTTCCAGGCTCATCACCCGTTTGGCGCGCAGGCGCATGCCGCCGGAGAAATCGTCGTTGCTCACCTCCCCTTCCACCACCACCAGCGCGTCGCTCTGCAGCAGCGCCTGGTTGCTGGAGAAGGCCTCGGCGAACAGCGAGGCTTCGATGCGCCCGGAACGATCGTCCAGGGTGATGAAGCCCATCTTGTCGCCCTTCTTGTTCTTCATCACCCGCAGGTTGACGATCAGGCCCGCGACTGTCTGGGTATCACGTGCCGGCTTGAGGTCGACGATACGTTGGCGGGCGAAACGCCGTACCTCGCTCTCGTACTCGTCGATCGGATGGCCGGTCAGGTACAGGCCCAGGGTGTCCTTCTCGCCCTTGAGGCGCTCCTTGAGCGATAGCTCCTTGGCGCGGTGATGGTTGGCGTAAACGTCCGCCTCGGGGCTGGCGAACACGCCGCCGAACAGATCCATATGCCCGCTGTCATGGCTGCGCGCAGTCTGCTCGGCGGCCTGCACGGCCTCCTCCATCGCCGACAGCAGCACCGCACGGTTGCGGTCGATATTGGCCTGATAGGCCTTGAGCTCGTCGTAAAAATGCGGGCCCAGACGATCCAGTGCACCGCTGCGAACCAACGCGTCCATGGTGCGCTTGTTGATGCGTTTGAGGTCGACACGCGAGCAGAAATCGAACAGATCCTTGAACGGGCCGCCCTGACGCGCTTCGACGATGGCCTCCACCGGGCCCTCGCCAACGCCCTTGACCGCACCCAGACCATAGAGAATCCGCGGGACATTATTCGCGTCATGACTGACGGTGAACTTGAACTCGGAGGCATTCACGTCTGGCGGGTCGATGCGCAGCTTCATGCTGCGGCATTCCTCGATGAGGATCACCACCTTGTCGGTGTTGTGCATGTCCGCCGACAGTACCGCTGCCATGAACGGTGCCGGGTAATGCGCCTTCAGCCAGGCCGTCTGATAGGAAACCAGGCCGTAGGCCGCCGAGTGAGACTTGTTGAAACCGTAACCGGCGAATTTTTCCACCAGGTCGAAGATGTTGCCCGCCAGCTCGGCATCGATGCCGTTGTTGGCGCAACCCTCGATGAAACCGCCGCGCTGCTTGGCCATTTCCTCGGGCTTCTTCTTACCCATGGCGCGACGCAGCATGTCCGCCTGACCGAGGGTATAACCGCCCATGACCTGGGCGATCTGCATCACCTGTTCCTGGTAGAGGATGATCCCGTAGGTCGGCTTGAGCACGGGTTCCAGGCCCGCGTACTGGTAATCAGGGTGCGGGTACGACAGCTCGGCACGACCGTGCTTACGGTTGATGAAGTCGTCCACCATGCCGGACTGCAGCGGACCGGGACGGAACAGCGCCACCAGTGCGATCATGTCTTCCAGGCAGTCGGGTTTGAGCTTCTTGATCAGCTCCTTCATGCCACGCGATTCAAGCTGGAAGACCGCGGTGGTCTCCGCTTTCTGCAGCATCTGATAGGTCGGCTTGTCGTCCAGCGGGATGAAATCGATGTTGATCAGCTTCTCTTCCGGCTCACCGGCAGCACGCTGATCGCGATGGATGGTCTCCAACGCCCACTTGATGATGGTCAACGTACGCAGGCCGAGGAAGTCGAACTTCACCAGGCCAGCCTGCTCGACGTCATCCTTGTCGAACTGGGTCACCAGGCCGGCGCCCTCTTCATCACAGGCGATCGGCGAAAAGTCGGTAAGCTTGGTCGGCGCGATCACCACGCCCCCGGCGTGCTTGCCGGTACCACGGACGATGCCCTCGAGCTTGAGGGACATGTCCCAGATTTCGGCGGCCTCTTCGTCGTTCTTGAGGAAGTCGCGCAGCGGCTCCTCCATCTCGAAGGCCTTTTCCAGGGTCATGCCGACTTCGAAGGGAATCATCTTCGACAGGCGATCGGCCAGGCCGTAGGACTTGCCCTGCACCCGAGCCACGTCGCGTACCACCGCCTTGGCCGCCATCGAGCCGAAGGTGATGATCTGGCTCACCGCATTACGGCCGTACTTCTCGGCCACGTAGTCGATGACCCGGTCACGGCCATCCATGCAGAAGTCGACGTCGAAGTCGGGCATGGATACACGTTCTGGGTTGAGGAAGCGTTCGAACAGCAGATCGTAGGCCAGTGGATCCAGGTCGGTGATCTTCTGCACGTAGGCCACCAGCGAGCCGGCACCCGAACCACGGCCCGGACCGACGGGCACGCCATTGCTCTTGGCCCACTGGATGAAGTCCATAACGATCAGGAAGTAACCGGGGAAACCCATCTGGATGATGATATCCAGCTCGAAATTCAGCCGGTCGATATAGACCTGCTTCTTCGCGTCGTAGTCCGGCGTGTCCTTGGGCAACAGGACTTCCAGGCGTTCCTCCAGGCCATCGAACGACACCTTGCGGAAATACTCGTCGATGGTCATTCCTTCCGGAACCGGGAAGTCCGGCAGGAAGTACTTGCCCAGCAGCACTTCGATATTGCAGCGCTTGGCGATCTCGACGGTGTTTTCCAGCGCATCGGGCAGATCGCTGAACAGCTCGGCCATTTCTTCCGGCGACTTCAGGTACTGCTGATCGGAATAGATGCGCGGTCGACGTGGGTCGTCGAGGATGCGGCTTTCACCGATGCATACGCGAGTTTCGTGGGCTTCGAAATCGTCCTGCTTGAGAAAACGCACATCGTTGGTCGCGACCAGAGGCGCACCAAGCTTGTCCGCCAAGGCCACCGCAGCATGTACATGCTCTTCATCATTGACGCGACTGGTGCGCTGTACTTCCAGGTAGAAGCGCCCTGGGAACACCGCCTGCCATTCCTGCAGCAGCGCTTCGGCCTTGGCCAGTTCGCCATCGAGCAGGGCATGACCGATCTCACCCTCCTTGGCACCGGACAGCGCGATCAAGCCCTCGCTGGCAGCCTTCACCCAGTCGCGCTGGATGATCACCAGGTCATTGCTCTGCCCTTCACTCCAGCCGCGGGAAACCAGTTCGGTAAGGTTGCGATAACCCTTGGGGTTCATCGCCAGCAGGGTCATACGGGTCAACGGGCCATCTTCGTAGGCGCTGGCGAGCCAGATATCGGCGCCGCAAATCGGCTTGATGCCTGCACCCATGGCGGCTTTGTAGAACTTCACCAGCGAGCACATGTTGCTCATGTCGGTGACGGCCACGGCAGGCATGCCCGAACCGGCCACGGCCTTGACCAGGGGTTTGACGCGAACCAGACCGTCGACCAGGGAATACTCGGTGTGCAGGCGAAGATGAACGAACGAAACAGCCATGAAAAAGCCCTGCAGGAAAAGCGACAAAACGCGGATTGTACCGTAACTGGAAGCAGGGGCAGTGGGCTGAGTGCGCTCAGTTACCGGTTGCGGCTTCCAGCAGGCGGCGTACCGGCGCGAAGGAGCGCCGGTGGATCGGAGTCGGGCCCAGGCGAAGCAGAGCCTCCAGGTGCACGGGCGTCGGGTACCCCTTGTGCAGGGCGATACCGTAACCCGGATAGAGGGCATCGAGCTCACGCATTTCGCGATCCCGGCTGACCTTGGCGAGGATCGAGGCAGCAGCGATGGCCGGCACGCGACCGTCACCCTGCACAACAGCGGCGCTGGGTACGGACAGCTTCGGGCAGCGATTGCCATCGATCAGCGCCAGCTTCGGTGTAACACTCAGGCCTTCGACGGCGCGCTGCATGGCCAGCATGGTGGCATGCAGAATATTCAGTTGGTCGATCTCCTCCACTTCGGCGCGGGCAATGCACCAGGCCAGGGCCTTTTCGCGGATTTCATCGAACAGCTTCTCGCGGCGCGCCTCACTGAGTTTCTTGGAATCGTTGAGGCCAAGGATCGGCCGCGCCGGATCGAGAATCACCGCGGCAGTCACCACCGCACCGCACAAGGGGCCGCGGCCAACTTCGTCGACACCGGCGACCAGTTCTTCGACTGTCGAGAAATCCAGCCCCAATTGCATCAGCGACGCCCCAGCAAATCGAGCACTGCGGCAGCGGCGCGCTCGGAGGCACCACGTCGCAGGGTACGGTGAATGGCATCGAAGCCTTCGGTCTGCACCACGCCATCGACCAGCAGCGGTGCCACAGTCTGGGCCAGCGCGTCGGCAGTGGCGGCATCCTGAATCAGCTCGGGCACCAGGAGCCGCTGCGCGAGCAGGTTGGGCAGCGAGATATAAGGGCTTTTCACCAGACGCTTGAGGATGCTGAAGGTCATGGGTGCCACACGATAGGCCACCACCATCGGCCGCTTGTACAGCAGCGCCTCGAGCGTGGCGGTGCCGGACGCGATCAGCACCGCATCGCAAGCAGCCAGGGCGTCGTGGGAGCGACCATCGAGCAGCAACAGCGGCAGGTCACGGCCACCGAGCATCTGCTCGAGCTGTTGGCGACGCTCCGGGCTGGCACAGGGCAATACGAAACGCACGCCAGGGCGCAGTGCGCGCAGTCGCTCGGCGGCATCGAGGAACAGGCTGCCGAGGCGCGACACTTCACCACCGCGGCTACCCGGCAGCAGAGCCACCACGGGAGCATCGACGGGCAGTCCCAGCATCTCTCGGGCAGCAGGGCGATCCGCCTGCAGCGGAATGGCATCAGCCAGCGGATGCCCGACAAAGCACACGGGCACCTGGTGCGCCTCGTAGAACTGCGCCTCGAACGGAAACAGAGTGAGCATCAGGTCGCAGGCATCGCGAATTTTCAGTACGCGCTTCTGCCGCCAGGCCCAGACCGAGGGGCTGACGTAATGCACGGTGCGAATACCGGCACGGCGTAGCTTGAGTTCGACACCAAGGGTGAAGTCAGGCGCGTCGATGCCGATGAACACATCGGGTTTGCGTTCGATCAGGCTGGCGACCAGGCGACGACGGCGTGACAGCAGTTCAGGCAAACGGCCGAGCACCTCGACCAGGCCCATGACCGCCAGGCGCTCCATGGGAAAATCGCTGACCAGCCCCTCGGCCTGCATGCGCGGGCCGCCGACGCCGATGAACTCGACATTGGGGTGCTGGATTTTCAGCGCCTGCATCAGGCCTGCGCCAAGAATATCGCCGGATGCCTCGCCGGCGACCAGCGCGACACGCAATACTTCAGCCATGGGTCAGCGGGTGATGCCGCGGCTGGAGGTCAGGATGGAGTCACGGAAAACCGCTACTTCGGAGAATTGCGTTGCCACGTCTTCCAGTTCCACCAGCGCTTCTTCGATGGTGAAACCCTGGCGGTAGACGATCTTGTATGCACGACGCAGCGCCTGCATCGCCTCGGAGCTGAACCCACGACGGCGCAAGCCTTCGAAGTTCATGCTGCGCGCCTCGGCGGGGTTGCCGGATACGGTGACATAAGCCGGAACGTCCTTGCCGATCGCCGCGCCCATGCCAGCGAAGGCATGCGCACCGATGTGGCAGAACTGATGAACCAGGGTATAGCCGGAAAGGATCGCCCAATCGCCAATGTGTACGTGCCCGGCCAGCGCCACGTTGTTGACCAGAATGCAGTTGTTGCCGACGACACTGTCATGACCGATATGGGCATAGGCCATGATCAGGTTGTGGTCACCGATCGTGGTTTCGTCACGATCCTGAACGGTACCACGATGCATGGTCACGCCTTCGCGGATGATGTTGTGATCACCGATGACCAGACGCGTAGGCTCGCCCTTGTACTTGCGATCCGGAGTGTCCTCGCCAAGCGAGGCGAACTGATAAATCCGGTTGTGCTTCCCGATACGGGTAGGCCCCTTGATGATCACATTGGGACCCAGCACGCAGCCCTCGCCAATTTCTACGTCGGGCCCAATAATCGACCAAGGGCCGACGACGACGTCGTCTGCCAGCTTGGCGCTGGGATCGATGATGGCGCGAGGGTCAATCAAACTCATAACTTGCGTTCCGCACAGATGATTTCGGCCGAGCATACTTCCTTGCCATCGACCGTGGCCTTGCATTCGAACTTCCAGATGCTGCGCTTGCTGCTGAGGAACTTGGCCTCGAGGATCAGTTGGTCGCCAGGTACTACCGGCTGACGGAAGCGTAGTTTATCGGAGCCGACAAAGTAGTAGAGCGTGCCGTCGGCAGGCTTCACGTCCATCATCTTGAAACCCAGAATGCCGGCGGCTTGCGCCATGGCCTCGATGATGAGGACACCAGGCATGATCGGGTGCTCGGGGAAATGGCCATTGAAGAATGGCTCATTGACGCTGACATTCTTATAGGCACGAACGCTCTTGCCTTCAAGATCCAGATCCGTAACCCGATCCACCAGCAGAAACGGGTAACGGTGCGGCAAGTATTCGCGAATTTCGTTGATGTCCATCATTTCCAGAGAAGCCCGTAATAAAAAGAAGAGAGCCAGCCATCAGCAGACTCAGGCATCAGATGAGGCATTCCCGCTCGAGGTCACGGCATTCAGCTGTTTTTCCAACTGCTTCACACGCCGTGCCATGTCGTCCAGCTGGCGGATACGCGCCACGCTTTTCTTCCACTCGCCCGCAGGTTGCATGGCGGTACCCGATGAGTAGGCACCCGGCTCGGTGATCGAGCGTGTGACCATGGTCATGCCCGTCACGAATACGCCGTCGCACACATCGATGTGCCCGACCATGCCAACGCCGCCAGCGATCATGCAGTTCTTGCCGATCGAGGTACTGCCGGAAATACCGACGCAGGCAGCCATCGCCGTGTTGTCACCGACCTGCACGTTATGCGCGATCATGATCTGGTTATCCAGCTTCACGCCGTTGCCGATGCGGGTGTCGGACAGCGCGCCACGATCAAGGGTGGTGTTGGCCCCGATCTCGACGTCGTCGCCGATGCTCACACCGCCGATCTGGGCGATCTTTTGCCAGACGCCCTTCTCGTTGGCGAAGCCGAAGCCCTCGCCGCCGATCACCGCGCCCGACTGAATGACGACTCGCTTACCGATACGCACGTCGTGGTACAACGTAACCCGCGGTGCCAACCAGCCGCCCTCAGCGATCTCGGAGCGCGCGCCGACTACGCAATGAGCGCCCAGCGATACGCCTGCACCGATCTTCGCACCGCTCTCGATCACCACATAGGGCCCGATAGCGGCAGTTGGATCGACCTGGGCATCGTCGGCCACCAGCGCGGTGGGATGAATACCCGCCGCCGCCCTGGGCTTGCGATCGAACAGGTGGGACAGCGAAGCGTAGGCCAGGTAGGGATTGGCGACGATCAAGGCATTGCCGGTAAAACCTTCGGCATCAGCGGCAGTCAGCAACACGGCAGCGGCCTGGCAGCGACTCAGGTGCTTACGGTACTGAGCGTTCGCCAGGAACGTCAGCTGAGACGGGCCGGCATCCTGTAAGGTTGCCAGCCCGTCGACCGTCTGATCCGCGGCGCCACGCAAAGTGGCACCCAACCGCTCGGCCAACTGGCCGAGGGTGAATACAGGTATGGACATCATCAACGCATCTGGTTCATGCGCTCGATGACCTGGCGAGTGATGTCGAACTGCGGTTTGACATCGATCACTGCGCCACGCTCCAGCACCAGGTCGAAATTGCCGGCCTTGATGACCTCCTCAACAGCCTTGTCCAGGTTGGGTTTGAGCTTCTTGAGCATATCGCGGTCAGCGGCAGCCTTGGCTTCGTTCAGCTCCTTGGACTGGAACTGGAAGTCACGGGCCTTCTGTTTGAAGTCCAGTTCGAGACGCTCGCGTTCGGCAGTCTGCATCTTGTCGCCGTCCTTGACGACGCGATCCTGAATGCGCTGGGCATCACTTTCCAGGGCCTTGAGCTTGTTCAACTGCGGGCCGAATTTCTTTTCGGCATCCACGGCATAACGCTTGGCTGCGTCGGATTCGAGCAAGGCCATCTGATAATTGAGTACCGCAACCTTCATTTCCGCAAATGCCGGGGTGGCCAGCAGAGCGGCGCTTAACAGAACCAGTTGAGTCAACTTACGCACGGTGCAACTCCTGCAGAAAAACTGTCTTCGTGATTCATGAGCAGACGCTTAGAACGTCTGGCCGAGGGAGAACTGGAATACCTGAGTATCGGCGTCGTCCGGTTTCTTCACCGGCATCGCCAGGCTGAAGCTCAACGGACCGAGGGCCGTGATCCAGGTGACCCCCACGCCAACCGAGCTGGCCAGATTGCCGAAATCGATGTCGCAGCTATCGCCACGTCGCTTCTGGTTGGAATTGCAGTCGGTATCGAACACATTACCCACATCCCAGAACAGAGCGGTACGCAGCGAACGTTGATCCTTGACGAACGGCAACGGGAACAACAACTCGGCACCACCCTGGATCAGTACGTTACCACCGAACGGCAGCGGATCCTGATCCGGGTCGCGGATAGTGCCTGGCTTGGTACCGTCACTTGGAGTACTGCGCGGGCCAAGGCTGCTGTCTTCAAAACCGCGCACCGAGTTGAAACCACCGGCATAGTAGTTCTCGTAGAACGGCAACTTATTGGTGGAGCCGAAGGCCCCGCCATAACCCAACTGCGTATGGAAACGCATGGTGTAGGTATCGGTTAGCGGCTTGAACACCTGGCCACGGTAGTCGAGTTTGTAGAACGACAGGTCGCTGCCCGGCACGGTGGTCTCGAACACCAGACTCTGCGAATGACCGCGGTTGGCCAGCACGCCACGGTTGAGGGTCGACTCCGACCAGCCGACGGAGGCCTTGAAGTTCAGGTACTTCTCGCCTTCCTGCTCGGTGAAGTCGAAGATCTCGTCGACGGTGTAGCGACCGGTGTTGATTTCATCCTGCTGCACGGTCAGGCCGTAGCTCAGGCGAGAGGTCTCGCTGATCGGATAACCGATATTGATACCGGCACCCAGGCTGTCGACCGAGTAGCTGGATACATCGACATCGAGCTCATCGTAGTCGGTGGTGCGGTAGAAGGCGTTATAGCCCAGACTCACACCGTCCTCGGTCCAGTAGGGGTCGGTGAAACTGAAGTTATAGCGGGTCTGGTATTCACTCCGGGTCAGGCCAAGGCTGACGCGGTTACCACTACCCAGGAAGTTGTTCTGAGTGATCGAACCACCCAGGATCAGACCGGCGTTCTGCGCAAAACCGACGCTGGCGGTGATAGAACCGGAAGCCTGCTCCTCGACGCTGTAGTTGACGTCGATCTGGTCATCGGTACCCGGTACTTGCGGGGTCTCGACGTTGACTTCCTTGAAGAAGCCCAGACGCTCCAGACGCACCTTGGACTGGTCGATCAGGTAGGTCGAAGCCCAGCCGCCTTCCATCTGGCGCATTTCGCGGCGCAGCACTTCGTCTTCGGTCTTGGTGTTGCCACGGAAGTTGATGCGATTGACGTAGGCACGCTTGCCCGGATCGACGACGAAAGTGATCGATACCGAGTTGTCATCATCATGCGGCTCGGGCACGCCGTTGACGTTGGCGAAGGTGTAACCCTCGTTACCCAGGCGGCGGGTGATCAGCTCGCTGGTGGTGGTCATGACCTTGCGCGAGAACACCTGGCCTTCCTTGACCAGCAGCAGGGCACGGACTTCTTCTTCCGGCACCTTGAGATCGCCGGAAAGCTTCACGTCGCGGACGGTGTACTTCTCGCCTTCATCGATGTTGACGGTGATGTAGACGTGCTTCTTGTCCGGCGTGATGGACACCTGAGTGGAGGTGATGTCCATGTTGATGTAGCCGCGATCCAGGTAGTAGGAACGCAGTCGCTCCAGGTCACCGGAGAGTTTTTCACGGGCGTACTTGTCATCGTTGCGGAAGAACGACAGCCAGTTGGTGGTCTTCAGCTCGAACAGATCGTTGAGATCCTCATCGGAGAAGACATTGTTGCCCACCACGTTGATGTGCTGGATGGCCGCGACGGTGCCTTCGTTGATATTGATCTTCAGCGCGACACGGTTACGCGGCTGCGGGATCACTTCGGCATCGATCTCGGCAGAATATCGCCCCTGGGCCACATACTGGCGCTGCAGTTCGTTACGTACGCCTTCGAGGGTGGCACGTTGGAAAATTTCGCCTTCGGACAGACCGGACTGGTTCAGCCCCTTGAGCAGGTCATCGCTGCTGATGGCCTTGTTGCCTTCGATCTCGATACTGGAAATCGACGGACGCTCGACCACGGTGATGACCAGCACGTTGCCATCGCGACCCAGCTGGATGTCCTGGAAGAAACCGGTTTTGAACAGTTCGCGGGTCGCTTCGACCAGCGTGCGGTCGTCGGCCGACTCGCCCACATTCAATGGCAGCGCGCCGAACAGGCTGCCCGCGGAGACGCGTTGCAGGCCGTTTACGCGAATATCGGAGATGGTGAAGGACTCGGCGTGAACTTCGGCGATCATCAATGCGGCAAGAACCGCAGGTAGCAGCAGACGTTTCATGAAGTCCTTTCTTATTCCAACTAACGATAAGAAATCAGTCGTTCGAGACGAAAGATATGTAATTCAGCAGAGGTCACAGGCGCCCCAGGTCATTGACCAGAGCCAGCAGCATCACCCCGATCACCAGGCTGATGCCAATCTGCATCCCCCAACCCTGCACCCGTTCGGAGAGCGGACGACCCCGTACCCACTCGACCAGGTAATAAAGCAGATGCCCGCCATCCAGAACCGGAATAGGCAGCAAATTGAGAACGCCCAGACTGATACTCAGGTAGGCGAGGAAATTCAAGAAGTCCCCGAGGCCTGACTCGGCCGAAGCGCCCGCCACTTTAGCAATGGTTATCGGCCCGCTCAAGTTTTTTACCGAGAGCTCGCCGAACAGCATTTTCTTCAGTGAATCGAGGGTCAGAACACTCATTGTCCAGGTACGTGACGCCCCTTCGCCGATGGCCTCCAGCGGGCCGTAGCTGACCTCGCGAAGCATTTCCGCCGGCCATTGGGCAGCAGCGACACCGGCGCCCAGATAACCACTGGCCGCCCCACCCTCACCGCGAGAAGCCAGAGTGACGGGCACGTCCAGACGCTGCCCATCGCGCTCCAGCGAAATCGATACCGATTGCCCCGGCAACCCACGAACACGATCGACCAGATCCTGCCAGTCGACCAGAGGCTGTTCATCGAGCGCTAGCAGGCGGTCGCCCACACGCAGGCCGGCAGCTTGCGCAGGCCCCTGCGGATCGAACTCGGCCAGCACCGGTTCAAGGCTCGGGCGCCACGGACGAATGCCCAGCGAAGCGATCGGATCCGGCTCATTGGCGCCGCGCAGCCAGTTATCCAGATCGATGCGATGCAGCGTGTCAGCGCCGCCATCCGTATGACGCGTGGCAATTTCCAGCTCGCCGCTTTCGCCGAGACGGCGCACCAGTTGCAGATTCACCGCCGACCAGCCAGAAGTCGCCTTGCCATTGACCGACACGATCTCTTCGCCGACCTGTAGACCGGCGACCTGGGCCAGGCTGCCAGCCTCGACCGCGCCGATGACCGGGCGCACCTGCTGGCTGCCGAGCATGGCGACCAGCCAGAAGAATACCAGCGCCAGCGCGAAGTTGGCCGCCGGACCTGCCGCCACGATGGCGATGCGCTGCCCGACGGTCTTGCGATTGAACGACTGCTCGGCCAGCGCCGGCGGCACGTCGCCTTCGCGCTCATCGAGCATCTTCACGTAGCCACCGAGCGGGATCGCGGCGATCACGAACTCCGTACCCTGGCGATCATGCCAGCGCACCAGCGGCGTACCGAAGCCCACCGAAAAACGCAGCACCTTGACGCCACAGCGTCGGGCAACCCAGAAATGACCGTACTCATGAAAAGTCACCAGCACCCCGAGCGCAATCAGGGTGCCAACGATCATATACAGCGCGCTCATGCCACCTCTCCACGATTCAACCACTGCCCAGCCAATTCCCGCGCACGGCGGTCGGCCTCGAGCACAGCGTCGAGGCACTCCACCGCAACAGCCGGCTCGGCTTCAAGAACGCCGTCAATGATACGCGCGATATCGGTAAAGCGAATCCGCCGTTCGAGAAATGCCGCCACCGCTACTTCATTCGCCGCATTGAGCATGGCTGGCGCACTGCCGCCCGCCTCTGCCGCCTGCCGCGCCAGGCGCAGGCAAGGGAAGCGGGTATCGTCGGGGGCTTGAAAGTCCAGCCGTGCCACCGCGAGCAGATCCAGCGGCGCAACGCCGGAATCGATGCGCTGCGGCCAGGCCAGGGCGTGGGCGATGGGCGTACGCATGTCGGGGTTGCCCAACTGTGCGAGCACCGAACCATCGACGTAATCGACCAGAGAATGAATGACGCTCTGCGGATGGATCACCACCTCGACCTGCCTGGGGCGCGCGTCGAACAGCCAGCAGGCCTCGATCAGCTCCAGCCCTTTATTCATCATGCTGGCCGAGTCGACGGAAATCTTGCGCCCCATCGACCAATTGGGATGAGCACAGGCCTGCTCGGGCGTGACCGCATGCAACGCTTCGGCCGAGGTTTCCCGGAACGGCCCGCCAGATGCAGTCAGCAGAATACGCCGCACGCCGACCGGCTGCAGGCCACGAGCGTAATCCTGAGGGAGGCACTGGAAAATCGCGTTGTGCTCGCTGTCGATAGGCAACAGCACAGCGCCGCTCTGACGCACCGCACGCATGAACAGCGCGCCCGACATCACCAGCGCTTCCTTGTTGGCCAGCAAGACCTTCTTGCCTGCCTCCACCGCAGCCAGGGTCGGCTTGAGCCCCGCCGCACCCACGATGGCCGCCATCACGGCGTCTACCTCGGCATGCGCGGAGACCTCACACAATCCTGCTTCGCCAAACAGCACGCGAGTATCGAGGCCAGCAAGGCGCAGACGAGCCTGCAGGTCGTTCGCCGCCTGCGCATCCGCAACGACGGCGAAACCTGGACGATGAATCAGGCATAGCGCCTCCAGCTCAGCCACGCGGCTGAACGCGGTCAGAGCAAACACCTGATACCGCGAGGGATGCCGAGCAATGACGTCGAGCGTACTGAGACCGATGGAACCCGTCGCACCAAGAACGCTAATGAGTTGCACCTGAGTCACAGCGTGCCCCAGCCGGCGAGCAACAGCAGTACGGCAAATACCGGCACGGCCGCCGTCAGGCTGTCGATACGATCGAGTACGCCGCCATGCCCAGGCAACAGGTTACTGCTGTCCTTGATGCCGGACTGGCGCTTGAACATGCTCTCGGTTAGATCACCGACTACTGAAATCAGCACCACCAATGCAGCCGCCGGCAGCGCCAGCAAGAACGTAGCAAACGACCAGTCGCGGTAGACACCGACCACGACGGTCAGCAGCAAACTGAGCAACAAACCACCGATCAAACCTTCCCAGCTCTTGCCAGGGCTGACCTGCGGAGCCAGCTTGCGCTTGCCGAAACGCTTACCGGAGAAATAGGCCCCGATATCCGCCACCCAGACCAACGCCATGACCGCCAGAATCAGCCAATTGGCCAGTTGCCACTGCTTCAGCACCACCAGACCTTGCCAAGCCGGCAAGAGAATCAACAGGCCAATCAGCAAGCGGCCAGGCGGGCCACCCCAGTAACGGCTGCTGTGCGGATAATTGAGCACCAGAAAGGTCGCGAACGCCCACCACAGCACACCCACAGCCAATACCCAGGGCGCCAGCGTCGGCAAACCGTGCAACAGGTACAACAGCAGCGCCACCAGCGCCGCGTAGGCGATACGCAGCGGCTGAGTGGCGAAACCGGCCAGGCGCGCCCATTCCCAGGCACCGAGCACCACCACCGCGGCGATGAACAGCGCAAATGCGCCACCTTCGAGCAGGAAGAACCCCGCCAGGGCGATCGGCAACAGGATCAGCGCCGTAATGATTCGTTGCTTGAGCATCAGGCGCGGGCCTCGGCTTCGACTTGTTCACTGGTTTTGCCAAAGCGTCGCTGACGCTTGGCGAAATCCGCCAGCGCTGCGCGCATGGCGTCGTGTTTGAAGTCCGGCCATAGCAGGTCGGAGAAGTACAGCTCACTATAGGCCATCTGCCAGAGCAGGAAATTGCTGACTCGGTGCTCACCACCCGTGCGGATGCACAGATCGGGCAACGGCAACTCGCCCGTGACCAGACAGCTTTGCAGCAGGCCCGGGGTGATGTCTTCAGGTTGCAGATGCCCGCCCTGAACTTCCCGCGCAAGGCGCTGGGCAGCCTGGGCGATATCCCATTGACCACCGTAGTTCGCGGCGATTTGCAGGATGAAGCGTTTTTCGCCAGCGGCGCCCGACGTCTTGGCCTCGGCCTCTCGCATGGCGGCCTGCAGCTCAGGATGAAAGCGCGAACGATCACCGATGATGCGCAGGCTGATACCGTTCTCGTCGAGCTTGCGGGTTTCCCGCCGCAAGGCACTGAGGAACAACTCCATCAGAGCCCCGACCTCTTCGGCAGGCCGCTGCCAGTTCTCACTGGAGAACGCGAACAGAGTCAACACCTCGACCCCGGATTCAGCGCACACCTCGATCACCGCACGCACCGCATCGACGCCCGCCTTGTGCCCGGCCACACCGGGCAGCAGGCGCTTGCGCGCCCAGCGGTTATTACCATCCATAATGATCGCCACATGCCGTGGAACGGCCATCACGGCACCGACTTTGGAATTGTCCATGGCGACTTCCTGGCCGTCAGACGGCCATCAGATCCGCTTCTTTCTGCTTGACGGCAACTTCGATCTCGCCCACAAACTTGTCGGTCAGCTTCTGGATGTCGTCAGCAGCGCGACGCTCTTCGTCTTCGCTGATTTCCTTTTCCTTGACCAGATCCTTGAGCTGGCTCAGGGCATCACGACGGATATTGCGCACGGCCACACGGCCGTCTTCCGCAGCGTCACGCGCCTGCTTGGTGAAGCCCTTGCGGGTTTCTTCGGTCAGCGCCGGCATGGAAATCAGCAGCAGTTCGCCGAGGTTGGTCGGATTGAAGCCCAGACCGGAGCTCTGAATCGCTTTGTCCACGGCAGACAGCATGCTGCGCTCGAACGCCACGACCTGCAGGGTACGCGAGTCTTTTACGGTTACGCTGGCAACCTGATTCAAAGGCGTATCAACGCCGTAGTAAGGCACCATCACCCCACCGAGGATGCTCGGGTGAGCCTGACCGGTACGGATGCGGCTGAATGCGTGGGCAAGCGATTCCAGGCTCTTCTGCATGCGCACCTGAGCGTCTTTCTTGATTTCGTTGATCATTACTTACTTTCCTCGACCAAAGTACCTTCGGCGCCACCCACCACGACATTGAGCAGGGCACCCGGCTTGTTCATATTGAAAACACGCAGCGGCATGCTGTGGTCACGGCACAGGCAGATGGCCGTCAGATCCATCACGCCCAACTTGCGATCCAATACCTCGTCATAGGTGAGGCGATCGAATTTTTCCGCATGCGGATCCTTGAATGGATCGGCAGTGTACACACCATCCACCTTGGTTGCCTTCAGCACCACATCGGCGTCGATCTCGATTGCCCGCAGGCAGGCGGCCGAGTCGGTGGTGAAGAAAGGGTTGCCAGTGCCAGCGGCGAAAATCACCACCTCACCGGTTTTCAGGTGGCGCATGGCCTTGCGACGATCATAGTGATCGGTGACCCCGACCATCGAGATGGCCGACATGACCAGCGCGGGAATATTCGAGCGCTCCAGGGCGTCGCGCATGGCCAGGGCATTCATCACCGTGGCCAGCATACCCATATGATCACCGGTGACCCGATCCATGCCGGCGGCGCTCAGCGCTGCGCCGCGGAACAGGTTGCCGCCACCGATCACCAGGCCGACCTGTACGCCGATACCGACCAACTGGCCGACTTCCAGCGCCATGCGATCCAGTACCTTGGGATCGATGCCGAAATCTTCCGACCCCATCAGGGCCTCGCCGCTGAGTTTGAGCAGAATGCGCTTGTAGCGCGGTTGACGACCACTCACCTGCTGAGCCATTACCAGTCTCTCCTGCGGCGTAAGAAAGCGTGCGAACCCTGTGGCTCGCCCATATCGAGCGCTTCGACAGCGCTCACGACCGTTGGTGCCCTAGGCACCAACCGCCGCCTTGAAAAAAATCCCATTTGTAAAAGAGGCCGCGCGCGTGAGCGGGCAGCCTCTTCTGGGGCGCTAGCTGAGGTGCCTGTTACTGCTTGCTGGCAGCAACCTGGGCAGCGACTTCGGCAGCGAAGTCGGTCTCGGCCTTCTCGATGCCCTCGCCCACTTCGTAACGTACGAAGGAAACGATTTCAGCACCGGCTTTCTTCACCAGCTCACCAACCTTGACTTCCGGATCCATGATGAAGGCTTGCTCAACCAGGCTGGCTTCGGCCAGGAACTTGTTGATGCGGCCCTTGATCATGTTCTCGACGATGTTTTCCGGCTTGCCAGCGATTTTCTCGGCATTCAGCTGCAGGAAGATTTCTTTTTCCTTGGCAACCAGCTCTTCGGAGACCTGATCCGGCGAAACAACGGCCGGGTTGGAAGCAGCAACGTGCATGGCAACGTGCTTGGCCAGCTCGTCGTTACCGCCTTTCAGGACAACCAGAACACCGATACGGTGGCCGTGCAGGTAAGCACCAACGGTTTCGCCGGCGACTGCGGTCAAACGACGGATGTTGACGTTCTCGCCGCACTTGGCAACCAGGGCCTCACGCGCGGATTCGCGGGAAGCGATCAGCGGAGCGACTTCGGTCAGGTTCTGAGTGAAGGCTTCATCCAGGCTTTCTTTCACGAAGCCCTTGAAGTCGTCCTGCAGAGCCAGGAAGTCGGTCTGCGAGTTGACTTCGATGATCAGGCCACGGCCACCTTCGACGCGAGCGGCGATAGCGCCTTCAGCGGCGATGTTGCCCGCTTTCTTGGCGGCCTTGATGGCACCCGAGGCGCGCATGTCGTCGATGGCTTTCTCGATGTCGCCACCGGCGGCAACCAGGGCCTTCTTGCATTCCATCATGCCTTGGCCAGTACGCTCGCGCAGTTCTTTAACCAGGGCTGCAGTGATCTCTGCCATTTTGAAAATCCTCTTGGTAGGTCTTCAACCATCGCCCGTCATACGGGCGATCAAATCTGTGAGTGGCAAAAAGGGGGCCTAGCCCCCTTTTTGCGCAGCGCATAACACTAGGTGCTCTGCGTTACCGCTCAGCCTTCGGCAGCTTCGGCAGCCGGCGCTTCTTCGACGAACGCTTCGGTAGCGCCGCCAACGTTGCTGCGACCACGGATCACGGCGTCGGCCATGGCACCCATGTACAGCTGGATGGCGCGGATGGCGTCGTCGTTACCCGGGATGATGTAGTCAACGCCTTCTGGGCTGCTGTTGGTATCGACAACGCCGATGACCGGGATGCCCAGCTTGTTGGCTTCGGTGATCGCGATGCGCTCGTGATCAACGTCGATGACGAACAGTGCGTCCGGCAGGCCGCCCATGTCCTTGATACCACCCAGGCTGCGATCCAGTTTTTCCAGATCACGGGTGCGCATCAGCGCTTCTTTCTTGGTCAGCTTGGTGAAGGTGCCGTCCTGGGACTGCACTTCCAGATCACGCAGACGCTTGATCGAGGCACGGATGGTCTTGTAGTTGGTGAGCATGCCGCCCAACCAGCGGTGATCGACGAACGGCGAGTTGCAACGAGCAGCTTCTTCGCGAACGATCTTGCCAGCGGAACGCTTGGTGCCGACGAACAGGATCTTGTTCTTGCCAGCAGCCAGCTTTTCAACGAACGACAGCGCGTCGTTGAACATCGGCAGGGTCTTTTCAAGGTTGATGATGTGAATCTTGTTACGCGCACCGAAAATGTACTTGCCCATTTTCGGGTTCCAGTAACGGGTCTGGTGACCGAAGTGCACACCGGCCTTCAGCATATCGCGCATATTGACTTGGGACATGATAGTTCCTTGATAAGTCGGGTTAGGCCTCCACGCGTCCCAATTTCCAACCCTTGCGGGCACCCAGGAAATCGTGTCGACACGTGTGTGGGGTTAAGCTTTCGGGGGGCTGCCCCGTAAAGCGGCGCGTTTTATACCACAAGTAGCAGTCATAAGCTACAAGCGGCAAGCCACAAGCCGTATGGCTGGCGACCTGAGCAGGCGAGTCAAACTCAAGATAGGCGCCCTGCTCTTAACTTGCGGCTTGCAGCTTGTGGCTTGCGGCTTAAAATGGCGCACTTTACAGAGATACCGAGATCACCATGACCGTCACCCTCAAGACGCCCGATGAAATCGAGAAAATGCGCATCGCCGGCCGCCTGGCCGCCGAAGTGCTGGAGATGATCGCCGAGCATGTCAAACCAGGCGTCACCACGGACGAGCTGAACACCCTCTGCCATGACCACATCGTCAACGTGCAGAAGGCCATTCCCGCGCCGCTCAATTACGGCGCCGCACCGGGCCGCCCTGGTTTCCCCAAATCCATATGCACCTCGCTCAACCATGTGGTGTGCCACGGCATTCCCAACGACAAGCCGCTCAAGGAAGGTGATGTGATGAACATCGACGTCACCGTGATCAAGGACGGCTACTACGGCGACACCAGTCGCATGTTCCACGTCGGCAAGGTTCCGGAGTGGGCCGAGCGCCTGTCGCGCATCACCCAGGAATGCCTGTACAAGGGCATCGAAGTGGTACGTCCGGGTGCCCGCCTGGGCGACATCGGTGAAGTGATCCAGAAGCATGCCGAGAAGCATGGTTTCTCGGTGGTACGCGAGTTCTGCGGTCACGGCATCGGTTCGGTGTTTCACGAAGACCCGCAGGTGCTGCATTACGGCCGTGCCGGTACCGGAATGGAACTCAAGGAAGGCATGACCTTCACCATCGAGCCGATGATCAACCAGGGCCGCGCGGAAACCCGCGTACTGGGTGACGGCTGGACCGCGATCACCAAGGATCGCAAGCTGTCCGCGCAGTGGGAGCACACCCTGCTGGTCACCGCCGACGGTTACGAGATTTTCACCCTGCGTGGCGATGACACCATCGCGCGGGTTTCCGCCTGATCTCGAACCTCGCCTATAGAAGGAAGGCCGCTACATGCCGCAGGTAGACTCCGAGTTGTTCGATCGCGGCCAGTTCCAGGCGGAACTGGCGCTCAAGTCCAGCCCCATCGGCGCCTTCAAGAAAGCCATTCGTCGCGCCCACGAAGTGCTCGATGCGCGCTTTCGTAGCGGCCGCGACATGCGCCGTCTGGTCGAAGATCGTGCCTGGTTCACCGACCAGATCCTGCTGGAAGCCTGGAATCGTTTTTCCTGGAGCGAGGATGCCGAAATCGCCCTGCTGGCGGTGGGCGGTTATGGCCGTGGCGAACTGCACCCCTATTCGGACATCGACCTGCTGGTTCTGCTCGGCAGCGACGATCAGGAAACCTTCCGCGAAGCGATCGAAGGCTTCCTCACCCTGCTCTGGGACATCGGCCTGGAAGTCGGCCAGAGCGTGCGTTCGGTCGCCGAATGCGCCGAAGAGGCTCGCGCCGACCTGACGGTCATCACCAACCTGATGGAAAGCCGTACCATTGCCGGCCCCGAACATCTGCGTGGGCGCATGCAGGAAGTGACCGCCAGCGCGCACATGTGGCCGAGCCAGGAATTCTTCCTGGCCAAGCGCCAGGAACAGAAAAGCCGGCACGCCAAGTACAACGACACCGAGTACAACCTGGAGCCTAACGTCAAGGGCTCGCCTGGCGGGCTGCGCGACATCCAGACCATTCTCTGGGTCGCACGCCGCCACTTCGGCACCCTCAACCTGCATGCGATGGTTGGCCAGGGTTTTCTGCTGGAAAGCGAATACACCCTGCTGGCCTCCTCCCAGGAGTTTCTCTGGAAGGTGCGCTACGCCCTGCACATGCTGGCCGGGCGCGCCGAAGACCGGCTGCTGTTCGACCACCAGAGCAAGGTGGCCGAGCTGCTCGGCTACAACGAAGGCGACACCAAGCGCACCATCGAGCGCTTCATGCAGAAGTACTACCGCGTGGTGATGGGCATCGCCGAGCTGAGCGACCTGATCAACCAGCACTTCGAGGAAGAGATCCTGCGTGCCGGTGACAGTGGCCCGGCGACGCCGCTGAACAGCCGTTTCCAGGTTCGCGACGGCTACATCGAGGTGACCCACCCGAACGTGTTCAAGCGCACGCCGTTCGCCATCATCGAGATCTTCGTGCTGATGGCCCAGCACCCGGATCTGAAGGGCGTATGCGCCGACACCATCCGCCTGCTGCGCGATCACCGTCACCTGATCGACGACGATTTCCGCAAGGACATTCGCAACACCAGCCTGTTCATCGAGCTGTTCAAGTGCGAACAGGGCATCCACCGCAACCTGCGCCGCATGAACCGCTACGGCATCCTCGGTCGCTACCTGCCGGAGTTCGGCCATATCGTCGGGCAGATGCAGCACGACCTGTTCCACATCTACACGGTCGATGCCCACACGCTCAACCTGATCAAGCACCTGCGCAAGTTCAAGTGGCCGGAGCTGGCGGAGAAGTTCCCCCTGGCCAGCAAACTGATCGACAAGCTGCCAAAGCCCGAGCTGATCTACCTGGCCGGTCTCTATCACGATATCGGCAAGGGCCGTGGCGGTGACCACTCCGAGCTCGGCGCCATCGATGCCGAAGCCTTCGGCCAGCGCCATCATCTGCCGGCCTGGGACACCGGGCTGATCGTCTGGCTGGTACAGAACCACCTGGCGATGTCGACCACGGCCCAGCGCAAGGATCTGTCCGACCCGCAGGTGATCCACGACTTCGCCGCGTTCGTCGGCGACCAGACCCACCTGGACTATCTCTACGTGCTCACCGTGGCCGACATCAACGCCACCAACCCGAGCCTGTGGAATTCCTGGCGCGCCAGCCTGATGCGCCAGCTCTACACGGAAACCAAGCGGGCCCTGCTCCGCGGCCTGGAAAACCCGGTGGAGCGCGAAGAGCAGATTCGCCTGACCCAGAGCGCGGCGCTGGATACCCTGGTACGCAGCGGCACCGACTCCGATGAAGTCGAGCAGCTATGGGCGCAGCTAGGCGATGACTACTTCCTGCGCCATACCGCCGGCGATGTGGCCTGGCACACCGATGCGATCCTTCAGCACCCGGACGACGGCGGCCCGCTGGTACTGATCAAGGAAACCACCCAGCGCGAGTACGAGGGCGGCACGCAGATTTTCATCTACGCGCCGGATCAGCACGATTTCTTCGCCGTGACGGTGGCTGCCATGACGCAGCTCAACCTGAACATTCACGATGCGCGGATTCTCACTTCGACCAGCCAGTTCACCCTCGACACCTACATCGTGCTGGAGGTAGAAGGTGGCTCCATCGGCGATAACCCGCAACGCATCGAGCAAATCCGCCAGAGCCTGGTCGATACGCTGAAACACCCTGACGAGTACCCCAACATCATCCAGCGCCGGGTACCACGCCAGCTCAAGCACTTCTCCTTCGCGCCGCAGGTAACCATCCATAACGATGCGCAGCGACCGGTGACCGTATTGGAACTGACGGCGCCGGATCGCCCCGGCCTGCTGGCCAAGATCGGGCGGATCTTCCTCGACTTCGACCTGTCGCTGCAGAACGCCAAGATCGCCACCCTGGGCGAACGGGTGGAGGACGTATTCTTCGTCACCGATGCCAACAACCAGCCGCTGTCCGACCCGGAGCTGTGCGCACGCCTGCAGCAGACCATCATCACCAAGCTGTCGGCGACGAGTAGCCCAAGTCCGCTGCAAATCAGCATCTAAACGGTCAACAGCGCGGGCCTCGCAACGAGGCACGCGCCCGCTTCAGCTCCCTCAGATTCTGAAACTGTCCACCAGTTGCTTGAGCCGACCGACCTGCTGATCCAGTTCGGTACAGGCGCTGAGGCTGGACTGCAGGTTGCGCACGCCGTCCTGGTTCAGGGTGTTGATCTCGGTGATGTCCATGTTCAGGCTCTCGATCACCGAGGTCTGCTCCTCGGTGGCGGTGGCCACGGACTGGTTCATGCCGTCGATCTCGCCGATGCGGCGGGTCACGCCACGCAGGTTCTCGCCGGCCTGCCCGCCGATGCGCACGCTGTCGTCGCTGAACCGTCGGCTTTCGCCCATGGTCGCTACGGCGTCGCGAGCACCGGCCTGCAACTGCTCGATCATCTGCTGGATTTCCTGCGCCGAGCTCTGCGTGCGTTGCGCCAGGTTGCGCACTTCATCCGCGACCACGGCGAAGCCACGCCCCGCCTCTCCGGCACGGGCCGCTTCGATGGCGGCGTTGAGCGCCAGCAGGTTGGTCTGCTCGGAAATGCCCTTGATCACATCGAGAATCTGGCCAATGTCGTTGCTCTTCTGGCTGAGCACCTCGATATGGCTGCCGGAGGCCTGAATCTTGTCCGACAGATCGCCCATGGAGCCCAGCGTGCGCTCGACCATGCTCTGCCCTTCTTCGGCATCGCGGCGGGCATCGCTGGCCTGCACCGACGCATCGGCGGCGTTGCGGGCGATTTCCTGGGCGGCAGCGCCAAGCTGGTTGATCGCCGCGGCAACGCTGTCGGTACGCGCGGCCTGTTCGTTGGAGTTACCCATGGAGGCGTTGGACGCCTCGACCACGGTACTCACGCGGGCGTGAACTTCACGGGTCGCCGAGGCCACTTCGCGGATCGATTCGTGGATACGCTCGACGAAGCGGTTGAAGGCACCCGCCAACTCGCCGAACTCATCGCCGGAATCGATTTTCAGACGCTGGGTCAGATCGCCTTCTCCCTCGGCGATGCCCCCCATGGCGTGGCTCATCACGTGCAGTGGGCGCAGCAGGATGCGGATCAGCGCCCCGAGCAACAGCAGGATCGCGATAACGCCGATGATCGTGGACATCAGCGCCGAGATGCGGAATTCACGCAGGGCAGCGAACGCCTTGCCTTCGTCGACGGACAGGCCGACATACCAATGCACGCCGGCCAGCCCCTGCACCGGCAGGAAAGTGACGATACGCGCACTGCCATCGACGGCCGAGACGCCCTGCAAACCGGACTCCAGACGCGGCGCACCACTGGGGAACAGATCCGGCAGTTTCTTGAGCACCAGGCTCTTGTCCGGGTGCACCAGCACCGTGCCCTTGTCGTCGACCAGGAAGGCATAGCCCATACCGCCCAGATCGAAGGAGTTGAGGATGTCGTCGACCGTCTGCAACTTGAGGTCGCCGCCCACCACGCCCTGCAGGCTACCGCCGGCATTGACGGGACGGGTGATGGTGATCAGCAGGCCATCACGTGGATCGGCCGCCAGGTAGGGCTCGGTCAGACCCGGCCCGCTGCTGCCCGCCGCGCTCTTGTACCAGGGCCGCTGACGCGGATCATAACCGGCGGGTAATTCGCTAGGAGGAAACTGGGTATAGGTGCCATCGGCCTGACCGAAGTAGGCGTACAGAAAGGCGGAGGCGATGCTGCGGTGCTGCAGGTTTCTGGCCAGCGGATCGGGCGCGCTGTCGTCCTGAACCGATTCGGCGAGATTGTCCAGCAACTGCATGCGCCCATTGAGCCAATGCTGGATGTTGCCGGTGGATACCTGACCGACGTCGTGGAGATAGTGCGCCAGGTTGTCGCGAATCGAGGTGCGTTGCAGGTAGTCGTTGTACAACGCGAACGACGCAAAAGCTGCAATGACCACCAGGGACGCAGCCAGCATGATCTTGTGGCTGAACTTGAGGGTGCGCATAGAGGGGTCTCGCTAAAGAATGACTGATAACGGGTTGCAGTCAGGCTATCGGCTCGAAGCAGCCAGCCTTTAGAACCGTGCATCAGCATGGCGCCCCAAAATGACGCCTATCGGACGGGCGAAAGGGAATTTTCCTGAAGCCGCCCCGCGTGCTAGTGTCGGCAGCTTTGTCGCCGCCCTACAAAGGACACGTCGGATCATCATGAACCACGCCCTCGCCCAGTTGCAGCCCTACCCGTTCGAGAAACTCCGCGCCCTGCTCGCCGGTGTACAGCCCGCAGCCGACCGCTCGCCCATCGCCCTGTCCATCGGCGAGCCCAAACACCGCTCGCCGGCGTTCGTCGCCCAGGCGCTGACCGACAACCTCGAACAACTGGCGGTCTACCCGACCACGCTGGGCATCCCGGCGCTGCGCGAAGCCATCGCCCACTGGTGCGAACGCCGCTTCAAGGTACCGACCGGCTGGCTCGATGCGGCACGGCATGTGCTGCCGGTGAACGGCACCCGCGAGGCGCTGTTCGCCTTCACCCAGACCGTCGCCCAGCGTGACGTCGACGGCCTGGTGGTCAGCCCCAATCCCTTCTATCAGATCTACGAAGGCGCAGCCCTGCTCGCCGGCACCCGGCCACATTACCTGCCGTGCCTGGTCGAACATGGCTTCAACCCGGATTTCGACGCCGTAGCGCCAGAAGTATGGCAGCGCTGCCAGATACTCTTCCTCTGTTCGCCGGGCAACCCGACTGGCGCGCTGATTCCGCTGGAAACGCTGAAAAAGCTGATCGCCCTGGCGGATCAGTACGACTTCGTCATTGCCGCCGACGAGTGCTACAGCGAACTGTACTTCGACGAACAGAATCCGCCAGCCGGCCTGCTGACCGCTTGCGCCGAACTGGGCCGCAACGATTTCAAACGTTGCGTGGTGTTCCACAGCCTGTCCAAGCGCTCGAATCTGCCGGGCCTGCGTTCGGGGTTCGTGGCGGGCGACGCGGAAATCCTCAAGGCCTTCCTGCTGTACCGCACCTACCATGGTTGCGCCATGCCGGTACAAACCCAGCTGGCCAGCATCGCTGCCTGGCAGGACGAGGATCATGTGCGCGCCAACCGCGATCTGTACCGCGAGAAGTTCGATGCCGTACTGGAAATCCTGCAGGACGTACTCGATGTGCAACGTCCGGATGGCGGCTTCTATCTATGGGCCAGGACGTCGGGCGACGATGCCGAGTTCACCCGCGCGCTGTTCGCCCAGGAACATGTCACCGTGGTGCCGGGCTCCTATCTGTCGCGGGAAGTGGATGGTTTCAATCCAGGCAGCGGCCGTGTGCGCATGGCCCTGGTCGCACCGCTGGAGGAGTGCGTGGAGGCCGCACGGCGTATCCGCCGGTTCATCCAGCGCGGCTGACGCCAAGGACGCAGGCTGGCGGCACGCGGCCTCAGCCGAGTGCCGGCATGCTCCTGGCCAGCAGCGCCGCGACATCGACGCCCCGCGGCAAGCCACCGTATACCCTGCCTCGGCCGGCAATGCGGCTGGCGATGAAGGCATCGGCGACCACCTCGTTACCCGCCTCGAGGAGCAGGCCGGCCTGCAGGGCCAGAGCGATATCTTCGGTGATCTGCCGGGCGCGATAATGGATATCGTCGCTGTCACGCAGATCCCTCTGCAGGCCGGCGATGTGCGCCTTGAGACGGGCGTCGCCGTGGCCGTCGCCTAGCTGCATCAACAGCGCATCGAGCATCCCCGCCTCCTTCGACAAGGCGCGCAGCACATCCAGGCACTGCACGTTGCCCGAGCCTTCCCAGGTCGAGTTGACCGGCGCCTCGCGATACAGCCGCGGCAGGATGCTGTCCTCCACGTAGCCGGCACCGCCCAGGCATTCCGCCGCCTCGTTGATCATTGCCGGTGCGCGCTTGCATATCCAATACTTGCCCACGGCGGTGACCAGGCGGGCGAAGGCTCGCTCGTGCGGGTCATCCGGCCGATCCAGGGCGCGCCCCATACGCAGGGTCAGCGCCAGCGCCGCCTCGCTTTCCAGGGCCAGATCGGCCAGCACGTTCTGCATCAGCGGCAGGTCGCTCAGCGCTCGTCCGCCGACCTGCCGCTGCGCGCAATGGTGCAGGGCCTGGCTGAGGGCCTGGCGCATCAGCGCACTGGAACCGATCATGCAGTCGAAGCGGGTCATGGCGACCATTTCGATGATGGTCGGCACGCCGCGCCCTTCCTCGCCGATCATCCACGCCAGGGCACCCCGGTACTCCACCTCGGCGGAAGCGTTGGAGCGGTTGCCCAGTTTGTCCTTCAGGCGCTGGATGTAGAACGGGTTGCGGGTACCATCCGGCCGGTGGCGCGGTAGCAAAAAGCAACTGAGGCCCTTGTCGGTATAGGCCAGGGTGAGAAAGGCATCGCACATCGGCGCCGAGCAGAACCACTTGTGCCCGACCAGCTCATAGGCGCCGCCCGGCCCAGTTGCACCCAACGCATGGGCTCGCGTGGTGTTGGCCCGCACGTCGCTGCCCCCCTGCTTCTCGGTCATGGCCATGCCAATGGTGGCGCCGGCCTTCTGTTCGAAGGGCAGGTTGCGCGGGTCGTATTCGCAGGAAAGGATCTTCGGTAGCCAGCGCTCGGCGATATCCGGCTGCATCCGCAGCGCCGGCACACTGGCGAAGGTCATGGTCAACGGGCATCCGCTGCCGGCTTCGGCCTGGCTGTGCAGGTAGCTCATGGCCGCACGCACCACCTGGGCACCGCGGCGCGGAGCGACCCAGGGCATGGAGGGAATGCCATGGGTGATCGCCGCCTCCATCAACCGATGGTAGGCCGGGTGGAACTCGACGACGTCGATGCGATGCCCGTAGCGATCATGGCTCTTGAACACGGGTTCGTTCTGGTTGGCAAGAAAGCCGGCGGTCATCAGTTCGCCGCCGGCCAGCGCACCATAGGCGTCCATCCGCGATACGCCCCAGGCACCGTCGAAGCGGCCTGTCCACTCCTGCAGGGGCAGGTCGATGCGGTACAGGTTACTGCCCTCCAGCGGCAACGGCTGGTTGAACACCTCATGGGTTTCGGCGTACTGGCTGGGCATCATGCTGCGTGCTCCTCGGCGCCGACGGCGCACGGGCGGAAGGTGAGCGAGCCACTCAGCGACCGAGCGCGGCGATCATTGAGTGGCACACTCCAGTGAAGCAGAATCCCACAGGCTCTTAAAGCCGGATTTGTGCCAATGCCGGCCGCGACCCGGCCATACTCAAGCTGTCCGGCACAGCACCCAGTCATGCAACAGTACCCGCAGCTCGTCGAACTTCACCGGCTTGGCCAGGTAGTCGCTCATCCCGGCGGCCAGGCAGCGCTCGCGGTCGCCGGACTGGCTGTGGGCCGTGATCGCCAGCACCGGCAGCTCGGCACAACCGGGCAACAGGCGCAGCGCTCGACAGGTGGCGAAACCATCCATCACCGGCATCTGGCAATCGAGCAGCAGCGCGTCGACTGACTCGCGCTGCAGGCACTCCAGGGCTTCGCTGCCATTGTCCGCAGTGCGTACCCGGTAACCGAGCTTGAGCAGCATGCCGCGGATCACCAGTTGGTTGATGGCATTGTCCTCGACCACCAGCACGGTGCATTGCTCCGGCACGCGCACGGGGCTGCCATTGGCGCGGCGCACCACCGGCTCGCTCGCGCCCTTCTGCACCGGCAAGGCCAGCGTCAGACTCAGGCGAAAGATGCTGCCGCCCGCGCCAGCACGATTGGGCTCATACGCCAGGCTACCGCCCAGCAGATCGACCAGTTGCCGGCAGATGCTCAGGCCGATGCCGAGACCGCCGTATTGTCGAGTCATCGAGTTGTCGAGCTGATGGAAGCGGAGGTACAGGTCAGCTTCGCGGGCATCCGCCAGACCGATGCCTGCATCGATCACCTCGAAGCTCAGCGGCAGGGCCTCGAGCGTCGGCTCACCACCGCGCACGCGCAGGCAAACCTTTCCAGCGGCAGTGAACTTGATGGCGTTATCCAGCAGGTAGCCCAGCCCTTGCGCCAGTTTTACCGCATCGCCTTCCACGGTATCGGGCAGGCGCTCGTCCAGATCGAGCGTGAAAGCCAGGCCCTTGTCTCGCGCACGGCCTTCGTAGTTGGCGCACACACCATCGAGCAGGCCGCGCAGGCTGAAGGTCTCTCGCCGCGGGTAGAGCCTGCCGGATTGCAGTTCGGTGAGCGCGAGGATGTCGTTGACCATCTGCATCATGTCCCGCGCCGAGCGCGTCGCGGTCTTCTGGTATTGCTCGACCTCCGGCTCCAGGCGCAGAGTCTGCATCAGCTCCAGGGAGCCGATGACGCCATTCATCGGCGTGCGCAGTTCGTGGGTCACGGTGGCCAGGAAGTCGTCCTTGAGGCGGTTGCTGTCGGCCAGTTCGTGGTTCAGCGCCTCCAGCTTGGCAGCGGCACTCTGCAGGATGCGTGCACGCTCCTCCTTCATCCCGTTGATACGGTCGGCCAGCGCCAGCGATAGCAACGCGACCTCGATCGCGCTGCCGATCTGACTGGCGTACATGGTCAGGAACACGTTGGGCAGGTAGCCGAGCACCATCAGCGTGTTGACCACGCCACCGATCAGAAAGGCCGCCCAGGCGATGATGAAGTAGCGCGCCACCCGCATGCCGCGCAGCCAGGCCAGCACGCCGGCGATGGACACCACCAGGGTGAACACCAGCGCCAGAACGGTGGCCAGGCGCAGCGATACGGCGTAGCTGACGGTCAACGCCAGCACCATCACCGCCGTGCCCCAGAGCATCAGCAGCAACAGGCAGCGGTCGACCCAGGGGCTATGCTCGCTGGTCTGCAGGAAACTGCGCGCGAACTGGCAACCGAACAACGCCGTGGCGCCGATCAGGAACGGCGTGGCAACGTTCGCCCACCAGGGGTTGTCGGGCCAGAAGAACTCGATACCGGCGCCGTTGACCGACACCTGATAGAGGCCGAACGAAGCGATATACAAGATGTAATAGAGGTAACTGGTATCGCGAACGCTGATGAAGATGAACAGGTTGTAGATCAGCATCACCAGCAACACGCCGTAGATGATGCCCAGCACGTAGATGCGCGCCGGCTGCTTTTCCAGGTAGGCGGTGGGCGACCAGAGGGTCAACGGCGCCTGGATCGACCCCTGGCTTTCAATACGCAGGTAAACCCGGCGCACCTGATCCGGCTCGAAATCGAGGGAGAACAGGTAATTGTTCTGGCGAATTTCCCGACTGGAGAACGGCAGCGCATCGCCGGTGCGTTGGGTCAGACGAAAGTGGCCATCGGAATCCGCCTCGTAGAGTTCCAGATGATCCAGCGGCGGATAGGCCAGTTCCAGCAGCCAGTGATGATGGAGGCCGTGGGCGATGGAATCCTGAGGCAGGTACTGCAGGTCGACCCGCAACCAGAAGGCCGAGCGTGAATAGCCCGCGTTCAATACCGGTTTGTCATGGGCGCGAAAGCTGCCTTGCAGGGCTCTGGAGGTGACGTCGTCAATGGTCTTGTCGCCCCGTACGTCCTCGAACACGGACATCAGCTGGCCAAGCGGCAAGGATCGGGTGTTCTCGTCGAACACGGCCGGCCCCGCAGCACTCGCCAATACCGGGCAAATCGCCAGAAGAATGATCAGGAAAAAACGCATGCAGCCCCGCAAATGGCCATACAGAGCAATATCGGAAGGCCCCACACCCTCACGATGACACTGACTTGCACGGCTCGAAATAGGAATGCCGGCAACTCTAGGGTCTGTCAGCCAGTCATCGCAAGCACTACGATAAGGAAACGTCGAGGCCGGTCATTGTGCCGGCAGGCGCAGTAGAGCCTCGGTGATCGCCTCGGCCAGGTATTCGATGGAAAACACTCCGCCATAAGTCCAGGTCGAACGCATGGCAGCGAAGCGCCCTTCGCGCACGAACGGCATGGCTTGCCAGAGCGGCGTGTTGAACAGTTGATCCTGCTGGGCGAAAGGCTCGATATGCAGGATCACGCCCTCGTCGATGCGCCCCAGGGTGGTCACCGGCGATTGCACGATGCCCCAGGGGCTGCGTGGCAGCGGATAGGCCGGCTGCAGGTGCAGCAACTGCATGGCGTGGTCGGCCATGGAGTTGGCGCCGTTGATGAACACTGCCGTGGGCGAGGAAAAGCGAATCACCGCGACCTTGGGCAAAGATCCGCGGAAATGCTCGACCAGGCGCCGGTGCAGCTCATCGACCCGTGCCTGCATCGCCGCCAACTCGCGCAGTGCCTGCTCCTCGCGACCGAAGCGCTGGGCCAGGGCCAGGTAGTTGTCGCGGGCGGCGAGGTAATTGTCGTGCTGCTGGCTGAAACTGCTGTAGGCGGCCACTGGCGCGATGCGCTCGAGTTTGCCGCGAATGTCTTCCAGCAGCGGTGGAATGACGATCAGCTCCGGCTTCAGTTGCGCCAGCAGCTCCAGGTTCGGCTCGGTACGTGAGCCAGCACTTGGCACCTCGTCCGGCAGGCGCGGGCGTACCACCCAGGTGCGGTAATCCCCGGCATCGGCCACGGCGATGGGGGTGATCTCCAGTTTCAGCAGATGCTCGGCCGCTTCCCAGCTCAGCGCCACCACCCGCGGCTGCGCCCCGGCAAAGCCCGCAACCAGGCATAACAGCAACGAGACAGCGCGCAACAGATCCTTCATGCCAGGCGCCTCTTGACCAACAGGTAAACGAAATAGCTGCCGCACACCACCGAAGCGACGATGCCGACCGGCAATTGCAGCGGGAAGATCAGCACGCGACCGAACCAGTCCGCCAGCAACATCAGCACACCGCCCAGAGCCGCCGCCAGCAATAACTGCGACACCACCCGGCGTGCCCCCAGAATCGCAGCCATGTGCGGCGCCAGCAAGCCAAGAAAGGCCACCGGCCCCATCAGGCTGGTAACCAGTGCACAGAGTAGCGACACCAGCACCAACAGTGCCAGGCGAGCCGTGCGCACATCCAGGCCGCGGCTCAGGGCCACGCCATCACCGATGGAGATCAGTGTGAGCGCGCGATGGCACAGCAGGCTGAGTACGCCCAGTAATAGCACGCCCATGGCCAACCACAAGGATTGCGCCGCCGAGACCCGGTAGGTCGAGCCGGCCAGCCAGCCGAGCAACGCGAAGGAATCGGCCGTTCCCTTGGCCAGGCCAAACTGCAACGCCGCGTTGAGCAGCGCAGTGAGGGAAATACCGACCAGCGCCATCAGCGCCGGCGAATACTGGTGGCGACGCCCCAGCAGCAACAGCACGGCGAGCACCGCGAGACTGCCGATAAAGGCGGCGATCGGCGCCGTGAATCCCAGCAGCGAGCCACCGAAAATCATCAGGGCCAGCATCACCGCCAGGGTCGCCCCCGCCGAGAGGCCGAGAATGTCCGGGCTGGCCAGCGGATTGCGCAGCAGGCGCTGCAACAGCACCCCGGCGATGGCCAGGCCACAGCCCGCCGCAGCGGCGGTAAGTACTCGCGGCCAACGTAACGCCCAGATCAGCGACGATGGCCACTCGAACTGCCAGCCCACGCTGCTGCGGCCCAGGCAGATGCTCAGCAGTACCACAGCAATAGTCAGCGCCAGCACCAGAAGCCCATGGCGGCGGCGCACCCGCTCCGGCCCTTCCGGCAACTCCAGACCGCGGGCGTCATCGGCGGACAACTGGCGGCGCGACAGCCATAACAACGCCGGCGCGCCGATCAGTGCCGCCGCCGCGCCGCTGGGTACCAGATCCGTCGTCCAGCGATTGGCCAGCAGTGCCAGGGCATCGGTGGCGAGCAGCAGCACGGCGCCGAGCAACACGCTGTAGAGCAACTCATCCCGGGAACGACGGGCGCCGAACAGCCGTGCCAGGTTGGGCGTCAACAGGCCGATAAAGCCGATCAGGCCCACCGCTGTGATCGATACGGCCGTCATCCAGATCGACACCATGAACAGCGCCAGCATCACCGGCCACAGGTTCAGGCCACGAGCCTGGGCACCGTCGCTGCCCAGTTGCAGCAGGGTCAGCGGGCGCGGCGCGAGGAAAATGACCAGCAGGCCGATCAACAGCTTGGGCCACAACCAGCCGACCCAATGCCAGTCGATCTGTGCAAGATCTCCAGCACCCCAGACGAACAGCCCACTGGTGTACTGGTTGTTGAGCAGTACCAGGCCCGCGGCCAAAGCACCGAGGAGCAGGTTCATGGCCATGCCCGCCAGTACCACCGGCAAGCCGGCGATGCCGTTGCGCCCGGCGATCACCAGCACCAGGCCGACCGACAGCAGCGCACCGGCCAGCGCCGCCCAGTGCCCGTGATTGGCGGCGAACGTCGGCACCAGCAAGGTCGCGCAGACCAGCCCAAGCCAGGCACCGGACGAAGCTCCGATGGTCATCGGCGAGACCAGGCGGTTCTGCGTCAGTTGCTGCAGCACGCTGCCCGATAGTCCCAGCGCCGCGCCGACCAGCAAGGCGATGACCAGCCGAGGCAGGGCCGACAGATTGAATTGCAGGGCATCGAAATCCTCCTGCACGGCACCGCCGAGTACCGCCCACTGCTGAGCCAGGGGTAGCGCGGTGCTCAGTTGCAGGTGCACAACCATCAGCACCAGCAGCAGGCCGAAGGTCAGGCCATAGCGCAGCACTTGCCCGCCGAACTCGCTGGCGACCGCGCCCTGACGCGCTTCGCTGAAACCCATGTTCAGGCCACCACGGCGATCTTGCGGGCGCTGCCAGGCTGCTCGATCAGTTCGATATCGATGTCGTAGAGCCCGCTGAGCAGTGGGCTGTGCAGCAGTTCGTCCGGCGTGCCGTCGAAGAACACCCGTCCCTGCTTGAGCGCGACGATGCGGTCGGCATAGCGGGCGGTGAGGTTGATGTCGTGGAGGATGGCGACGATACCCCGGCCGGTCGCCAGATTGAGTTCGCGCAGCAGCGTCATCAGTTCGTACTGGTGAGCCAGATCCAGCGCCGAGGTCGGCTCATCGAGCAGGATCAGCGGCGACTGCTGGGCCAGCAACATGGCGATCCAGGCCCGCTGACGCTCGCCCCCAGAGAGGGTATCGGCCAGGTGATCGGCGTACTGCTCGACATCGGTCTGCGCCATGGCCTGTTCGATCATCTGCCGATCCTCGGCTTGCCAACTGCCAAGCAAGCCTCGCCAGGGAAAGCGTCCGAGGCGCACCAGCTCGCGCACGGTGAGCCCGGCGACATCCGGCAGGCGCTGGGGTAGAAACGCCACGCGACGGGCGAATTCGCGCTGGCTGAAACTGCTCAGTGGCTTGCCGTCGAGCTGCAGAGTACCGGTGTCCGGCTGCAATTGCCGGGCGATCAGGTTCATCAGCGTCGATTTGCCCGAGCCGTTATGGCCGAGAATCACGGTGAATTGGTCGCCGGCCAGTTGCAGTTCGTCCAGTGCCAGGGTCAGGCGACCGTCGCGACGTACCTGGATATCGTTCAGTTTCAGCATTCGAGGCTTAGCTCCTGGCGCAGGCGCGTCAGCCGCTCTTCCTGCTTGAGTTTCGGGCAGGTGCTGCAGAGCTGGCCGTCGGCGCGGCGAAAGTGCTGGCAACAGACCTTGCGCCCCAGCGCCAGGCGCTCGCGGCCATCGTCCAGGCGCACTTCGATCAGCGAGCTGTTGCCGCGCAGATCGAGCGCATCCAGCCAGCGCCCTTCCAGTTGCTGCAGCCGCTCGTTGGCTAGGGACTGTTGTCGCTGGATCATCAGCAGCGCGCCCAACACGCAATCGGCCTGCAGGCGCCGAGCCAGCTTGCGCTGAATGCCGGCCACCGCGTCGAACTCCTGCCACTGGCGCTCGACCAGTTGCTGCAATTGCTCGGCGGCGAAATCGATAAGCCCATCCTGGGCTGCGCGGCGCGGGCAATGTTCGGGCAGGCAGAAGCCATAGACCATGCCATTGCACACGGTCTGCCCCATGCCGTCGAGGCACGGCGCACGCTCGGCGAGGTGCACACCGAACAGACTCAGGTAGATGGGTTGCCAGATCAGCAGCGTCCAGGTGCGCACCGTCCAGTAATGCGCCCCGGCCTCGGGAAAGCTCGACTGCAGGTGCCCATAGAGAGCGGCGATTCGCGCCTGGTTGCCAGCCGCGCCGCAGGCAAGTTCGTCATCAGCGCTGACGCCCACTCGCGCGGGAATTCCCGGCAGGGTACGTGCGGTGACATCAAGTAGTTGCGCTAGGTCGCTGTTGGCCTGGTACATCGTGAATCGGCCCCGAAGAAAATGCGTGACGGTCGCGCTGCGCCAGCCTGAGGCCTGCGCAGCGGATCACGGATTTAACCACGGCATTTGCGAACGCATCAAATTATCATTCGCGCGCAACGGCGATTTCCGACGGTTTGCGAATCAGCAGCGGGAAGACTGCCGCGGTGATCACCAGACCCACCGCACCGACCCAGAACGGCATGTGCTGGCCGTAGTGGCTGACCAGCAGACCAGCGCCATAGGAAGCCCCCATGGTGCCCAGGCACTGGAAGATATTGATCTTGCTGAAGTCCACGCCGTAGTTCTCTGGCGTACTCAATTCGAACAACAGGGCATCCAGGCGCACCGTGACCTGATACAGCGCCCAGCCGAACAACACCCGCCCAAGCAGAATCAACCACTGGTTATCGAAGCCCTGGATGAAGGTCGCCGCGGCGCCCAGCAGCAGGCCGGCGAAGATGCCATCACGGGTCGCCCCCTTGGCCGCCGAGCGCCTGCTCCACCACAGCGCGAATACCGCCACGGCGCCCGGCAGGGAATAGACGAAGCCGGCCATCAGTTCGCTGTTCCAGCTCGCCACCTGCTGCCAGTACACGGCGAAGAACGGCCGGGTGACGTAGGCGACGAAATAGAACAGCAGCATCACCACACAAAGCCGATAGATCGCCAACAGGCTGCGTGTACCGGTGGCAGCGACAGTCTCTCCCTCCGTCGCTGCCTCGGCGGGCTCGCCACTGCGCGGCAGATGACCGCGGATCAGATGCATGCAGATGGCCATCTGGATGAAGTCGCCCGCCGCCATGATCAGAAACACATCACCGATGGCCAGCACCTGCAACACCAGTCCGCCCGCCGCTGCGCCGAGAATCGCGCCGAAATGCACCACCACCGACAGCGTACCGATGGTCTGGGTATGGCTGTCCTGTTGCTGCAGGCTCATCACGTAGGGATACATGAGCAGGTAGCTGCCCTTGAATACGATCATCACCAGCGACACCACCCAGAACAGCGGCAGCGAATCGATAAAGGTCAGCGCCGCGGTCAGGGCACCGGCCATGAACTGCGCGCCGATCAGGATGCGCACCGGATGCACACGCTTGGCCAGCCGCGCCCACACAGGAAAGACGGCCATCACCGTCAGGCTGATCGCCGCGAGATAAAGACCGACATGCTCGGGCGGCGGGTTGTCGAAACGCTCGGCGAAATACTGCGGGTAGAAAGGAATGATCAGGTTGTCGGTGACCACGGCCAGGGCGGTCATGGCAATCAAATAGAAACGCAGATTCATGGTTCGGCAACAGCGACGGACTGGGCGCTGAATGATGCATGGGCAGCAGCGGAAAAGCGAACCGCGATGCCGAATGGCGGAAACCATATGCGGCATTCACACCTGTCATCCAAGGCTCATGGTGGCGCATTAAATGTTAAGCTCGCGCCCCACGAAAATGCCGCCGGCCACCCGCTGATGCGAGCCCCGATCAATCAGGTACTGCGGTTGCCGCCGTACCCTAACAGGCCGTTGAAAAACTACCTACGTAGCCGTTGCTTCGTTAAAACCAGGCTCAAAATGCTCATTTACAGCTGTAAACTCCGCTTTTTCGCCTGCTTTTGCCTCGCATCGGCTGCCTCGCCTACGTTTTTCAACGACCTGGTAAACCGGAACCCGTGACACAGATGATCGATTTCGGCCTCCCTGATTACGAGCGCAGCACCGCCCGCCTCGCCCCTTCTCGCCCGGTGGTACTGTGCCTGTCCGGCCACGACCCAAGCGGTGGCGCCGGCCTGCAGGCCGATATCGAAGCACTGCTGGCCCAGGGTTGCCACGCTGCCCCGACAGTCACCGCGCTGACTGTGCAGGACACAGTCGACGTCAGCGACTTCCGTGTGCTCGACCGCGACTGGGTACTCGCCCAGGCCCACGCGGTGATCGCCGATATGCCGGTGGCCGCGGTCAAGCTGGGCATGCTCGGTTCGGTGGAAATGGTCGAGACGGTTCTGATGATCATGGACAAGCTGCCGGGCGTGCCGCTGGTCTGCGACCCGGTGCTGCGTGCTGGCGGTGGCGGTACCCTGGGCAAGGACGAAGTCGGTTTCGCCATGCGCGAGCGTCTGTTCGGCGCTTCCACCATCGCCACGCCCAACCTGCCGGAAGCGCGCATCCTCGCCGAACTGCCAGACGGCACGCCGGATGAATGCGCGGACAAGCTGCTGCCGCATATCCGTCACCTGCTGATCACCGGCGGCCATGGCGACGAAAGCGATGTCGTGCATAACCGCCTGTACCTGCGCGATGGCAGCCAGCACACCTTTACCTGCCCGCGGCTACCCGGCAGCTATCACGGCTCCGGCTGCACCCTGGCCAGCACCCTCGCCGGCCGTATAGCCCTGGGACAGGATCTGATCAGCGCGGTACAAACCGCGCTGGACTACACTTGGCGCACCCTGCGCGATGCCGAACAACCGGGTCGCGGTCAGTTCGTACCGCGTCGCCTGCCCCTCGATTTCGCCTGAGGGAAGTCCGATGAAACTGCGTGGCCTGTACGCCATCACCGATAGCCAGTTACTCGCCGACGGCAAACTGCTGCCTTATGTCGAAGCGGCCCTCGCCGGTGGCGCGCGCCTGCTGCAATACCGCGACAAATCCACCGATGAGGCTCGTCGTCTGCGCGAAGCCGAAGCGTTGCGCAGCCTGTGCGAACGCTATGGCGCTGCGTTGATCATCAACGACGACGCCGAACTCGCCGCACGCCTGGGCGTCGGCCTGCACCTGGGCCAGGAAGATGGCTCGCTGGCCGTGGCCCGCACCCTGCTAGGGCGCAAGGCGATCATCGGCGGCACCTGCCACGCACGCCTGGAGCTGGCCGAACAGGCCGCCCGGGAAGGTGCCAGCTACGTGGCCTTCGGTCGTTTCTTCAATTCCCATACCAAACCCGGCGCGCCAGCGGCCACGTCCGAGCTGCTGGCGACCGCCAAAGCACGCGTGCAGTTGCCGATCGTCGCCATCGGTGGCATCGACCTGCACAACGCCGCACCCTTGATCGAAACAGGCGCCAGCATGATCGCCGTGATCCACGCCCTGTTCGCCGCCGATTCCGCTGCCGAAGTCGAACGCCGTGCTCGCGCCTTCAGCGCTCTGTTCGAATAGGTCTGATTTAATTTTTAAGAGAGAGCCCATCATGTCCCGCTCCGAAATCCTCTTCGCCAACGCCCAGAAACACATTCCTGGCGGCGTCAACTCGCCGGTGCGCGCCTTCAAGAGCGTGGGCGGCACGCCGCTGTTCTTCAAGCACGCCATCGGCGCCTACGTGACGGACGAGGACGACAAGCGCTATGTCGACTATGTCGGTTCCTGGGGCCCGATGATCCTCGGCCACAGCCACCCCGAGGTGATCGACGCAGTACGCCGCCAGCTCGACCACGGCCTGTCCTACGGCGCCCCGACCGTCATGGAAACCGAGATGGCCGATCTGGTCTGCGCGCTGGTGCCATCCATGGAAATGGTGCGCATGGTCAGCTCCGGCACCGAGGCGACCATGAGCGCCATCCGCCTGGCCCGTGGCTACACCGGCCGCGACAGCATCATCAAATTCGAAGGCTGCTACCACGGTCATTCCGACAGCCTGCTGGTCAAGGCCGGTTCCGGCGCCCTGACCCAGGGCGTGCCGAACTCCGCAGGCGTGCCGGCGGCCTTCGCCAAACACACCCTGACCCTGCCGTTCAACGATATCAACGCAGTCGCCGAGATGCTCGGCAAGGTCGGCAGCGAGGTCGCCTGCATCATCGTCGAGCCGGTCGCCGGCAACATGAACTGCGTACCGCCAGCAACTGGCTTCCTCGAAGGCCTGCGCAACCTCTGCGACCAGCACGGCGTGGTGCTGATCTTCGACGAAGTGATGACCGGTTTCCGCGTTTCCCTCGGCGGCGCCCAGGCGCACTACGGCGTGACGCCGGATCTGTCGACCTTCGGCAAGATCATCGGTGGCGGCATGCCGGTCGGCTGCTTTGGCGGCAAGCGCGCGATCATGGAATGTATCGCTCCGCTCGGTCCGGTCTACCAGGCCGGTACGCTGTCCGGTAACCCGCTGGCCATGGCGGCCGGCCTGACCACCCTGAAGCTGATCAGCCACCCGGGCTTCCATGCCGAACTGAGCGACTACACCAGCAAGCTGCTGCAGGGGCTGCAAGAGCGCGCCGATGCTGCCGGCATCCCGTTCGTCACCACCCAGGCGGGTGGCATGTTCGGGCTGTATTTCAGCGGCGCCGACGACATCGTTACCTTCGACGATGTGATGGCCAGCGATGCCGAGCGCTTCAAGCGCTTCTTCCACCTGATGCTGGAAGGCGGCGTGTACCTGGCGCCGAGTGCGTTCGAGGCAGGTTTCACCTCCATCGCCCATGGCGAGGCCGAGCTGAAGCTGACCCTGGACGCCGCCGAGCGCGCTTTCGCCATCCTCAAGCAGGCGTAAGAATCGGCCAGTTATGCGCGGCAGACGCTTATTGCCGCGCATAATGGTGGAACCTGTAGTACCGCGATTGATCGTCTATAGGGTGTGTCGGCTGCCTATTTGAGCCCTATCGGGCGTAATTTGCAGGTAGCAGCGATGCGGCCGCGCCACAATGGGGCAGAAAAGCCGGTAAACACTTTGTAAGAACGGTGCGGCTTATTTCATAATGTGATGGCGGACGCATTTGTTTCGCCAGGAATCCACCCTGTCAGCACCTCGAGGTATTCGGATCTTCATGAAGCGCACCGGCCGCACCCTGTCTCTGGGCTGCCTGTTGCTCCTGCTGCCCTTGCTTGCACTGGCGGACGGAAACTCATTGCTGATCCCGGCGACCGGCAGTTGCTCGCTGAACGTCGCCCCTGAAGACCTGCCCGATGCATTGCAGGCCTGCCAGCAAAGCGCCGAAGGCGGCAATTCCCAGGCGCAGTACGAGCTTGGCGAGTTCTATTACGAAGGTAGAACCACCGAACGCGATCTCCCTCAGGCACTGAGCTGGTTCGAGCGCGCATCGCTGCAGGGCCACCCGCAAGCGCAATATCACCTGGGCATGATGTTCTTTCGTGGCGAGGGTGTGGCCGCCAATAACGTGCAGGCCTATATCGTGCTGAAGATGGCAGCGGTCAATGGTTCGGACGAGGCCATGGACAGCGCTGACGAAGTGTCACTGCAAATGCCAAGAGCGGAGCTGGAAGTGGCCACCCAGGTGCTGGGGCAGATCTTCCGCAACTACCTGCAGGAACTGCAGGCCGCCGACGGCCTCTCCCCCTTCGCACCGCTGAAATAGAAGCTTCAAGGCAAAGCATCCGTGATTCTTCTACAGGCTCTACAACCATCCAGCAAGGTGATCACTTTAGCCCTTGGCAACAGCGCTCAGTTTGCAGCTTGAGGCTTGCCGCTCACTTGTCCGGCATCGGCATGGGGAACGGCATGATGTTGCCACCGCCCTTGGCCTCGCTGATCTTCGGCGTGCCCAGGCGCTCGACCTCGTCGATGCGCACGATCGAATGCATGGGGACGAAGCTGCGCACCACGCCATCGAACTGAGCCTTGAGCTTTTCCTCGCTGGGGTCGACGACGACCTGGGTGCGTTCGCCAAAGACGAATTCCTCTATTTCCAGAAAGCCCCACAGATCGCTCTGGAAAATCTGTTTGGCGTACATCTCGTACACCTGGCCCTGGTTGAGGAAAATCACCTTGTAGATCGGTTCACGCTTGCTCATGGGTAACGATTGGCTGGCAGATAACAAAAGGGGGCGAATCTTAGCACGGCTATCCGCTACGGCGTCGCCCCTCCGTCCATAGCTTGTGGCCTCGGTCGGCCAAGCCCCCTATAATACGCGGTCATTTTTATGGCCAGCCATCAGCGGCCATCCTTCGGGCCGTCGCTGACGCGACGTTAAAAATTTCTTCCGCTACTTTTCAATCATTCCAGGCAGTGCCATGACCAAGAAGCTCTATATCGAAACCCACGGTTGCCAGATGAACGAGTACGACAGCTCGCGCATGGTCGACCTGCTGGGCGAGCATCAGGCCCTGGAGGTGACCGATCGCCCGGAAGACGCCGACGTCATCCTGCTCAATACCTGCTCGATCCGCGAAAAAGCCCAGGACAAAGTATTCTCCCAACTCGGCCGCTGGCGTGAGCTGAAGCTGGAGAACCCGGATCTGGTGATCGGTGTCGGCGGCTGCGTGGCCAGCCAGGAAGGCGCGGCAATTCGCGACCGCGCCCCGTACGTCGACGTGGTGTTCGGCCCGCAGACCCTGCATCGTCTGCCGGAGATGATCGACGCCGCACGCAGCACCAAGATCGCCCAGGTGGATATCTCCTTCCCCGAGATCGAGAAGTTCGACCGCCTGCCCGAGCCACGGGTCGACGGCCCCAGCGCCTTCGTCTCGGTGATGGAAGGCTGCAGCAAGTACTGCACCTTCTGCGTGGTGCCCTACACCCGCGGCGAAGAAGTCAGCCGACCGCTGGACGACGTGCTGGGCGAGATCATCCACCTGGCCGAAAACGGCGTGCGTGAAGTGACCCTGCTTGGCCAGAACGTCAACGGCTATCGCGGTACGACCCGTGAAGGCGGCATCGCCGATTTCGCCGAGCTGCTGTACCTGGTGGCCGCCATCGATGGCATCGACCGTATCCGCTACACCACCAGCCACCCGCTGGAATTCTCCGATGCGCTGATCCGCGCCCACGCCGAGATTCCGGAGCTGGTGAAATTCCTCCATCTGCCGGTGCAATCGGGCTCCGACCGCATTCTCGCAGCGATGAAGCGCAACCACACCGCACTGGAATACAAGTCGCGCATCCGCAAGCTCAAGGCCGCAGTGCCGGACATCGTCATCAGTTCGGACTTCATCATCGGCTTCCCCGGCGAAACCGAGAAAGACTTCGAGCAGACCATGAAGCTGGTGCAGGACGTCGGCTTCGACTTCTCCTACTCCTTCGTCTACAGCTCGCGCCCAGGTACCCCGGCGGCCGACCTGGTCGACGACACCCCGGACGACGTGAAGAAGCAGCGCCTGCAGATCCTGCAGAACCGCCTCAACCAGCAGGGCTTCGAAAACAGCCGGCGCATGGTTGGCAGCGTGCAGCGCATCCTGGTCAGCGACTTCTCGAAAAAGGATCCGGGCAAGCTGCAGGGCCGCACCGAGAACAATCGCTACGTCAACTTCCCGTGTGACAACCCACGACTGATCGGCCAGTTCGTCGACGTGCACATCGATGAAGCGATGCCGCATTCCTTGCGCGGCACCCTGATCGAACGCCACTGAACCTTCCGCGAAGCGAGGGTCACTCCAGAGCAAGCGCAGCGCGGTCATCGGCTGTGCTTTCCCCCAGCGACGGCTAGCGCTATTCTCTGCCTTCAACTCAGCCGACTGGCGGCCAAAATACGACTTTGAATACTTCCATAGAACCTCATCGTTTCACCCTCGAACCCTTTGAAGCCAAGCGCTTCGCCAACCTCAGTGGGCAATTCGACGAACATCTGCGCCTGATCGAATCACGCCTGGGTATCGAGATCCGCAACCGCGGTAACCAGTTCGAACTGCTCGGCGAGCCAGAACAGACCACCTCTGCCGAAAACCTGCTGCGCCGCCTGTATCGCGAAGCCGACAACACCGAGCTGTCGCCGGATATGGTGCACCTGTTCCTGCAGGAGTCGGGTATCGAGGAACTGAACAACCCCAGCGCCCATAGCAACATCGCCCTGCGCACCCGCAAGGGCATGATCCGTCCGCGAGGCGCCAACCAGCAGCTCTATGTCAAGGCGATCCTCGACCACGACATCAACTTCGGCATCGGCCCGGCCGGTACCGGCAAGACCTACCTGGCCGTGGCCTGCGCCGTCGATGCCCTGGAGCGCGAGCAGATCCGTCGCATCCTGCTGGTGCGTCCGGCAGTCGAGGCTGGCGAGAAGCTCGGTTTCCTGCCCGGCGACCTGTCGCAGAAGATCGACCCCTACCTGCGCCCGCTGTACGACGCACTCTACGAAATGCTCGGTTTCGAGCAGGTCGCCAAGCTGATCGAGAAGCAGGTGATCGAGGTCGCGCCGCTGGCCTACATGCGCGGCCGCACCCTGAACAACAGCTTCATCATTCTCGACGAGAGCCAGAACACCACGATGGAGCAGATGAAGATGTTCCTGACACGGATCGGTTTTGGCTCCACCGCGGTGATCACTGGCGACATCACTCAGGTCGACCTGCCGCGCGGCACCAAGAGCGGCCTGACTCATGTAATCGAGGTGCTCAAGGGCGTACCGGGCATCAGCTTCACCCACTTCAAGCCCAAGGACGTGGTGCGCCACCCGCTGGTGCAGCGGATCGTCGAGGCCTACGAGCGCTTCGATGCCGAACGTCAGCCCTCCGACCGCCGGCCGGCGGACAACGACCCGGGTGCCAGGGCCGACAAATGATCGAGCTGGATCTGCAGGTCGCCAGCACTGGCGACCACCTGCCTGCGACAGGCGCCTTTCAAGCCTGGTGTGAGCTGGCCCTGCGTCAGCGCACGGCAGACTCGGAACTGACCATCCGCCTGGTCGACGAGGCCGAAGGCCGCGAACTCAACCATACCTGGCGACACAAGGACTACGCCACCAACGTATTGTCCTTTCCCGCTGACGTACCTGATGATTTGCTGGATATCCCGTTGCTTGGCGACCTGGTGATCTGCGTACCGGTGGTCGAGCGCGAAGCCATCGAACAGGGCAAGACACTGGAGGCGCACTGGGCGCATCTGGTGATACACGGCTGCCTGCACCTGCTCGGCTACGACCACATCGATGATGAGGAAGCCGAGGAGATGGAAGCGCTGGAACGATTATTGCTCGCCGAGCTGGGTCATCCCGACCCGTATGCCGGCGACGAATAGAAGCAAGGATCCCGAGTAAAACCCCATGAGCGAAGACCGATCGAGCAACGAGCAAAAGTCCTGGCTGAACAAGCTGACCCAGGCTTTTGCTCATGAGCCGAAGAACCGCCAGGAACTGCTGGAAGTCCTGCGCGATGCGCATCAGAACAAACTGCTCGACAGCGAGGCCCTGGCCATCGTCGAAGGCGCCATCCAGGTCGCCGACCTGCAGGTTCGCGACATCATGGTGCCGCGCTCCCAGGTGGTCACCATCAAGGCCACCCAGTCCCCGAAAGAATTCCTTCCGGTGATCATCGACGCGGCGCACTCGCGCTACCCAGTGATCGGCGAGACCCTCGATGACGTGCTCGGCATCCTCCTGGCCAAGGATCTGCTGCCGCTGCTGCTGGGCGACCAACCCGACTTCAACATCCGCGACATGCTGCGCCCGGCCACCTTCGTGCCCGAGTCCAAGCGCCTCAACGTGCTGCTGCGCGAGTTCCGCGCCAACCACAACCACATGGCCGTGGTGATCGACGAGTACGGCGGCGTTGCCGGCCTGGTGACCATCGAAGACGTGCTCGAACAGATCGTCGGCGACATCGAGGACGAGCACGACGTCGAGGAAGACAGCTACGTCAAACCGCTGCCCAGCGGCGACTTCCTGGTCAAGGCGCTGACCCCCATCGACCACTTCAACGAAGCCTTCACCACCGACTTCTCCGACGACGAGTTCGACACCGTTGGCGGCCTGGTGATGAGCGCCTTCGGCCACCTGCCCAAGCGCAACGAAGTGACGGTGATCGGCGAGTTCCGTTTCCGCGTGCTGAACGCCGACAGCCGCCGCGTGCACCTGCTGCGCCTGACGCCACTGGCCCGCTGACGTGCTGTAGCGCCCTGCCGTTGGTGGGGCGCCTGCCTCCTCCTCTCTCGCGAGCATCCTGATGAATCGACTGTTCCGCCCCGGCTGGCCCGGCAACCTGATCGCCCTCCTGGCAGGCGCGCTGACCACCCTGGCCCTGGCACCGTACGGCATCTGGCCGCTGGCGCTGCTGTCGATCGCCCTGCTCTACCGCGGCCTGCGCGACCTGACAGCACGCCAGGCAGCGTGGCGCGGCTGGTGGTACGGCTTCGGCCTGTTCGCCTCTGGCACCAGTTGGGTGTACGTGAGCATTCACGATTACGGCGCCGCTTCGCCGCCCCTGGCTGCGTTTCTGACCCTGGGTTTCGTCGCCGGACTCGGCCTGTTCTTCGCACTGACGGCCTGGCTGTGGACGCTATTTCTACGTCGTGATGCAGCTCCGGCAAGCGACGCCCTGGCATTCGCCGCTCTATGGGTCGCCCAGGAAGCGTTTCGTGGCTGGTTCCTCACCGGGTTTCCCTGGCTCTACGCCGGCTACAGCCAGCTTGACGGCCCGCTGGCCGGCCTGGCACCCGTGGGCGGTGTCTGGCTGCTGTCTTTCTCCCTGGCGCTGAGTGCCGCGCTGCTGGCCAACCTGCCACGCCTGTACCGACACAAGCCACAACGGGGCATAGCCCTCGCGGTGCTGATCGCGCCCTGGCTTGCCGGTGCGCTGCTCAAAGGCCATGCCTGGACGGCACCCGCTGGCGAGCCACTGAGCGTCGCCGCGATTCAGGGTAACGTGGAACAGAACCTCAAGTGGGATCCGGCGCAGCTCAACGCGCAACTGGCGCTGTACCGCGACATGAGTTTCAGCAGCAAACCGACGGACTTGCTGATCTGGCCGGAAACCGCGGTGCCGGTGCTCAAGGAACAGGCCAGCGGCTACCTCAGCGTGATGGATCGCTTCGCCAGCGACCGCCAGAGCGCACTGATCACCGGCGTGCCGATTCGTCAGCCCAACGAACGCGGCGAGCTGCGTTACTACAATGGCGTCAGCGTGGTCGGCCAGGGCAGCGGCGATTATCTCAAGCAACGGCTGGTGCCCTTCGGCGAGTACGTGCCCCTGCAGGAAGTGTTGCGCGGCCTGATCGCCTTCTTCGACCTGCCGATGTCCGACTTCGCTCGCGGCGAGCACGACCAGCCGCTGCTGGAGGCCAAGGGGCACCGGATTGCCACCTTCATCTGCTACGAAGTGGTCTACCCGGAATTCGCCGCCAATCTCGCCGCGCAGAGCGACCTGCTGTTGACGGTGAGCAACGACACCTGGTTCGGCACCTCGATCGGCCCGCTGCAGCACCTGCAGATGGCGCAGATGCGCGCCCTGGAAGCCGGCCGCTGGATGATCCGTGCCACCAACAACGGCGTGACCGTGCTGATCGACCCATTCGGCCAGATCACCGAACGCCTGCCGCAGTTCGAACAGGGCACGCTCTACGGGGAAGTGCAGCCGATGCAGCACCTTACACCGTTCCTGCAGTGGCGCTCCTGGCCGCTGATCATCCTGTGCACCCTGCTGCTGGGCTGGGCCTTGGCCCGACGCCGCAAGGGCGTGGCGTAACGGCTGAACGGCGGCCAGAAGGCGTTAGCGGCTGCTCGCAGGGTGGACGACGCTTCACCTACGCGGCCCGATCCGTCCACCGCTCTGCAATCGCAATGGTGGATGAAAAGAGCGTCATCCACCCTACGTCCACTCCCCCCTTGTAGGTCGTAGGATGGGTGAAACCCATCAATTTCCGATGGGTTTCACCCATCCTACGGGCTAATCCAACCTACAGGTCGTGGCCCGAACGTAGCCTGGATTAGCCGCAGGCGTAATCCGGGGCCGAAGGCCATGATCCATGGTTCAACGCGGGTCACCGACCGTCCGCTTACGCCTTATCTGCGCCAATATCGGCTTAACGCCCATACGCCAGCGGATAGGCCAGTGCGCCAATCACTTCATTGAGCAGCAAGGTGCTCTGCCAGAAGGCTTTGCCCTCCGGCAGCCAGCCGCCTAACGGACGCTCGTTGGATACACCGATAAAGCCCACCGGAGCCGCCACCACCTCGAAGCCGGCCTGCTCGAAACTCCAGCGCGAGCGAGGTATGTGCCAGGCCTGGGTCACCAGCACCACGCGGCGAATGCCTTCAGGCTGCAACATGGCAGCGGTTTCCACCGCGTTTTCCCAGGTGGTGCGGCTGCGTTCTTCCTGCCAGCGCACCTCGACACCCATGTCCTCGCTCATCACCTCGGCCATCAGCGCCGCCTCACTCGGCGGCCGACCGAAATGCAGCCCGCCCGTGGTCAGTACCGGCAGGCCGGAAGCCTTGGCCAGACGCGCCGCATAGCGGGTACGTTCCAGCGCCATCGCACTGGGTTGGTCACCGCCCCAGGCCGGGTCTGCGGAATCCCGCCCGCCGCCCAGGACGATGATGACATCGGCACGCGGAGCCAACTCGGCCCATTGTTCCTGGGCCAGTGCCGGCTCACGTTCGATCAGCCGCGCCATCCATTCCACCGCCACCGGCAGGCTCATCAACCACAGGCCACCTAGTCCAATCGCGAAACAGCCTGCCGCCAGCCGCGGAAAGCGCCGCCGCAGGAACCAGGCAAACACCAGCAGAAGCAGAAGAATGCCGGGCGGCATGAAGAATTGCTTGAGCATGTAGCGAAGCGGCATCGAGCACCTCCGGGAAAGGGTCGAAGCCTAGGGTCTGTTGACGTTTCAGCGCAAGCCGCGTTGCCGCGAGAAATCTCGCCAGGCGAGGCGGAGGACGCAGGGAATGGCGTTCCCTTTTCAAGTCCTCCAACGACGCATGGCGAGATTTCCCGCG
>NZ_QJUI01000013.1 GCF_004327285.1 Phytopseudomonas daroniae
CCGGCAGCGAACTGACCCTCAAGGCCGCTGGCAGCTTCATCAGGATCGACGGCGGCGGCGTGACCCTGAGCGGGCCGGTGATCAACATCAACTCCGGCGGTAGCCCGGGCAATGGCACCGGGGCGATGCCGTTGTTGCCGGGGCCGTTGAAACAGGCGGATACAGACAAACCCGGCGCACTCCTCAAACAGCGCCTGCGCGAGGAAGTACCAATCGTCGAGCTATGCCAGAAGCCGAAGGGGGGCACACCTCTACAGTGCCCATTGTCGGACTGCCCCTGCCGTAAGGCCATGAACGCCGGGGGGCATGCATGAGCAACAATCGCTGGCTCCTATTGGAAGGCACGGAACACTTGCTAACCGACGTGTACAGGATGAGCGAAAACCCTGATCCATCACGTCTGTACGATGGCACCGAACTGGCGGCCTACACGGATGAAAGTCTCCTACTGTTCAGCGTGAGCGCCAACCCCTCGCTGCTGCGCGCCATGCAAGACGATCCAGAGACGTGGCCCGGCCTGCTGATCACGGCAGGATGTAAGCGAGATGATCTGTTAACCCATCTTCGCTACATCTTGCTCGTGCGCTTCGAAACAGAGCGTAAGGGCGTGTTGCGCTATTCCATCCCGCGCACGGCCAGTTACTTCTTTCCCGCCTGCGCTGCCGAAACCCACCTCACCTGGCTCGGGCCCATCCAGTCACTGAGTTGGTATGGCGGCACCTGGCAGGACAGTGCCAATGGCCGTGCAGCCTGGCAAACCGTCGAGAATACCAGCGCAGCAGCTTGGCGCCCCACGACCGCCATTGGCACCTTGTTTCTGGATAGCGGCCAAGAGCAGGCCCTGGGCCGCCAGCAAGCTGAAAGTTTTCTCTACCAATGGTGGGCGCGGCAGCGCATCACACCTTTCGACGAGGCCCGGGGTTATCTCGATGAAGGCATGGCGGCCGGTTTTTTCTCGGCAGACGCATTGACCGCCTACCTCAATTTGCGCAGCGCCTATGCACACCTACCCCCGCCAGCAGAGCTGTGTCCAGGCAGCGATACCGAACGCCTGCATGAACTTGAACAGCATATGATTCTGCGCAACAGCAACAAGGAACGTAGCGTATGAGCAACAACGTAGGCGCCCTTAGCCAGGGCGCCGCCTGCGAATCCGGAAAACTGATCGTCCAGGTGGTCGGCAAGGATCACCCCACCACGCAAAAGCTGGTGATCTATGACGAAACCAACATGCAACAGCAGGAAGCACTGACCCAGCAAGACAAGCCAGAAATACAAAATGGCGCTACGTTCAGCAGCGTGCTGCACGTATGGGACTGGGAGGGGCAGCCCAACCGTAATCTCTGGCTGGAGATCGCCAGCGAACGGGGTGGGCCGATCCGCGTGCCGCTGCTTGAGGGCATGCGTCCCACCCAACGGCAGATGCCGGGCGAAACCCAGTGGAACCAGATCGTGCCGGTCGTACCGATGACGCCGCTGCCGGGCAGCAAGAGCCTGTACGACCTGGGTACGCCGGTCGTCGTGCGCAATGGCTATATCTACGTCTTCTATCAGGAGCGACTCTGGCGCGAACTGGAAGTACGCAGTGAGGACAGCCAAACCACCTTCCACGACGTGAACCTGTTCAACTACCGCCAAGGTGATGGTTTCAAGCCAGGACGGCGCACGCCCACCGGCGTCGCGTTGCAGGAAATCTGGCTGCCCGCCCAGTGCAATCGACGCAAAGTGACGGATCTGCAATTGTGCTTCTCGGAAGTGCAGCTTAGCCCGGCCCGCCTCAAGCGCCTGGAGCAAGACACTTCATTACGACGAGAACGCTGTAGCAGGCCGGAACTGATTGTCTCGCAAGCCACCTTCATCAAGCGTCACGCCAACCAGCCCAATGGCCTGGAAATGCTTGAGCTGTTTTCCAAGGTCAGTGCGATGCAGGCTAGCGCCAGTCAGGCGCGAACTGCGCACGCGAGCCTGAGCGGCAATGCGTTCCCGCTGGCTGTCGTGGCGCCTCAGCGCAACCGGCAACCTGGCTTCGAGTGGTTTCTCGACCACCCTGGACAATTCGTCTGTGACCTCGCAGGGAGCTATCCAGACACAGCCAAGAGCAGTGCGCAGACGTACGTGAATCAGTGCGAGCAAGGCAATCCCCCGACCACTCCCGACCCACTGCTCGAACTGGATGCTTGGGCCGATTGCCTGGAGCATCTGATCAAGAGCAAACGCCCAGCAGCAAGCAACCCTGATACCGCTAGCAGTTCAGCAGAGGAGCAAGCCCCTGATATCTGGCAAGCGGCTCCCGCTGGCGTGGACGTGCTGCTCTCGGCCCGCAATCGGCAAATCTGCGGCGTCATGCTCGACGACCACCTGTATCGCATGCGCTACCTGAAAAATCGCCTGGAGTCCCAGCAAAAGCTCCTCAGCCTCTGCGCCCAGCGTGCCACCCTGCATCCGAATCACGGCAGCGCCTTACTCATTCAGCAACTGGTCGTGCCCCGGGTGATTGGCGGCAAGAAGAACCCGCTGCACGAAAGCATCAGCAAGATCGGAGCGCGCGGCCGGCGCGATATCGAGCAGTTTACCGCTGCCAGCGAGCGCGCCCAGATCACGCTAGCCCACCAAACCGTGCAATCCATCTTCTACGAGTGCTTGTCCACCGCGCGAGCCCAGCAGACGCTGGCTGACCACCTGAGCCTCGATGGCTTCGACTACCTGGCCGAGCTTTATTTCGTCAGCCAACTGCTCGGCTGCCTCTCCATCACCGCCGATCAGCTCGACCCACTGGCCGCAGCAGGCACGGCCAGCCAGCAGGAAAGCCAGGGGCAGAAGTTCATCAGCGAAATGGCCAACAACGAGCACCACCCGTTGCACCTCATGCTTTGCCCAGCGTATGACGAGCAAAGCCTGCTGGCATCCTACAAAGCCCCAGCACAAGCAATCGGCAACCAGGGGGATGGTCTGTTCCGCGCCGACGAGCTGGCCGTCTTCGAAAACCGCAGTGAGCCCGCTGGCCCTTACAACACCTATAACGCGGAGAGCCTCGCCGGGCTGATGGCCTCAGGCAGCTTGCGTAACGCCCTGACCACTGAACTCAAGGCTGGGGCCGGGGCGTTGAACGCCATTTGTGAAAACCTGCAGGGCGCCGTGGATAGTGCCGAAGCAGCGGTCAAGGCCGCCGAAGAAACGCGCCATAAGGCCATGCAGGCGCTGGCCGACAACCGCCAGCAGCGTACCACCAGCCGGCAGGAGCAAAAGACGGCAGAGCGGGTAGCACGCGCGGCTGAACAGGCCGAGCAACGGGCTATCGGTCGGCAGCAGGGCACCCAGGCTGCACTGGATCGCGACAACCAGAACCTGGCTCAGGCTCGCCAGGCCGAACAGAACCTGCGCAACCAGTTGGCGCCCCAGGCGCGCCCGGTGAACCTGCGTTTGCATGGCATCAACGTCGAGCGCTTGCGCAGCATGATGCGTGACACCTTTGGTGCTGCGCATTTCGTGCGGCGCAGCAGCGCAGCGATCAAGGACTACTACCTGTTCGCCCTGGAAGACATACCCCACGAGCAGCAGCGTGCGGTGCGTATGTACGGGGAGTTTCGCGATGCCGACAACAACCTGCTCGCCTCGACCAACCAGCGCCGGGCACCTCGCAGTGAACAGGCGCCAGGTGATCACCTGGTGTTGGGTATCCCCAGAAACCACCGCACCGCGCAGATCATCGCAGGCCTCAATGAGCGGATCCGTGAAGTCCTGATCGCCGAACGGGCAGCGCAGGCTGCCAGCAGCGCGAATACCCAGGCACAGGCACAGGTCAGGCAAACGGGCAGTGCCTCAACGACAGCCAGAGAGGCCGAAGGCCGAGCGGCACGGCAGGGCCAGCAGGCGGCCAATGATGCCAGCATCGCCAGCCAGAATGCCCAACAGGCCAAAGGCGACCTGCAAAGCGCACTGGATCGCCTCGGTAATCATCAGAGCAGCAAGTTCTATCAGGCGCTCAATGGGACGTTGTTTCCTGCCTCGGTGTTGATGCTGGAATTGTGGAATATCAATGCTGAGTGGTCTGGAAGAGCAGGGACAGCGACAGAAAAAGGAAGAGCACGACAAGTATTCGGACTAGTCGGCGCAGGGCTTGATTTAGTAATTGCCATGGAGATGCTCACTGCGAAGATTGCCGGCAATCAGTCTGTTTTGAATATGGGGCAGAGAAACGTATTTACCTACTCGCGGGCTCAGGCAGAACAGCTTCTCGGGAGAACTGTCGGCAGCAAGGTGATTACCCGGATTACCGCCAGGCTGATTGCCCAGACGGCCGCTGCCGTACTGATGGTAGGGCTCTGTCTATTCGACTCCTGGCATGCCTGGCAATGGAATGATGCCGCCATCTGGGGCTATATGCTCGTGGCCGGCGGTGCTCTGGTCGGCGCGGTGGGTGGGTTCTTCGCGACTGGCGCAACCCTGTTCGGATTGGGGCCGGCGGGGTGGATCGCCTTGCTGTTGCTGGGCATCGGTATAGGCGTGGTGTACCTGTTCAGCAGCTCGCCACTGGAGGACTGGCTGGGCAATGGTCCTTTTGCCGATAGCCAGCAGGCACCACTGGATGATTCCGAGGAGGCTTTCTATCGGCTGCTGGGCCTGTTGGCCGGCATCACCATACATATCGAGAACAACCCCTACTACGAGCGCAATGCCAAGCTGGATATCAACGAAACCCTGCCGTACAAGATCCGCAATGCACCGTCGCGTATACGGGTCGAAAGCAACCTCCCCGGCTTGCTGGGCAACCTTGGCGAGATGACCACGCGTGTCGAATGTCGCCTGCGCACCCATACTGCCTATCCCCACGGCGTCGTAAGCGAACAACGGGCCTTGGGAGCATCAAGACCGGAAGCACAGGTGCTGTGGCCCAATGCCCTCGAACTGTACTTGCGCGCCCCAGATCTCGGCATCACCACGCCTGAACAAAACAATACCTGGCACAGCTGGGCGGTGCGTGCCCAGCTGTGCCTTACGCAAACCACGGATCAGGCCTGTACGATTCGTTATTTTCCAGCGCCATCGCCCCGCGCCAAGGTGGAGGCCGGAGCAGCCCATGCCGATCCCGATTTTAATCGGGTTGACCAGACGTTCTGGGCCGATGAAGAGACCCATAAACCCGATAACTGAAGCCGAATTTGATGTCTACCGATAGTTACTATGCCTCTACGGCCTACCAGCCTGATCGTATTCCCGAGCAGGAGCCTTCTGTTCCCCGTACCTGGATCCGCAAATTTTCCAAGGCGCGGTTGCCGTGGGGTAACACCCAGGAAGTTACCCCGGCAGATTTTCTCTGGCGCGAAGACCCCAAGCATATGCGAGCGCTGGAAAAGGACAAACAGGAAAGGCAGGCCGGCACCTACAAGCCGGCGCCATTTGAGCACCTGGACTTCCACTATATACATGACCAAGAGAAATTAAGATTTGCGCAGCTTCCCGGCGGATCTAGGGCTTTGATGATTGGATATTTGTTCGGAAAATTTTCCTTCCTAATCTCTTTTCCGATTTTTCTTATTGTATGTATTGCCCTTGCATTGGATTCTCGCAATCCATTTTTCTCTGAGTTCATGAGCCTATTTATTGAGACATCTCCCTTTTTATGTTTCCCACTTCTTTTTTTATGGGGGGGGGGATGGCTGATTATTCATAAACTCCCAAAAGTATGGGCTCGCCCCTCACGCGGCCCCGAATGGGAACTCAATCGCCGCACCGGCATGGTCACGGTCTTCGATTACGACAATAACGGCGAGTACAAGAAAAACGGCACCATCGGCGAGATCGTCCGTCCGTTCTACGAGTTCGATGCCTATGTCAGCACTCATCCGGATCGCCAAGGGTTGCCGATGAGCTTTCTTTACCTGCACCACCGCTACGAGGACATCAAGTTCAGCCTGGCTGGGCTGCTGCCCATGGATCGCTTCGCCGAGCCGCATTACGCCTTGTGGGATTACCTGCAGAACTTTATGGACACCAGCCGCCCGCTACCGGATGACCCCTTCCATGAACCGCTACGCGCCCTCGACCCTACCAGCGCCGAGCACGACCGGCAAAACGACCGCAACCCACGCTACTGGCGTGACATGGATGATGAAACCTACAAGCTCATGGTGGCCGAAATGGAAAAGCGCATAGCCACAATCGATACCATGCGCCGCCCAAACTTGATGGCCAAATACTGCACATACGTGGACTGATGCCACTTGACCCACTCTTAGTGCCGGAACCCGACGATGCCAACCGATAAGCCCATGGAAGCGCCCACTCTGGAACTGGACAAGCAGCATCGTGCGGGGGATGTGGTCGGCTTTCCCGGCGGTCTGGTCAGCTACCTGGCCCCCCTGCCGCTGCCCACCGGCCAGCCAGCCCAGGACTATGCCCATGCTGTGGGGGAGGTCAATGATACCTATCTGGACTTCGGGGTTGGTCTTCCTCCTGTATTCGGCTGGCAATTGACTCTAGGCCTACCTTTTGGCGGCTGGATAATGGCTGTTGTCTTATCTCCTTTATTGATGCTCGTGGGTACCCCTCTATTGGGGGGGGGCTTACTGTTGCAATAGAACTGGCTGTAGGGATTTTTGAACTTGGAATCAAGATTGGATCAATTGCTGCTCTTGTCGCATTGCTTCTCGGTTTGGGTATTTGGCTACACAAGCATCTCCAGCACCGCAACGTCATCCCCGCCCGCTTCAACCGCCAGCGCCGCGAGGTCTGCTTCGTCCCGGAAGGCCACACCGAACCGATCTTCGTCCCCTGGGAATCCCTCTCCGCCTGGGTGATCCAAGCCCAGGGCGCTACCCAGTACGGTATCCAGCGCCAGTACGCCATGGGCGTCGGCTTTCACCATGCCGAGAGTGGCGCGGACTTCTCCCTGGAGTTTCCCTGTGCCGGCCTGCCCCTGGCCATCGCCAATTGGGAGGCGATCCGCGCCTATATGGAACACGAGGTGCACAGCCTCAAGGAGATTCAGGATCCGCTCGATCTGCAAGGCCCCGATGACCCGCTCCACGAAGGCCTGCACACCTTCCGCAACGCCCGCGAACGCATGCGCCGCCGTTACCGCGAGAACGAAGTGGTCGGGTTCTACGTGTTTGGCTGGTACCTCTACCATGTGATGACCCTGTGGACGCTGCCCTTCCACCTCACCGAATGGGAAGTCGGCAGGGTCAAGCGCATGCACCGCCAGGATATTCCCGAAGCCATGCGCGCCTGGTCGCAACCGTTGCCGCCCGGGCAATGGGCCAGGCCCAGCGAGGAACTGCAACGCCAGAGCCGGCAGGTGGAGGCCCTGCGTCAGCGCGACCCACAGCGTTCGATCATCGAGGTATTCGCCGAGGTGCAACGCAGCCACACAGCCGTGTAGGGGGCGCCGCGCGCACCACCGACACGCTCCGTCGAAGTAGAATCAGGCGCGCTTTCTGTTGGCGGAGGGATTGTCGGCGGCGGGTGTTCGGTTGAGTTTCTCTTCGCTGAGCCGGCGCTGGCCTTCGCCATCCACCCAGCCGGCTTCCCAGGCGGCAGCGGGAACGCTGGCGTCGAAAGGCTGTGTCTGTGACGAGTGGCCTGCCAGACCAGCCATGTAGCCCTGTTGGTAAGCCTTGGTGAGGCTTTCCAGGCTCCAGTGCTGGTCTTTTTCGCTGTGGGTCATGGGGGCTGGATTCGCATTGGGTGCCTGCAAACAATGCTAGCCAAATCCGCTCGAGAGAACCGGGCCGCCGGTCTCGGATTTATGACCGTTGGCTTTTTTTGTGACGCAGTTGACGTGAGCGGCTGGTCTATCCCGGCCGATCTCGGCCGTTTTTCAGACCGCCAGCGCCAGGATGCTCGCCTGATAGGCAGCGGCGAAGCTGTCGAAGTCGCCGTCTTCATGAACCTCGAGCTCTGCCTGTTCCTGCAGCGAACGCTGTGCGGCCTGCTCGAATTCGCTCTGTTGCTCGGCGCTCAACGGTTGCCCACGGAAGTGCTCGGCGTGGCGCTTGCTCTGCCGCAAGGAGAAGGCCGCGAAGCTTTCGCCTTTTTGCAGCTCTGCCAGCACCTGGGCCGACGGCGTCAGGCTGGCGTCATCGATCTTCGCGCGTTGCGCCTGCAGGGCGTGGGCATGTGCGTCGCTGCCCTGGCTGCTGTCGAGCAGCCTGGTGATGGCCTCGATGCCATCGAGCAGCTCATGAGCCCAGCTCTGCAGTACCACCGGCCCGCCCTGGCGGTGCAGATGCAGACCGGGGCGACGACCTTCCTTGACCACCTTGAGGAAGTTGTCGGAGCAACTGCCACACTCGCCATTGCTCAGTTGCGGGCTGTCCTGCAATGCGCAGAACAGCAGGAAGGCGTCGAGGAAGCGCGACTCGGTGAGGTCGATACCCAGCGGCAGGAACGGGTTGATGTCCAGGCAGCGGGCTTCCACGTATTGCACGCCTCGGGCCATCAGCGCCTGGATCGGACGCTCGCCGCTGTAGGTCACGCGTTTCGGACGGATGTTGGAGTAGTACTCGTTTTCGATCTGCAGGATGTTGGTGTTGAGCTGCAGCCACTCACCGTCCTTCTTGGTGCCGATGTCGACATAGGGCGGGTAGGGCGTGCCGACCGCTTGGCGCAGGCTGTCGGTGTAGCTGGCCAGGTCGTTGTAGCAGGGCGTCAGCCCGGCCTGGGCCTCGCTCTGGTAACCCAGGTCGCTCATGCGCAGGCTGGTGGCGTACGGCAGGTACAGGGTGTCGGCATCCAGCTCCTGCAACTGGTGCGGGCGGCCGCGCATGAAGTTCTTGTCCAGCGCGGGTGATGCGCCGAACAGGTACATCAGCAGCCAGCTGTAACGACGGAAGTTGCGGATCAGTGCGATGTAGCGTGACGACTGATAGTCGCGGGCACTGCGCTGATCGCCTTCGGCCTGTTGCAGCACCGCCCACAACTGCTCCGGCAGGGAGAAGTTGTAATGGATGCCGGCGATGCACTGCATGGTCTTGCCGTAGCGCAGGGCCAGGCCCTGGCGGTAGACGTACTTGAGCTGACCGATGTGTGAGTGACCATAGCGTGCGATCGGAATGTTCTCTTCGTCCGGCAGCGGGCCGGGCATCGATGGGCTCCACAGGTACTCGCCGTCGAGCTTGCTGTAGACGAAGCGATGGATGCGATCGAGCTCGGCCAGGGTGTCGCTCGGATCGACGGCGGTCGAGGTGATGAACTCGAGCAGCGACTCGGAGTAGTCCGTGGTGATCTGCGCATTGGTGAGTGCCGAGCCCAGGGCGGCCGGATGTCCGCTCAGCGCCAGCTCGCCTTCGCTATCGACGCGCAGGCACTCGCGCTCGATGCCGTGCAGGCACTGGGACAGCAGGGAAAGGTTGGCGTGCTCGCCGAGCAGGGCCAGACGGCGGGAGAACAGGTCGCTCAAGATTGCATTCCTTCACGCAGCGGTCGCCCCAATATGGGGGTGGACTCTGCACTCTACAAGGGGGCGAATTGCTGACGTTGGTCGTCTGGCGAAAAGAGCGCGCATTCTAGCTTTGGCGAAGGGCTGCAGTCATGCCCAGGGTCTTGCGTGATGGCGTCATACCAGACCGACTTGTCGGCCCGGCAGGCTGTTTGCAGGCGAGACCGGTGCGCTACGCCGTCAGCGGCGGCTCTCTCACAGGCAGGCGAAGGTGGCCTGAGCCTTGGCGACCAGCTTGTCGTGCTGATGCACTTCGGCTTCGATCACCTGGGTGCGGCGCCCGGCGTGCACCACCCAGGCGCGGCAGCTCAGGCCGCCCTCGGTGACGCCGCGGATGTAGTTGACCTTGCATTCCAGAGTAACGCTGGTCGGCTCGCCGTCACTGAGGCTGTGGCTGGCCTGGCCCATGGCGGTGTCGATCAGCGAGAACAGCGCGCCGCCGTGCAGCTTGCCGTGCAGGTTACGCAGGCCGTCGTGCATGCTCAGCTCGATCACCGCTTCGCCGCCTTCGGCCTTGACGATCTGCAGGCCCAGCAGACGCCCGAAGGCGCTGCTCTTGCCGATTTCTTCCACGGGCTCGCTCATGGCTTATTTCCTCAACTGTTTGGCGTTGGCGAATAGCGACGCCATGGCGGCGTTGGCCGGGGCTGGTTTTTCCTGCCCGGAGTGACGCTCGCTGCGCGGCGTTTGTCCACCTTTGCCGCCACCCTGGCGACCACCACTGCGTGCGCCACTGCGTACGCCTTCTACCTTCTCGCCGGGCGTGTCGCCCATGCGCATCGACAGGGCGATGCGGTTACGCGGGATGTCCACTTCCATGACCTTGACCTTGACCACGTCGCCAGCCTTGACCGCTTCGTGGGGATCCTTGATGAATTTCTCGGACAGCGCGGAAATGTGCACCAGGCCGTCCTGATGAACGCCGATATCGACGAAGGCGCCGAAGTTGGTCACGTTGGTGACCACGCCTTCGAGGATCATCCCCAACTCGAGATCCTTGAGGGTTTCCACGCCTTCCTGGAACTCGGCGGTCTTGAATTCGGGGCGCGGGTCGCGGCCGGGCTTTTCCAGTTCGCTGAGGATGTCGCCGATGGTTACCAGGCCGAACGTCTCGTCGGTGAATTTCTTGGGATCCAGACGCTTGAGGAAGCCGGCATCGCCGATCAGCGAGCGAATATCGCGACCGGTGTCGACGGCGATGCGCTGCACCAGCGGGTAGGTTTCCGGGTGCACCGCGGAGGCATCCAGCGGGTTGTCGCCATTCATCACGCGCAGGAAGCCGGCGGCCTGCTCGAAAGTCTTGTCGCCCAGGCGCGGGACTTTCTTCAGCGCGTCACGGGTCTTGAACGCGCCGTGGGCATCGCGGTGGGCTACGATGTTTTGCGCGAGAGTGGCATTGAGCCCGGAGATGCGCGCGAGCAGGGCGCTGGAGGCGGTGTTCACGTCCACGCCAACGGCGTTCACGCAGTCTTCCACCACGGCGTCCAGGCTGCGTGCCAGTTTCAGCTGGGAAACGTCGTGCTGGTACTGGCCCACGCCGATGGATTTCGGGTCGATCTTGACCAGCTCGGCCAGCGGATCCTGCAGGCGGCGGGCGATGGATACGGCGCCACGCAGGGAGACATCGAGATCAGGGAATTCCCTGGCGGCCAGTTCCGAAGCCGAGTACACCGAAGCGCCGGCTTCGCTGACCATGATCTTGGTCATCTTCAGGCCCGGGTATTTCTTGATCAGCTCGATGGCCAGCTTGTCGGTCTCGCGGCTGGCGGTGCCGTTGCCGATGGCGATCAGATCCACACCGTGCTTGGCGCACAGCCTGGCCAGCACGTTGAGGGTGCCGTCCCAGTCGTTGCGCGGCGCGTGAGGGTAGACGGTGGCGGTATCCAGCACCTTGCCGGTGGCATCGACCACGGCGACCTTGCAGCCGGTGCGCAGGCCCGGGTCGAGGCCAAGGGTCGCGCGCGGGCCGGCCGGGGCGGCCAGCAGCAGGTCATGCAGGTTGCGGGCGAAAACGCTGATGGCTTCGTCCTCGGCGCCTTCACGCAATTCACCCAGCAGATCGGTTTCCAGGTGGGTGTAGAGCTTGACCTTCCAGGTCCAACGCACCACTTCGCCGAGCCATTTGTCAGCGGCGCGGCCCTGGTTGGAAATGCCGAAACGCTCGGCGATCATGCCCTCGCAAGGGTGCAGGGTGCCGGGAAGTTCTTCGCCGATCTTGAGGCTGGCGCTGAGGATGCCTTCGTTGCGACCGCGGAAAATTGCCAGGGCGCGGTGCGAAGGGGCGCTCTTGAGTTTCTCGTCATGCTCGAAGTAGTCGCGGAACTTGGCGCCTTCCGCTTCCTTGCCGGCGATCACGCGGGCGCTGAGAGTGGCGTTGTCCTTGAGGAAACCGCGCAGGCTGCTGAGCAGGCTGGCGTCTTCGGCAAAGCGCTCCATGAGGATGTACTTGGCCCCTTCGAGTACCGCCTTGGTGTCGGCGAAGCCCTTTTCCACATCGATGAAACGGGCAGCTTCGCTTTCCGGGGTCAGGTTCGGGTCGTTGAACAGTGCATCGGCCAACTCGCCAAGGCCGGCTTCCAGGGCGATCTGGCCCTTGGTGCGACGCTTCTGCTTGTAGGGCAGGTAAAGGTCTTCGAGGCGGGTCTTGGTGTCGGCGAGGTTGATTTCGCGGGTCAGCTCGGGAGTCAGTTTGCCCTGTTCCTCGATGCTGGCGAGGATGCTGGCGCGGCGATCGTCGAGTTCGCGCAGGTAGCGCAGGCGCTCTTCCAGATTACGCAGCTGGGTATCGTCGAGGCTACCGGTGACTTCCTTGCGATAACGTGCGATGAACGGCACGGTGGAGCCTTCGTCGAGCAGTGCGACGGCGGCGGCGACCTGTTGCGGGCGCACGCCCAGTTCTTCGGCGATACGGTTGTTGATGCTGAGCATAGAAAGAAGAATCCACCCTGGAGCTACGAAAACCGGCCTCGCTCATGATTGGCCGGACGATAAAGCGGCGCATTATAGCCATGCATGAAGGCGCGCATGCCACGCCGCAAGCTGCTGTCAGACCGTGAAAGTCAGTTAAGTACGCCAAGGGCAGCGAAAAATCTGCTAACAATGGACAATACGTGGTCTATACGGCCTCTGAGCCATAATGCCGCGTTGAAGTCGGGCGCGTCGCGTCGCGGATTCTCGATCAAGGAGCCCCTATGAGCAGCACTGCAGCACAACCGGTCGAAGGTGAAAAAATCCTGATTGTCGACGACGATGCCCGTCTGCGGCGTCTGCTCGAGCGTTTCTTCGACGAGCAAGGCTACCGCGTACGTGCGGTGGAGAACGTCGAACAGATGGATCGTCTGCTGTCGCGCGAACTGTTCAATCTGGTGGTACTCGACCTGATGCTACCCGGCGAAGATGGCCTGAGCGCCTGCCGTCGCCTGCGTGCTTCGAACAACCAGGTACCGATCATCATGCTCACCGCCAAGGGTGACGAAAGCAGCCGTATCCAGGGTCTGGAGCTGGGTGCCGACGATTACCTGGCCAAGCCGTTCAACCCGCGTGAACTGTTGGCGCGGATCAAGGCCGTACTGCGCCGTCAGGCGCCGGTGGTGCCGGGTGCACCGGGCAGCGAGGACGAGAGCGTCACCTTCGGTGACTACGAACTGTCCCTGGCAACCCGCGAGCTGAAGAAGGGCGAAGAAGTACACATGCTTACCACGGGTGAGTTCGCCGTGCTCAAGGCGCTGGTGCAACATGCCCGCGAGCCACTGACCCGCGACAAGCTGATGAACCTGGCCCGCGGCCGCGAGTGGGATGCGCTGGAGCGTTCCATCGACGTGCAGATATCCCGCCTGCGCCGGCTGATCGAGCCGGATCCGTCCAAGCCGCGTTACATCCAGACCGTCTGGGGCGTGGGCTACGTGTTCGTGCCGGACGGCAACAAGTAATCACTCGTCCGGCTACAACCATGTAGGCGTCAGCTTGCTGCGGTACGGCGCTCCGTCGATCCTTACGCTTTGATCGCCAGCGAGCTGGCTCCTACGGATTTTGTGTTCTCAATGAAAGCTCCGCTGTGGTTCCCGCAAAGTTTCTTCTCGCGCACCCTCTGGTTGGTGCTGATCGTCGTGCTGTTCTCCAAGGCGCTGACCCTGGTTTATCTGATGATGAACGAGGACGTGCTGGTCGACCGTCAGTACAGCCATGGTGCAGCGTTGACCTTGCGTGCCTACTGGGCGGCTGATGCGGAGGATCGGGCCAATATCGCCGCGGCCGCCGGGCTCAAGCGGGTACCGCGCACCGAGGTGCCGGCCAGCGAGGAACACTGGCCGTACAGCGAGATTTTCCAGCGGCAGATGCAGTCCGAGCTCGGCCCGGATACCGAAACCCGTGTGCGGGCCAAGAGCCCACCCGCCTTGTGGGTGCATGCGCCGACATTGGGCGATGACTGGCTGCGGGTGCCGCTCTATCCCCATCCGCTGCGCGGTCAGCGCATCTGGAGCGTGTTGGGTTGGTTCCTCGGTATCGGCTTGCTGTCCACCGCGGCCGCCTGGATTTTCGTGCGTCAGCTCAGCGAACCGCTCAAGCGACTGGTATTCGCGGCCCGGCAGTTTGGCCAGGGGCGCAGCGTGCGCTTGCCAGTCAGCGATACGCCGAGCGAGATGACCGAGGTGTATCGCGCCTTCAACCAGATGGCCGAGGATGTCGAGCAGGCGGCGCGCGAGCGTGAGCTGATGCTGGCCGGTGTTTCCCATGATCTGCGCACACCACTGACGCGGCTGCGCCTGTCGCTGGAGTTCCTCAATCATGACTCCGAGCTGACCGACGACATGGTGCGCGATATCGAGGATATGGACGCCATCCTCGATCAGTTCCTGGCCTTCATACGCGACGGGCGTGACGAGCCGGTGGAGGAATTGAATCTGCCCGAGCTGATCCGCGAAGTGGTGGCGCCCTACAACCAGAAACAGGAGCAGGTGAGTCTGTTTCTGGAGGCGGTGCCGGCGTTCCCGCTGCGCCGGGTGTCGATCAAGCGGCTGATCGTCAACCTGATCGAGAACGCCCTGCGTTACGGTGGCAGTGCCGTGGAAATCGTTCTATCGGTGGCCGATGACCACAGCGCACCCTACGTGGTGCTCAGCGTGCTGGATCGCGGTACCGGCATCGACCCGAGCGAGCTGGGTAATATCGTCAACCCGTTCATCCGCGGCGACCGTGCCCGCGGCGGCCAGGGTGCCGGGCTTGGCCTGGCCATCGTCAAGCGCATCGCCTCCTTGCATGGTGGCAGCGTCGAATTGCGCAACCGCACTGGCGGTGGGTTGGAAGCACGTATCTGTCTGCCGTTGGGGCTGCTATTGCCGCGCGACGCAGCATGACATGCAGTTGCCCAGTCCGCACGGGCTGGACTACCCATGGACATGCCCATGGGCGAGGCGGACTTGCCGATGCGGATAGATACACCGTCGCGTGTTTGTTCCTGGCGAGCGCTACCAGCTGAGGGTTGCACCCTGCAGCCGTGCGAGCCGGCCATAGGGCCAGGCGAAGTTGGCGTCACCGTGGCCGCTGGCTAGATCGCCGTACAACGGGATATCGAACGGTGCCAGGTATCCGCCGATGATCTCCTCGATGCTGTGTTGTACGCCGCGCCGTGGGCAATCGGTGAAGCTGCCCAGGCATACCGCCGCCGGGCGCTGCTCGCCGAAGCTTTCGAACAGCTGCCAGAAGCTGCGTTCCAGGCGGTAGTAAGGTTCGCCGACATCTTCGAGGATCAGGATGGCGTTGTCCGGCAGTTGCATGCCGGCAATGGTGCCGCAGCCGCTGGCCAGGGCGGTGAGGTTGCCGCCAACCAGCGTGCCCTCGACGGGCGACTCGGGGCCGCTGATATGCCGCACCGGCAATGGCTGACTGCGATCCTGCAGCAGATCCCACAGCGAGCGTATAGAGGCCAGGCGCTCGCGCTGGCCGGTCGGCGCTGACAGTGTTTGCAGGCCCAGCGCGGTGGTGACCGGGCCGTGGATGGCCGGCAGGCCATGGCGCCCGAAGGCGTCGAGCAGCAGCGACAGGTCGGAGTAGCCGATCAGCGGGCGCGGGCTGGCGTTCTGCAGCAGCGCCCAGTCGATGCCCGGCAGCAACTGCGCGCAGCCGTAGCCGCCGCGCAGGCACCAAACCGCATTGATATCCGCTAGGGTGAAGGCCTGGTGCAGATCTTCCAGGCGCTGCGCCGGCGTGCCGGCCAGGTAGCGATGGCGAGCCCGCACGTGGCGGCCCAGATGGTAGTCGATACCGAGCACCTCGAGCTGCGCCAGGGTCGCTTCGAATACGTCTTCGGCGATGGCCGAGGCGGGGGCGATCAGGGCCAGGCGGCCTGCGAATGGCGTACTCATCCTTTACCCTTGGTGCGAGTCAGGTTCGGGCCGCCGTTCTTTTCCAGAAACTGGATGATCATCCCGGCGACGTCCTTGCCGGTGGTCACCTCGATGCCTTCCAGACCGGGCGAGGAGTTCACTTCCATCACCAGCGGGCCATGATTGGAGCGCAGGATGTCGACGCCGGCCACCGACAGGCCCATGACCTTGGCCGCGCGGATGGCAGTCATGCGCTCTTCCGGTGTGATCTTGATCAGGCTGGCGGTGCCGCCGCGGTGCAGGTTGGAGCGGAATTCACCCGGTTTGGCCTGGCGCTTCATCGCGGCGATGACCTTGTCGCCTACCACGAAGCAGCGGATGTCTGCGCCACCGGCTTCCTTGATGTACTCCTGCACCATGATGTTCTGCTTGAGGCCCATGAAGGCCTCGATCACCGATTCGGCGGCCTTTTCCGTTTCACAGAGCACCACGCCGATACCCTGGGTGCCTTCCAGCACCTTGATCACCAGCGGGGCGCCGTTGACCATGTCGATCAGGTCGGGAATATCGTCCGGCGAGTGGGCGAAACCGGTCACCGGCAGGCCGATACCGCGGCGCGACAGCAACTGCAGCGAACGCAGCTTGTCCCGCGAACGGGCGATGGCCACCGATTCGTTGAGCGGCACCACGCCCATCATCTCGAACTGGCGCAGCACGGCGCAGCCGTAGAAGGTCACCGAGGCGCCGATACGCGGGATCACCGCATCGAAGCCTTCCAGCGGTTTGCCGCGGTAGTGGATCTGCGGCTTGTGGCTGGCGATGTTCATGTAGGCGCGCAGGGTGTCGATCACCACCATTTCATGGCCGCGCTGCTGCCCGGCTTCGACCAGGCGGCGGGTGGAATACAGGCGCGGATTGCGCGACAGCACAGCGATTTTCATTGGGCAACGCTCGGGTCGGGAAGCACGGGTTTGTCTTGGACGTAAGTGAGCGCCGGATTGACCACCAGTTGGCCATCCACCAGCGCCTTGGAACCGAGCAACATGCGATAACGCATGGTCTTGCGGCTGGCCAGGGTGAACTCCACCGGCCACAGTAGATCGCCCAGCATCAGGCTGGTGCGGATCACGTAGCGGCTCTGCGCCTGGCCATTGGAACTCTTGATGCTCTTGAACGCCACCAGGCGCGCCTCGCAGCGATGGCGACGCTGCACCTGGGTGCCAATATAGGCCGTGAATCTTACCCAGCGTTCACCGTCGCGCTCGAAGGGCTGGATATCGCTGGCATGCAGGCTCGAGGTGCTGGCGCCGGTGTCGATCTTGGCGCGCAGGCCGATGATGCCCAGCTCCGGCAGGTTGACCCATTCGCGCAGGCCGATCACGTTGAGGTGGTCGAATGTCTTCAAGGTGAGGCTTCCGTAACAGACCCGCAGAGCCTATAAAGGTCGGCATTGTAGTGATGGCATGTGACAAGCGCATCCTGGCGAAGATGCGTTTTACCATGTCATGCAAGCGTAGCGAATTCATTGTGGAGAGATGTTTGAGCGACAAAGACGACAACAAGGTGCGCCTGGATAAATGGCTGTGGGCCGCGCGCTTCTTCAAGACGCGAGCGCTGGCCAAGGCTGCGATCGAGGGCGGCAAGGTGCATTGCCGTGGCGAGCGCTGCAAGCCGGGCAAGGAACCGAAGGTAGGCGATGAGTATGTGATTCGTACCGGTTTCGACGAGCGTACCGTGATCGTGCAGGCGCTGTCGGTGGTGCGTCGCGGCGCGTCAGAGGCCCAGGCGCTGTATGCCGAGACCGGGGAGAGCATCGTGCGCCGCGAGCGGGCCGCCGAGCAGCGCAAGGCTGGCGCCCTGGGTGTACAGACCGACGGGCGACCCAGCAAGAAGCAGCGCCGGCAGTTGTTCTACCTGCGCGGCGGCTCCGGCGATTGGGTGGAGTGATTCCCGCCGATCACGCTGAATGACCTCAGCAATGGCACCTTTGCCAGGCAGCGTGTCAGCGGGGAGGTCAATCGCTCGATGACCGCGCTGGCACGGAAAGCCAGCGGTGTGTAGCAGCTCCAGGCGATGCCCAGCACGCTGAGCAGCACGCCGCCGACCAGAGCATCCGCACCCCAGTGTGCGCCGGCCACCAGGCGTGGCAGCATGCCGATCACCGCGACCGTCCAGACCAGCGCCCGGCGCCAGCCGCTGACGAAGAAACTGCAGAACATCGCCCAGATCATCAGCACCGAAGCGTGGTCGCCAGGGAAGCTGCGGCTGGCACTGTCTTTCAGATCCCAGCGTTCTTCCCAGGCCGGGAACAGCTCGGTGAGCCGGGCGCTGCCTTCCACCAGCAGCGAGGGGCTGGCGTGTTGCCAACCCATGTACTCGACCAGGTCGGCGAACAGCACGCGCATCAGCAGCATCACGATCAGTGCTACCAGAAAGGCGTAGAGCCCGGTGCGCACCTGGGCCGCCGGGAACACCAGGCCGGCGCGCAGCATGATTGCCAGCATCACCAGGCCCACGCCGGCGTCCACCGGGCGCATGCTGCCGATGGCCCAGATATGCGCCCACAGGCCGCCGGCATGCACCGGGTCGTTGAGCAGGTGGAACAGCCATAGATCGAACTGATTCCAGTAGATGCGGGTCACCGGCCATAGCCAACTGGCGAACAGCAGGGCGATGAGCAGGTGGCTTATGATCAGGGCGCGGGGGCGCCATTGGGCATTGAGAGCGAGATGCATGGCAGGGAGCTTTCGAAGAAAACCACCGATTCTAGGCAGCCTGCGCGCCGCCTTGGTGCCTTTCAGGCTCTTGTTCAGGCAGTGTTCAGGAGGCTGCGGCTTGGCCGTTCTTCGCATTCAGCTTGGTCAGCGTCGCGTTTGCGCCTAAAATTGCCGGCCCCCAGGCCAACCGGCGCTAATCCTTGGCCTGTCTCGCATCTTTCTGCAGGCGATCCGTTATGTCCGACTTCACCCAACGCTTTCTTTTCGACGACACCGATGTGCGCGGTGAACTGGTCGGGCTGTCTGGCAGCTACAGGCAGGTGCTGGCCAAGCACGATTACCCGCGTCCGGTGGCGCAATTGCTCGGGGAGTTGCTGGCCGCCGCGTCGTTGCTGGTCGGTACGCTGAAGTTCGATGGTTTGCTGGTGCTGCAGGTGCGTTCCGAGGGTTCGGTGCCGCTGCTGATGGTGGAATGCTCCAGTGACGGCGAAGTGCGTGGCATCGCCCGCTACGAAGCCGAGCGCATCACCGAGGGTGACGGCCTGCTGCAACTGATGCCCGAAGGCGTGATGGCCATGACCGTGGATCCTAAACAGGGCCAGCGTTATCAGGGGATCGTCTCCCTGGACGGCGATACTCTGGCCGACTGCCTGACCAACTATTTCGCCACCTCCGAGCAATTGGCCACGCGCTTCTGGCTATGTGCCGACGGCCTGCGTGCCCGCGGGTTCCTGCTGCAGCAGCTGCCAGCCGATCGTCTGACCGATGACGAAGAGCGCGCTGCCAGCTGGGAGCACCTGGTGACCCTGGCCGATACCCTGCAGAGCGAGGAATTACTGGGCCTGGACAACGAAACCCTGCTGCATCGCCTGTACCACCAGGAGACGGTTCGTCTGTTCGATCCGCGCCTCATCCAGTTCCGTTGTAGCTGCTCTCGTGAACGCTCGGCCAAAGCGCTGGTCAGTTTAGGGCAGGCCGATGCCGAGCTACTGCTCGGCGAGCATCACGGCCACGTGGAAATAGACTGCCAATTCTGCAACGAACGCTATGGGTTCGATGCCGCCGACATCGCCCAGTTGTTCGCCGGTGGAGGCAGTCAGCAGCCCTCTGACACCCGTCACTGAGGGGCGCCAGCAACGCGCAGGGTGTTCTGATTGGATTGGGGGGCTGCACCCGCAGTCCGCTTTTCTGGCATAATCCGCGCACTTTTTTAGCTGTAGTCCTGCTCAGTGCATGACTACAAACGTTTGGAAGACTCGGCCGTTCGGCCGACGGGGACTCACATGACGCAAGCCAACAACGCTGTGTACACCGACATCAGCACCGCTCAACTGGTCGAAGAAGCCCTTCGTCGCGGTGAGGGCGAACTGGCGTCCACTGGTGCTCTGGTTGTACGCACCGGCCACCGTACCGGGCGTTCTCCGGTCGATCGCTTCATCGTCGATGAGCCGAGTACCTCGGCCGACATCGGCTGGGGGCCGATCAACCGCAAGTTCCCGGCCGACAAGTTCGATGCCCTGTGGGATCGTGTTCAGGCGTTCTCCGATGCCCAGGACAGCTTCGTTTCCCACGTTCATGTAGGCTCCGCCGAAGCTCACTACCTGCCCGTCAAGATGACCACTGCCACTGCCTGGCAGAACCTCTTCGGCCGTCAGCTGTTCATCGAGCCGACCCAGTACAACCCGTCCTCCAAGCAGGAATGGCAAGTGCTCAACGTCGCCAACTTCGAGTGCGTGCCTGAGCGTGACGGCACCAACTCCGACGGTTGCGTGATCATCAACTTCGCCAAGAAGAAGGTGCTGATCGCTGGCATGCGCTACGCCGGTGAAATGAAGAAAGCCATGTTCAGCGTGCAGAACTTCCTGCTGCCGGCCGCCGACGTGCTGCCGATGCACTGCGCTGCCAACATCGGCGAAGAAGGCGACGTGACCCTGTTCTTCGGTCTGTCCGGCACTGGCAAGACCACCCTGTCCGCCGATGAAAGCCGTTACCTGATCGGTGACGACGAGCACGGCTGGGGCACCGGCGTGGTGTTCAACATCGAAGGCGGTTGCTATGCCAAGTGCATCGACCTGTCCGAGAAGAACGAGCCTGTTATCTGGAAAGCCATCAAGTTCGGTACCGTGCTGGAAAACGTGGTGCTCGACGAGCAGCGCTCGCCGGACTACACCGACGACAGCCTGACCCAGAACAGCCGTGCCGCCTACCCGCTGGAATTCGTCGAGAAGCGCAGCGAGAAGAACCTCGGCGGCGAGCCGAATGCGGTGATCTTCCTGACCTGTGACCTGACTGGCGTACTGCCGCCGGTGTCGATCCTCAACGAAGAGCAGGCGGCCTATCACTTCCTGTCGGGTTACACCGCACTGGTCGGTTCCACCGAAATGGGTTCGGGCAGCGGCATCAAGTCGACCTTCTCCACCTGTTTCGGCGCACCGTTCTTCCCGCGTCCGGCTGGCGTCTACGCCGAGCTGCTGATCAAGCGCATCCAGGCGTTCGGCTCCAAGGTCTATCTGGTCAACACCGGCTGGACCGGTGGTGGTTACGGCGTCGGCAAGCGTTTCAACATCCCGACCACTCGTGGTGTGATCGCAGCGATCCAGAGCGGCGCACTGATCGGTACCGAAACCGAGCAACTGCCGATCATCAACCTGAGCGTGCCGAAGGCCGTTCCGGGCGTCGAGACCAACCTGCTCAACCCACGCAACACCTGGGCTGACCAGAATGCCTACGACGAGGCTGCCAAAGGTCTGGCCAAGCTGTTCATCGACAACTTCACCAAGTTCGATGTCAGCGATGCCATCAAGAACGCCGGCCCGCAGCTCTAAGCGAGCCAGAGCAAAAGAAACCGCCTTCGGGCGGTTTCTTTTTTTAGCCGCAAGCTTCAAGCCGCAAGCCACAAGTAAGGGCGGCTTGGCTACACTCTCGAAGCCGACGCCGCAGGCTTTTCTCTTGCAGCTTGAGGCTTGCAGCTTGCAGCTGATTCAAAGGAGTGACAGCTATGACTACCCTGCAGCGCGTCTTCGGTTTCAATCAATTGCGGCCTGGCCAGGAAGCGGTGATCAGTGCCGTGCTTGCCGGCCGATCAGCCGCAGCGATCTTCCCAACCGGCTCGGGCAAGTCCCTGTGCTACCAGTTGCCGGCGTTGCATTTGCCGCACCTGACCGTGGTGGTCTCGCCGCTGCTGGCGCTGATGCAGGATCAGCTCGCTTTCCTGCATCGGCACGGCATCAGTGCGGCCAGTATCGATTCGGCGCAGAGTCGGGAGCAGGTCAGCGAAACCATGGCCAAGGCCAAGTCCGGTGAGCTGAAAATCCTGATGATTTCGGTCGAGCGCCTGAAGAACGAGCGTTTCCGCAATTTCATCGCCGGCGTACCGATTTCCCTGCTGGTGGTCGACGAGGCCCACTGTATCTCCGAATGGGGCCACAACTTCCGCCCGGATTACCTGAAGCTGCCGGACTATCAGCGCCAGTTCGGCATCGCCCAGGTGCTGCTACTGACGGCCACGGCGACGCCGCCAGTGATTGCCGATATGCAGAAGAAATTCTCCATCGCCGCGGATGACGTGGTCACCACTGGTTTCTATCGCGCCAACTTGAACCTGCTGGTCGAGCCGGTGGCTGGCCGTGACAAGCAGCGCCGGCTGGTCGAGTGGCTCGGCGCCAAACAAGGCCAGCCGAGCATCGTCTACGTCACCCAGCAGAAGACCGCGGAACAAGTGGCTGAGCAGCTTAGCCAGCGTGGCATCACCGCCAGCGCCTATCACGCCGGTATGGGGCATGAGGCGCGCGAGGCGATTCAGCGTCAGTTCATGGACGGGCGCATCAACTGCATCGTCGCCACCATCGCCTTCGGCATGGGCATCGACAAACGCGACATTCGCAACGTGGTGCATTTCGATCTGCCCAAGTCGGTGGAGAACTACAGCCAGGAGATCGGTCGCGCCGGCCGCGACGGCGAGGCATCCGACTGCCTGGTACTGGCCAATCGCGACAGCCTCAATGTGCTGGAAAACTTCGTCTACGGCGATACGCCGGAACGCGACGGCATCATCCGCGTGCTCGAAGAAATTCGTGCAAACGCCGAGGATGGCCAGTGGGAACTGACCATCAATGCGCTGAGCGACCACAGCAATATCCGCCAGCTGCCGCTCAAGACGCTGCTCGTGCAGCTGGAACTGCGCGGCATCATCGCGCCGCGCTATGCGTACTTCGCTGAATACCGCTTCAAGTACCTGATCGAACCCACGGCCTTGCTGGAGCGCTTCGAGGGGGAGCGGCGGCAGTTCGTCGAGGCCATAGTCAACGCCTCGACGCGGGCGCGTACCTGGTGCACGGTGGATTTCGAGGCGTTGTATCGCGGTCATCAGGCGGAGCGGGCGAGAGTGGTCAAGGCGCTGGATTTCTTTCAGGAGCGCGGCTGGATCGAACTGGAAAGCAAGCAGATGACCGATGTCTATGCCGTACTGCAGCCCGGTTTCGAGACTCAGGCCTTGGCCACCGAGCTGCATGATTACTTCCTGGCCCAGGAAGCCAGCGAAATCCGTCGTATCCAGGCCATGCTCGAGCTGTTCGCCAGTGAGCAATGCCTGAGTCACCGCCTGGCGGTCTACTTCGGTGATGAGCGTGCGCCACGCCAGTGCGGGCATTGTTCGGTCTGTCGCGGCCAGGTCGCCCATTTGCCCGAACCCCCTGCGCTCGCGCCGCTGGCAGGCTGCGATCGCAATGAGTTGTGTGGGGCGTTCATCGGCAAGTATCAGAGCGCCCGTGGTGGTGAATTGCCCAGTAACGAATGTCTGGCGCGTTTTCTGTGCGGCATCAGCGTCCCGTTGTTCACCCGGCTCAGGGCCCGGCAGATCAGCGGCTTCGCAGCGCTCGAGGATTATCCCTACGCCGACGTGCGGGACTGGTTGGCCGCGAGCTGACGCTCCGCCAACTCGGCGATTTCCTGCTGCCAGCTCTGTTCCAGGCGCTCGCCGAGGAACTCGACGAAGCGCCGTACGCGTGGCACCTGCTGGCGGCTGGTCGGATAGAGCGCATGCAAAGGGGCGTCCGGTAGCCGGTAGCGTGGCAGCACCCGTTCCAGACGCCCGGCCCTGAGGTCGGCCGCCACATCCCAGATGGATTTGCTGACGATGCCCTGGCCCTGCAGTGCCAGGGCGTGGGCCGCTTCGCCGTCGTTGCACAGAATGCTGGCCTGAACCCGCACCTGCAGCGGGACGCCGTCCTGTTCGAAACGCCAGTGCATGCGTTCCTGATCACCGATCAGCAGGCAACTGTGTTTGTGCAACTGCTCGGGATGCGTCGGGCGGCCGTGCCAGTCCAGGTAGGACGGTGAGGCGCAGAGCACCCGGTTGTTCGGCGCCAGTTGCCGGGCGATCAGGCTGGAATCGGCAGGCATACCGAAGCGGATAGCGATATCCACCTCGTGCTCGAGCAGGTCGACCAGGGCATCGCCGAAATTCAGCTGGATGCGCAGCTCCGGATATTGTTTGCGGAATGTTGCGATCAGCGGGATCAATTGGCGACGACCGAAGCCGAATGGCGCACTGATGCGCAGCAATCCGTCGACCTGTTCGCGGCGTTGCAGGAGCATCGCTTCCGCCGCATCCACCTCGTCGAGAATGCGCCGACAGTGGGCATGGAACAGCCGGCCTTCTTCGGTCGGGGCCAAGCGCCGCGTGGTGCGCTGCAGCAGGCGCACGCCGACGCGGGCCTCCAGGCGCGCCAGGCGCTTGCTCACCACGGCAAGGGAAAGATCCAGTTCCCGAGCGGCTGCCGACAGGTTGCCCGCACGCAGGATACGTTCGAACAAGCGCAGATCACTGAGGTCTTCGAGCATGGGCTTAGTCAACCATGGGGAAACAATGCATATCGTTTCTGGAGAGAATGGGGCGGGCAGCCCTGACCATACTCGCCTTTCACCCGTTGCGGCCAGTCCGGCCGCATCCTTGTCCCGCCAGGAGGCCCCATGCAGACACGTCGCCAGTTCATCCAGCGCAGCAGCGCCCTCGCCGCCATGGCCAGCATGGCGCCCTTGTTTCCCTCGTTCAGTTTCGCCGCGGACACCCTGCTCAAGCGGACCATCCCGGCGACCGGCGAAACCCTGCCGGTAATCGGCCTGGGCACCTCACGTACCTTCAACGTCGATCCAGCATCGGCGGACATGGCGCCTCTGCAGGAAGTGGTCAAGGCCTTCGTCGACGGCGGCGCCACACTGATCGATACGGCGCCGAGCTATGGCCGTTCGGAAGCGGTCACCGGCGAACTGGTCAAGCGTACCGGCACCGGCGATCGGGTGTTTCTCGCGACCAAGGTCTCGTCCACCGGGCGCGAGGCCGGCCTGCAGCAGATCGAGGCCGGCTTCAAGGCCCTGCAGACCGAGCGCATCGACCTGATCCAGGTACACAACCTGCAGGACACCGCCACCCAGCTGGGGCTGCTGCGCGAACTCAAGGAGCAGGGGCGGATTCGTTATGTCGGCGTGACCCATTACCTGGAGTCGGCCCACGATGACCTGCTCGCGACGCTGGAAAAGGAACCGGTGGACTTTGTCCAGTTCAATTACTCCATCGGTGCGCGCAATGCCGAACAGCGGCTGCTGCCCTATTGCGCCGACAAGGGCATCGCCACGCTGATCAACCGCACCTACCAGGCCGGCGAACTGTTCGCCAAGGTGCGCGGCAAGGAAGTGCCGCAATGGTTGCAGAGCGAGTTGGGGGCGACCTCCTGGGCCCAGGTGATGCTCAAGTTCGTACTGGCCAACCCGGCGGTCACCACGGTGATCCCGGCCACGTCCAACCCGCGCTATGTGCTCGACAACCTGCTGGCAGGCCAAGGGCAACTGCCGGATGCCGCACAGCGTGCGCGGATCGTCGAGCTGTTTGCCTGAGGCGTCATGGAACGGGGCGGCTATGCTGCCCCCATAGCAAACGCTGGCGTTTCCCTGGACTGCGCCGTCGTTCCCGCCTTGCCGAGGAGTACTAATGACCCTTGCCACCTCTCTATCACAGCGCGTGACCCGTGCGATCAATGCACAGCCCGGTGAGCTGGTAGCAGCTCTGTCGGGCTTCGCGCTGTTTTTCTGTCTGTTCTGCGGCTATTTCATGCTGCGGCCGATCCGTGAATCGATGGGTATCCAGGCTGGCGTGGAAAACCTGCAGTGGCTGTTTACCGCGACCTTCGTGGTCATGCTGCTGGCCGTGCCGTTGTTCGCCTGGCTCAATTCCAGGGTGCCGCGCATCCATTTCATCGACTGGGTCTACGGCTTCTTCTGTCTCAACCTGCTGGCTTTCGCCGTGGCGTTCAGCGTCATGTCCGAGAGCCTATGGTTGGCACGGGTGTTCTACGTGTGGATCTCGGTCTACAACCTGTTCGTGGTGTCGGTGGCCTGGAGCCTGATGGCCGATGTGTTCGACTCGCCCCAGGCCAAGCGGCTGTTCGCCTTCATCGCCGCAGGCGCCAGCGTCGGAGGCCTGGCCGGGCCGGCATTCAGTGCGCTGCTGGTGGGCGCTATCGGTGCCAGCGGCCTGGCGTTGCTGGCCGCGTTGCTGCTGGCCGGGGCTCTGGCGCTCAAGCATTACCTGATGGGCTGGCGCGAGCGCGCTGGTGCCGGGCGCCCGGGTGCCAGCCGGGCGGAGAATCCGCGGCGGCCGGTGGCGGGTAATCCGTTCAGCGGCATGACGCGGGTGTTCAGGTCGTCCTACCTGCTGGGGATTTCCGCTTTCGTCATCCTGCTCGCCACGGTCACCACCTTTCTCTATTTCGAGCAGGCGCGGCTTGTGGCCGAGCTGTTCCCGGATCGCAGCGAGCAGGTACGGGTGTTCGGTTTGATCGACTTCGTGGTGCAGGTTGGCGCGCTGCTGGCACAGCTGTTCATCACTGGCCGGGTCGCCCAGCGCCTGGGGGTGCGCACCCTGCTGGCAGCTGTGCCGATACTGGTGTGCGTGGGCTTTCTCGCCCTGGCCATGGCGCCGACCTTCGCGGTGCTGGCCGGGTTGATGATCGTGCGGCGTATCGGCGAGTACGCATTCGTGCGGCCGGGGCGGGAGATGCTCTTCGCGCCGCTGGATGCCGAGAGCAAGTACAAGGCCAAGAACTTCATCGACACCGTGGTCTATCGCGGCGGTGATGCCGTCAGCGGTTGGGCCAAGAGCCTGATCGACATGCTCGGTTACGGTGTGGCGTTGATCGCCGTGATCGGTGCGCTGTGTGCGGCCATCTGGGGTGTGCTCGGCTGGTACCTGGGCGGCCGTGCCGATCGCGGTGAAACCGGCGTTCAGCCGCCACGCGAGGACAGCGAGCCTGCGCTCACGCGTTGATCAGCGTGCGTGCCTCGGCGAAGCAGGCCTCTGCCAGTGCCGAGCGTGGTGCGCTGCGACGCATGATCAGGCCCAGGGGCGCCAGTGTGTGGGCGTCCTCGATGGGCGTCAGCACCAGGTCGTTGGTGAACTCGGCGAGGCCGTTCTGCAGCGGCATGATCGAGCAGCACAGGCCGGCACTGACGGCCTGCAGCAGCTGGTGCACGGCATCGGTTTCCAGTTTCGGCAGCGGCGTCAGCCCGCGTGAACGGAAGCTGTGGTCGATCGACTGGCGAAAGTGCATGCCGGCAGAGAGCAGGCCCAGTGGCAGGTCGATCAGGTTTTCCCAGCGCAGGGTGGTTTCCGTGAACTGGTAGTGCCGACGGTCGTACAGCAGGCCCATGCGCGTCGCCGCCAGTTCCAGGCTGTCGAAATGCTCGCGGTCGAGGCGGTCGAGGTACGACAGCCCGAGGTCGAGCTGATTACTGCCGAGGCGCTCGAGGATCTGGTCGCTGCTCAGGGCGAACAGCTGGAAGCGCAGCCCGGGATGTTGCTCGGCGAACAACTGCACCAGATCCATCGGATCGAAACCGGATAGCGGCACCACGCCGAGGCGCAAGGTGCCGACCAGTTGCCCGCGACAGGCCGCCGCTTCGGCGTACAGGCCGTCATGGGCAGCCATCAGGCTGCGTGCCCAGGCGAGAATGCGTTCTCCTTCGGCACTGAACCCTTCGAAACGCTGCCCGCGCCGCACCAGTTCCAGGCCCAGTTCGTCTTCCAGGTTGCGCAGGCGCATCGACAGCGTCGGCTGTGTAACGTGGCAGCGGGCGGCCGCCTGGCCGAAGTGCCGGGTCTCGTCGAGGGCGATCAGAAACTTGAGCTGCTTGATATCCATGGGCGCTTCGTCGGGCATAGGCGGCGCTGTTGCGGCACGCGGAGAGCGCTCTTCAGTCAGGGCGCGAGCGGGATTCTAGCAGGCCGCTCAGGACGGGATGGTGTCATCTTCAGGCTGGGCCTGGCGCTCGCTTACCCAGTACTCGATCAGATTGCGCAACTGCGACAACTCCACCGGCTTGGCCATGTGGCCGTCCATGCCGACCAGTCGTGCGCGTTCCTTGTGCTCATTGAGGATATGCGCGGTCAGCGCCACCACCGGGGTGCGCTGGCGGCGCTCGGTGATTTCCCAGGCACGCAGTTGTTCGGTCGCGGAGAAACCGTCGAGCACCGGCATTTCGCAGTCCATCAGCACCAGGTCATAGCGCTGCGCCTTCATCGCGCTCAGGGCTTCTTCACCGTTGCTCGCCGTATCGGGCTGCACGTTGAGCTTGCCGAGCATGCCGCGGATCACCTTGGTGGAAATGCTGTTGTCTTCGGCGACGAGGATGCGGAAGTCTTCCGGCACCAGCAGCGGCGTGGTGCTGGCAGCCATGGGGGCACTTTGCCCACGCCGACGCTGGGCCAGTTCATCAGCCAGAGTGGCCTTGAGGGTGTAGCCCGCCACAGGCTTGGCGAGGATGCGCTTGATACCGGCATTGCGCGCGATGATCTTGCTCGGCGCATGGCTGATGCCGGTCAGCATGATGATCAGGATGTCGTTGTTCAGGCTCGGGTCTTCCTTGATCTTCGCAGCCAGTTGCATGCCGCTCATGCCGGGCATTTCCTGATCGAGCAGCACCACGTCGAAGTATTCGCGCATATGCGCCTTGGTGCGCAGCAGCGCCAGGGCTTCCTTGCCCGAAGGCACGCTGCTGACGTTCATGCCCCAGGCGTTGCACTGCTGCAGCAGTACCTTGCGGCAGGTGTCGTTGTCGTCCACCACCAGCAGGCGGGTGCCCTGCAGCGTGCCGTCGATATCGGTGCCCGGTTGTTGCAGGCGGGCGTTGTCCAGCGGCAGGGTCAGCCACAGGGTCGAGCCCTGGTTGCCGCCGCTCTGGATACCGAACTCGCCGCCCATCAGGCGGATCAGCTGGCGGGCGATGATCAGGCCCAGGCGACCGCCAAGGCGCGTCGCAGACAGGAAATCATGGCTCTGCAATTCCGTGTTGAGCAGTGCATCGCGCTCGCTGGCATTGAGCGGGTGGCCGCTGTCCTGCACGGCGAAGCGCAGGCGCGGTTGTTCGCCACTGGTATCGAGCGCCACCACCAGCAGAATCTCGCCTTCGCTGGTCTGCTTGAAGGCGTTTTCGAGCAGGCTCAGCAGGGTCTGGCGCAGACGTGTCGGGTCGCCACTGACGATGCGCGGCACCTGGGGCTGGATGAAGCTGATCAGCTCGATCTTTTGTAGTTCGGCCTTGGCGCGGAAGATGTCCAGGCAGTCTTCGGTCAGGGCGTTGAGGTCGAACTGCACGTCATCCAGTTCGATCTGCCCGGACTCCAGCTTGGAGATGTCGAGAATTTCGTTGATCAGGTTGAGCAGTTCGTTGCCGGAGCTGTGAATGGTCTGCACGTAGTCGCGCTGCTTCGCCGACAGTGGCGTACCGAGCAGCAGCTCGGTCATGCCCAGCACGCCGTTCATGGGGGTACGGATCTCGTGGCTGATCTTGGCCAGGAACTCGGCCTTGGCCCTCAGCTCGGCATCATTGGCGGCCAGTGCGGTTCGCGCTCGCGAGGCGGCTCGCTGCAGTTGCCGCTGATGCTCGGCCAGCGCTGCGCTGAGCACCACACCGCTGAGGGTGGCGATGGTGAAGACGCCGATTACCAGCCAACCGGGATCGAGCTGGTCGAAGCCGAGCAGGATCGGGATGAACAGGCCAAAGCCGACGTTGAATACCAGCATGCCGCCGACGACCAACCGTGCCGACTGGTAACCGTTATGCCAGTGCACGCCGCTGACCAGCAGCACGCTCAGGGTGCCGAGGAACACCGTCAGGTACACCAGCACGCTGTACCAGAGCAGGCCGCTGATCAGAATGATCAGGCCCAGCCCCAGGGTCAGCAGCGCATGTCCCTGCAGCACCCAGTTGAGCTTGCTGCGCTGCATCGGCGTACTGCGGAAGAAGCCAAGGGCGAACGATGACAGGCAGAATGCGGCGATCAGAGCACTGATATCGGCGATCAGCGACTGGTTGTAACCGAGGCTCGGTACCCAGGCCGCCAGCATGCCCAGATTCGCCGCCGCACAGACCGCCAGGCCGGCATGCAGGCCGGCCAGCCAGAGGCTGCAGGCCGAACGCATGTAGGCGAAGCGGATCAGGTTGTAGACCACCACCAGCAGCAGGGCGCCGAGCAGCGCACCAAACAGGTAGGCGGGTTTTTCCAGGCTGACCAGTTCACTCTCGTCGATGACCTTGAACCAGGCCATCAGCGGGTGGTTGGAAGTCATCCGCACATAGACTTCTCGTGCCTGCCCGTCGTTGGGCAAGGACATCAGGTAGGCGCGCGAGGGCAGCGGCCGTGAATTCAGCGGCATCGACTCGCCGGTGTGTACGCTCTGCTCGACCTGCGTGCCTTGCAACAGGTAGTAATCGAGGAACTGCACCCGCGGAGCGAACACCCACAGCCAATACGGTGCCTGGTGTTCGGGCACGTCGAAACGCAGCCAGACGGCTTTCTGGCTCTGGGGATAGGTAAAGGCGAGGTTATCGAGGGGGAGGAACTGGTTGCGCCGGCTGCGCACGTCGTTCAGATCCATCTGTGCGCCGTCGTCGATGAATACCGACCAGCCACTGGCATAAGGCGTCGTAACCCGCTGTGGTGCTGCAGTGCTCGACAGGCAGGCACCGGCCAACAGCAGGCCAACGAGTAAACCTATGGCAATCCTGAGCCGTCGCACGTGGCAATCCCTTTGAGTGATACGGCTGAATTATAGCCAGCCGTGGTGGCGCAGACTATGAACCGAGACGCTATCCTGACAGCCAGAGCACCCTGATGGTCAGCGATCCTCAGGGTATTGCCGACAGGCGGCATCGATTGATGCCGCCGTCTTGTTACATCAGTTTTCGCCACGCTCGCGGGCGATCGCGCGGTAGCCGATATCGTTGCGGTGGAACATGCCATTCCAGCGAATTTTCTCGGCCAGCTGATAAGCCTGCCGCTGGGCGTCGGCGACGCTGGCGCCGATGGCCGTCGCACAGAGTACGCGGCCGCCGGCAGTGACGACCTGGCCATCTTTCAGCGCGGTGCCGGCATGGAATACCTTGCCTTCGAGCGTGGCGGCCTCAATCAGGCCTTCGATCACGTCACCTTTGGCGTAATCGCCCGGGTAACCGCCGGCAGCCAGTACCACGCCTACGGTCGGGCGTGGATCCCAGGTCGCTTCGACCTTGTCCAGCGCCTTGGCCAGCGCGGCTTCGACCAGCAGCACCAGGGAAGACTCCAGACGTACCATGATCGGCTGGGTTTCCGGGTCGCCGAAACGGCAGTTGAATTCGATGACCTTGGGCTTGCCGGCTTTGTCGATCATCAGGCCGGCATACAGGAAACCGGTATATACGTTGCCTTCATTCGCCATGCCGCGCACGGTCGGATAGATGACTTCGTCCATCACTCGCTTGTGCACTTCAGCAGTGACCACTGGCGCTGGCGAGTAGGCGCCCATGCCACCGGTATTCGGGCCGCTGTCGGCGTCGCCGACGCGCTTGTGATCCTGGCTGGTGGCCATCGGCAGCACGTTCTCGCCGTCGACCATGACGATGAAGCTGGCTTCCTCGCCATCGAGGAACTCCTCGATCACCACGCGCGAGCCTGCTTCACCGAAAGCGTTGCCAGCGAGCATGTCGCGCACGGCGTCTTCGGCCTCTTGCAGAGTCATGGCGACGATCACGCCCTTGCCCGCGGCCAGGCCGTCGGCCTTGATCACGATAGGGGCGCCTTTCTCACGCAGATAGGCCAGGGCTGGCTCAACTTCGGTGAAGTTCTGGTAGTCGGCGGTGGGAATCTTCTGGCGGGCCAGGAAATCCTTGGTGAAGGCCTTGGAGCCCTCCAATTGGGCCGCGGCGGCGGTCGGGCCGAAGATATCCAGCTTGCGGGTGCGGAACAGGTCGACCACGCCTTTGACCAGTGGCGCTTCCGGGCCAACGATGGTCAGTTGCACGTTCTTTTCGGCGAAATCGGCCAGTGTCTGGATGTCCAGCACGTCGATGGCGACGTTCTCGCATTTGGCTTCGGTGGCGGTGCCGGCGTTACCCGGGGCGACGAAGACTTTCTCGACGCGCTTGTCCTGTGCCACTTTCCAGGCCAGGGCGTGTTCACGACCGCCGCTGCCGATGATCAGTACATTCATGTCTCTCTCCCATTGGAGGCGGGCCGCTGGCCCGATCGGTGGATAGAAAAAGCGCTATCCACCCTACGAAATAGGGCTGATGTAGGGTGGATGGCCGCAGCCATCCACCGGCCAGTCAATGGCGGAAGTGGCGCATGCCGGTGAACACCATGGCAATCCCTGCCTCGTCGGCGGCAGCGATCACTTCGTTGTCACGCATCGAACCACCTGGCTGGATCACCGCGGTGATACCGGCCTTGGCGGCGTTGTCGATGCCGTCGCGGAACGGGAAGAAGGCGTCGGAGGCCATCACCGCGCCGGGAACCGGCAGGCCGGCGTGTTCGGCCTTGATCGCGGCGATACGGGCGGAGTTGACACGGCTCATCTGGCCGGCGCCGACACCGACGGTCTGGCGATTCTTGGCGTAGACGATAGCGTTGGATTTGACGAACTTGGCCACTTTCCAGGCGAAGATCAGGTCATGCACTTCCTGCTCGCTCGGCGCGCGCTGGGTGACGATCTTTAGATCGGATACCGAGATCATGCCGATATCACGGCTCTGCACCAGCAGGCCGCCGTTGACGCGTTTGTAGTCCCAGCCCGCGGCGCGCTCGGCCGGCCACTCACCGCATTCGAGCAGGCGCACGTTGGCTTTGGCGGCAACCACTTCTCGGGCCGCGGCGCTGATTTTCGGGGCGATGATCACTTCGACGAACTGACGTTCGACGATGGCCTTGGCGGTTTCGCCATCCAGCTCGCGGTTGAAGGCGATGATGCCGCCGAACGCCGATTCGGTATCGGTGGCATAAGCCAGGTCGTAGGCCTTGCGGATGCCGCCTTCGTTTTCTGGTACCACGGCCACGCCGCACGGGTTGGCGTGCTTGACGATCACACAGGCCGGTTTGACGAAGCTCTTCACGCATTCCAGCGCAGCGTCGGTGTCGGCCACGTTGTTGAACGACAGCTCCTTGCCCTGCAGCTGCACGGCGGTGGCCACGCAGGCTTCGTCGGCATGCTCGACGTAGAAAGCAGCTTTCTGGTGCGGGTTTTCGCCGTAGCGCATGTCTTGCGCCTTGATGAACTGCGTGTTGAACGTGCGTGGGAACAGGTTGCGGTCGGAGGTACTCAGGGTGTCGCGGCTCTGCTCGATGGTGCCCAGGTAGTTGGCGATCATGCCATCGTAGGCGGCGGTATGCTCGAAGGCCTTGAGGGCCAGGTCGAAGCGCTGGGCGTAGCTCAGGCCGCCGGCTTTCAGGGACTCGACGATACCGGCGTAGTCGCCGGCATTGACCACGATGGCCACGTCTTTGTGGTTCTTGGCGGCGGAACGCACCATGGTCGGGCCACCGATGTCGATGTTCTCGATGGCATCGGCCAGGTCACAGCCAGGCTTGGCCACGGTGGCGGCGAAGGGGTACAGGTTGACTGCCACCAGATCGATCGGCTTGATGCCGTGCTCGTCCATCACCGCACCGTCGAGGGCGCGACGGCCAAGGATGCCACCGTGGATTTTCGGGTGCAGGGTCTTCACCCGGCCGTCCATCATTTCCGGGAAACCGGTGTAGTCGGCCACTTCCACTGCCGCCACGCCATTGTCCTTGAGCAGCTTGTAGGTGCCGCCGGTGGAGAGAATTTCCACGTTGAGGGCAACGAGCTCGCGGGCGAATTCAAGGATGCCGGTCTTGTCAGACACGCTGATCAGCGCACGGCGGATGGGGAGGCGGGTGGTCTGGTCGGTCATTTCAGAGTCCATCAGAGCAGAGTATTAGCAAAAAAGGCGGCTTCGTTAGAGCCGCCCTTTTCGGGAATGCAGGGTCAGAGCAGGTCGTACTGCTTGAGCTTCTTGCGCAGGGTGCCGCGGTTCAGGCCGAGCAGCTCGGAGGCTTTGGTCTGGTTACCCTTCACGTAATTCATGACGGTTTCCAGCAGCGGGGCTTCCACTTCGGTGAGCACCAGGTTGTAGACGTCGGTGACGTCCGCACCTTCAAGGTGAGCGAAGTAGTTGTGCAGGGCTTTCTCGACATTGCCGCGCAGGGTCTGGCCTTCTTCGCTCGGTGTGTTGAGGTGTTGTTTCAAACTGGTGCTGTCGCTCACGGGTGCAATCCCACTTCCTAAAGTCTCGTTCAACATTGTCATGCGGCCACCCCCTCGTCGTCGTTGTAGCGATCACCGAAGAACTGGCGAACGCTTGCACACTGCGCCTCCTGGCTGTCCAAACGATTGAACTCGGCTCGGAATTCGCGGGCGCCGGGCAGCGTCGCGAGGTACCAGCCGACGTGCTTGCGGGCGATGCGCACACCCATCACATCGCCATAGAAGGCATGCAGGGCGGCCAGGTGCTCGAGCAGAATGCGTTCAATTTCGGTCAGCGCCGGGGCGGGGCAATGGGCACCGGTGCGCAGGTAATGCTCTATTTCTCTGAAAATCCATGGGCGGCCCTGGGCTGCCCGGCCGATCAGCAGGCCATCGACGCCGGTAGCGGCCAGCACATGGGCGGCCTTTTCCGGTGAGTCGATGTCGCCATTGGCCAGTACCGGGATGGATACGGCCTGCTTGATCGTGGCGATGGTGTCGTATTCGGCGTCGCCGGTGTACAGATCGGCGCGGGTGCGGCCGTGTACGGCGAGGGCGACGATACCGGATTGTTCGGCGATGCGTGCCACTTCGATACCATTCTTGTTCTGTCTGTCCCAGCCGGTGCGGATCTTCAGCGTGACCGGGACGTCGACCGCGGCCACCACCGCTTCGAGGATCGCCTGCACCAGCGGTTGATCCTTGAGCAGGGCGGAGCCGGCGGCCTTGTTGCAGACCTTCTTGGCCGGACACCCCATGTTGATGTCGATGATCTGGGCGCCCAGTTGCACGTTGGCGCGGGCTGCCTCGGCGAGCATCTGCGGATCACCGCCGGCGATCTGTACGGAGCGGGGCTCCGGATCGCCGCTGTGAATCATGCGCAGACTCGATTTACGCGTATTCCACAGGCGCACATCGCTGGTGACCATTTCCGACACCACCATGCCGGCGCCGAGACGGCGGCAGAGCTGTCGGAACGGCTGATCGGTGACGCCGGCCATGGGGGCCAGGATCAGTCGATTGGGCAATGTATAGGGGCCGATGCTTAGCGTCGACATAGGGCTTCCCTGCTCAAGAGACGTGCTGTTGAGGCCAGTAGGAGAGTGCGAAAAAGGGTAGAGATCATACCCGCTCTGAATGACCGGATAAAGGTCGTTTTGAACAAAATCTGAACAGTTGACCTGTGGTCTCCGGTCGCTCGGTCTGCTGAGTGCGTTGCAGACGGCTGCCTTCTGGCAGCCGTCTATCGGCTGGCTGCGGCTACTCCGGCGAGTGGAAGTTGAGGCTGTAGTTCACGGCGCGGGCGCCGGGATCGAGGATGTCGAGGGCGATATGGATCGGCGTTTGCGGCGGCATTTCCGCCTGGCCGGCCAGCTCACCCGCCAGGTACTCGCTGGGCTTGAAGCGGCGACTGGCGATCAACTGGCCATTAAGATCGGCGAAACGCATCTCCAGCAGCGGAAATGGCTGGGAGAAGGGCGCGCGGTTGTAAAGGATCGCGTCGACGACCAGCGCCCCGCTGAATTCCGGGTGGCTGCGCACCACCAGGTTACTGCTCTTGATCTGCCCGATATCGACCTTGGACGGCAGGCTGCAGCCGATCACCGGGCAGACTTGTTCGAACCACGGGCGGTACTGATCCTGACGTGCCAATTCGGCGTAGTGATAAATCACGTACTGACCGACCAGCGCGGTAGCCGCCAGCAGGTTGAGCAGGCCCCAGCCGAGCCAGCGCCCCCAGGGTTTGCGCTGTGGGCGCCAGTCCAGCTGCAGTGGCTCTTCTTCGAGTTCGAACAGTGCGTCGCCGCGCAGGTTCGGTTCGCTGCGTGAGCGCGCGCGTGCGGCATTCTTCTGCTTGGGCGGCTGCGGCTCATCCAGGTCGTCATCTTCGCTGGCGGGCTCGGTGGCAACGGGTTCGCCATCGCGCTGCGCGCTGAGACCGAAGGTCGGTTCGGCGTCTTCGCGCGGGGCAGTACGTTTTTTCGGTGCGTCGATCAGATCGCGAATGCCGGGTGTCTTCGGGATCGGTGGCACGTCGTCAGGTTCGCTGGTGCTTGGCGGTGGTGGTTGACCGAAGTCTGACGAGTCCAGAGGCGGCTGCTCGACGAGCGGTTCGAGCTCCAGTTTGCTGGCCGGTGAATCGTCGCGCAGCAGCGCTTCGGCCCAGCGTTCGTCATCAGCCGGCTCATCATCCTCTTCTGGCTGGTCGAAACGTGGCGTCTGTCGCGATGGTTGATCGAGTTCCAGAAACTGGCGAGACAGCTGCTGTTCCTGGGCTTCGAGCTTGGCCAGTTCTTCATCGAGATCCAGATCGTCGAGATCGAGGTCGTCATGAATCCACAGGGTTTCGTCATCGAGCTTGCTGGCAGGCTTTGCCGGCACGGCTGCTTCTGGCGCAATACTCGGTGCAGGTGCAGGTGCAGGTGCAGGTGCAGGTGCAGGTGCAGGTGCAGGTGCAGGTGCAGGTGCAGGTGCAGGTGCAGGTGCAGGTGCAGGTGCAGGTGCAGGTGGTGCCTTGGGCGCCGCAGGCGCGGCTGCACGCATGTCCGGGATGTTATGACCCTGCTCGCGCAACTGGCGTGCCGCATTGAACACTTGCAGGCAGGCACCGCAGCGCACCGATCCCTGGGCAATACCGAGCTGGGCCAGATTCACGCGGAAGCTGGTGCTGCAGTTCGGGCATTGGGTGACGAAACTTTCGGTCATGCGGAGTCCGGCGGCCGGTATGGCGGCGAAAACAGGGCGAGTAGTCTAACTCAACTGCCTGACGAGCCAATACTCGGCGTCAGCGGCGTCGGGCAGTTGCGACCTGCGTAGTCTGGATTGGCGCGTAATCCGGGGGAGGCCAGTCAGTCACCTTCTCTGATCAGCGGCGTACACCGCTGATGCGTACCCAGCCATCCTGCGTCGCGGTCGGGTCGAGCAGGAAGTCGGCCTCGTAGGCGGCGCGGACTTCCTCGGCCTGTTCGGCAAGGATGCCGGACAGCGCCAGGCGGCCGCCGCTTTTCACCAGGCGGGTGATCTGCGGTGCCAGGCTGACCAGCGGGCCGGCAAGAATGTTGGCCACCACGACATCCGCCGGCTCCTGAGGCAGGTCGGCTGGCAGATAGACCGGGAAGCGCGCGTCGGCGATGCCGTTGCGCCCGGCGTTGTCGCGCGAAGCTTCAAGAGCCTGAGGATCGATATCGGTGCCGACAGCCCGTGGCGCGCCGAGCAGCAGGGCGGCGATGGCCAGAATCCCTGAGCCGCAGCCGAAGTCGAGCACGCTGCAGCCGTCCAGCTCCTGGCCGTCGAGCCACTGCAGGCACAGCGAGGTGGTCGGGTGGGTGCCGGTGCCGAACGCCAGGCCCGGGTCGAGCAGCAGGTTCACTGCGTCCGGCTCGGGCGCTTCGTGCCAGCTGGGTACGATCCACAGGCGCTGGCCGAAGCGCATCGGCGCGAAGCCATCCATCCAGCTGCGTTCCCAGTCCTGGTCGGCAATCGCCTCGAAATGATGCTCGGGCAATTCACCGCCGGTCAGCAACTGCAGGTGGGCGCTCAGGGCGTCGGCATCGGTGTCCGCTTCGAACAGCGCCAGCAGGTGGGTATTGCTCCACAGCGGAGTGGTGCCCAGATCCGGTTCGAAGATCGGCTGGTCTTCGGCGTCCATGAAGGTCACCGATACCGCGCCGACTTCCAGCAGGGCGTCTTCATAGGTCGGCGCCTGTTCGGGGGTGATGGCGAGGCGCAGTTGTAACCAGGGCATGGGAAGCTCCCTTCGGGAGCAGCTTCAAGTTCAAGGCGGATGGCCGCCCCCTTCAAGCTGCAAGAAAAAGAAAGAGCGGCCTAGGCCGCTCTCTTGTGTCGCATATCGTACAGCTTGCTGCTTGAGACTTGCAGCTTGCCGCTCGATTTTAGTGCTTATCCATACCCAGTTTCTTTTCCAGGTAGTGGATATTCACGCCGCCTTCGCAGAAACCCTTGTCCACGACCAGGTCACGGTGCAGGGGCACGTTGGTCTTGATGCCGTCGACCACGATTTCTTCCAGGGCATTGCGCATGCGGGCCAGAGCCTCGTCACGGGTGGTGCCGTAGGTGATCAGCTTGCCGATCAGCGAGTCGTAGTTCGGCGGCACGGTGTAACCGCTGTACAGGTGCGAATCGACCCGCACGCCGAAACCGCCTGGCGCGTGGAAGTGCTTCACCTTGCCGGGGCAGGGCATGAAGTTGTCCGGATCCTCGGCGTTGATGCGGCATTCCAGGGCGTGGCCGAGGAGTTTCACATCTTCCTGCTTGTACGACAGCTTGTTGCCAGCGGCGATGCTGAGCATCTCCTTGACGATGTCGATACCGGTGACCATTTCGGTGACCGGGTGCTCGACCTGCACGCGGGTGTTCATCTCGATGAAGTAGAAACGACCGTCTTCGTAGAGGAACTCGAAGGTGCCGGCACCGCGGTAACCGATCTCGATGCAGGCATCGACACAGCGCTGCAGCACTTCGGCGCGGGCCTGCTCGTCGATCAGCGGGGCCGGGGCTTCTTCCAGCACCTTCTGGTGACGGCGCTGCAGCGAGCAGTCGCGGTCATAGAGGTGGATGGCGTTGCCCTGGCCGTCGGAGAGTACCTGGACTTCCACGTGACGCGGATTGCCGAGGAATTTCTCCAGGTAAACCATCGGGTTGCCGAACACCGAACCGGCTTCGCTGCGTGTCAGGCGGGCCGACTTGATCAGGTCTTCTTCTTTCCACACCACGCGCATGCCGCGACCACCACCGCCGCCAGCGGCCTTGATGATCACCGGGTATCCGACCTCACGGGCGATCGCCAGGGCGGTCGCTTCGTCTTCCGGCAGCGGGCCGTCGGAGCCGGGAACCACCGGTACGCCGGCCTTGATCATGGCGTGCTTGGCCGAGACCTTGTCGCCCATCAGGCGGATGGTGTCGGCTTTCGGGCCGATGAAGGCGAAACCGGAGTTTTCCACCTGCTCGGCGAAATCGGCGTTTTCCGCGAGGAAGCCGTAGCCGGGGTGGATGGCGGTCGCGCCGGTGACTTCCGCGGCACTGATGATCGCCGGGATGTTCAGGTACGACAGGTTACCGGGGGCCGGGCCGATGCATACCGATTCGTCGGCCAGGGCCAGGTGCATCAGTTCGCGGTCGGCGGTGGAGTGTACCGCTACGGTCTTGATGCCCAGTTCCTTGCAGGCACGCAGGATGCGCAGGGCAATCTCGCCGCGGTTGGCGATCAGGACTTTTTCCAGCTTCTGCATTACGGGTTCCCCGCGCATCAGACGATGGTGAACAGCGGTTGATCGTATTCCACCGGCTGGCCGTTCTCGACCAGGATGGATTCGATCGTGCCGCTGGTTTCGGCCTCGATGTGGTTCATCATCTTCATCGCTTCGACGATGCAGAGGATGTCGCCTTTCTTCACGGTCGAACCGACTTCAACGAAGTTGCCCGAGGTTGGCGAAGCGGCACGGTAGAAGGTACCGACCATTGGCGAGCGCACCACGGTGCCGTTCAGCTTGGCAGCGGCCGGTGCAGCGGCTTCGGCAGCAACCGGGGCTGCAGCGGCAGCGACTGGAGCAGGGGCTGGCGCATAGGTAGGCTGGACGTAGGCCGGTTGCTTGCCGTGACGGCTGATGCGTACGGACTCTTCGCCTTCCTTGATTTCCAGTTCGTCGATGCCGGACTCTTCCAGCAGCTCGATCAGTTTTTTGACTTTGCGAATATCCATAGGTGTTCAACTCCCAGTCTGGTCAGGGTCGTTCAAGTTGTGCGAATGAACCGCCGCGTCATGGCGCCGGTTTCAGGTGTTTTTGCTCGCCAGGCCTTCCAGTGCCGCCTCAAGGGCCAGCCGATAACCGCTGGCGCCGAGACCGCAGATCACGCCCACCGCCACGTCGGAAAAATAGGAGTGATGCCGGAAAGGTTCGCGCTTGTGCACGTTGGAGAGGTGTACTTCGATGAATGGGATGCTCACCGCCAGCAACGCGTCACGTAATGCGACGCTGGTGTGAGTGAAGGCGGCAGGGTTGATGATGATGAAGTCGACGCCCTCGACTCTGGCGGCGTGAATACGGTCGATCAGCTCATACTCGGCATTGCTCTGCAGATGCAGCAGATGATGGCCGGCCTCGCGAGCACGTTGCTCCAGGTCGAGATTGATCTGCTCGAGGGTCGTGGCACCATAGGTGCCGGGCTCTCGGGTACCGAGCAGGTTCAAATTGGGGCCGTGCAAAACCAGTAGGGTCGACATGATCCGGGCTTCCTTCTTTTTAGCTGCGCGGACTCTGCCAGAGTTGCCGTAGGGATGTCCAGTTTTCGGGAGTAGTCGGCACGATGTCCGCATCTTTCGCCGAAGATGTGACCGAATTGCCTAAAATCGTTCTCGTGCCAGGGTCAGGCGTTCGGAAAACGCCGCGGCGTCGATCTCGCCGACCACCCGCAGATCCTGCAATTCCTTGCCGCTGCCGTCGAACAGCTGGATCGCTGGCGGGCCGAACAGCTGGTAGCGGTCGAGCAGCGCGCGTTGGGCTGCGGTGCTGTCGGTCATGTCGAAACGCACCAGGTGATAGTCGGCCAATTGCGGGCCAACCTGGGGTGAGTTGAAGACTTCACGTTCGATCTTCTTGCAACTGATGCACCAGTCGGCGTACCAGTCCAGCAGCAGCGGTTGGCCCGTGCCTTTGGCCTGCGCCAGGGCAGCATCCAGCTCGGCCGGGGTGCTGACGGTTTGCCAACTGCCGGCTGTGGCTGCGCTCGCCTGGCCGCCTGTGGGGCCGCTGCCGAGTGGGCGCAGCGGATCGTCGCGGCCTTGCAGGGCGCCTGTCCAGGCGGCCAGGGCATAGACCAGCAAGGCCAGGCCGGCGAGTTGCGCCAGTTTGCCCCGTGGGGTTTTCGAGGTGAATTCCAGGGCACCGAGGAACAGCGCGACGCCCGCCGCCAGCAGCCCCCAGAGCGCCAATGCCAGGCTGCCGGGCAGCACCCGCTCGAGCAGCCAGACCGACACCGCCAGCAGCATCACGCCAAAGGCATTGCGCACAGCGATCATCCAGGTGCCGGATTTGGGTAGCAGCGCACCACCGCCTGCGGCAAAGATCACCAGCGGGGTGCCCATTCCCAGGCCCAGCGCGAACAGTTGCAGCGCGCCACCCACGGCATCGCCGGTACTGCTTATATAGAGCAGCAGGGCGGTGAACGGTGCGGTGATGCACGGTGAAACGATCAGGCTGGAGAGCACGCCCAGAGTCGCGGCGCCTGCCAGAGTGCCGCCCTGGGTCTGCGCCGCCTTGCGATCCAGACGCTCGCGGATGAAGGCTGGCAGGCGCAGTTCGAATACGCCGAACATGGCCACGGCGAAGAGCGCGAAGAACAGCGCGAACGGCACCAGAATCCACGGCGATTGCAGCATCGCCTGCAAGTTGAGCTTGGCGCCGAACAGGCCCATCAACGCGCCGAGTGCGGCATAGCAGGCGGCCATTGGCAGTACGTAAGCCAGCGACAGCGCCAGCCCACGTCCCTTGCTCGGGCGTCCGCGCAGCACTACACCGGAGAGGATCGGCAGCATGGGTAGTACGCAGGGGGTGAAGGTCAGCGTCAGGCCCGCAGCGAACATCAGCGCCATATCGACCCAGCTCCAGCCCGCCTTGGCTTGCACCGTGCCGCTTTCGGTGCTGGCAACGCCACCATTGATCGCCAGCGTCTCGGTTTCCGGCGGATAGCACAGGCCCTTGTCGGCGCAGCCCTGGTAGGTGACGGTCAGATTGAGCGGGCGATTGTCCGGGTTGTTGAGTGGTACCTCGATATCCAGTACTTCGTAGAACACCTGCACGTCGCCGAAATACTCGTCGGTCTTGTGCAGGCCGTCCGGCAGTTCCACAGGAACGCCAGCCAGCTCGGCGGGCTCGACCTTGAACTTGAACTGGTGGCGATACAGGTAATAGCCCTCGGCCGCGACGAAGCGCAGGGTCGCCGAGTTCGGCGAGCTGTCCACCAGGCTCAGTTTGAACGCCTCGCGTACGGGCAGAAAATCCGCGCTGTTGTTCAGCGGCTGGCCGAGAGGTGCGGCGTTCGGGCGGCTGTCGAAAACGCCAGCGCCGGCGGGCAGGACGACGAGCAACAGCAGCAGGCAGAGGAAACGTGACATGGGCATCTCGTGCGGCGTGAATCGCGTCATGATAACGGAGCCGGCGAGCCATGCCATGGGGCGTGCTGTAAGAGGCCGTTGCGCTGGCCGGAAGATGCTTGGCCTGGCGGATGACTGCTGCGGCATAAGGCCGCGTAGGCGGAAGGTTCAAGGAGGAAGCGGCCGGTCGGTGACCCGCGTTGAACCATGGATCACGGCCTTCGGCCCCGGATTACGCCTGCGGCTAATCCAGGCTACATTCGTGCCATGGATCCCGTAGGTTGGATCGGGGCGCGTAGCCTAGAAGGCCTGATCCTTCGTTTAACGCGAATCATCGACCGGCCTCTTGCGCCTTTTTCTTCGCTTACACGCGAAACGCCTGCACCGCCTGATTCAACTGCCCACTCAATTCCTGCAATTCGCCGCTCTGGGCGCGGCCCTGGCCGATGCGTTGCAGGTTGTCGCCGCCCAGTTGGTGGATGCGTTCGCTATGGTCACGGATTTCGCTGACCGCGCTGCCCTGGTAGGCGGTGGCGTCGGCGATTCGCCCGGCCATGCTGGTGATGGTGCGGATCGCGCTGACGATTTCATCCAGGGCGCCGTCGGCAGTGCGGGCCTGGTCAGCCGTGGCTTCGGCGTGTTCGACCTGGCTGCGCATCGCCACCAAGGATCCGTTGGCGGCTTTCTGAAGGCGGCCGATCACGTCCTGAATCTGTGTAGTGGCCGAGCTGGTGCGCAGTGACAGCGAACGTACTTCGTCCGCCACCACGGCAAAGCCGCGACCGGCCTCGCCAGCACGAGCCGCTTCGATGGCGGCATTGAGGGCGAGCAGGTTGGTCTGTTCGGCGATGCTGTGGATAACCGTCAGCACGCTGCCAATGGTGCCCGTCTCTTCGGCCAGGCGCTCGATGGCCTGGGCGTTACCCTGTACTTCCTCGACCAGCGCATGCAGGCCGGTCAGGCTGTTGCCGATGACCTGCTGGCCCTGCGCCAGGGCGCGGTCGGCGTCGCGGCTGGCGGTTGCCGTCTGGCTGGCGTCGTCGGCGACCTGAAGGATGGTCGCTTCCAGTTCGCCGAGCGCGTCGCGAATCTGTGCGGTATCGCTGGCCTGGCGTTCGGCGCCGTCGTGCAGGCCGCCGCTGAGGTCGGCCAGGGTGCGGCTGGAGGCCGAGACCTGCCCGGCGTGCTGGTGGATGGTGCCGACCAGATCGACCAGATAGGCGCGCAGGCGATTCAGCGATTCCTCGATATCACGCAGTTCGCGGGTATTGGTGGCCAGGTGAACCTCGCGGCTGAAGTCGCCCGATGCCCAGGCCGAGAGTGCCGGCACCAGTCGTTCGAGCAGGCGGCTGAGGCGGCGCTGCAGGGTGTCGATGATCAGCGCGATGAGCAGGATCAGCGCAACCATGGCACCGAGGATCAGGCGCACTTCGCCCTGGATGCGGCCATGCTCGGCACGCACTTGCGGTTCCAGCGTGGTGAAGGACTGCTGCACCGCATCCAGCCGTGCGCGGGTGGCGGCCGCCAGCTGGCCGCGCTGTTCGATCAGGGTACGGGTGCGCGCCAGTTCCCCCGGGTAGCGGCCAAGCAGGCTGTTGAGTTCACGTTTCAAGGCGATGCCGCGATCTTCCGCCTCGGCCTCCTGGCTATCGCTGTCCAGGCCCAGCAGCGAGGCGAAGGCACTGCCGCCAGACGTGGCTTCATCGGCGACACCGAGCAGCGCCAGGCCGTCGAGAGCCTTTGCCTGCTCCTGCAATGACTGCACTTCACGTTCCACGTCCGCTGCCAGTTCGCTACGCCCGCTGCTGACCAGCTTGTCTCGGGCCAGAGCCAGGCGTGCGAGATGTTGGGACGCTTCGAACAGTGGGTGGCGATAGGCTTGCGCCGTCTCGCCCTGACCCTCGTCGGCGTATCGGGCGATCTGCGACAGGACGCCGGCCATCTCCCGCTCCGCCTGAATCAGCAGGCCCTGAGGATCGCCGGACAGCTTGCCGGCGGCGAGCAATTCGTCTGCGGCAAAGGTTTTCAACTCACCCAGGCTGTTCACGAGGTCACCAGCGAGGTCGGCAGGCAACTGCGCGACGTTCTGCTGCAGGGCATCGAGGCTCTGCAGAGCGGCGCTGTGGCGCAAGGCGTCGCCGTTGTCCAGGTAACCGAGGATGTTGCCCGCGGCTTCACGCTGAAATTGTTGGGAAAGGCCCAGGTACTGCTCCATCAGTACATAAGGGCGCTCCAGTGCCCGTTGTGACCACCATAGCGTGCAGGCCAGGGCGATACCGACGCCGACCAGCAGCAGGGTATTGAGATTGGTGAGCGATTTAAGGCGCATGGGACTCGACCGACGACTGAACGGTGATGGCACTGCGCCATGCAGTGCGGCGGTGTCGGTACGTTATTGCGACTTCATGACAGTGGTATGACGCTGTGGGAAAGCTTCAAGCTTCAAGCCAGGCCGTAGGGTGGACAACGCTCTTTTTGTCCACCATTGCGATTGCGGAGTGGTGGACGGGTCGGGCCGCGTAGGTAGAGCGTCAGCTACGCCCCGATCCCCCCTACGAAGGGCCGCTACCGCCTTGCTGAGGACGGATCCGTTACCTCAGCCGTAGACCTCGACACGATTGCGGCCGCCATTCTTGGCGCGGTACAGCGCCTCGTCAGCACGCTGTGACAGGTGCTTGTTGTCCAGGCCGTCGCGCAGTTCGGCGATGCCACAGCTAAATGTGCAACTGAGATCCTGGGGCTGTGCGGGGTAATGGATTTCGGCGAAGCGTCTGCGCACTTCGTCGAGCACTTTGGCGGCCGTGCGTGCGTCAGTGTTGGGCATCACCACGGCGAATTCCTCACCGCCATAACGGCCGATGCAGTCGCTCTTGCGCAGCCGCTGCTTGAGAAATAGCGCCAGGCTCTTGATCACCCGGTCGCCCATGGGGTGGCCATAGTTGTCATTGACCTTCTTGAAGAAGTCGATATCGAGCATGGCGAAGCTCAACGGTTGTCCGTCGCGCTGGGCACGGAAACGGGCATCTTCGAGCAACTGCAGGGTGTGGGTGTGGTTGAACAGACCGGTGAGGCTGTCGCGCACCATGCGCGCCTTGAGGTTGCGTGCACGGTCGGCGCGGTTGCGCACGGTGGCGATCAGGTGGCGCGGCTTGATCGGTTTGGTGAGGAAGTCGTCGCCGCCTTCGCTCATGGCGTCGAGCTGCTTGTCGAGGTCGTCCTCGGCGGACAGGTAGATGATCGGCACGCTGACATAGCGGTCGTTGTGGCGAATCACCTTGGCCAGCTCGGTGCCGCTACAGGCGGGCATGTACATGTCGAGGATGATCAGATCCGGCTGGAACTCGGCCAGTTCGGCCATGGCCTGGATCGGTTCGGTAAGGGTGCGGGTGACGATGCCGGCACTGTTCAGCACTCGCTCGGTATGGGTGGCCTGGGCACGAGAGTCATCGACGATCAGCACGCGATAGGGCTCGTACTGGGCGACATGAGTCAGCACCTCGATGCGTTCCAGCAGGCTGGAAGCGTCCAGCGTCCCGGTGAAGAACTCGCGGCCGCCGGCGCGCACGGCGGCCAGGCGGGTCGGGGTGTCGGTGTCTTCATGGCTGTAGAACAGCAGCGGGATTTTTTCCTGCAGCCCTTCCTGTACGCCTTGGGCCAGAAGCAGGCCGTTGCCCCTGCCGGCAAAGTCGATTTCCATGAGGATGGCCGCCGGGTGGCGTTCGAGCATGGCGGCGCGAAAGGCGTTGGCGGTGTCCAGCGGCAGGGCGTTCATGCCGAAGAACTCCAGCTGCTGAGCCAGGCGCTCGGCGCGCTCCAGGTGTTGCAGGGCCAGATAAACCGGTTTGCGCAGTGGTGGCAGGGCGGTCTGTTCGAAGCGGTCGCCATGGCGCAGGCCGGTACGCGACAGGCGCTGCATCTGTTGATTGAGCTCGCTGATCACCTCGCTGTTGAGGCGCCCGCGGTTGGCATCCACAGCGCTCAGACAGGCAACGATGCGCTGAGCCAGGCCACGGTGCTCCGCCTGCTCGAAGCGCTCGGCATAGCGCTGCAGCAGTTGCGCCGCTTCGTGCAGCTCCTGCATGCCGGCGTCGTTCCATTCGGCGCGCTGCAGGCGCTGCCAGACTTCCAGAACCTGGCGGGCCTGGTGGATGACGCGCTGGGCAAAATGCTGCTTGAGCCGGTCGCGGCTGGGATCTTCGTGCTCGGTCATTTGGCCTTTAATCTGCGTGTGGCGGCGAATCGCTACCGAGTGGTGGCTCCATGCTATCACCGGATGATTATTTTGCCATTCCTTTGCCCTCAATGCTGTGAATCGTCCCGCACGTCGGGGGATGGTGCCCAGGCAGCCTTATGCCGACCGGCCGGCAAGGTGATGGTTCCGGAGCCTGTCATCCACTGTCACGTCGTGAACAGGTTGTCACGCTGCGCAGCGGGGCAGCCTTCCCTTATAGTGAACGGCGTAGGCTCGATAACGGACTCGCTGGATCGCAAGTATTAGCGCAACCCTGCTACCGCCCTGTGGTCGAAGCCCTGTATGTCGCAGATCAAAGGATAATCGCCATGCTCGATTGGAAGAACCGCACCTCTGGCACGCACAGTGCTGACGATGGCGCATCAGTTGGATCACGCCGTCGCACCGGAGGTCGGCTCGGCGGGATCATTGCCGGCTTGCTGGGTATTTACCTGCTGGTGGCGCTGATCGTCGGCTGGTACTGGAGTCAGGAGCCGGACATGTTCCCGGTGCAGCAGCGCGTGCAGGCGGCAGCCGAAAGCAGCCAGCGCCAGGTGGTCAGCGGTTACACCACGGTGGAAACGCTCAAGCAGGTCGCCGAGACCCTGCTCGACAAGCCGGGCGGTTATCTGTCCAACGATCTGGCTCCGCCGGGCCTGTGGCTCGACAACATGCCGAGCTGGGAATACGGCGTGCTGGTGCAGGTGCGTGATTTCTCCCGTGCATTGCGCAAGGACTTCGCCCGTTCGCAGTCGCAGTCTACCGAGGATGGCGATCTGGCCCGGGCCGAGCCGCGTTTCAACTTCGACCATCGCAGCTGGGCGCTGCCGGCCGCCGAATCGGAGTACCGCGAGGGCCTCAAATCCCTGGATCGCTACCTGGCTCGTCTGTCCGAACCTGGCCAGAGCGGTGCGCGCTTCTATACCCGTGCCGACAACCTGAACAACTGGTTCGGCGATGTCGCCACCCGCCTCGGCTCGCTGTCGCAGCGGCTGTCGGCCAGCGTTGGCCAGGTACGCCTGAATACCGAAGTCACCGAGGCCGATCAGCTGGGACAGGGCGAAGTGCCGGAAGTCACCGAGCGCGCCTACGAAACGCCGTGGCTGCAGATCGACAACGTGTTCTACGAAGCGCGCGGTCAGGCCTGGGCACTGTCGCATCTGCTGCGTGCCGTCGAGGTGGACTTCGCCGACGTGCTGGCGAAGAAGAACGCCACCGTCAGCGTACGGCAGATCATCCGTGAGTTGGAGGCGGCCCAGGCCACCCTGTGGAGCCCCATGGTGCTCAATGGCAGTGGTTACGGCATCCTCGCCAACCACTCGCTGGTCATGGCCAACTACATCTCGCGTGCCAACGCCGCGGTGATCGACCTGCGTCAGCTGCTGTCCCAGGGCTGAGGCATGTCGATCAGTGCCGCAGAGGTGGCGCATCGCGCCGCCTCGGACGCCGAACTGGTTGCCTGGGTCGACGAACAGGATCGCCTGCTCGGCCAATTGCCCCGTGCCGAGCTGCGTGCCCGTGGGCTGATCGGCCGGGGTACCTTCATTCTGCTATTCAACAGCCTTGGTGAGTTGTGCGTGCACCAACGCACCCTGAGCAAGGCGATCTACCCCGGTTACTGGGACGTGGCCGCGGGCGGCATGGTGGCGGCGGGGGAGGATTACGCCACTTCGGCAGCTCGCGAGCTGGCTGAGGAACTGGGGATCTTCGGGGTTGCGCTGCGTGAACATGGGCGCTTTCGTTTCGCCCGGGCGGACAATCAGCTATGGGGCGCGGTGTTCTCCGCCGTGTCCGATGCGCCGCTGGTTCTGCAGCCGGAAGAAGTGTCGAGCGCTCGCTTCATCAGTCTCCAGGCGGTCTTGCAGGACAGCGAACACAGGGACTATTGCCCGGATTCGTTGCAGGCGCTGCAGCTTTACCTGGCGAGTTCCCCGTCCTGATCGAACCAGCCGGTCGCCAATTCGTCAGGCCATGGCGCATTTGGGTTCTTAGCATGGCTCGGCTTTGTCGTTAAACTGCGCCGCTTCGCCAATCCACTGAGGAAAAACGCGGTGGCCAAGAAAACCTCCTCATTCGCCGGTCTCGGTGGCCTGGTGTATTCCACTGACGCCGGGCGACATTGTCCTGATTGTGGGCAGCCAGTGGATGCCTGCACCTGCTCGAGCACGGCCATCCCGGAAGGCGATGGCATTGCCCGGGTGCGCCGCGAGACCAAAGGCCGCGGTGGCAAGACGGTGACCACCATCAGCGGCGTGCCGCTGGCCGAAGAGCCGCTCAAGGAGCTGGCATCGGTGCTGAAGAAGCGTTGCGGTTGTGGCGGCTCTCTGAAGGACGGGGTGATCGAGATCCAGGGCGATCATGTGGAGTTGCTGCTCGCCGAGCTGCTCAAACGCGGTTTCAAGGCCAAGAAATCCGGCGGCTGATGGCCGCCGAAACAGGCAACTTTCTAAACTTACCGACGGCTCGGCCAGTCCACTGCCGAGCAATCGTCATTTCCAGGCTCTATGCTCGGTCGACCTTATTCGACCGCATCAGCCCATTCGCTACAGGGGAGACCTCGATGGCCGCACGACGCACACGCAAGGACGATGGAAGCCAATGGACAGTGGCCGACAGCCGCAGTGTCTATGGCATCCGCCATTGGGGCGCGGGTTATTTCTCGATCAATGATGCGGGCCGCGTCGAAGTACGTCCCAACGGGCCGGACAGCACACCCATCGACCTCTTTGAACAGGTTGCCGAGCTGCGCCAGAGCGGCCTGTCGCTGCCCTTGCTGGTGCGCTTTCCGGACATTCTGCAGGATCGCGTACGCAAGCTGACCGGCGCCTTCGACGCCAGTATCGCGCGCCTGGAATACGGCAATCGCTACACCGCGCTGTACCCGATCAAGGTCAACCAGCAGGAAGCGGTGGTGGAAAACATCATCGCCACTGAGAACGTCTCCATCGGTCTGGAAGCCGGTTCCAAGCCGGAGCTGCTGGCTGTGCTGGCTTTGGCGCCGAAGGGTGGCACCATCGTCTGCAACGGTTACAAGGATCGCGAGTTCATCCGCCTTGCGCTGATCGGCCAGAAACTCGGCCATAATGTGTTCATCGTCATCGAGAAGGAGTCGGAAGTCGCCCTGGTGATCGAGGAGGCGGCCGAGCTCAAGGTCGCGCCGCAGATCGGCCTGCGCGTGCGCCTGTCGTCCCTGGCGTCGAGCAAGTGGGCCGATACCGGCGGCGAGAAGTCCAAGTTCGGCCTGTCGGCGGCGCAACTGCTGTCGGTGGTCGAGCGCTTCCGCGCCGCGGGCCTGGATCAGGGCATCCGCCTGCTGCATTTCCACATGGGCTCGCAGATCGCCAATATCGCCGACTACCGCAAGGGCTTCCGCGAGGCCATCCGCTACTATGGCGAATTGCGCGCCCTCGGCCTGCCGGTCGATCACATCGACGTCGGCGGTGGCCTGGGGGTGGACTACGACGGCACCCACTCGCGCAACGCCAGCTCGATCAACTACGACATGGAGGACTACGCCGACGCCGTGGTCGACATGCTCAAGGAGTTCTGCGACCGCCAGGAAATCCCCCATCCGCACATCTTCTCGGAAAGTGGCCGGGCGATGACCGCGCACCACGCGGTGCTGCTGGTGCAGGTCACCGACGTCGAGCGGCACAACGACGAGGTGCCGGACATCGACCGCAGCGTCGAGCAGCCGGAAGTGCTGCAGGTGCTGATCGACCTGCTCGGCGACAGCGACCCGGAAATGGTCGCCGAAAGCTACTGGCGCGCCACCCACTACGTCAGCGAAGTGGCCGCGCAGTATTCCGCCGGCAAGCTCGACCTGCCGCAGAAGGCCCTGGCCGAACAGTGCTACTTCGCCATCTGCCGCCGCCTGTACAACCAGCTCAAGGCCCGCCAGCGTTCCCATCGCCAGGTGCTCGACGAGCTCAACGACAAGCTGGCCGACAAGTACATCTGCAACTTCTCGGTATTCCAGAGCCTGCCCGACACCTGGGCCATCGGCCAGATCCTGCCGATCCTGCCGCTGGGTCGCCTGGATGAAGAGCCGCTGCGCCGCGCCGTGCTGCAGGATCTGACCTGCGACTCGGACGGCAAGATCAACCAGTACGTCGACGAGCAGTCCATCGAGACCAGCCTGCCGGTGCACGAGCTGCGAGACGGCGAGGACTACGTGCTGGGCATCTTCCTGGTCGGTGCCTACCAGGAAATTCTCGGCGACATGCACAACCTGTTCGGTGACACCGATTCGGTGAACATCTACCAGAACCAGGACGGCAGCATCTACCACGCCGGTATCGAAACCCACGACACCATCGAGGACATGCTGCGCTACGTGCATCTGTCGCCCGAGGAGCTGATGACCCACTACCGCGACAAGGTGGCCAGCGCCAGGATCACCGTGCGCGAGCGTACCCAGTTCCTCGATGCCCTGCGTCTGGGCCTGACACGCTCCTCGTACCTGTCGTACTGAGAACCGCTGAGCCATGGGAGCGCCGCCCTTGAGGTGGTGAGGTTGTGGCCATGTCGCGAAACCGCGTCATGGTCACGCATCGCCGCGAGGGCGCGGCTTCTACGGGGTCGCGTGAACACCGTCGCGACTTCGCTTGCCAGCGATGCGCTGGTGGCAGTTCTGCAAATTGCGTTGCCAATCGCCGGCAAGGCCAGGCGTCCTGCACCTCCTGCAACCTGTAGTCGTCTTGCAATGCCATGCTTGCCGGATCTCACTAATGGATCAGTGGCTTTTACCAATCTTGGCTCTATAGGCAGAGCCATCACCGCTTTAAAGTAGCGTCCATCTCTTCTCGAGGACGCCAACATGTCTAGCCCTATCACCCTTCGTGCCGTGGAAGACGAGGTTCAATGCCTTGGCTGTTTCCCGGTCATGCGTGAACTCCGTCCCCATCTCGAAGACGCCCAGGTATTCGTTCGTCAGGTGCTGCGCCAGGCCGATCAGGGCTACCGTCTGCTCGCCGCCTGGCGAGGTGATGAGGTGGTCGCACTGGCCGGTTACCGGCTGCAGGAAAACACCCTCTACGGGCGCTTCGTATATATCGACGATCTGGTCACCCGCGCCGATGAGCAGCGTAGCGGCGTCGGCCAACAGCTGATCGAGGCGGTGCGCGCCGAGGCGACCGATATGGGGTATGTCCATCTGGTTCTGGATACCGGTTTGGGCAATGCCCTGGCCCAGCGCTTCTATTTTCGACAGGGCTTGCTGGCTCGCGGCATGCACTTCGTTCAATCGCTCAAGGGAGTTCGCGCATGAAGCGTATCCTGTTGCTCGAATGCAGCCCGCACCGGCAGAACGCCAGCGGCAGTCGGCTGGCCCGTCAGTTGGTGGCCCGGCGCTGGCCCGCGGCCGAGGTGATCGAGCGTGATCTGGCAGGTGAGCCGCTACCGCCGCTGAGCGTCGAGTACGTGTCGGCGCTGACCGGTTCGGCACCCTTCGATGATCCCGCCTTCGCCTGCTCCGAGGCATTGATCGCCGAACTGGAAACCAGCGATTGCCTGATCATCGCCACGCCGATGCACAACTTCTGCGTGCCGGCCGCGCTCAAGCTGTGGATCGATTATGTATTGCGCATCCACCGCAGTTTCGCCGCCACGCCTCAGGGCAAAGTCGGCCTGCTGCAGGATCGCCCGACCCTGGTGCTGGTCAGTGCTGGCGGTTTCTACCAGGGCGAGCGGGCACGTCAGCCGGATTTCCTCACCGCCTATTTGCGCCATGTGCTGAGTACGCTGGGCATCACCCAGGTCGAGTTCGTCCACCTGCAGGGTCTGGCGCACGGTGCTGAATCGGCGAGTGCCGCGTTGGATAGCGCGCTGACGCAACTGGAACGAACTGCATATTTTCCTCTCAAGCTCTCCACGGAGATCGCCTCATGAGCACCTTGCGCCTGCCTTACAGCCAACTGTCGCCGGAAGCCTACAAAGGCCTGCTGACTACCAAGAATGCCCTGGTTGCCAGCAGCCTGGGGCTGCCGCTGATCGAGCTGGTCTACCTGCGCATCTCGCAGATCAACGGCTGCGCCTTCTGCCTGGAAATGCACGCCAAGGCCCTGCGCCAGGGCGGAATCGTGGAGGCCAAACTGGACAGTCTGGCCGGCTGGCGCATCAGCGCGCAGTTCAGCGACGCCGAGCGCGCCGCGCTGGCCTGGGCTGAATCGCTGACCGACGTGGCGCAGACTCATGCGCCGGACGAAGTGTTCGAGCCGCTCAAGGCGCATTTCGACGAGGCTCAGATCAGCGACCTGACCTTCGCCATCTCGCTGATGAACGCATTCAACCGTTTGGCCATCGGCATGCGCCAGTAGTGCGCAGACGCTAAAAGGCGGAAGCGGACGGTCGTAGGATGGGTGAAACCCATCGGAAATTGATGGGTTTCACCCATCCTACGGGCTAATCCAACCTACAGGTCGTGGCCCGAACGTAGCCTGGATTAGCCGTAGGCGTAATCCGGGGCCGAAGGCCGTGATCCATGGTTCAACGCGGGTCACCGACCGTCCGTGCCCGCCACTCTGCTGCCCTTCATATCAGCAGCATCGCAGCCGCTCCGAGCAGCAATATCAAATACCTGCGCGATCCGCCAGCAGGCTGCGGTCGAAGACGAACACGCCGTCGGCCTGCTCGGTCAGTTGCCACAACTGTTGAGGGCGGCCCATTTTCGGGAAGTTCTTTTCGCCGGTGTCGCGAATCCAGCCGGCGTCCTTCATCCGCTCCAGACGCTTGCGCAGCGACGTGTTGTTGATCGTCGTGCCCAGGCAGGCCTGGGCTGCGTTCAAGGCATCGAGCACGGTGAAGCGCGTTGGCGCCAGGTACAGCGGCAGGCTGGTATACACCGCTTTGCCGGCCAGGCGTTCCAGGCTCAGGCGCGCCAGATCCCTGTGGTCGAAGGGCAGGGCGATGCGCCCATCCAGCACCTCATCGAGAGGCACGAAACGCAGGCCGTCATCGGCCGTCTCGGTATCCGGCGCCAGCAGGGCCAGGTAATAGGTGCTCATCGACCAGCCGCGTGGGTCGCGGCTGGCGCTGCCCTCGGTGCCGACCTGCTCCAGGTGCCGTGGCACAACCTGGGCCTTGTCGCGCAGCACGCGGTGGGCGGCTGCCTCGAGGTTGACGTCACGGGTGCTGCCATTGACGATCACCCCTGGCAACGCCCATTGCCCGATGAAGGGCTCACGTTCTCGGCGGTGCAGCAGCAGGTGCAGTTGCCGGCTTTCGGCGTCAATGCGCAGGGCGATCAAATCGACACTCGCCAGTACTTCCGCAGAACTCACATCGCCCTCCTGTAAATCGTCAATTCGGCCTGGATTTCCGGCAATTGCCAGGCCTCTGGAATCGCCTGTCCGCTGGCGATCATCGCGCGAATCGCGCTGCTGTGCACGGTCATCTCCTCGTTCGCCACCAGCAGGCCGAATTGCTGGCGCAACTCCGCCGCACGGTGGAAGGTGGTCAGCCGGGGGAGGTTATCCTCACCGATCACCAGCGCCAGGCGCTGCGGCGGCAGGGCATGATCCCGTGCCAGACGGCGCATCAGGTCGTAGCTGTAGATCACCTGGCCGTCGGCGCCCAGTTCACGCTCCACGGTGGAGCACAGCACGCGTTCGTCGAAGCGCGCGGCCAGTCGCTCGACCCAGGCGCAGCGCAGTTCGAAGTCCGCCATGCGCTTGGCATCGGCATGCCGGTAACTGGGCACCACCACTACCCGATCCGCTACGTCCAGCGTGCGTTGGATGACACTGGCATGGCCCGCGTGTGGCGGGTCGAACGCGCCACCGTAAACAGCCATGGCGAAGCGCTGCGACGCGGGCTCGTGGTTATCGGCGGCGAAGGTCTGGAGTGATGACGGCGGCATCGTGAATCTCCTTGTGGGCAGGTGTTGACAGATATAATACACCTGGTGGAATATGTGTCCACTCCGCAGCGATGCGGCTCCACAAGCAGGAGGTGTCAGATGAAGATCGCCACGTTCGATGTCGATGCGCAGAAAGGCTTCACCAGCCTGTGCCCCGATGAACTGCCAGTGGCCGGCGGCCATGAGATCGCCGCGCCGCTCAACGACATGGCGCATCGTGGCACCCTGCGTCTGGGCAGCAAGGACGCCCACGCCCGCAACGCCATCTGGGTGGTGGAAAACCATGCCCAGATGCTGCAGCCGCTGACCCATGCCAACGCCGACCTGACCTGGGTCAGCCACTGCGTGCCAGGCACGCCAGGTTTCGAGCTACTGGACGAGCTACCGGCGCCGATCGACTACGATTTCTTCGTCTGGAAGGGCGTCGAGCCCGATCTGCACCCATACGGCGCGTGCTTCCACGACCTGGCCGGCAAGCGCAGCACGGGTGTCATCGAATACCTGAAGGTCGCTGGCGTGGATGTCGTGGTGGTCGGTGGCCTGGCCCTGGACTTCTGCGTACAGAACACCGCGCTGCAATTGCGCGGCGCCGGCTTCCAGGTGTTGCTGTATCTTCCGGCGTGCCGGGCCATTTCCGAAGCCGGCGCAACGCAAGCCATCGACCAGATGCGCGCGCAGGGCATCATCATCTGCGCCGACAGCGGAGCGCTCGACAGCGAGCTGGCCCGCCTCGAGGAGAGTGACCATGAGTGAGAGCGTATTCGCCCCCAGCATCATCCAGAACCTGCTGGACACCGACTTCTACAAACTGACCATGATGCAGGCGGTGCTGCACAACTATCCCAACGCCGAAGTGGAGTGGGAGTTCCGTTGCCGCAGCGACGAGGATCTGACGCCTTACCTGGCGGAGATTCGTTATCAGATCGAACAACTGGTCAACACCTCGATCACCCCGGATCAACTGGCCTACCTGGAGAAGATTCCCTTCATCAAGGCCGACTTCATCCGCTTTCTCAGCCTGTTCCGCTTCAACATGCGCTATGTACACGTCGGCACCGATGCCGCCGGGCAACTGGCGATCCGTGTGCGTGGGCCGTGGCTGCACGTGATCCTCTACGAGATCCCGCTGCTGGCCATCGTCTCGGAAGTACGCAACCGCTACCGTTACCGCGAAGTGGTGATCGAGCAGGTGCGCGAGCGGCTCTACGAGAAGCTCGACTGGCTCAAGGGCGAAGCTTCGGCCGATGAACTGGCGGGTTTCCAGTTGGCTGATTTCGGTACGCGCCGGCGCTTTTCCTACCGCGTGCAGGAAGAGGTGGTGCACATCCTCAAGCGCGATTTCCCTGGCCGCTTCGTGGGTACCAGCAACGTGCATCTGGCCCGCGAATACGACCTCAAGCCGATCGGTACCATGGCCCACGAATGGTTCATGGCGCATCAGCAGCTTGGGCCACGCCTGATCGACAGCCAGAAGGCCGCGCTGGAATGCTGGGTCAAGGAATACCGCGGTCTGCTCGGGATCGCCCTGACCGACACCATCGGCATGTCCAGCTTTCTCGAGGACTTCGATCTGTATTTCGCCAAGCTGTTCGACGGCTTGCGCCACGACTCCGGTGACCCTCTGCAGTGGGCCGAAAAGGCCATCGCGCACTACGAGGAACTGGGAATAGATCCGCAGAGCAAGACGCTGATCTTCTCCGACGGTCTGACGATGCCCAAAGCCCTGGAACTGTATCGCGCGCTGCATGATCGCATCCATGTCAGCTTCGGCATCGGCACCAACCTGACCTGCGACATCCCCGGTGTCGAGCCGATGAACATCGTGATAAAGATGATCGACTGCAACGGCCAGCCGGTGGCGAAAATCTCCGACACCCCCGGCAAAACCCAGTGCCGCGACCCCAACTTCGTGACTTACCTGAAACATGTTTTCCGCCTCGAAGCCAACTGACTAAGGGAGAGACACCATGAGCAATCGACAAGCCGAAATCGCCACCGCCCTGGGCGTCATCGCCCCGTTCGCCTCGGAGGCCGATGTGGACGCCGAGATCGCCCGGCGCATCGCCTTCATCAAGGACACTCTGATCGCCTCGTACACCAAGGCGCTGGTGCTGGGTATCAGCGGCGGTGTGGATTCGTCCACCGCTGGACGCCTGGCGCAGCTCGCGGTAGAGCAACTGCGTAGCGAAAAACAGGATCAGAGCTACCGCTTCGTCGCCATCCGCCTGCCGCACAACGTGCAGCACGACGAGGTCGATGCCCAGGCGGCGCTGACCTTCATCGCGGCAGACGAAGTGCTGACCATCGATATCGCCCCGGCAGTAGCGGGCCTGGCCGGGCAGGTCGGCGAGTTGAGTGGACTGGCCTCATCGCGTCGCGATTTCGTGCTGGGTAACACCAAGGCACGGATGCGCATGCTGGCCCAATACACCGTGGCCAATGTCCGCAACGGCCTGGTCATCGGTACCGACCATGCCGCCGAAGCGGTGATGGGCTTCTTTACCAAGTTCGGTGACGGCGCCTGTGACCTGGCGCCGTTGAGCGGCCTGGTCAAAGGCCAGGTGCGGCAGATTGCCGAACGTCTCGGTGCGCCGGCTGCCGTATTCTCGAAAGTACCGACGGCGGATCTGGAAGACGAGCGCCCCGGCATCCCTGACGAGCACGTGCATGGCGTCAGCTACGAGGACATCGATGCCTTCCTGCAGGGCAAGCCGGTCAGCGAATCGGCTTACCAGACCATCGTGCAGACTTACGACAAGACCCAGCACAAGCGCGAACTGCCGCTGGTGCCCTGATCCACAGTGATGCAAACAGGCCCGCTATCCAGCGGGCTTTTGCATGTCAGCAAGCGCGGCTCAAACGTCGAACATCCCATACCCACGCGCCATCAGCACGGCTAGTAGCGGGATAACCACCAGCAGGGCCAGCTCCAGGCGAATCAGGTTGATCAGCAGGCGCCCCTGGCGCTCACTGACCTGCGGCACCTTGCCCGCCTTGACGGTGCTGCGCCAGCGGGCGATCACCAGCGTAGGCAGCAGCGACAGCACGGCTACCAGCACGAACAGCGAGACCTTGGCGTGAAACAGGACGTTGTGCAGGTAGTAGGCTGAGCCCTTGCCGTACCACAGTGCGCGGGCGATGCCGGTGGCCAGCACCACGCCGGCGGTGATGCCGTAGGCGATATCGACGCGCATCAGGCTGCGCGCCCGTGACAGATCCAGCGGCAACTTGAGCTGCACATGTTCGAAGGTAAGCAGTGCGAACAGCACGAAGATCGACAGATAGTGCAGGTAGGCGGCGATGGCTTCGGTCATGTGGGACTCCTTGTCGAAAAAACGGGCGCGAGCCCTTATCGGTAGGATGGTGTCGAGCGAAGCGATACCCTTCGAGGCAATCCTACCGGCGTCCAGAGACGCACGCATGAATGCAGATCAATCTCCTGTCACTTGCCGCCTGACGCTGCAAGCCACTGATCGCGGCGCGCCAGCTGCCAGGCCAGCGCGCCGAGGGTCAGGCCGCGCAGTGCCATGAAGGCCAGAAAGGCGATCCACAGCCCATGGTTGCCGAAGCCTTGCAGGATCAGGGCGACCGGCAGGCCGATGGCCAGAGCCACGAGCATGGCATTGCGCATCTCCCGGGCGCGGGTGGCGCCGATGAACAGGCCGTCGAGCAGGTAGCTCCAGACCGCGAACAGCGGCAGCATCGCGAGGTAGGGCAGATACTGCAAGGCTGTTTCGCGCACCACGGGAATGTTCGTCTGCAGGTTGACGAACAGGTGGCCGCCCGCGCCAAAGAACAGCGCGAAGACCAGGCTGGCCAACAGCGACCAGAGGCCGGCAACGATCAGGCTGCGCCTGAGTGCCAGGCGATCGCGCGCGCCGATGGCATGGCCGCAAAGTGCTTCGACCGCATGGGCCAATCCATCCAGCGCATAGGCGGTTACCAGCAGGCCATTGAGCAGCAGCGCGTTGGCCGCCACCGTGGCGTCGCCCAGGCGTGCGCCCTGGATGGTGATCAGCAGGAATACCGCCTGCAGCGCCAGGGAGCGCAGGAAAATATCGCGATTGACCCCCAGTAGCGCGCTCCAGCTTTGCCACTTGCCCATCGCCGACCATTGCGTGCTGCCAGGGTGGCGGCGCAGAGCGCCACGGGTCAGCGCCAGGCCAACCAGCAGGCCGCCCCATTCGGCCAGCACAGCCGCGCGAGCAGCACCGACGACTTCCCAGTCCAGACCCAGCACGAACCACAGCGACAGCACGATGTTCAGCAGGTTGGTGACCAGCAGCATCACTAGCGGCGCGCGGGCATTCTGTGCGCCAAGCAGCCAGCCGATCAGCGCATAGTTGGCCAGCGCAGCCGGCAGGCCGAGCAGACGGGTATGCAGGAATTCACGGGTCAGGGCGTCGAGTTCGGCCGACGGATTCATCAGCCCCAGGGCAAAACCACTGAAGGGCACTGCCAGCGCGCCGAGTGTCAACGCCAGCAGCGCGGCGAGCAGCAGGCCCTGCACCAGCACCTGGCGCAATGCGCCCCCATCGCCCCGGCCACACGCCTGAGCGGCGAAGCCGGTGGTGCCCATGCGCAGAAAACCGAGCAGCCCGACGATCAGGATATACAGGCTGCTGCCCACCGCCACGGCGCCCAGTTGATGGGCGTGAGGCAGGTGGCCGACCACGGCCGTATCGACCAGCGCCACCAGCGGCACGGACAGGTTGGAGAGGATCATCGGTGCAGCCAGCGCCCATACCTTGCGGTGGGTCGGCGCGTGGCTCCAGGCATCACGAAACATGCGGGGCTCCATCGGGGCTGCGCATTATAGGGGACAGTGCAGCGCCGATGCTGCCTTGCGCCGGTATGGCGAGCGTGGAGGTCGGCGGTGAGACGCTGGTCGCCTTTTATTGAAAATAATTATCAACGGATATATGTTCGCAACCCTTTCCCCTGCACGAGATTCCCTAGTGCGCCCGTCCCATGACTCCGATGCCCAGGAAGGTCAGTTCCAGCGCCATGCGGGCGAATTGCTGCGCTTCTTCACCCGCCAGGTGAAGTGCGACGAGCTGGCAGCGGACTTGCGGCAGGAAACCTGGCTGCGCTTTCAGCGGCGTGGCACAGGGGAGGTGGAAAATCTGCGTGCCTTCCTTTATCGCATCGCTCGTAACCTGATCATCGACCACCGTCGCCAGCAACAGGCGCGGCCGCTGCAGGAGAGTGTGTCCGCCGAGCTGGAATCGGATCAGCCGGGGCCTGAGCAGATCGTTGGCGATGGTCAACAGCTTGCTCGCCTGCAGGATATTCTTCAGGATCTGCCACCCCATTTGCGTCAGGCGTTGCTGTGGAACCGCCTCGACGGTCTGACCCAGAAGGAAATCGGCCAGCGCCTCGGGGTTTCCGAAAGCATGGCTGGGCGCTATATCCTCAAGGCTCTGGAACAGTGTCAGCAGAAAATGGACTTGATGTCGTGACCACCGATTCTTCGCTCCTCGCCCAGGCCCGAGCGTGGCAGGTACTGCTGCATTCCGGTCGCGCCAGTGCTGCCGACCGTGTCGCTGCCGCCGCATGGCGCTGTACTTCGCCGGCCCACGAGCAGGCCGCCAGCGAGGTGGACAGGCTGTGGGCCTTGCTTGGCCAACTCGGCGAGCAGCCCGCTGCGAGCGAAACCGTCACCTCGGCTGCCGTGATCCGGCCATTGCGCCGTGGCCGGCAACTGCGCTGGGCGGTGCCGCTGGCCAGCGCCGCGCTGCTGCTACTGGCGCTGTGGTTGCCCCAGAACACCTGGCTGGGCTGGTATGCCGACCTGGCGACCGCTCCGGGAGAGGTGCGCACCATCGAGCTGGAGGACGGCTCGATCCTGACGCTCAATGGTGCTACCGCGCTGGACTGGAGCATCAGCGAAGGGCGCCGGGACATTCGTCTGTATCGCGGTGAAGCGGATTTCCAGGTGGCCAAGGATGCCAATCGGCCGTTCTTCGTCGAGGCAGGGCCGGCGCGTATTCGCGTCACCGGTACCCGTTTCGATGTCGACTACGACGGCCGTCAGGTCGTATTGGCGGTGACCGAAGGGCAGGTGCAGGCCCGCGATGCCCACGGACAACCGCAACCGGTAGAGGCCAATCAGCAGGTGCGCTGGAGCGGGGACCGCTTGCAGCAGGTACAACCCCTCGATGCCCGTCAGCAATTGGCCTGGCAACGCGGCAAGCTGGTGTTTCGTGCGCAGCCGCTGAGCGAGGTGTTCGCCGAACTCGAGCGCAGCCAGAGTCAGCGGGTGATCTTTCTCGACCAGAGCGTGCGTGACCTGAAGGTGACCGGCGTATTCGCCCATGACGACCCGCAGGCGGTGCTGCGCGCCATCGAAATCAATCTGCCGGTGCGTCTGCTGCGACTGCCCGGATTGCTGCTGGTAAGCCGGAACTGAGAGCCTGGGCAACGGGGCGCTCCTGCCGGTGTGCCGCGCGTTTTAGCGGCGATGGCGGCTGGCAACGTTGAAAAATAATTTCGCTGCTGGTTCAGAAACGCACTGGCGTTTCGTCTTCCGCTTCTGCAAATGCGACTTTTTCGCATGACCTTTGGCAGAACACAGGAAACCCAGCATGCGCATGACGCGTTCTCCTCTTTTCCAGGCACTGGCTGCCGCCCACCTGCTGCTCACTGCCACGACCGCGTCGGCGCTGGAGTTCGATCTCCCGGCCCAGCGCCTCGATGCCGCCCTGATCGATTTTGCCGAGCAGGCCAATGTGCGTCTGCTCTACGATGCCAGCCTGACCCAGGGTGATCGTCAGGCGCCAGCATTGAAGGGCGACTACTCGGTTGCCGAAGGCCTGCAGATGTTGCTGCAGGGCAGTGGTCTCAGCTACCAGATCGATCCCCAGGGCACCGTGACCCTGGTGCCGCTCAGCCAGGGCGCCGACTCCCTGGAACTGGGTGCCACTACCGTCAGCGGCCAGGCCGACGGCCGTCTCGACCTGCCGGTGGAATACGCCGGTGGTCAGGTCGCCCGCGGTGCGCGTATCGGCATGCTGGGCAATCAGGACATGCAGGATGTGCCGTTCAGCGCTGCCAGTTACACCAGTGAATTGATCCGCAACCGCCAGGCCAGGAGCCTGGGCGAGGTGCTGGCCAGCGATCCGGCAATCCGTCAGTCCAATGGCTTCGGCAACTTCTCACAGGTGTTCGTGGTACGCGGTTTCCAGTTGTACACCGACGATATCGCCTTCAACGGCCTGTACGGCATTCTGCCGCGGCAGATCATTTCCACCGAGGCCGTCGAGCGTGTCGAAGTGTTCAAGGGGGCCAACGCTTTTCTCAACGGTGTTGCGCCGGGCGGTAGCGGGGTTGGTGGCGCGATCAACGTCGTCTCGAAGCATGCCGAGGATACGCCCACTCGCAGTATCACCCTCGATTACGCGAGTGGCTCGCGCACAGGTGGGCATGTGGATCTGGGGCGTCGCTTTGGCGAAGACAATCGTTTTGGCGCCCGCGTCAATCTGGCCAAGCGCGAGGGCGAAACGGCGGTCGACGGTGAGTATTCGCATTTCAGCCTTGCCGCTGTCGGCCTGGATTACCGCGGTGAGCGTCTGCGCCTGTCGACCGATTTCGGCTACCAGAAGCAGCGTATCAATGAAGGTCGCTCGGTGGTCTATCTGACGCCTGCGGGGCTGGGCGGCAAGGTACCCAAGGTGCCGGATTCCGATGCCAACTATTCCCAGCCCTGGAGCTGGTCGCAGCTGGAAGACACCTATGGCATGTTCAATGCCGAATACGACCTGAGCGACAACTGGACGGCCTACCTCGCTGGCGGCGGCAAGTACACCCGGGAAAATGGCGTGTACTCCTCGGTGTATGTCGCGTCCCAGGATGGGCGTGGGCAGATTGGCCGTTTGTATTCGCCACTCGATCAGGAAACCTTCAGCAGCGTGGCTGGATTGCGTGGCAGCCTGCAAACCGGCCCGGTCAGTCACCAGCTCAATGTCGCAATGAACGGCCTTTGGCAGGAAAAGCGCAATGCCTTCGAGTCGACCACGGCCGATAACCGCTTGCCTGGCAATCTCTACGATCCGCTGCCCGTGGGTGAACCGGTCGCGAATGTCAGCGGTGATCTGCACGATCCGAGCAAAACGGCCAAGGTGATAACTCGCAGTCTGGCTATTTCCGACACCCTGGGTTTCTTCGATGATCGGCTGCTGCTGACATTGGGGCTACGGCGCCAGTCCATCGGTGCCGATGCCTGGAATGCCGCCAGTGGAGCACGCACCGCCAACTATGAGGACAGCATCACCACGCCGGCCTATGGCCTGGTGTTCAAGGCGACCGATGTGGTGTCGCTGTATGCCAACCGCATCGAATCCCTTCAGCAGGGGCCGACCGCGCCTGCTGCGGCAAGCAATAGCGGCACAATGTTCGCGCCGTATCGTACCAAGCAGATCGAGGCAGGCGTCAAACTGGATTGGGGCACTTTTGGTGGCAGCCTGGGCGTCTATCGCATCGAGCAACCCCAGGGCGTGACTCAGAACGGCACGTTTAGCGTGGACGCCGAACAGCGTAACCGCGGCATAGAGTTGAATCTGTTCGGTGAGCCCTTGCCGGGCCTGCGCGTATTGGCCGGTGGTACCTTGGTGGATACCGATCTTCGCGGTACCGCTGGAGGTGCCAACGACGGCAATAGTGCCGTCGGCGTGCCTGAGTTCCAATACAACGTCAGTGCCGACTGGGACGTGCCTGGCGTGTCGGGCCTGAGTGTAAACGGGCTGTTGCTGCGCACTGGCGGTCAGTACTTCGACTCGGCCAATACCCTGAGCATTCCGGCCTGGACGCGAGTGGATCTTGGCGCGCGTTACGCGATGAAACTGGACGAAGAACGTCAGCTCACCCTGCGTGCCGGCCTGGAAAACGTGGCCGACAAGGCCTACTGGGCCTCCACTAATGGTGGCTACCTCACTCAGGGCGAGCCGCGTACCTTGAAGGTGTCGGCAACCCTGGACTTCTGAGAACCGCCGTTGTTGGCGTGGAGGGCTGAGCATCATAGGGCGCAGCGGCAACCGAAGCCGCTGCCGACCTGACCCAGGAAACCTACCTGCGCACCTTCATCTTGCGCATTGGCCGCAACCTGGCCATCGACCATGTGCGCAGCCGCCCCCCGTGAGCGCCACGATCAGAGTCTGATTCATCGTTGTACGACACCTGCCGATGGCACGCAGGCCGAGCTTCTGGGATAGTTGGTCACCTGACGCTACCCGTCAGGCTGCGGTCTGCCGTTCACAAGACGAAAACCACCGCTCCGGCACTTCGGTGTCATTCTCCCCGTGCCAACCCCGGCACCCCAGGCGAACCATCCGCTCGCCGCTGGATCTGCGCTGCCCGGCCATGGCTGGCGCGCTGCGTGTAAAACAACTAGAACCACGATCCACTCAAGGATGCATGATGAAACTCACTGGTTTTTTCGCGGCCATGGCCGCTACTGCCGCACTCTGTGCAGGTTCAGCTGCGCAGGCGCGTGAATACTCCGTGTCCACTGTGCTGTCCGATGCCTTTCCCTGGGGGCAGGCGGCGCAGAAGTGGGCCGATCTGGTCAACGAACGCTCCGAAGGGCGCATCACCCTGCGTGTGTATCCCAATGCGCAACTGATCACCGGCGACCAGACCAAGGAGTTCTCCGCCATGCGCTCCGGCCTGATCGACATGGCCGTGGGCTCGACCATCAACTGGTCGCCGCAGGTGCCGGAACTCAACCTGTTTTCCCTGCCGTTCCTGATGCAGAGCAACGCCGACCTGGATGCCATCACCAAAGGTGAAGCCGGCAAGCTGGCCTTCGCCGCCATCGAGAAGCGCGGCATCATCCCGCTGGCCTGGGGCGAGAACGGCTTCCGCCAACTCTCCAACTCGGTCAAGTCGGTACGCACCCCCGCTGATCTCAAGGGCCTGAAAATTCGTGTAGTCGGCTCGCCGCTATTCCAGGACACCTTCTCCACGCTGGGCGCCAACCCCACGCAGATGAGCTGGGCGGATGCCAAGCCGGCGCTGACGACTGGTGCGGTGGATGGCCAGGAGAACCCACTGTCGGTATTCGATGTGGCACGTATCGACCAGGCCGGGCAGAAGTATCTGACCCAGTGGAACTACATGGCCGATCCGCTCATCTTCGCCGTCAATCAGCGTATCTGGAGCAGCCTGCCGGAGGCTGATCGTGAGCTGCTGGCGCAGGCCGCCCGTGATGCCGGCGAGTGGGAAGTGGCGCTGTCGCGCGAGGCGGAAGTAAAGCGCCTGGCAGATATCCGTGAGCGCGGTGTGGAAGTGACCGAACTGAGCGAGAGCGAACATCAGGCTTTTGCCGACGCCACCCGCAGCGTGCATGAAAAGTGGGCACCGCGTATCGGCAACGAGCTGATGGAAGCGGCGCAGAGCGCCATCGCCCGGCCCTGATCCCTGGCAGGCCGTTGAGGAACTACCTAGGTTCTTCAACGGCCTGCTAGCTGTTTTATCGGGAACCGGTCGGCTCCCGTTCGTTCGAGGTTGTCATGAGCAAGAAACCGGACGCGCCCATCGAGCGCGTGCTGGCCACCCTGGCGTTGGCACTGATCGCTGTGATCAGCCTGGCCAACGTGGTGGTGCGCTATTTCACCAATGTGTCGTTCGCCTTCACCGAGGAACTCTCGGTATTTCTGCTGGTGGTGCTGACCTTTGCCGGCGCCTCGGTGGCGCTGCGCCGTAACGGCCACATCCGCATCAGCATGATCGAACAGCTGTTCCCGCGCCTGCGCATGCCGCTGGTCTGGCTGCAGTGGCTGGCCGGTGTGCTGGTATTGGGCCTGGTCAGCTGGTACGGCGGGCAGTTCGCCTGGGAAGAGTTTCAGTGGGAATCCGAGTCGCCGGGCATAGGCCTGCCGAACTGGTGGTACGTGGTCTGGCTGCCGCTGTTGAGCCTGTTCATGCTGCTGCGCCTGACCCAGATGACCCTGGATCGCCTGAGCGGGAGGATCAGCGATGAGCCCTGATCTCTGGCTGATCGTCAGTTTTCTAGCCTTGCTGGCGCTGGGCGTGCCGGTGGCTTTCGCACTGGGCCTGTCCGGTGCCATCGGCATCGTCGCCGGGCTTTCGCCGGATATGCTCGCGACCCTTGGCACCAATACCTATAACAGCGTGGCCAAGTACCCGCTGATCGCCATCCCGCTGTTCATTCTTACCGGCCTGGTGTTCGAGAAGGCTGGCGTGGCGATACGGCTGGTGCGTTTCGCCCAGGCCGTGATCGGCCCGCGCCACGGTGGCCTGGCCATGGTCGCCGTACTGGTATGCATGATCATGGGCGGCATGAGCGGCTCGGGCCCGGCGGATGCCGCGGCCGTGGCCATGGTGATGCTGCCGAGCATGACCAAAGCCGGTTATCCCAAGCCGTTCTCGGCGACGGTGATCGCTGCGTCGGCCTCGACTGCGATTCTGATTCCGCCGTCGATCGCGTTGATCTTGTATTCCATCGTGGTGCCCGGGGTGGATCTGCGTGCGCTGTTCGCTGCCGGCCTGTTCCCCGGCATCCTCGCCGGCCTGACGCTGTTGTTGCCGGTGTGGCTGATCTCGCGCCGCTACGGCTGGGAGGCGCCCCAGGGCGAAGAGAGCCCGCCGCTGTGGGCGAGTTTCAAGGATGCGCTGCCGGCGCTGTTCGCGCCGATCCTGATCCTCGGCGGCCTGCGCAGCGGCCTGTTCACCCCGACCGAAGCGGCGGTGACGGCGGTGGCCTATGGCATCCTGGTGGGCCTGTTCATCACTCGCGAGTTGGACTGGCGCAGCCTGTGGCGACTGTGTGGCGAGGCGGCGGTGATTTCCGGCGTGGTCATGCTGATCATCGCCCTGGCCGGTATCTTCGCCTGGGCCGGCACCATGCTCGGCACCTTCCGCCATCTGGCCGAGTGGATGATTTCGCTGTCGGACAACGGCACCATGCTGCTGATTCTGGTGATGCTGGCGGTGTTGCTGGTGGGCATGTTGCTGGACGCCATTTCCATCTACCTGATCCTGATGCCGATCCTGATCCCGGTGATGCAGCACTTCGGCTGGAACCCGGTGTGGTTCGGCATCCTGATGGCGATGAATATCGCCATCGGTCAGTTCACGCCTCCGGTGGCGGTCAACCTGCTGGTGACCACCGAAGTGGCGAAGATCAGGCTGGAGCAGACGGTCGGCTGGGCACTGTTGTTCGTTGTGATCATGGGCAGTGCGCTGGTGCTGGTGGCGGTCTTCCCGGAAATCGCCCTGTGGCTGCCGCGGAAGCTGGGGTATGCGGTGGAGTGATGCAGAGGCTCTGCCCATCCTGTTGGAGTCATGCGTGCGATTGGCGAGCATGGGTTGGGCGTTCCCGTGTGGGGCGATCTGAAACCTGCCGATGCATAGCCGCTGTTGTCAGCGGCTATGCATCGATTTACCCCGCCGTTGTCCGTCAATTGAAACTGTAGGAAACCCCGACGAAAGCCCCGAAACCGTCGCCCGGCGTGGAACGGGCAACGTCCACGCCTTTATCGTCATAGCCCGGCGTAACCGTGGCGGCGTAGCGCTTGTCGGTCAGGTTGCGCAGATCCAGCCAGGTCTGCCAGTCCTGTTTCGGCGAGGCGTAACCCAGAGTCGCGCCGAAAATGGCGTAGGCATCGGCGTAATAGGAGTTGGCGTAATCCACCGCCACCTTGGAGGCGTATTGAGTATTGAGCCCGGCGTAGAAACCGCTCGGGTGGCTGTAGCGCAGCTCGGCCTGATAATAGTGGCGCGGCAGGCCCGGCAGGCGGTTGTCGCCGTAGGTGTCGTCGTCGCGGTAGTGAAAATCGCTGAAGGTATAGGCCTGGCGCAGGGCCAGGTCACCGGCAGCGCCGCCTTGCCACAACGGGCTGTCGAGGCCGAGCTCGATGCCCTGGTGAATGGTCGGGCTGGCGTTGGATTCAGCGAAGACGTTCTGCTCGATCTCCACGGTCAGCAGTTCGTGGCGCACGACCGAGTAGTAATAGGCCAGATCCCATTGGCCCAGCACTGAGTCACCACGGCCACCAATTTCGAAGGTGGTGGCGGTCTGGTTATCCAGCGATACCGCTGCACGTTGTCGGCCACTGTAGGGTTGATCGCTGGCCGGGAAGCGCAGCGGCGAGCCCCAGATCATCGACCACGGGTGGGGCGGCTCGACCGAGCGGCTGATATTGCCATACAGCTGCAGCTCCGGCTTGAGCTGGTAACGCAGGCCGATACGTGGCGCGTAGTCCCAACTGTGCTCGCTGACCTTGTCGTCGTTGGCTGGCCAGGTCACTTCGCTTTCGCGGCGCGTGTAGATCAGCGCCAGCCCGGTGGTCAGCCACAGGTCGGGGGCCAGCTCCAGTTCGTTGCTGGCGTGCAGCACGTTGTCCGAGCCCTGGTGGATGTAATCGCGCATCAGGGTGCCGGATGGATAACTGGCGGTCGGCGCACCTGCTGGAACATTGAGCGGCATATGCGCCGTTTCCCGGGATTTGGTGCTGGGCAGGTTACTGGTGGTGCGCAGGCCGATGGTGCTGTTGCTGTTCAGGCCGAACAATGTGTGCTCACGGCTGTAGGCGAGGCTGCCGCTGATATCGCGGTAGGCGACGCGCACGCGGTAGTCGCTCTCGCGGATATCCATCGGGTAGTCGTGATAGGCCAGGCCCACTTCCAGCTTGCTGTCGTCGTCCAGGCGCAGGGTGGTCTTGTTGGCCAGCCAGGTGCTGCCCGGTTGGTCGCGGCGGGCATTGATTCGAAGGTTTCCGGCATTGGCCTGGCGTGGGTTGTCCTTGATCTGCGCCTTGGTCAGCCGCCCGGGCGTATCGTGCTCGGTCTCCCGGTAGCGCAGGTAGAAACGCGTCTCCAGGTTTTCGTTGAGGCGGTAGCCGACATTGGCCGACACACCCTTGCCTTTACCCGAGGCATGATCCTGATAACCGTCGTAGCGATTGTCGGTGAGGTTGATGTAGTAATCGAAGTCTCCCAGCGCCTGACCGGAGCTGATGCTGCGTTTCTGGTAGCCATGGCTGCCGGCTTCGTAGCGCAGTTGCAGCTTGGCCGCATCGCGCCCGGTGCGGGTGATGTAGTCCACGGCGCCGCCCAGTGCCAGGGAACCACGGTCGAAGCCGTTGGCCCCGCGCAGCACCTCGGCGCGGCTCAGCCACAGAGGTTCGAGCAATTCGTAAGGGGTGCCGCCCGAGCCGGTCAGTGGCAGGCCGTCGAGCATCACGTGCATGCCCGAGGCGTGAGCGCCTGGGCCGCGATTGATCCCCGAGCCGCGCACGGAAACCTTTAGCCCCTCGTTGCCCGGCGACTGCGCGTAGACGCCGGGCTGGTAGGCCAGCACATCCTGGTTACCGGCGACTCGGCCCTCGGCGATCCGCTGCATGTCCACCAGGTTGCTGCCACCTGGAATACGCCTCAGCCGTTCCTGCGCCGCTTGCTGCTCGGTCAACGGCTGATCGGAAACCAGTACGCCCTCCAGCTGCAGGGCCCCCGGCGTGCTCTCGGCATGGGCGACGGGAAGCGCCGCACAGGTCAGCAGGCTGGCCGTCAGCAGATGGCGCGGGCGCATGGCGAAGGGGGGTAGGGAACGCATTTTCGGGAATCTCCATGGGAACAGCCGGCAGCGGTTGGAGCAGGCAGCGCCGGGTAGGACGGTCGCTCGGCAGGATAAGCCACGTCTGTCCCTTCGTCCGATAGTCCGCACAGCCGCTAACCTCATGGAACTAAGTCAGAACGCCGCACGCGACGGCCTGTCGCGCGGCAACCCACCACGGCGGCAGGAAGCGCGGTGTGGCGTAGTCTCTTGCATAGCGATTGATCCAGGTCAATATGCTTTTCGCCTGGCCTGATCTCGCAGTGTTGCAGATAACTAGAAGTCGATAACCGATAAACCTGATCGAGGACGCTTCCATGTTTGGCCTAGAGGCTTTGGATCTTGCGCGCATCCAGTTCGCCTTCACCATTTCCTTCCATATCATTTTCCCGGCTATCACCATCGGCCTGGCCAGCTATCTGGCCGTGCTCGAAGGCCTGTGGCTGAAAACCGGCGAGGCGGTGTACCGCGACCTCTACCATTTCTGGGCGAAGATCTTCGCCGTCAACTTCGGCATGGGGGTGGTCTCCGGCCTGGTGATGGCCTACCAGTTCGGTACCAACTGGAGCGCCTTCTCGGATTTCGCCGGCTCGGTCACCGGACCGCTGCTGACCTATGAGGTGCTCACCGCGTTCTTCCTCGAAGCAGGCTTTCTCGGTGTCATGCTGTTCGGCTGGAACCGCGTCGGGCCGGGGCTGCACTTCTTTTCGACGATCATGGTAGCGGTCGGCACGCTGATCTCGACATTCTGGATTCTCGCCTCCAACAGCTGGATGCAGACGCCCCAGGGGTTCGAGATCGTCGATGGCCGGGTGATTCCGGTGGACTGGTTCGCGGTGGTGTTCAACCCGTCGTTCCCGTATCGCCTGGCGCACATGGCCACCGCCGCGTTTCTCGCCACGGCGTTCTTCGTCGGCGCTTCGGCGGCCTGGCATCTGCTGCGCGGGCGTGACACTCCGGCGATGCGCAAGATGTTTTCGATGGCGCTGTGGATGGCCCTGCTGGTGGCGCCGATACAGGCGGTAATCGGCGACTTCCATGGCCTCAACACCCTCGAGCATCAACCGGCGAAGATCGCTGCCATCGAAGGCCATTGGGACAACAGCTCGGGCGAGCCGACGCCGCTGATCCTGTTCGGCTGGCCGGACATGGAGCGCGAAGAAACCCGCTTCAAGGTCGAAGTGCCTTATCTCGGCAGCCTGATCCTGACCCACAGCCTGGACAAACAGGTTCCGGCACTGAAGGAGTTCGCCAAGGAGGATCGGCCCAACTCGACCATCGTGTTCTGGTCGTTCCGGGTGATGGTCGCCATGGGCATGCTGATGATCCTGACCGGGCTGTGGAGCCTGTGGCTACGCTGGCGCGGCAGCCTCTATCGGTCGCGTCCATTCCTGTATTTCTGCCTGTGGATGGGGCCGTCCGGGCTGATCGCCATCCTCGCCGGCTGGTTCACCACCGAAATCGGTCGTCAGCCCTGGGTGGTCTACGGCTTGATGCGCACCGCCGATGGTGTGTCGATGCACAGCGCGGCGCAACTGGGCCTGACTCTGGTGCTGTTCGTGGTCGTTTACTTCGCGGTGTTCGGTGCCGGCATGAGCTACGTGATGCGCCTGGTGCGCAAGGGGCCGGTTACCGGTGAAGGCGATCACCAGGGTGAAGGCGGGCCGGGCACTCGGCACACACCGGCGAGGCCACTGTCGGCCCCCCAAGAGGGGATGCATGACAGTGACCATGGCGGTGCAGACGCGAACGGGAGGGTATGACCATGGGTATCGATCTTTCGATCATCTGGGCGGTGATCATCGTCTTCGGCGTGATGATGTACGTGATCATGGACGGCTTCGACCTGGGCATCGGCATCCTCTTCCCGTTCGTGCCGGACAAGGGCGAGCGCGACATCATGATGAACACCGTGGCGCCGGTCTGGGACGGCAACGAAACCTGGCTGGTGCTCGGCGGCGCCGGGTTGTTCGCCGCCTTCCCGCTGGCCTACTCGGTGGTGCTCAGCGCCCTGTATCTGCCGTTGATCTTCATGTTGCTGGGCCTGGTGTTTCGCGGCGTGGCCTTCGAGTTCCGCTTCAAGGCCAGGGATCACAAGCGGCATATCTGGGACAAGGCCTTCATCGGCGGCTCCGTGGCGGCAACCTTCTTTCAGGGCGTGGCCCTGGGCGCCTTCATCGAAGGCATTCCGGTCGAAGGCCGGGCGTTCTCCGGTGGCTCGCTGGACTGGCTGGCGCCGTTTCCGCTGTTCAGCGGCCTGGGCTTGATCGCCGCCTATGCGCTGCTCGGCTGCACCTGGTTGATCATGAAAACAGAAGGGCGCCTGCAGCAACAGATGCACGATATGGCGCGCCCACTGGCGCTGCTGTTGCTGGCGGTGATCGGCATCGTCAGCCTGTGGACGCCGCTGTCCCAGGCAAGCATCGCCGAGCGCTGGTTCAGCCTGCCAAACCTGTTCTGGTTCCTGCCCGTGCCGTTGCTGGTACTGGCGAGCTTCTTCTACCTGCTGCGCTCGGTGGCCAATTACGACAACAGCAAGCCGTTCGTGCTGACCCTGGTACTGATCTTCCTCGGCTACAGCGGCCTGGGCATCAGCCTGTGGCCGAACATCGTGCCCGGCTCGCTGACCATCTGGCAGGCCGCCGCGCCCCCGCAGAGCCAGGGCTTCGCCCTGGTCGGCGCGCTGTTCATCATTCCCTTCATCCTCGTCTACACCGCGTGGAGCTACTACGTATTCCGCGGCAAGGTGACGCCTGATCAGGGGTATCACTGATGACTCGCACAACTGAAAAGAAACCGCTCTGGCAGCGTATCGCCTGGCTGGCAGGCATCTGGACGGCCAGCGTGCTGAGCCTGGGGGCTCTGTCGTACCTGTTGCGGTTGTTTATGAATGCGGCGGGGTTGAGTACGCCGTAACGACGCACCCGTAGGGTGGATGGCGCTTTATCCATCCACCATGGGCTCAACCGTGATTTGTCCTGGGTTACGCGCATTGAAAATGGTGGACAAGCTTCGCGTTGTCCACCATGTCCGGCTATTTGCTACGGAATAGATTCGGTAGGGCGTATTAGCCGAAGGCGTAATCCGCCGCATGAAACCGATGAAGTTGTTCGCGGTAAACGACGGATTACGCTTCGCTAATCCATCCTACAAACCTTGATCCGTCTTGCCGCGTTTTGATGTAGCCGTATCTCTCAAGCTCGATCAGCATAGAGGGTTGTGATGAAGGAGCGGTGATTTATACAGGTGACTTGCCCATTTTCGACATGAGTTCAAGCAGCCTGCTATCACCCATGATGGATTCTTTCATTTGCTGACGCAGCGACTCACTAAACTCCTTATTAACAATCGTCGCTTCGTAGTGAGCATCTACGCCTTCAATTCCATTCGATTTAAGAACCGAGCTATAGTGCTGGTCAATGAGGTTCGCATATTCGATACGTTCTGATTCAGACGATAGCCTGCCAGTGCTTTCATTAGACGCCAGAGGAGATGCGCCAATGACAGGTTTGACTACATTCATGTACTGCGCCTGCCAGCCAGGAATTTGATATTTTTCGACACCAGACGAAGCGTTGCCTGTTGTACTTTTCCCAGCGCTATCGTCAAAGGCAGCCTTCCTTCCTTCGTCCGAAATCGATACTGTATCCGATGAGCTTACGCCCGTATTTTTGATCGCCGCCTGAGAGTCCTTTTCCACGGATGCTCTTTGAGACGCGGTATACGAAGTGCTGAATGATGAGCTTACATTGTTGATTTGCATATGAGTCCTCTCCGCTTTCCCTTTGGAAAGCCTTAATCCCTTATCAGTACTCTGCTTAGCTTCCTACTGTCGACCACGCAAGCTCAAAGTCACTACAACCCCGTAGTAGCAAAGCAATTGTTAGGTGCTTTTCACTCTGCAAGAGATGCTATACAAGATGCGGGCCAGAATCTCTCCACGCCTGTAATTCCTGGGCTGCGCATCGTTTAGGATGATGGAGGGGGTTACGGTTGCCTAGGAGCGGCAATTTCCTGCCGCCCCCGGAAGCTGAGAACCCGTGCCCAACCTGTTCTGGTTTCTGCCCGTGCCGCTGCTGGTGCTGGCGAGCTTCTTCTATTGGCTGCGCTCGGTGGCCAATTACGACAACAGCAAGCCGTTCGTGTTGACCCTGGTACTGATCTTTCTCGGTTACAGCGGCCTGGGCATCAGCCTGTGGCCGACATCGTGCCCGGCTCGCTGACCATCTGGCAGGCCGCCGCACCACCGCAGAGCCAGGGCTTCGCCCTGGTCGGCGCGCTGTTCATCATTCCCTTCATCCTCGTCTACACAGCGTGGAGCTACTACGTATTCCGCGGCAAGGTGACGCCTGACCAGGGGTACCACTGATGAATCGCACGAATGAAAAGAAACCGCTCTGGCAGCGTATCGCCTGGCTGGCAGGCATCTGGACTGCCAGCGTGCTGAGCCTGGGGGCTCTGTCGTACCTGTTGCGGCTATTCATGAATGCGGCGGGGTTGAGTACGCCGTAACGACGCACCCGTAGGGTGGATGGCGCTTTATCCATCCACCATGGGCTCAACCGTGATTTGTCCTGGGTTACGCGCATTGAAAATGGTGGACAAGCTTCGCGTTGTCCACCCTACATGTCCGGGCTACTTGCTGAAGTCCCAGGGAGTACGGATGGCTCCGGTAGGGTGGATCGGGGCGCGTAGCTGACGCTTTATCCATCCACCATGGGTAACCGTACGTTTTGGGCTACGTGCCTTGAAAACGGTGGACAAGCTTCGCGTTAGCTACGCGCCCCGGTTCACCCTACGCAGATCCGGGCTACCTGCTACGGAATAGATTCGGTAGGGCGTATTAGCCGAAGGCGTAATCCGCCGCATGAAATCGACAAAGTTGTTCGCGGTAAACGACGGATTACGCTTCGCTAATCCATCCTACAAAAAATGATCCGTCTTGCCGCGTTTTAACCCGTCCCAGTGAGCGAAGCGAACGGTTGAGTTAGTTGTTAGGCTTTTAGCCACTCGCTCAGCAGTGAAGCGGTGTACGGCTCGATAATTTTAATTACCCAGAAAAACAATGCCAGTTTCAATGCCAGGATGACCCAAAGCAGGAAACTATATCGGCTATGCCTTAGCCAGCCGTCTAGGAATTTAGGGCCAACGAATACAAACCAAAGTACTGGGAACACTAATAATATTGAAGTGAGCCAGTTTTCGATGGTGCCAGGCTTTACAGTAATTATGGCTAGTGGAATACATGCGAGTATATGCCATAAGCGAGTATGGCTTTTTTTATATAGCGGAATATTCAGCGGTTTTGATGGCATTCGATAGCCTAACTATAAATAGACACCAAATGGTGCATAACCATCCGAGCGGGCTTGGTGGATAACATTCCGTGTTCCTTCTGTGAATCCTTTCTAAAGGGGGCTGATGATACCGATGACCGTATAAGGCCGTTATGCAGCATGCGATGCAAAGCCATCTCGCTCGGTCAGGCGTGAGAGCGAATCTGGCCTCGACACTAAGCCATCAGAACGCTATCTGTCCATGATGAGCGAGCGCGTTCAATGGTCACTCATTTCCCGGCCGGTCAGTCTGGATTGTCTGCCAGCCGCACTTGCCCCCACAGTTGATCCACCCGCAACGTTGTTCCCATACTGCCCCCTTTGCCGCCAGCCAGAGGGAGTCCGATGTTCGCCTTCAGCGAAACCCTGCAACGCCGCTTCGCCGCCCTGCACTCGACAGCCGACTTCTGGTCGCTGCGCCATGTGCGGGAAACCACCGAGCGCTATTGGGTGCGCCGCAACGTGGCGCTGGCGCCGTCGTTCGGTGACGATGCCGGCGCCATGCTCAGCGTGCGTATCGCCGGCGTGGAAGCCTACGCGGCTACCAGCGATCTCAGCCAGGCTGGCCTGCAGGCGGCCCTCGACAAGGCCGAGCACCTGGCGCGGCAGCTGGCTGGTCGCAACCTGCTCGATGTGCACGAGTTGCCGCAGCCCCATGAGCAGGTGGATGACATCATGCCCGGCTATGAGCGATCCCTGGCCAGTGCGGCGCACTGGTACGAGCTACTGGCTGCGGAGTCGGCACGGGTGCCCCGCGATGATCGCCTGGTGGACTGGTACGCGGGACTGAGCTTTACCGCCACCGAGCAGATCTACCTCAACAGCGCCGGCGCCCGTTTGCGTCGTGCCCAGCACTACGTGTTCCCGCAACTGGGGGTGACCGCCAGCGATGGCGCCGACAGCCAGAGCCGCAGCTTCGGCGGTACTCACCTGGCTCGCCAGGGCGGCGCCGAAGTGATCGATCAGCTTGGCCTGGTCGGTACCGCCAGCCGTATCGCCGACGAGGCGCTGCAGCTCCTGCTGGCGCCCAATACGCCGAGCGGTTCCCGTGAGCTGTTGCTGATGCCGGATCAGATGATCCTGCAGATCCACGAGTCCATCGGCCATCCGCTGGAGCTGGATCGTATCCTCGGCGACGAGCGCAACTTCGCCGGTACCAGCTTCATCCGTCAGGAAGATTTCGGCCACTACCGCTACGGCTCGCCGCTGCTCAACGTGACCTTCGACCCGACAGTGCCAGGCGAGCTGGCCAGCTATCGCCATGACGACGACGGCACCCCGGCGCAGCGCGAATACCTGATCCGCGAGGGCATCCTGCAGCGCCCCCTCGGCGGCGCACTGTCGCAGTGGCGCAGCGGCCTGGAGGGCGTCGCCAACAGCCGCGCCTGTAGCTGGAATCGGCCGACCCTCGACCGCATGGGCAACCTCAATGTCGAGCCCGGAACACAAAGGTTGGAGGAACTGATCGGTGGCATCGAGCGTGGCATTCTGATGAGCAACAACCGCTCCTGGTCGATCGACGATGCGCGCAACAAATTCCAGTTCGGCTGCGAGTGGGGCCAGTTGATCGAGAACGGCGAACTCAAGGGCGTGGTGAAGAACCCCAATTACCGCGGCATCTCCGCGCAGTTCTGGTGCAACCTCAAGGCCGTCGGCGATGCCAGTACCTTCGAGGTGCTGGGCACACCGTACTGCGGCAAGGGCGAGCCCAATCAGGTGATCCGCGTCGGCCATGCCACGCCCGCGTGCGTGTTCGCCGATATCGACGTTTTTGGAGGGGCCGCCTGATGGATGCTCGTCGACACTTCACTGACTTGCTCGCTTACCTGAATACCCGACTGCAGGCAGGCGAGGGATTCACCCTGGAATATCAGGCCGAGTCCTCTGATTTCATCCGCTTCAACCATGCCCGTGTGCGCCAGGCTGGCCAGGTGCAGCAGGCGTACGCCACCCTGGCGTTGTATCAGGGCGAACGCCATGGCGACTTCGAGCTGGCCCTGAGCGGGGTGGTCGAGGATGACCAACTGCGGCTCGACCAAGCGCTGCAGCGCCTGCGTGCGGTACTGCCGACGCTGACCGACGACCCCTACCTGCGCCTGAACCGTGAAGCCTGGCGCAGCGAGACCGCCATCGGCCAGGACATTCAGGACAGCGAAGCTGCCATCGCGCAGATCGTCGAGGTCTCGGCGGGGCTCGATCTGGTCGGTTTCTATGCTGCCGGGCCGCAGTACCAGGGCTTCGCCAGTTCCTGGGGCGCCTTTGGCTGGCATGCAGCGAGCAGCTTCAACTTCGAATTCAGTCTGTTCCATGAAAATGGCCAGGCGGTGAAAAGCAATTATGCCGGCGAGCGCTGGGATGCCCAGGTTTTCGCCCGCAAGCTGGATTTCGCCCGTGAACAGTTGCAGCACCTGGGCAAGCCCGCTCGTGAGCTGAAACCGGGTGCTTACCGTGCCTACCTGACCCCCGCGGCATTGGAAGAGTTGTTCGGCCTGTTCGCCTGGGGTTTTTCCGCCCAGGCGCTGGCCACCGGCGGTAGCCCATTGCAGCGGCTGTTCGCCGGTAGTGCCAGCCTGAGCGATAAGGTGACCCTGGATGAGCGTATCGAAGGTGGTCTGGCGCCGGCTTTCAGCCGCGAGGGGCCGCGTCAGCCTCTGCGACTGCTGAGCGAAGGGCTGCCCGGCGAGCGCCTGGTCAGCTCACGCAGCGCGGCCGAATACAGTCTGATCGCCAACGGTGCGGGGAGTGGTGAATATCCCTTGTCGCTGCTCTTGCACGGCGGCGATCTGGACGAGAACGATGTCCTGCAACGACTCGGCACCGGGCTGTATATCGGCAACCTGTGGTACAGCAACTTCTCCGACCTGCCCGCCGGGCGTCTGACCGGCATGACCCGCTTCGCCACCTTCTGGGTCGAGGGCGGCTGCATCCAGGCGCCGGTCAATACCATGCGCTTCGACGATTCGCTGTTCGATTTCCTTGGCCCGCATCTGGAAGCCCTGACTCGCGAGCCGGAGCTGCTCCTGCCCAATGGAACCTACGGCGCCAGGCAGACCGGTTCCATGGCATTGCCGGGGGCGTTGCTGTCGCGGTTTACCTTGACCTTGTAGAGCGGTGTTGCCCGCTCCTGGGTATCGCTGCGCTCAACCGCAGGCTACGAGGCTTTGGTAGCCCGGCGCTGAGCGCAGCGATGGCCGGGGAAGCGGTTGTGAGAATGCAGAATTCGCAAGCTGGTCGCCGAGATTATTTGAGCCAGCGGCTCAGTTTCTCTTTAGCTTGGGTGTGACTATAGATCCGGTTTTCTGCAATTGCCTGTTCACCGCGAGCGAGAGCAAGCAGAAGCTCTTGCTTGCGCTCATTGCTGATTTTCTGTGGTGTGTTCATGAAGTTCCCCAATAGGACTGAGTTTACTTCGTCGCCCTGAGCACCACGAACTTCGGCGTTGCCGCCACCTGCTCGACGCCACGGAACAGCCGCGCCAGTTTGGCGTGGTAGCCCAGGTGGCGGTTGCCGACGATCCACAGCTCGCCGCCCGTGACCAGGGCGTTGCGGGCTTGCTGGAACATCCGCCAGGCGAGGAAATCGCCGACTACTTGCTGCTGATGAAAGGGCGGATTGCACAGCACCAGATCCAGCGAATCGGCAGCCTGCTCGGCAAGGCCATCACCGGCGCGGATTGTCACCGGGCGCTCGCCGAGGGCAGCTCGCCAGTTTTCCGCGGCGGACTGCACGGCCATATAGGATTCGTCGACCAGAGTCAGCTCGGCGCTGGGGCTGCTCAGTGCATAGGCGATGCCCAGTACACCGTTGCCGCAACCGAGATCGGCCACCCGGCGATTGTCCAGATGGCGCGGCAGATGAGGCAGAAAGGCGCGGGTGCCGATATCCAGCCCTTCGCGGCAGAACAGGTTGGCGTGGTTGCTCAGCTCGATGGCCGGCTTGTCCAGGCGGTAACGCGTCGGGTAGGGCGACTTCGGCGTCGCTTTGGCTTCCGGCGTGGCGTGCAGCAGGCGGGCTTTTTTCACCGCCAGTGAGGCCTGCACCGGGCCGATATAGCGCTCCAGCAGATCACCGGCCGCCCGGGGCAGGTGCTTGATCATGCTGCCGGCGATCACCTGTGCGCCTGGGGCCAATTGACCGTGCAGGCGGATCAGCTGTTCCTCCAGCAGGGCCAGGGTTTTCGGTACCCGGATCAGCACCATGTCGAACGGCCCGCTGGTGGGCTCGCTGGCCGGTACGAAGGTCACTGCATCCTCGGCAAGGCCATTACGTGCCAGGTTGAGGCGCAAGGCGAGGTAGCCGAGGTGCGAGTCGCCACTGCTGGTTACCTGGGCGCGACCGGCCAGGGCACAGCCCAGGGCGCCGAAGCTGTCGTTGAGCAGCAGTACTCGCGTCGTACCTGACAGCGCCTGCACCTGCTCGAGCAGATAAGCGTCGGCGGCATCGAAGGCCTGCAGCGGCATGCCGGGTTGCTCGGGCTGGCGCTGCAGTTCCAGGGTGGCGAAGGGAGTGACGAAAGACGACGACATGCTGATCTCGTGGTGGTGTGGCGGGGCGCATTCTGCCACGGTGCGGGCATTGAATCTTCAAGCTGTGCAGCAGTTGGCGTTATTGCAGCTTGTTCCGCGACCGGGGATCGACAAGAATCGCGCCCCTGCCGAGACGGTCGGGTACCACTGACCCATTCGCCGCAGCCCCTCCAATAATAGTCGGACTCCCGCGCCATGCGCTGGGCGCAGCCGACAGCGCTTTACCGATGCCTCGTTGAGGTCACTCGATAACCCTTCCTTCAGGTGCCTGCCTCGCGCATGCGCCTTTGCCTGCCATTGCCAAGGTGCTGCATGTTCAAGTCCGTTGTCACCATTGCCCTGTCGGCCCTGCTGCTGATCGGCACGTCGGTTTCCGCCGCCGAACCCATCGTCATCAAGTTCTCCCACGTGGTTGCCGAAGACACGCCCAAGGGCCGTGGCGCCCTGCTGTTCAAGCAGCTCGTGGAACAGCGTCTTGGCGATCAGGTGAAGGTCGAGGTCTACCCCAACTCCACCCTCTTCGGTGACGACGACGAACTGCAGGCCCTGCGTGATGGCAAGGTGCAACTGCTGGCGCCGTCGCTGTCGAAATTCGATGCCTATACCAAGCAATTGCAGGTGTTCGATCTGCCGTTCCTGTTCGACGACCTGGACGCGGTCAAACGCTTCCAGAAACGCGAGAAGAGTCGCGAACTGCTGCGTTCCATGGCCAGCTACGACATCTACGGTCTGGCTTACTGGAACAACGGCATGAAGCAACTTTCCGCCACCCGTGCGCTGAAGTTGCCCGCCGATGCCAAGGGCCTGGCCTTCCGTATCCAGCCATCGCCGGTACTGGAGGCGCAGTTCGCCCAGCTCGGTGCCAGCGCCAGCAAGATCGCCTTCAGCGAAACCCTGGCGGCTTTGCAGAAGGGCGTCGTACAGGGTGCGGAAAACCCCTGGTCGAACCTGGCCAGCCAGAAGCTCGACAGCGCGCAGCCGTTCATCACCGAAACCAACCACGGCTCGCTCAACTACATGCTGATCAGCAACTCCAAGTTCTGGGTCAGCATTCCGTATCAGGTACGCGTACAACTGGAGGCGATCATCGAAGAGGTCAGCTTCAAGGTGAACCAGGATGCCGAAGAGCAGAATCGCAAGAGCCGCGAGCAGATCGTCGCCAGCGGCCACAGCCAGATCCTGCCGTTGACCGCCGAGCAGCGCGAGACCTGGCGCGAAGCGATGCGCCCGGTCTGGCAGGCCTTCGAAGCCGAGGTCGGTGCCGATGTGCTGCGCGCAGCGCAGACGGTCAACCGTCGTTGATTGAACGGGGCTCTCTCGTGGATTGATGGCGATTCGCGACGACTGTCATGGACGTTGCTCCGAGAACTGCAGTTGGCCGCTCGGGGCAGGTTCCTCTGGACAAGCGTCAGCGTCGGTGGCTAAGTCTCATCCGTTGAGCCAGAGAGGGGAGAGCCTCATCTCCGGTTTTTTATGGCATGGCCGAGAGACTAGTTTGAGCGTTTCAGAAGCAAGACCCATCCAGCGGCGAACGCTGCACAGCGAGATCGTCGACCATCTGCGCGAGCTGATCGTCAGCGGTGAGCTGGAACCGGGACAGAAAATTCCGGAAAAGACGCTGTGCGAGCGCTTCGATATTTCCCGCACGCCTTTGCGCGAGGCGCTCAAGGCGCTGGCAGCCGAAGGCATGATCGAGCTGCTGCCGCAGCGCGGTGCGCGTGTGGTCACCATCACCGATGAAGAGCTGCAGGAGCTGTTCCCGATCATCGCCAGCATCGAGGCGCTGGCCGGAGAGCTGGCTTGCGCGCAGATCAGCGATGCGCAGCTCGAGACCATCCGCACGATGCACGAGGAGATGATCGAGGCCTACCGCGCATCCCGCTCGCTGGAGTATTCGCGGCTCAATCGTGCCATCCACTTCGCCATCTTCGAAGCGGCGGGCAATGCCTCGCTACTGGTGCTCTATCGCAACCTCGAACTGCGCATCCGCAATATCCGCCATACCGTGCGCCAGGCCCCCAGGGACTGGAAAGAGGCGGTGAGCGACCACGAGAAGATCCTGCAGGCACTCTGTGCCCGTGATGGCACGCGATTGGCAAAAATCATGCGTCAGCACGTCATGAACACGGCACGCACAGTGCGTCACTCCATCGATGAATTACAGGTTTCCCAGGTCGCACCAGAACGGTTCTGATGCGGACGGCTTGCCCTGATTTGGATACCTTTATCCTGATTTAAATGCGCGATTTCCGGGCATTTGCATTAAAAATTGCCCTAACTTTGCACAGTTAAAATGAATTCATTATTTATTATTCTTTTTTGTTGACGTGACTAAGTAGGCTCGACAGCATGATCCGGCGATGCCTTGCAGGCACGTCGGCCCCCTTGAAGGGATATGGCCGCAGCGCGATAACTTATTCCAGGGGGCAAATCCATGAAGAAGGTTCTTGCAGCTTCATCGCTCGTGCTGATGCTCGCCGCGGCGGGTGTGTCGGCTCAGGAAGGCACGCTGGCCAAGATCGCCGAGTTGGGCGAGATCAGCATCGGTCACCGTGACGGTGCCGTGCCGTTTTCCTACTATGACGACCAGCAACGGCCCATCGGCTATGCCATGGATCTGTGCGCGAAAGTCGTCGATGCGCTGAAGGTCAAACTGGACAAGCCCGACCTCAAGGTGAGCTACCTGCCGGTCACCGGCGCGACCCGCATGCCGCTGCTGGCCAACGGCACCATCGACATGGAGTGCGGCACCACCACCAACAATGCCGAGCGTCAGCGTCAGGTGACCTTCTCCAATACCTACTTCGTGGCGGGTGTGCGCATCCTGTCGAAGAAGAGTGCACCCGTCGAGAGCATGGCGGACGCCAAGGGCAAGACCGTCGTCACCCTGGCCGGCACCACCAGCGTGAAGGTGATCAGCGAGGCGAATGCCGCGCAGAACCTGGGCCTGAAAATCCTCACCGTGAAGGATCTGGCCGAAGGCATGCTCACCCTGCAAACCGAGCGTGCCGTGGCGCTGATCTTCGATGACGTGTCGATCGCCGGTGCGGCTGCTACCTCGAAGACCCCCGACGACTATGTGATGTCCAGCGAGCCGCTGTCGGTCGAACCCTACGGCATCATGCTGCGTCGCGACGACGAGCCCTTCAAGCAACTGGTCAACGCCACGCTTGATGAGCTGTATGCCAGCGGCGAGATCACCGCCATCTACGACAAATGGTTCGTGCAGGCGATTGCGCCGCGCGGTATCAACATGAACTTCCCGATGTCCAGCCAGCTGCAGAAGGTCATCGCTCAGCCTACCGACGATCCGAATCCCGATCTGTACCGCTGATCGAGCGTCGCCAAACCCGGTCGGCGACGCCTGTCGTCCGGGCCATGACATGCACTGGACGGGCTAGGCCATGAGTTATAACTGGAACTGGTGGATCTTCTTCGAGCCGTCGCTCGATGGCACCAATACCTACCTGATGACGCTGATCTGGGGTGCCGGCTGGACGGTCGCCACGGCCATCGGTGCCTTCACCATCGCGTTGCTGCTCGGCTCGCTGGTCGGCGTGGCGCGTACTTCGCCGCTGGCCTGGCTGCGTGCACTGGGCACCGGCTTCGTCGAGGTGTTCCGCAACATTCCGTTGCTGGTGCAGATGTTTCTCTGGTACTTCGTACTGCCGGAGCTGCTGCCCGACGATCTGGGGCGCTGGTTCAAGCAGGTGCCCAACGCTGCGTTCTACACGGCTGTGATCTGCCTGGGCTGTTATCACGCCGCGCGTATGGCCGAAGTGGTGCGCGCCGGCCTGGAAAGTCTGTCCAGCGGCCAACGCATGGCGGGTCTGGCCATGGGGCTGACCCTGGTGCAGACCTACCGCTACGTGCTGTTGCCCATGGCCTATCGCATCGTCGTGCCGGCCATCACCTCCGAATTTCTCAGTTGCACCAAGAACACCTCGGTGGCCCTGGCGATCGGCCTGATGGAGCTGACCGGCAGCGCCCGGGCGATGCAGGAGAACAGCTTCCAGACCTTCGAAGCCTTCACCGCGGCGACAACCCTGTACCTGCTGCTCAACCTGATCATCGTCTTCGCCATGCGTGCCGTCGAGCGCAAGGCCGCTGTACCAGGCTACGGCCTGCGTAAGGAGAGCTGAACATGTTTGGCAGTTTCGATCTGGGGGTGGTGATCGACTCGCTCCCCTATCTGTTCCTCACCGGGATGAGCTTCACCCTGACGCTCACCGTTCTGGCGACCCTGGGCGGCATCCTTTTCGGCTCGCTGCTGGCGGTGATGCGCCTGTCGCGTTATCGCGCGCTGTCGCTGTTCGCCGGCGGCTACGTCAACCTGCTGCGCTCGCTGCCGCTGGTGCTGGTGATCTTCTGGTTCTACTTCATGATGCCGTTCGTGGCGCAGTGGGTGACCGGCGCGTCGCGGCCGGTGCGCATCGATCCGTTCTGGTCGTCGGTAATCACCTTCACCCTGTTCGAGGCATGCTACTTCTGCGAAATCATCCGCTCCGGCATCCAGTCGCTGCCCAGGGGGCAGACCCAGGCCGCCATGGCGCTGGGCATGACCGGCCGGCAGAGCCTGTTCAACGTGGTGTTGCCCCAGGCGCTGCGCAACATGCTGCCGCTGATGCTCACGCAGACCATCGTGCTGTTCCAGGACACCTCGCTGGTCTACATCCTGTCGATCACCGACTTCCTCGGCGCCGCGGCGAAGATCGCCCAGCGTGACGGTCGCCTGCTGGAGATGTACGTCTTCGCCGCGCTCGTCTACTTCGTGATTTCCCTGCTCGCCTCCCATGCCGTACGCCGCCTGCAAAAGCGCGTCGCCATCATTCGCTAAGGTGCCTTCGCCATGATAACGATCAGCGATGTCTGTAAATCCTACGGTTCGTTCCAGGTGCTGTCGCACTGCTCGACCTCGGTCACCAAGGGCGAGGTGGTGGTGGTCTGCGGCCCCTCCGGCTCCGGCAAGTCCACCCTGATCAAGACGGTCAACGGCCTGGAGCCGATCAACAGCGGCGATATAGTCGTCGACGGCATCAGCCTGACAGCCAGGAGCACCAATCTGCCTGCGTTGCGCTCACGTGTCGGCATGGTGTTCCAGCATTTCGAGCTGTTCCCCCATCTGTCGATCATCGCCAACCTGATGCTGGCGCAGATCAAGGTGCTCAAGCGCGGCAGGGCCGAGGCCGAGCGCAAGGGCCTGCAATTGCTGGAACGGGTTGGCCTGACCGCCCATGCGCACAAGTTTCCCGGTCAGCTGTCCGGCGGCCAGCAACAGCGCGTGGCGATCGCCCGCGCTCTGGCCATGGATCCGGTGGTGATGCTGTTCGACGAACCGACTTCGGCGCTCGACCCGGAGATGGTCAACGAGGTGCTCGACGTCATGGTGCAACTGGCTCATGAGGGCATGACCATGATGTGCGTGACCCACGAGATGGGCTTTGCGCGCAAGGTTGCCAACCGGGTGATCTTCATGGATCGCGGTGAGATCGTCGAAGACGCCGACAAGGATGATTTCTTCGGCAGCCCGCGTAGCGAAAGGGCTCAGCAGTTCCTCTCGAAAATCCTTTCTCACTGAAGCCTGACGAGTCTCAATTCATGGAATTACTCAACGAGCAGCAATTGCTGAGCATGGCCGCTGAGCGCGGTGCGGCGCTGAGTGATGGCCGTGTGGTGCTGTACGCCGGTGCCAACCTGCCCAGCGAAGAGGCCCGACGTGCCTATGCGCCGGAGCTGAGCGCCTACCCGGCGATGGGGCCGAGTTTCGCCAAGGAGCAACCAGATACCGACCTGGTATCCGGGCTGGAAATTGCTGTGCGCGAACGCATCTGCAGTCTGTTCGGGGCAACCTGGGCCGAGCCACGCCTGCCCAGTTGCACCATCGCCAACCTGGCGGTGTTCCATGCTTTCTCCCGGCCAGGCGACCTGCTGCTGGCGCCGGCCGCCGCCCATGGCGGGCACCTGAGCCAACGCCGTGGCGGCACGCCGGAATTAGCCGGGCTACGGGTCGCCGACCTGCCGTTCGATACCCACGCCTGCCGCCTGGATGCAAAGGCCGCTGCCGAGCAGGTGCGCGAGCTGCGCCCGGCGCTGGTGATGTTGGGGCGTTCGGTGATCGTCACTCCCGATGACATCGAGCCGGTGATCGCGGCTGCCCGTGAGGTCGGCGCGAAGACCATCTACGATGCCTCCCACGTTTCCGGTCTGATTGCTGGCGGCACCTTTCCCAATCCATTGGCGCTGGGCGTCGACATCCTCACCAGCTCCACCTACAAGACCCTGCCCGGGCGACCGCATAGCCTGATCGCCGGGCGTGATGTCGCCGATGGCGAGCGCCTGGCGTGCTTTATCGACCGGGCGCTGCTGGCCAACTACGATGCCGGCAAGCTGCCCGCCTTCCTGGTCACCCTGCAGCAGGCGCAAGCCGATGGTGGCGCCTATGCCAGGCGAATCTGCGCGGCCAGCGAGACTTTCGCCCAGGTACTGCGCGAACGGGACGTGGCGGTGATCGCGCCAGCGCCGGGCGAAGTCTTCACCCATCAGGTGCTGGTGCCGATGAGCCCGATGTCGCAGGCAGCGCAGGAGATGAAGGCACTGGAACTGCTGGGCATTCTGGTCGGCACCTGCGCCGACCCGACCACGCCCGGCGGCTATGCCTTGCGCGTCGGTACCCAGTTCATCGTCGCCCAGGGGCAGGACGCCCAAGTGGCCGACATCGCCCGGCGCCTGGCCGCGGCATTGCGCAGGGCGGGGGACGGTCGCATGGTCGTGAAGGGTTAATTGCGAGCCAGAAGTTGATCGATAAGACGCTACAAGGCGATAGCGGCCGGTCGGTGACCCGCGTTGAACCATGGATCACGGCCTTCGGCCCCGGATTACGCCTGCGGCTAATCCAGGCTACGTTCTACGGTCTTAAAGGCGCAAACGGCCGTTCGTAGGGTGGACGACGCTTCACCTACGCGGCCCGACCCGTCCACCGCTCTGCAATCGCGATGGTGGATGAAAAGAGCGTCAGCTACGCGCCCCGATCCACCCTACGTCCGCTATCGCCTTTTTGCGGTCGTACATGAAATGTCCGCTAGGTCGTAGGATGGGTGAAACCCATCAATTGCCGATGAGGTTCACCTGCGCGGCCCGGCCCATCCTACGGCCGGTCGCTACTGCCTTGTTCGCTACGCAACTCCTCCAGCAGCAGCCGGGCGGGCGCCGATAGCGGTGAGCCGTGGCGGCTGATCACGCCGTAGGGCTCGCTACGCAAGACCAGGGAAAGATCCAGGCACGCCAGCCTGCCGAAGCGCGTTGCCGATTGCGCTGTTTCCCGCGGCATCAGGGCGACCAGGTTCGGGTCTTCCTGCAGCAGCATCAGGGTGGCGAAGGTCGACGCCGTTTCCAGCGGGTAGCGTGGAAACTCCAGACCGGCTTCGCTGAACTCCCGCTCCAGCACCAGGCGCATCGGCATGTTCGCCGGGTAGACCACCCAGCTGTAGGGCGCCAGTTGCGCCAGGTTCAGCCCCTGGCTGCCAGCCATTGGGTGCTCCGGGTTGGCCACCACCTTCAGCTGTTCCTGATGCAGGCTCAGGCAATCATAGGCATCCGGCCTGCGGCTGACACTGGTTCGGCAGATCGCCAGATCCAGGCGGCCCTCGTCGATCAGACTGAGCAGGCGCGCGCTGGTGTCCTCGACGATTTCCACCGACAGCTCCGGCTGTTTGCTGCGCAGGCGCGTCAGGCTGCGCATCAGCAGCGGCACCGCGCCCATGATCACGCCGACCACCAGACGGCCACCCTGGCCCTGGAGAATCCCCAGCATCTCCTCACGCAAATGCGCCAGATCGCTATGGATCAGCCGTGCGTAGCGAATCGCGCAGCGCCCCAGGTCATTGGCCTCCAGGCCCTGGCTGGTGCGGGTGAACAGGCGCATGCCGAACGCCGACTCGATCTCGTTGAGGGCCTTGGTCGCTCCCGGCTGGCTGATCGCAACGGCCTCTGCGGCCTTGTGCAGCGAACCCTGTTCGTCGAGGGCGATAAGCAGGCGCAGCTGTTTCAGGCGCAGTCGGGAAACCAGGGCGGGCAGGGACGCGATCATGGGGATAACCAACAGTTATTGCTTGATCAGGGCTTGTCATTAGGCAGGCTGGCGCGCAGTTCGTAAAGTCTGTCCTGTACCCCGTGGGCAAACTACTAATAAAGAGAGATAAGCCATGCGACTGATCCAGTTCGAATCCAGCGAAGGCCGGCGCCAGGTTGGCGTTGTCGAAGGCGATGCCATCCGCACCGTTCTCGGCATCACCAGTACCCGTGAACTGGCGCTGGCGGCCATTCGTGCCGGACGAAGCCTGCAGGACGAAGTGAACAACCGCGGCACCGAGGCCGGCCCTGCTTATGCCGATCTGCAGGAAGGCGGCCGTATCCTGCCGCCGCTGGATCATGAGGATCCGGCCCACTGCCTGATCACCGGCACCGGCCTGACCCACCTCGGCAGCGCCTCCACCCGCGACAAGATGCACCAGCAGAAGGCCCAGGACGAAGCCACCCTGACCGACACCATGCGCATGTTCCGCTGGGGGATCGAGGGCGGCAAGCCGGGCGCTGGCAAGGTCGGTGCGCAGCCGGAGTGGTTCTACAAGGGCGATGGCGGCATCGTCGTGCGTCCTGGCGCCGACCTGCCGGTGCCGGTGTTCGCCGAGGATGGCGGTGAAGAGCCCGAACTGGTCGGCCTGTACGTCATCGGTGATGACGGCAAGCCTTACCGCCTCGGCTATGCCCTGGGCAACGAGTTCTCCGACCATGTGCTGGAGCGCCGCAGCTACCTGTACCTGGCTCACTCCAAGCTGCGCTTCTGCGCCTATGGCCCGGAACTGCGCGTAGGCCAGTTACCGGCCCACCTGTCCGGTACCAGCCGCATTCGCCGTGGGAATGAGGTGCTGTGGGAGAAGGAGTTCCTCAGCGGTGAGGAGAACATGTGCCACAGCCTGGAGAACCTGGAGTTCCACCACTTCAAGTATCAGCAGTTCCTGCGTCCGGGCGACGTGCATGTGCATTACTTCGGAACCGCTACGCTGTCCTTTGCCGATGGTATCAAGGCTCAGCCCGGCGATACCTTCGAGATCGAAATGAACGAGTTCGGCGCACCCTTGCGCAATGGGCTGGTGGCGGCCGACGAGCCGCTCGAACCGGGCGGCGTGACTGCCCTGTAAACCATCCATCGTTATCCATCCCGGGGGCCTGTTGGCCCCGACTGCGTTCTGACCAGGAGAACATATCCATGTCCACCATCGGCCACAACATCATCGGCGGCGCGTTCAGCGCAGCCGGCTCCGTCGTTCACAAGAGTCATGACGCCAGCACCGGCGAAGCCCTGTCCTACGACTTCATCCAGGCCACCCCTGAAGAAGTCGACGCTGCCGCCAAAGCCGCCGCTGCCGCTTACCCCGCTTACCGCAGCCTGCCGGCAGCCAAGCGCGCCGATTTCCTCGACGCCATCGCCGACGAGCTGGATGCCCTGGGTGACGAGTTCGTCGCCACCGTCTGCCGCGAAACCGCACTGCCCACCGCCCGTATCCAGGGCGAGCGTGGCCGTACCAGCGGCCAGATGCGCCTGTTCGCCAAGGTGCTGCGCCGTGGCGACTTCTTCGGCGCACGCATCGACCGTGCCCTGCCGGATCGCCAGCCGCTGCCGCGTCCGGATCTGCGTCAGTACCGCATCGGCCTCGGCCCGGTCGCGGTGTTCGGCGCCAGCAACTTCCCGCTGGCCTTCTCCACCGCCGGTGGCGATACCGCTGCGGCCCTGGCTGCCGGCTGCCCAGTGGTATTCAAAGCCCACAGCGGCCACATGGCCACCGCCGCCTTCGTTGCCGAAGCCCTGCTGCGCGCCGCCGACAAGACCGGCATGCCCAAGGGTGTGTTCAACATGATCTACGGCAGTGGCGTCGGTGAGGCGCTGGTCAAGCATCCGTCCATCCAGGCCGTCGGCTTCACCGGTTCGCTGAAAGGCGGTCGCGCCCTGTGCGACATGGCCGCGGCGCGCCCGCAGCCGATTCCGGTATTCGCCGAGATGAGCAGCATCAACCCGGTCATCCTGCTGCCCGAAGCCATCAAGGCCCGTGGCGAGAAAATCGCCGGCGAGCTGGCTGGTTCGGTGGTCATGGGATGTGGTCAGTTCTGTACCAACCCAGGCCTGGTGATCGGTGTCCGTTCGCCTGAGTTCAGCGCCTTCCTGGAAAGCTTCACCGCCAAGATGGCCGAGCAACAACCGCAAACCATGCTCAACACCGGCACCCTGAAGAGCTACGTGAAAGGCCTGGAAGCGCTCAACGCGCATGCCGGCATCACTCACCTGACCGGCGCCAGGCAGGAAGGCAACCAGGCTCGCCCGCAACTGTTCAAGGCCGACGTCAGCCTGCTGCTGAACGGCGACGAGTTGCTGCAGGAAGAAGTCTTCGGCCCGACCACCATCGTCGTCGAAGTGGCCGACAAGGCCGAGCTGCTGGCGGCCATCAACGGCCTGCACGGTCAACTGACCGCCACCCTGCTTACCGAGCCGGGCGACCTGGCTGGTAGCGAAGAGCTGTTCGCGCTGCTCGAGCAGAAGGTCGGTCGTGTACTGTTCAACGGCTACCCGACCGGCGTGGAAGTCTGCGACGCCATGGTGCATGGTGGCCCGTACCCGGCGACCTCCGATGCCCGTGGCACCTCGGTGGGCACCTTGGCCATCGACCGCTTCCTGCGCCCGGTGTGCTACCAGAACTGCCCGGACGCTCTGCTGCCCGACGCGCTGAAGAACGCCAACCCGCTGGGCATCGCCCGTCTGGTGGATGGTGCCAGCAGCCGCGACGCGCTGTAAGCGCCGAAGCAATCACGCCTGTAGGAGCCGGCAAGCCGGCGATGCAATCGAGACGAGGCTCGCTGGCAAGCCGGCTCCTACGAAAGCGTGCTCTATCGGCCGGCAGGCGCGGTTCTATGCAGCTCGCAGCTGCTGTCCCTGATCTTTGCCGGTGTTCACCCACGCACTCCCGTGATGCGGATTTCCGTTTCCGAGCTGGGCAGTTCGTCCGCCTCGGTGTGGGCTGGCACACCTACCCGCAAGGTATCAGCTGTCTGATCGATGGCAGAAGTAGCAACGAAGCGTGGTGAAACGCCGCGTTTAACCATCCGCTACCGCTCGGATCGTCCGTACGCTAGTTGGAGTGAAGGTCATCGTGACAGCTACGTCACGCCTATTTGCAAGAGCCCGCCTTCGGCCATCATGCCGGAATTTCCCTTAGCCCCCTCTGGCGCCGAGATGGAACGGTTGACAATCCGTGCGCTCAATGCAAATATCCGTACGGTGTACGGCTTGACCGTACGAAGAGCGAAGTGTATCGGCACTACACGATCCGAACCAATAATAAGTACAAGGAAAACGCCATGAAACTGAAGAAACTCTTCACCGCGCTGGGCACGGCCGCCTGCATCGGCCTGTTCGGTAGCCACACCGTACTGGCTGCCGAACGCGTCAATCTTGTCTTCACCGCGGGTACCGAATCCAACCGCGACGGTCTCTACTACAACGCCCTCGACCTACTGGACAAGGAGTTGCAGAAGCAGACTGACGGCCAGGTCAAGCTGCGCATCTACCCCAACCAGCAACTGGGCAATGAACTGAGCATGATCGAAGGCCTGCGCAACGGCTCGCTGGACATCGCGGTAGTCGGCGGCGGCAACTTCGCCTCTTTCGTGCCCCAGTTCCAGTTGTTCAGCGTGCCCTACATCTTTGAAAGCTATGAAACCTATCGCAAGGGCATGGCCCCGGACAGCGCTCTGTGGCAGCAAATGCAGGAGGTCGTCAGCAACGCTCAGCTCGGCCTGCAACTGATGGCGCCGAGCACCGTTGGCAGCCGCTGGTTCGCCAACACCAAGGGCGAGGTCACCAGCCCGGCGGACATGAAATCGTTCGGCATCCGCATGCGCGTACAGGCCAACCCTATCGAGTCGCAGGTGTGGTCCAGCTACGGCGCCCAGCCGATCAACCTGCCCATGCCGGAAGTGGTAGCGGCCATGCGCCAAGGCGTAATCCAGGGCGTAGAGAACGCGCCGGACATCCTCTACACCTACAAGCTGCACGAGGTCGCCAAGCATCTTTCGCAGACCGACCACTCCTTCTACGTCGCCTTGGTGTTGATGTCGGATCGCGCCCTGAGCAAGGTGCCGGAAGCGCTGAAGCCGGCGGTGCGCACCGCTTTCAGCGAGGCAGGGCAGCAACTGCTCGATCTCTCCGTGACCTTCCAGGACAAGGCGATCGCCGCCATGCAGGCCGATGGCGCGACCATCGTCCAGGTCGACAAGGCCGCCTTCCGCGCGCCCCTGGAACCGCTCTACGACAGCGTCGCCAAAGATGTCGGCGCCGAGTCGATGCTCGACACCATCCGCAACCTCTGAGCCCGGTGGGCGCCCGCCAACCGGCGCGCCCGCTTTCTACACGGGATACTCCCATGAACAGTCCGTTTGCTGTCTACGGCCGCTTCGTCAAGCTGCTGGAAACTTGTGCGCTGAACGTCTGCGGCCTACTGCTGGCGATCATGTGCGGCACCTTGCTACTGGAAATCATCTCACGCAGTTTCTTCGGCACATCGTTCATTTGGTCTATGGAACTGGCCACCATTTGCTTCATCTGGGTCGCCTTCCTCGGCAGCACCGTGGGCGTACTGCGCCGCGAGCACTTCGTCGTCGACCTGCTTTTCCACTGGTTTCCGCCGGAGCACCCGGTGTCGCTGCTGCTCGATGCCTTGACCTCGGTGCTGGTGCTGGTTCTCGGCCTCGTCTTCCTGGTGCACGGCCTCTCGTTCATGGAAAGCGGCATGCACCGCTACTCGTTCTCGCTGGGCATAAAGCAGGGTTACACCATGCTGATCATGCCCTTGTGCGGCGCCCTGTTCATCGTCAACGCGCTGCACAATCTGCTGGCTCTAGCCGCAAACAGGAGAATCGCGCCATGAGCAACGCATTCCTCATCGCTCTGCTGTTCGGCAGCTTTTCCGTGCTGCTGGTACTGCGCGTGCCGCTGGCGCTGTGCCTGTCTATCTCTACTCTGCTGGCGATTCATTTTTCCGACATGCCGGTGCAAATGCTGGTCGAGCGCATGTATTCCTCGCTGGACTACTTCCCGCTACTGGCCATCCCCTTCTTCATCCTCGCCGGCTATCTGATGAATAGGGGCAACATCACCGACCGCTTCATCGACCTGGCACAGACCATGGTCGGCCACATCAAGGGTGGTCTGGCACAGGTCAACGTCGTGGTGAGCATGATGTTCGCCACGGTTTCCGGTACCGCTACCGCTGACACTGCCGGCATGGGCTCGATGATGATCCCGGCCATGGTCAAGCGCGGCTACTCGCCCGGCTTCTCGGCGGCGATCACGGCGGCATCCTCGACCATGGGTGCGATCATCCCGCCCAGCGTGCTGATGATCGTCTATGGCTCGCTGAGCAATCTGTCGATGACCAAGCTGTTCCTCGCTGGGGTCATCCCCGGGTTCCTGGTCGGCCTGTCGCAGATGGTGGTGGCCTACTTCATCTCGCGCCACCGCAACTACCCGTGCGAGCCGCGTGCCAGCGGCGTGCAGTTCTTCACCGCGCTGCGCCGCTGCCTGCTACCGCTGGGCGTGCCGGTGATCATCATCGGTGGCATCCTCTCCGGCAGCTTCACCCCCACCGAAGCCGGTGTGGCGGCGGTGGCCTACGCTCTGGTGATAATCGTCATGTTGCGCAGCGTGCGCCTGCGCGACTTGCCGGCGATCGCCAAGGAAGCCGCGATCATGGTCTCCCTGCCGGTATTTGCCATCGCCTCGGCCGTTGCCTTCGGCTGGATGGTGGCCTTCCTCCAGGTGCCCGAGATGGTTGGCGACTTCGTCGCCCACTATGAGCTGAACCAGGTCACGGGCCTGCTGTTCATCTTCGCCATTTTCCTGGTCATCGGCTGTTTTCTCGACGGCGTGCCGGCGATGATTATCTTCCTGCCCATCGCCCAGCAGATTGCCACCACCACTGGCATCGATCCGCTACACATGGCCATGGTCATCGTGATGACCGCCGCGATGGGCCTGATCACGCCGCCATTCGGCCTGTGCATCCTGATCGCAGGTGCCATCGCCAAGGTGTCGGTGCCGACCATGGTGCGCGAATCGATGGTCTTCGTAATCACCTTTGTCGCTCTGATCTTCGTGCTGATCCTGTTCCCCGAAATAATCCTCTTTCTGCCCAATCTGCTGACCTGACGCCGGAGCCGACCATGTCCACCGATCCCTTTGCACGCGTAAGTCTGGGTGACGAACGAATCATCCAGAAAACCATCTCCGAGTCCGACGTCTACCTGTATGCCGGCATCGTCGGGGACTTTCACCCCAACCACGTCAACGCTCCCTACGCTGAGGAAAAACTCGGCGCACGAGTGGTTCACGGAGCCCTGCTACCGGGCTTCGTCTCACGCTGCACAGTCGAATTGCTCGGCGAGCGCCTTTCGCCGCCCGGCTACGCCGCACAATCGTTCAGCATCAAATGTGTGGCACCGGTGTTCATCGGCGACACCATCTCGGTTCGGGTGCGCATCACCGATCTCCAGCCCGAGCGGCGTAAGGTCATCATGGAAGCCGAAATCAGCAACCAGCACGGCACCCTCTGCGCCTTGGGCGACACTGTGGTGAAGGTGCTCAGGAACAAGCCCGAGACCAGCCAGCGAGAAATCCAATGAAAGACGACACGGCAAAAACCATCCGCTCGGTGGTGCGCGCGCTCTCGGTACTCAACGTCATCGGTGGGCAATCGAAGGGGATAAGCGCGATCAGCAAGGAGCTCGATCTGAGCAAGGGCACTGTGTTCGACCTGATCAAGACCCTGGAGCATATGGACTACGTGATCCAGGATCAGCAGGACGATCGTTATCGCCTCGGTCCGGCACTGCTCAGGCTGGCGGTGGACGGCATCGCCAATATCGATATCGTCGAGGTTGCCCGGCCCTACCTGCAGGCGCTCTCCGACGAGATCGGCGAAGTCGCCCATCTCGGTAAGCGTGAGGGGGTCAACGCCTCTTTTCTGCTCAGAACCACCAGCCGCACGGTCAGCCGCATGCTCGACCTCAACTCCCAGGTTGGTGCCCTGTCTCCCTTGCACTGCACCAGCATGGGCAAGGTGTTCCTCGCTTACATGAGCGACGCTGAGGCGGAGCAGTTCCTCGAACGGCAACTGACCGCCTACACCGACCAGACGATTGTCTCCGAGCAGCGGTTGCAGGAAGAGCGCACACGCATCCGCGAGCGAGGCTATTCGCTGAACATCGGCGAGTTCGAGGAAGGTGTCTCCAGCATTGCCGTGCCTCTGCGCGATGCCACGGGCAAGGTGGTGGCCGGCATTAACATCGCCATGCCCTCGGTGCGCATGCCCGAAGAGAGTATCGCGCATTTCTACGCACAACTCAAAGCCACAGCCGAGCGGATCGAAAAAGAACTCGGCGCCTGAGGAACACGTCATGAAAAAAGTCGAGATCATCAGCGCCGAGCAGGCCGCCAGCCTGGTGCGCGATGGCGACACCCTGGCCATCTGCGGTTGCGAGAACGTCCTTGCGCCGGACACCCTGCTGCGCGCCTTGGGCGAACGCTTCCTACGCGAGGGTAGCCCACGCGACCTCACCGAAGTGCACCCGATCATCGTCGGTATGGGCCCGGAACGGGGGCTGGAACATCTGGCTCAGCCGGGCATGATTCGGCGCGCCATTGGCAGCGGTTTCAGCTTCCTGAAAACCTCTCGCTACACCGAGCTGCTCAAGGAAAACGCCTTCGAGGCTCATGTGGTACCCATGGGCACGCTGTTCCAGATCCTGCGCGACACCGCTTGCGGCAAGCCGCTGACCCTCACCGACGTCGGCCTGGATACCTTCGTCGATCCGGCCAACGAAGGCGGGCGGATGAACACGCATACTTCCGAGTCCTTGGGCACACGGGTGCAGGTGCAGGGGCGCGACTACCTGAGTTACGCGCCGCTACCGGTGAACGTCGCCTTCCTGCGCGGCACCACGGCCGATGAGAGCGGCAATATCAGCCTGGAGGATGAGCCCGTATCGCTGGGCGTAAAGACCCTGGCCATGGCTGCGAAGAATTCCGGCGGTAAGGTGATCGTACAGGTTCGCCGCCTGGCGCAGAGTGGCACCCTGCATCCGCGCATGGTGGAAATACCCGGTATTTTTGTCGACGCGGTGGTCGTCGATGCGCAGCAGAGCGTTTCCGGTGGCGAACAGCTCAACCCGGCACTTACTGGCGAAATCCGTATGCCAGTGCAGCGCATCGGCACGGTGCCGCCAGGCATCTCGCGTATTGTCGCCAGCCGTGCCGCCGATGAGATCCGTTCCAATGACGTAGTCAACCTTGGCGTCGGCATGCCGGTCGACATCCCCAAGATCCTCAACGAACGTGGCGACGGTGAGCGCGCCACTTTCTTTCCGGAGCACGGTTCGGTAGGTGGCGTGCCGGGCGAGCGCGCGATCTTCGGTACCAACATCAACCCGGAGACGATCATCGATTCGACCCAGGTCTTCGAGTACTTCCTCGGCGGTGGCCTGGATATCTCCTTTCTTGGCTTCGGCCAGATCGATGCCCAGGGCAACGTCAACGTCAGCAAGTTCAACGGCATCATCCCTGGCTGCGGCGGATTCGTCGACATCACCCACCGCACCCGGCGAGTAGTGTTCTGCGGTGCCTTCTCGGCCGGCAGCACCCAGATCGCCTTCCGCGATGGACGCTTGAACATCGAGTCGGAAGGGCGCTTCTCGAAGTTCGTCCCGGCTGTCGAGCAGGTCACCTTCAACGCGCAACGGGCTCGGGAAAAAGGCCAGCAGGTGTACTACGTCACTGAGCGTGCGGTGCTTTCACTCCAGACCGAGGGCCTGCAGGTAGAGGAAATCGCCCCGGGCATCGATCTGCAGACCCAGGTTCTCGACCTGATTCCCTTCGCGGTTCGGGTCAGTCCGAACCTGCTCACCATGAATGCCGCCCACTTCGCCTAGGGTGTGCGCTGCGACAGGAGAACCACGATGACGACCCAGCAGCATGAAGTCAGCACCGATGTGCTGATCATCGGCAGTGGCGCCGCGGCGCTGCGTACCGCCTTGGAAGCCAGCGACGGCGGCGCGGACGTGCTAATCGCTATCAAAGGCGAGTTCCGCCGTAGCGGTGCCACCTTCCACAGCGTCGCCGAAGTCGGCGCCTTCAACGTGCCCGATGGCGCCGGCGATGCGCTCGATGATCCGCAGGTGTTCCTCGACGACATTCTGCGCGCCGCCCAGGGCATGGCCGACCCGCGCTTGGCAAAGATTCTCGCCGACGAAGCGCAGAGCGCCCTGCATTACCTGGAACGCTATGGCGTGCATTTCGAGCGCGAGGAAGATCGCTACCTGGTGTTTCGCGCCTGTTTCTCCTCACGACCGCGCTCGCACGTGATCCAGGATCACTTCAAGCCCATCGTCAAGGCGCTTGGCAGTGAGGCCTCGCGCCGCGGCATCCGGGTCATGGATCGTCTGATGGTCACCGATCTACTCGTTCAGGACGGCGAATGCGTGGGCGCCCACGCTCTGGATCAGGAGGGCCGGGCGGTGTTGATCCGCGCCAAGTCGACCATCCTCACCACCGGGGGCGCCAGCCAGTTGTTCGAGAAGAACCTGTATCCTTCGGACATCACCGGAGACGGCTACGCCATGGCTTATCGCGCCGGGGCGCAATTGGTCAACATGGAATTCATGCAGGCCGGGGTCAGCGTCATCGCGCCCTTCGTCAACCTGTTCGGCAATTACCTGTGGGATGCCCAGCCCAACCTCACCGACCGCGACGGCAACCCGTTCGTCGAGGACTACCTGCCCGAAGGGCTGACCCTGGACGCCGTGCTCAACGAAAAGGAGCGGCATTTCCCGTTCAGCTCCAGCGATATTTCCCGCTATATCGAGATTTCCATCCAGAAGGCCATCAACGCCGGTCGCGGCACTGACCAGGGTGGCGTGTACATGGACTTCATCGGCCGCGACCTGGGCCCGGTGCTCGCCGACGGCACGCGCAGCATCTCGCGCATGTGGCCGCTGACCTACAAGTGGTACCAGGAAAAAGGCATCGACCTGTACCGCGACAAGGTGCAAATCACCTGCTCGGCCCATGCCATCAACGGCGGCCTGCGCATCGACGAGAACGCCGAGTCGACCTTGCCCGGCCTGTTCGCCGCTGGCGAAGTGGCCGCTGGCCCCCACGGCGCCGACCGCCTGGGCGGCAACATGTCGGTGACCTGCATGGTGTTCGGTGCCCGCGCCGGCCGCGCGGCCGCGGCCCGTGCGTGCAGCCGGGAACACCCGCCCCTGGCGGCGGAACATGCCGGTCGCCTGGCCCCCGAGAAGCGCTTCGCCGGGCAAGGTAGCCATGCCCTCGGCGACATTCGCCAGCGTTTGCAGAAGGCCGCCAACCGCCACCTGCTTATCCTGCGCGAGCGCCAGGGCCTGCAGGGTTTCCAGCAACTGTGCCTGGCTCTGCGCCAGACCCTGCGCCAGGACACCCGGATCGACTCGCCGGCCGACTGGGTGGCGGCCCTGGAGACCGACAACCTGCTTGACGTCGGCGAATTGATGGCACGCGCCGCACTGGCTCGCGAAGAGAGCCGGGGCAGTCACTACCGCGAGGATCACCCTGTGGCTGCCGCTCGCTTCGAACATTCGTTCGTGCTGAGTAAACACTCACTGACCGGCCTCGAGGCGGCCAGACTTGGCAACGACTGACTCGTCCTCTGGGCGTGGCCAGCTCCATCGTCGCGCCTGAGTGCCGGGGCAGCATGGGGTGTTGCGGCTGCCTGCGCGAAACCCGGATTACGCCTGCGGCTAATCCGGGCTACGGGATTGTCCCTGTCGATTGACGGTTTTTGTCGCGCAGCTTTTGCGCGACACTGCCGCCATCGTTCGCCCTGGAGCCCCGCATGACCGTCAGCGAAGACAAGTTCACCTGCCAGACCCTGCTAGAGGTGCAGACCCTGACCCCGAGCCTGTTCACCCTGCGCACCACCCGCGATGCGGGCTTTCGCTTCCGCGCCGGGCAGTTCGTCCGACTCGGTGTGGAAAAGGCCGATGGCAGTGTGGTCTGGCGCGCCTACTCGCTGGTCTCCGCTCCCCATGACGAGCACCTGGAGTTCTTTTCCATCGTGGTGCCCGGCGGCGAGTTCACCAGTGAACTGAGTCGTTTGCGTGTTGGCGATACCTTGCTCGTGGAAAAGATGGCGACGGGTTACCTGACCCTGGATCGTTTCGTAGACGGCCGCGATCTGTGGCTGCTCGGCAGTGGGACTGGTATCGCGCCTTTTCTGTCGATGCTGCAGGACTTCGAAGTGTGGGAGCGTTTCGAGCGCATCGTGCTGGTCTACAGCGCGCGCACGGTCGCCGAGCTGGCTTATCAGCCGATGATCCGCGGTTTCGCCGAGCTGGAGCACCTGGCCGAGTACACCCACAAACTCACCTATCTGCCGGTGATTACTCGCGAGCAGTCGCCTGGTTGCCTGAACGCACGCATTACCGATTTGCTCGACAGCGGCGAGCTGGAGCGTGCCGCTGGTCTGGAACTGAGCCCCGAACATTCGCGACTGATGATCTGCGGCAACCCGCAGATGATCGATGACATCCGCCAACGCCTCAAGGTGCGCGGCATGAACCTGAGCCTTACACGTCGACCGGGCCAGGTGGCAGTGGAAAACTACTGGTAAAGACTGGTTACAAACTGGCTCCTTTCAGTGTGACTCGGGCTCCAGTAGATTGCCGGGTCTGTTTTCCACTTTCCGGTCTTCATGGACAGCGACAGTAGACGATCGCCCTCGCCGTTATGGACGAGGGCGGTATTTCCCAAAGGCGGCATCGCCCGGTGCCAGCCTTCCGCGCAGCAGAACGCCGCGCATTCATCCAGTCAGTCGAGACTTCACGCGCTTGCCTTGTGCCTGCGCGATGCTTTCGGCTGCCTTCGTTTTATCCTTGAGAGAGCAACGCACTAAATGGAATGGATCGCTGATCCAACGGCCTGGCTGGGCCTGTTGACCCTGATCGTCCTGGAAATCGTCCTGGGCATCGACAACCTGGTGTTCATCGCCATCCTCGCCGACAAGTTGCCGCCCGAGCAGCGTGACCGCGCGCGGGTGATCGGCCTGAGCCTGGCGCTGATCATGCGCCTCGGCCTGCTGGCCAGCATGGCCTGGTTGGTCACACTGACCGATCCGCTTATCGAGGTATTCGACAAATCCTTCTCCGGACGTGACCTGATCATGCTCTTCGGCGGCGTGTTCCTGCTGTTCAAGGCCACCATGGAGCTGCACGAGCGCCTCGAAGGCCGCGTGCACCAGCATGGCGGCGCGCGTACCTATGCCAAGTTCTGGCCGGTCGTGGCGCAGATCATCGTACTCGACGCGGTGTTCTCGCTGGACGCGGTGATCACCGCCGTGGGCATGGTCGAACACCTGGAAGTGATGATGATCGCGGTGATCATCTCCATCGGCCTGATGATCGTCGCCAGCAAACCGCTGACAGCCTTCGTCAACGCGCGCCCGACGGTGATCATGCTGTGCCTGGGCTTCCTGATGATGATCGGCTTCAGCCTGACCGCCGAAGGCCTGGGTTTCCATATTCCCAAGGGCTATCTGTACGCGGCCATCGGCTTCTCGATTCTTATCGAGCTGTTCAACCAGGTCGCTCGCTCGCGTCGCAAGCGCAGCCTGCAGGGCCAGCGTGGCCTGCGCGACCGCACTGCCCACGCGGTAATGCGCATGCTGGGCGGCAAGGTGCAGGCCGACGAGGTCGGTGAGGACATCGCCGACATGCTCGATGGTAACCAGGGCGAAACCGCGCTGTTCGACCGCCGCGAGCGGGTGATGATCAGTGGCGTACTGAACTTGGCCGAGCAGTCGATCCAGAAGGTCATGACCGACCGCATGGAAGTCGACCGCATCAACCTCGACGACGCCCCGGAGAAAATCCACCAGGCGCTGCTCGACTCGCCGCACTCGCGTCTCGTGGTGACCCGCAACGACTCCCGCGATGAACCCCTGGGCTACATCCACAAGAAGGAGCTGTTCAAGGAATTGCTCAAGGGCCAGCAGCCGGATATCGAAAGCCTGGTGCGTGCGCCGATCAATCTGCCGGACAGTTCCACTGTGCTCAGCGCTCTGGAGCAGATGCGCCTGGCATCCACCCACGTGGCTTTCGTGGTCAACGAGTTCGGTGGTTTCGAAGGTCTGCTGACCCTGACCGACATTCTCGAGGCCATCGCTGGTGAATTGCCGGACGCCAGCGAGGTGGATGGCCCGGATGTCGAGGAAGTGGAGGGTGGTTTCCGGGTCAATGGTGCAGTCAACCTGGCGGTGCTGCGCGAGCGGATGGACTTCGCCGCTCGTCCGACGGATGACTACCAGACCCTCGCGGGCCTGGCCATGAGCCTGCTCGATCGCTTGCCGCTGATCGGTGACAAGGTCGAATATCTGGGCTGGGAACTGACGGTGATCGAGGTCAAGGAGCGTCGGGTAACGCGGATGCTACTGAAACCTGAAACTCCCGAGTCGGCCGTGTAACCGGCTGGTATCAAAGAAAAGGCGCCTCGTGGGGCGCCGTTTTCATCGATGGGGTTGCTGTCAGTCTTTGTGCTGCTGCTGCGCTTTCAGCAGGTCACGAATTTCCGTCAGCAGCACTTCCTCGGTGCTCGGCGCTGGCGGAACCGAAGGCTCCACGGCTTCTTCACGCTTGAGGCGATTGATCGCCTTGACGCCCATGAAGATGGCGAAGGCGACGATGATGAAGTCGATCATGGTCTGGATGAACTGGCCGTAGGCCAGTACCACCGCCGGCAAGTCGCCTTCGGCGGCCTTGAGGGTGATCGCCAGATCGGAGAAGTCCACCCCGCCGATCAGTAGCCCCAGCGGTGGCATGATCACGTCGCCGACGAAGGACGAAACGATCTTGCCGAATGCAGCACCAATGATGATACCGACCGCCATGTCGACGACATTGCCCTTGACGGCGAACGCCTTGAATTCGTTGATGATGCCCATTTGCAACCCCCATTAGTCTGATTTGTGTGCTGAAGTGTAAATCACTCCCGCTCGTCTGCCATACACCGTCGCCAGGCCGCGCGTATCGCTTGTGACCCTTCTATCGGGAAATTGTCCGAATTGATTACAAACCTAATCCCCGCTGTGATCCATGCGCAAGGCTCTGCTGTGCGGGTACGAGGCGCTCGGCGGGTGGTTGTCAGTCGGTTTGGCTGCATTGGCAGGGATCAGAATCGGGCGATTTGCACCCGACTACAGTGGCTTCGATTCATCTACCGGGAGCCTGGCCATGCATTGTCGATTACTCCGCTCAGGCCGAAACAAAAAGCGCCGCCAGCGCAGCAATCTTGCCTGTGCCACCCTGGCCGAGCCGTTCGAGGATGCCGCCCCTCGTATCGAAAACGGCATCGAGCGACCCGCCTGCCTGCCGTTGACGGTGCTCAAGCCGCGGCGTTCCGGTCTGCGTGAGGATCTGGCGGGGTGGGCGCAAGTCGCAGGCGATTGTTATGGCTGCTGCTGCGGCAGGAATTGCGGGGCTGCATCTCGTCGGACAGTTGCATGCGCAGCGTTGGTCTAAGGTCAATCCTTGAACAGCCATATGAAGAGGAGTGCCCCATGACCGCCGAGCATAATCTGCGTGAGGAGTTTCGTGAGTATGGAGATACGCTGACCGAGCGCCGCAAGAGCAACCCGGGATTCGATGGCCTGGTTGGGCGCTATCAGGATCTGGATAAGCGTATCGTCGAACTCGAATCAGGCAACCAACCTTTTGATGACGAAACCCTGGGGCGGCTGCGCCGCGAGCGGGTGCTGCTCAAGGACAGGATCGTCCAGCAACTGGCAGATGCCTGAGGGCTACAGCTTTTTGGCCGAGGTGTGATCCGCCACGCCCGGATCATGCCTGAGGCCTGCTCTGCAATGTTGGGTTGCCAATGGCCAATCGGCGTCGCCGCAGTCTCAGATTGCTGGCCTGGACGTCGTCAGGCCTTCAACCAGTATGGGCGTTTCTGATCGCTTCGGCATGTCGAACAGGCCGTAGCAGCTTTGCAGAAAATCGAGCAATAACCATTGCCTATGGAGGCGCTGTCCTTTTTCAATTTAGAGCCGAACCGGGAGCCTCGTAGGCTTGTTGGGCGCATGACGCGCTCATCCCTACAAAGAAGAGGACTCCTCCATGAAATCCCGGACTTCATGGGCACCCGCCCTTGGCTTGATGACGGCGACACTGTCCGCCGCGCTGTTTTCCCTTTCCGCGCACGCCGCTCCTCTGACCCGTGACAACGGCGCGCCGGTCGGCGACAACCAGAATTCGCAGACCGCCGGCAGCACCGGTCCGGTCTTGCTGCAGGACGTGCAACTGATCCAGAAGCTGCAACGCTTCGACCGCGAGCGCATTCCCGAGCGCGTGGTGCACGCACGCGGCACAGGAGCCCATGGCGAATTCACGGCCAGCGCCGACATTTCCGACCTGACCCGCGCCAAGGTCTTCACCCCCGGCACCACCACTCCGGTGTTCGTGCGCTTCTCCAGCGTGGTGCATGGCAACCATTCGCCGGAAACCCTGCGCGATCCCCGCGGCTTCGCCACCAAGTTCTACACCAGCGAAGGCAACTGGGATCTGGTCGGCAACAACTTCCCGACCTTCTTCATCCGCGACGCCATCAAGTTCCCGGACATGGTGCACGCCTTCAAACCCGACCCGAACACCAACTACGGCAGCGACCGCACCCTGTTCGACTTCTTCAGCCATGTGCCGGAAGCCACCCGCACCCTGACCCAGCTGTTCTCCAACGAAGGTACGCCAGCCAGCTACCGGCACATGGACGGCAACGGCGTGCACGCCTACAAGCTGGTCAACGACAAGAACGAGTACCGCTACGTCAAGTTCCAGTGGCGCAGCCTGCAAGGCACCAGGAACCATGACCCGCGGCAGGCGGAGCAGGTTCAGGGCAAGGACTTCAACCACATGAGCCGCGACCTGATCACCGCGATCAACGCTGGCGACTATCCGAAGTGGGATCTGTACATCCAGGTTCTGGAGCCGGCCGACCTGGCCAAATACGACTTCGATCCGCTGGACGCCACCAAGATCTGGCCGGACGTGCCCTTCAAGAAGATCGGCCAGATGGTGCTGAACAAGAACCCGGACAACGTCTTCCAGGAAACCGAGCAGGTCGCCCTGGCACCGGCCAACCTGGTGCCGGGTATCGAGCCGTCCGAGGATCGCCTGCTGCAAGGCCGCCTGTTCTCTTACGCCGACACGCAGATGTACCGCCTGGGCGCCAACCATGCCTTCCTGCCGATCAACCAGGCCAAGGTCGCGGTCAACAACGGCAACCAGGATGGCGCGGCGAATATCGGCCACACCACCACCGAGGTGAACTACGAGCCCAGCCGTATCAATCCGCGTCCGGCCACCGAGTATGCGCGCTACAGCAACCTGCCGCTGAGCGGCAGCACCGAGCAGAAGAAGATCCAGCGCGAGCAGAACTTCAAGCAGGCCGGTGATCTGTATCGCTCCTACGACAAGAAGATGCAGGGCGACCTGATCGCCAGCCTGGGCGGTGCCCTGTCCGGCGCCGAAGACGAGAGCAAGCACATCATGCTGTCGTTCTTCTACAAGGCCGATGCCCAGTATGGCGAGGGCCTGACCAAGGTGGCCAAGGGCGACCTGGCACGGGTCAAGTCGCTGGCCGCCGAGCTGCAGGACTGATTCACCAGTCTACCCGCGATGCCGCTTTTCCCGGGCATCGCGGCTACTGTGCAAGCGGGAACGGCCAGTGGCCGTTCGGGAGCTTCCCATGCTACGTACGATATGTTTCGCGGTGGCACTGACCGGCGCCGTACCGCTGCTGGCCGACACGCCGCCGGCCAGCGATGCCGAAGGCATCCAGGCGCAACTGCGCGATTACTATTTCCAGGCGGCGCGCGCGGGCGATAGCGCCATGCTCGACGAATTCATCCAGGCCGGCTACGACCTCGGCACCGCCGACGACAAGGGCTACACCGCCCTGATCCTCGCCGCCTACCACGGTCACCGCGAGGCGGTGGAGCGCCTGCTGGCCGCCGGCGCCGATGCCTGCGCCCAGGACAAGCGCGGCAACACCGCCCTGATGGGCGCCATCTTCAAGGGCGAGTTGCGCATCGCCAAGCGCCTGCTCGACGCCGGCTGCAACCCCGACCAGCGCAATGGCAGCGGCCAGACCGCGGCCATGTACGCGGCGCTGTTCCAGCGCAAGGACGTGCTCGACGCCCTGGCGGACAAAGGCGCCGACCTGAGCGCCGAGGATGCCTTCGGCAACAACGCGCAGCGCCTCGCCCGGGGCGATATCCGCACGCGTTGGCAGCAGGGCCAGCCTTGACCGGCGTCGCGCCCGCCGAGCGGGGTTGACCCGGATCAACGGCAGGGCAGCCGCGGGCGGTTAGGCTGCAGGCTGATTCCCATCAGGAGCGCTGCCATGCATGTCGACCACCATCCGCTGATCCATGACTTCCCCCAGTGGCGCGCCCAACTGCATCACCTGCGCCAGGAAGACGCCGGCTTCGCCCACCAGGCCGAGGAATACGAAGCCCTGGACAAGCGCATCTGCCGTATCGAGGACGGCATCGAACGGCTCGACGATGCGGCCCTGGGCCAGCTCAAGTCGCAGCGCCTGGCGCTGAAGGACGACCTGGCCCGCCGCCTCAAGCGCGAAGCCGGCCAGTGCTGCGGATGCGGCAACGGCTGTCGCGGCTGATCCGGCCCATGACGGCCAAGGTTTGTTTGCCGGTCGCCGATGCCGGCCAGCCGCGTGCCGACTGGCGGCAGTTGCGTCGTTGCGCGCCGGCGTTCGCCCTGTTGACGGGCGAGTATGAACGGCTCGACGAGCGCGTCTTCCGTGAAGAGGGCGCGGAGGCGTGGAACGCTCACCGCTGCGCAGGCAACGCGCGGTTGGAAAGCGCTATAGCGCTGCAGTTGCAGCGCTGCCAGGGCGGCTGCAGAGGTTTGTCCGGCCATTGAGTCGGTCGCCTGCCATGGCCGGCGACCCGAATCCGGCTCGGGTCTTGGCGTTCAGATCCTCAGTGAAGCTGTAAATATATCCAGCTATTTCGTATCATCCGGACTTCGTCTGCACAGGAGTCCTCCCCATGGCCAAGGCCAAACGCTTGTATGGCTGCACCGAGTGCGGCGCGACCTTTCCCAAGTGGGCCGGGCAGTGCGGTGAGTGCGGCGCCTGGAACACCCTGACCGAAACCATGCTCGAAGCCGGTTCGGCGACGCCCAGCGGGCGCGGCGGCTGGGCGGGTGCGCAAGCGCAGCTCAAGACCCTGGCCGAAGTCAGCGTCGAGGAAATGCCGCGTTTCTCCACCGCGTCCGCAGAACTTGACCGCGTGCTCGGTGGCGGCTTGGTGGATGGCTCGGTGGTGCTGATCGGCGGCGACCCCGGCATCGGCAAGTCGACCATCCTGCTGCAGACCCTGTGTAATATCGCCCAGCGTTTCCCGGCGCTTTACGTCACCGGCGAGGAGTCCCAGCAGCAGGTGGCCATGCGCGCCCGGCGCCTGGGTTTGCCCGAAGACAAACTCAAGGTGATGACCGAGACCTGCATCGAAAGCATCATCGCCACCGCCCGCCAGGAAAAACCCAAGGTGATGGTGATCGACTCGATCCAGACCATCTTCACCGAGCAATTGCAGTCGGCGCCCGGCGGCGTTGCCCAGGTGCGCGAGAGCGCGGCGCTGCTGGTGCGCTTCGCCAAGCAGAGCGGCACGGCGATCTTCCTGGTCGGCCACGTTACCAAGGAAGGCGCGCTGGCGGGGCCGCGCGTGCTTGAGCATATGGTCGACACCGTGCTGTATTTCGAAGGCGACCCCGATGGCCGCTTGCGCCTGCTACGTGCGGTGAAGAACCGCTTTGGCGCGATCAACGAGCTGGGCGTGTTCGGCATGACCGACAAGGGCCTCAAGGAAGTGAGCAACCCCTCGGCGATTTTCCTCACCCGCGCCCAGGAAGAAGTGCCGGGCAGTATCGTCATGGCCACCTGGGAAGGTACCCGGCCGATGCTGGTGGAAGTGCAGGCGCTGGTCGATACCAGTCACATGAGTAACCCACGCCGGGTGACCCTGGGCCTGGATCAGAATCGCCTGGCCATGTTGCTGGCGGTGCTGCATCGCCACGGCGGCATTCCCACCTATGATCAGGACGTGTTTCTCAACGTGGTCGGTGGAGTGAAGGTGTTGGAAACGGCGTCCGATCTGGCGTTGATGGCGGCGGTGATATCCAGCCTGCGCAACCGGCCGCTGCCTCACGATCTGCTGGTGTTCGGCGAGGTTGGCTTGTCGGGCGAGATCCGCCCGGTGCCAAGCGGTCAGGAGCGTCTGAAAGAGGCGGCCAAGCACGGCTTCAAGCGCGCTATCGTGCCCAAGGGCAATGCGCCGAAAGAGGCGCCAGCCGGTTTGCAGGTAGTTGCCGTTACGCGGCTGGAGCAGGCACTGGACGCGCTCTTCGAATAAGAGCGCATCCTGGCCGCGTCGCCTGGTTCAGTGGATCAGGCAGACGGCATCGGCGTATTGGCGGCGCTGCATACGCTGGCCAATACGCACGATCCAGGCGCTGGAGCGTGCCGGTCGTGGTGCTGCCTGACGCTGCGAAGGGAAGTCGATTGCCTTGGCGATAGGGGCGCTGATCATGACGATGCCTCCGTGGGGAATGTTCCCCTGTTGGGTTCGTCTTTATCCTGCGGCCGGGCCTGTCGAAGACTCTTGATCGAGGTCAATTATCGTCGGCACCTGGCCGCGGCAGGACGCCGCACGGCCTGCTATTCGTCCTCGCAGAGCGCTGCCAGTTCCCGCTCCAGTAAGTGTTCATCGCCCAGATTGAGTTCGACCAGGCGGCGTAGGTGGCTCATGGAATCGAGATCGATGTGGTGGCAGAGGAAGCCCAGCACGCGCTCTTCGCGGTGTACCAGTTCCACTTGCATCGCGACCTGCAGCTTGTCGTCGAGGGTGATGCGTACCAGATAGTCCTGGCCGGCATCGTCGTCCCAGTTCCACGGGCGGCGCACCAGAACGCCTTTGAACGAGATGTCGTGAAGCTCCACTTGCCAGCTCCGTTCGCCCTGGACGATCTCGGCGGGGGCGTCGAAGGCGATGCGCTGGAAGCGTCGGCGTTCGTGGTTGTCACTCATGGGCGTTGTCCTCTGTTTGTTTGTCCACTATAGCTAAGCTCACTTGCCGATGCCGTCATAACGGCTGTTCAGGCGAATAGTGGATTGCTCATGAGGTTGCTCGTTACGTCTCTGGTGCCCATCCGTATTCCATGGCGTGCTTGACCAGATCGGCCGGCTTTTCGATGTCGAGTTTGCGACGGATGTTCAGGCGGTAGGTTTCCACGGTGCGAACGCTGATCTGCAGCTCTCTTGCCATCGCTTTGTTGTTCAGGCCTTGCGCCATCATCAGCAGAACCTGGCGCTCGCGTGGCGTGAGCTCGCCTTCTTCGCTTTCTTCCTGAGCCAGCTTGCGTGCCACGTCGCCGCTGTAGAAGCGTCCACCGACCGCCAGCACATCGATGGCGGAGATGATTTCCTGGGACGGTGCTTCCTTGAGGACATAACCCGACGCCCCCATACGCAACGAGCTGCTGACGTATTCCTGATTGTCGTACATGCTCAGGATCAGCACTTTGATCGCCGGGTAGCGCTTCTTGATGATGCCGGTCAGTTCCAGGCCGTTGATGTCCTTGAGACCGATGTCCATCAGCAGGATGTCGGGTTGTGCGTGGGCGAGCAGTTCCAGCGCTTCGCTGCCGTTGCCGGCCTCGCCGACGATCTCGAAGTGCTCGACCATCGACAGCAGCGTACGTATGCCGTCGCGCACCAGAACATGGTCGTCGACAAGCGCGATGCGGATCGTCTTCATAACTGCTGATCCTGGGTGTGTGGCGTGACGGCAGAGAGTAACAGGGCAACGTTGAGTACGGTGCCGGAGGAGCTCGAGGTGATGTTGAAACCACCGCCAAAGTGCTCGACCCTCTCGCGGATATTACGCAAGCCGATGCCACCGCTGTGTTGTTCGGCCTCGCGCGGGCTGAAGCCGCCACCGTCATCGCCGATGCGTAGGTTCAAGCTACGGCCGTCGCCTGTCAGGCTGATTGCCACGCGGGTAGCGTGGGCATGGCGTTCGATGTTGGTCAGCGCTTCCTGCAGGATGCGAAACAGGGCCACGTTCATGTCGTCGCTCAGTCGGGTATCGCCCAGGCTGTTGTCATAGGTCACGCTCAGTCCGCTGCGTTGCTCGAACTCACTGGCCAGTTGGCCAATCGCCGAGGCCAGGCCGAGGGTGTCGAGCAACGACGGGTGCAGGTCGTGGGAAATCCGACGCACTTCTCCGATTGCCCCCGCCAGGCGTTCGATACCTTGGCGCAGGGTTCTGGCGGCGCCGGACTTGCCGGCATCCAGTTCGTGGCCTGCCAGCTCGAACTGGAACTTGATCGACACCAGCAACTGGCTGATACCGTCGTGCAGCTCGCGAGACAGGCGCGAACGTTCCTCTTCCTGAGAGGTGATGATGCGCTGGGTCAACTGTTGCAGTTTGCGGTCGGCCAGGCGGTGTTCGCTGACATTGAGAGTCAGACCACTGGCGAACACCAGCAGAACGGCGATCAGGGCGACTACGGCGATGGCGAGCATGGTGGTGCGAATACCGCTGCCGACATCATGGCGAACCTGGGCGATGGCGTTATCGACATCTTCCAGGTAAATGCCGGTGCCGAGCATCCATCCCCAGCGATCGAGCACGGTGACGTAGGCGAGCTTTTCGGCCATTTGCCCGGTGGAGGGTTTCTGCCAGCCGTAACGCTGAAAGCCGTTGCCATCCGTTGCGCTGCGGATCAAGGCCTGGATTACCAGCAGGCCGTGGGAGTCCGTCATGTTCCACAGGTTCTTGCCGACCAGCCCGCCCTGACGCGGGTGCATCAGGTTCTTGCCGTTGCGGTCGTAGACGAAGAAGTAACCGTCGCTGCCAAAGTTGATGCGAGCCAGTAGGGCCAGAACCTGGCGCTTGGTTTCGTCGTCATCGAGACCGCTCTCGTACAGCGGCCCGATGGTGCTCAGGGCCATTTCCACATAGTGCTTTAGCTCGGTCTGTTTGCTGCTGAGGATGCTGCGCTCGATGAGCTGGGCCTGCTGATTGCCCAGGCGCTGGTTCTGTACCAGAACCAGCAGGCAGACCACGGCCACGGCCAATAGCATGGGCAATAGGCTCAGGGCGACGATCTTGTGCTTGAGTTGCATCGATTCACTCCGGGCTGAACGTTGGTCGGGGCTGGAGGCTGGCAGAGCATACATAACCCCGCAATTGATCGGCTGTGGACTGCGTAGTTCTACGTAGGTGGTCGTGGGTAGTTTTGCGAATTACCGGGAAGGGGGGCTTGGATGGATAGTTGCGGGGCTCCAATTTCCGGAGCACAACAATAACAATGAGTGTCGCGGATCAAGGTCTGCGGCAGGAGATGTTCAATGACCAGAATGGCTAGCCATATCGCCTGGTTTGCCGTTGCCGTACTGGGCGCCTTCGCGCTGGGTACCGTGGCGCTGAATCGCGGTGAGTCGATCAATGCCTTGTGGATTGTGGTTGCTGCCGTGGCGATCTATCTCGTCGCATATCGTTACTACAGCCTGTTCATCACCAACAAGGTGATGCAGCTAGACCCTACCCGCGCGACCCCCGCCGTACTCAACAACGACGGCCTGGACTACGTCCCGACCAACAAACACATCCTCTTCGGCCACCACTTCGCCGCCATTGCTGGCGCTGGCCCGCTGGTGGGCCCGGTGCTCGCTGCACAGATGGGTTATCTGCCAGGCACCCTTTGGCTGATCGCCGGCGTGGTACTGGCCGGTGCGGTGCAGGACTTCATGGTGCTGTTCATTTCCACGCGCCGTAACGGCCGCTCCCTGGGCGAGCTGGTGCGCGAGGAAATGGGCCAGATACCGGGCACCATCGCCCTGTTCGGCGCCTTCCTGATCATGATCATCATCCTCGCGGTGCTCTCGCTGATCGTCGTCAAGGCGCTGGCGGAAAGCCCATGGGGCATGTTCACGGTGATGGCGACCATTCCCATCGCCATGTTCATGGGCATCTACATGCGCTATATCCGTCCGGGACGGATCGGCGAGATCTCTCTGATCGGCGTGATCCTGCTGCTCGGCTCTATCTGGCTCGGTGGGGTGATCGCCGCCGACCCGGTGTGGGGCCCGGCTTTCACCTTCACCGGCATACAGATCACCTGGATGCTGATCGGTTACGGTTTTGTCGCCGCGGTACTACCGGTATGGCTGATCCTGGCGCCACGCGACTACCTGTCGACCTTTCTCAAGATCGGCACCATCATCGCCCTCGCCATCGGCATTCTGGTGGTCATGCCCGAGCTGAAGATGCCGGCTCTGACCCAGTTCACCGACGGCACCGGCCCGGTATGGAAGGGCACGCTGTTCCCCTTCCTGTTCATCACCATCGCCTGCGGCGCGGTATCCGGCTTCCACGCTCTGATCAGCTCTGGCACCACGCCCAAGTTGCTCGCCAACGAATCCCATGCTCGTTACATCGGTTACGGCGGCATGCTGATGGAATCCTTCGTGGCCATCATGGCCATGGTTGCCGCGTCGGTGATCGAGCCAGGCGTGTACTTCGCCATGAACAGCCCGGCAGCGCTGGTCGGCTCGGATGTCCAATCGGTCGCCGCTGCGGTCAGCAGTTGGGGCTTCGTGATCACTCCGCAAGAGCTGGAAGCCGTTGCTCGAGATATTGGCGAGAACACCATCCTGGCCCGCGCCGGTGGTGCACCGACCCTGGCCGTGGGTATCGCGCAGATTCTCCACAGCGTGCTGCCGGGTGAGAACACCATGGCGTTCTGGTACCACTTCGCGATCCTCTTCGAGGCGTTGTTCATCCTCACTGCGGTGGACGCTGGTACCCGTGCCGGGCGCTTCATGCTGCAGGATCTGCTGGGTAACTTCGTGCCTTCCCTGAAGCGTACCGAGTCCTGGTTCGCCAACGTCGTCGCTACCGCAGGTTGCGTGGCGTTGTGGGGCTGGCTGCTCTATCAGGGTGTGATCGATCCGCTGGGTGGCATCAACACCCTATGGCCACTGTTCGGCATCTCCAACCAGATGCTCGCCGGCATCGCCCTGATGCTCGGCACCGTGGTGCTGATCAAGATGAAGCGCGAGCGCTATGTGTGGGTGACGTTGATCCCGGCCACCTGGCTGCTGATCTGCACCACTACCGCAGGGCTGATCAAGCTGTTCGACCCGGATCCGGCCGTTGGCTTCCTGTCCCTGGCCAGTAAGTACCAGGATGCCCTGGATGCCGGCCAGATCCTGGCGCCGGCCAAGGACATTGGTCAGATGCAGCACGTGATCTTCAACGCCTACACCAACGCCACGCTGACTGTGCTATTCCTGTTCGTGGTGCTGAGCGTGCTGTTCTATGCCATCAAGGTCGGGCGTGCTGCCTGGGGCAGGGAGCTACGCACCGATCAGGAGGCCTCATATGAGGCCATTCCTGACGACGCACCGGAGGTGGCTCGTGTTTAATGATCTCAGCCGTATGGGCAAGTACCTTGGCCAGGCCGCGCGGATGCTGGTGGGCATGCCCGACTACGATACCTATGTCGAGCACATGACCAGAAAGCATCCTGACCAGCCGGTGATGAGCTACGAAGCCTTCTTTCGTGAGCGCCAGGAAGCGCGTTATGGTGGCGGCAAGGGGCGGCCGATCCGCTGCTGCTGAAGGGCAGCGGCAAGCTTCAAGCCTCACGCTGCAAGTGGATGGCGGTGACTGCTGTGGTAGTTCACCGCCATTGATTTTGTGCTGTCTTACCATCAAGCCCAAGGCGGCTGTTGCTTCTACTTGCAGCTTGTCGCTTGAAGCTTGTAGCTCCAAGGAACGCTCATGTCCTTTTCCCCCATTCCGGTCACCGTGCTCAGTGGCTTTCTCGGTGCCGGCAAGACCACCCTGTTACGCCATGTGCTCAAGGCCGAACATGGCCTGAAGATCGCGGTGATCGAAAACGAATACAGCGAAATGCCCATCGACAGCCAGTTGCTTGGTAGCGAGCCGGTACAGGTGATGACCCTGGCCAATGGCTGTGTCTGCTGCTCGATCCATGTCGAGCTGGAGAAGGCGCTGTTCCTGTTGCTGGAAAAACTGGATAGCGGCGAGCTGGCCTTCGACCGGCTGGTGATCGAGTGCACCGGGCTCGCTGATCCAGCACCGGTGGCGCAGACCTTTTTCGCCACCGAGGAGTTGTGCGAGCGCTATGTGCTGGACGGCATCATCACCCTGGTGGACGCCGCCAACGCCGAGCGCCACTTGCAGGAAACCATCGCTCAGGCCCAGGTCGGGTTCGCCGACCGTATCCTGCTGAGCAAGACCGACCTCGTCGATGAGGCCGCCCGAGGGGCATTGATCCAGCGCCTGCAGCGGATCAACCGACGGGCGCCAATCCGCCTGGTGGAGCACGGGCGTATCGACCTGAGCGAACTGCTCGACGTGCGCGGCTTCAACCTGAATGCCGATATCGCACCGAGTCTGCGCCCTGTGGTGCCTGGCAAGAGCAGTGACCGTATCTCCACACTGGTGCTCACTAGCGATACGCCGCTGGATCTGGATCGGCTTTCCAGCTTTATGGAAACCTTGCTGGAGGAGCACGGTAATTCCCTGTTGCGTTACAAGGGTGTGCTCGATATTGCGGGCGAGCCTCGGCGCATGGTGTTCCAGGGCGTGCTGCGGTTATATGCTTTCGACTGGGACAGCGAGTGGGGCACGGACGAGAAGCGTGAAAGCGTGATCGTCTTCATTGGCGACAACCTGCCTGAAGAGGCGATTCGCCAGGGGTTTGCCGAGCTCAGCGCCTAAACGTTATATCGCAGGCGAAAAAAATGCCGGGCAGCTTGCGCTGTCCGGCATTTTTTATGGCTGGCCATCCCTGGTCGCCACCCTGCGGGCCGTCGCAAGCGACGTTAAAAATGGCTCCCGGCCATTTTTATACCCGTGAAACCTTACTCGTCGAGGAACGAGCGCAGGTGTTCGCTACGGGTCGGGTGACGCAGCTTGCGCAATGCCTTGGCTTCGATCTGACGAATACGCTCACGGGTGACATCGAACTGCTTGCCCACTTCCTCGAGGGTGTGGTCAGTGTTCATGTCGATACCGAAACGCATACGCAGCACCTTGGCTTCGCGTGCGGTCAGCCCGGAAAGCACTTCGCGAGTGGCTTCCTTGAGGCTTTCCACGGTGGCTACATCGATCGGGGACTGCATGGTGCTGTCCTCGATGAAATCGCCCAGGTGCGAATCTTCGTCGTCGCCGATCGGGGTTTCCATGGAGATCGGCTCTTTGGCGATCTTCAATACCTTGCGGATCTTGTCCTCAGGCATTTCCATGCGCTCGCCGAGTTCTTCCGGAGTGGGCTCGCGGCCCATTTCCTGAAGCATCTGACGGGAGATGCGGTTGAGCTTGTTGATCGTCTCGATCATGTGCACCGGAATACGGATGGTGCGTGCCTGGTCGGCAATCGAGCGAGTGATCGCCTGACGGATCCACCAGGTGGCATAGGTCGAGAACTTGTAGCCGCGACGGTATTCGAACTTGTCCACCGCCTTCATCAGACCGATGTTGCCTTCCTGGATCAGATCGAGGAATTGCAGGCCACGGTTGGTGTACTTCTTGGCGATCGAGATCACCAGGCGCAGGTTGGCTTCGACCATCTCTTTCTTCGCGCGGCGGGCTTTCGCCTCACCGATCGACATGCGACGGTTGATGTCCTTGATCTCGGCCAGCGTCAGGTCGCTCTCGGTCTGCAGGGCGATCAGTTTCTGCTGGCAACGCTGAATGTCAGCCTGCAGGTTGCCGATGGCTTCCGCATACTTGGATTTGCCCTTGGCCAGGCTGGCAGCCCAGTCCAGATCCACTTCATTGCCTGGGAACAGGCGCAGGAAGTCGGCGCGCGGCATGCGTGCATCACGTACGCACAGCTGCATGATGGCGCGTTCCTGACCACGCAGGCGATCCAGTGCTTCACGTACGCGCACCACCAGGGCATCGTACTGCTTGGGCACCAGTTTGATCGGCATGAACAGCTCGGCCAGGGCCTTGAGTTCTGCGATGGCCTGTTTGCTGCTGCGGCCATGCTTTTTCAGCGCTTTCTTGGCGATTTCCAGCTGATCGGAGACCGCGGTGAAGCGGCGCAGGGCCTCTTCTGGATCCGGGCCGCCATCGCCTTCTTCTTCCTCGTCGTCGCTGTCGCCGTCTTCTTCGTCATCGTCCTTGTCATCGGCAGCGTCACCGGCCGCAGCGGGCACGGGTGCAGCAGCTTCGGCAGGAACGACGCCGTCATCCGGATCGATGTAGCCACTGAGTACTTCGACCAGGCGGCCGCCCTCGGTGGTGACGCGAGTGTATTCAGCGAGAATGCCGTCGACGGTACCTGGGAAGTGGGCAATTGCACCCATTACTTCACGGATGCCTTCTTCGATCCGCTTGGCGATTTCGATCTCGCCTTCGCGGGTCAGCAGCTCCACGGTACCCATTTCACGCATGTACATGCGCACCGGGTCGGTGGTACGGCCGATATCGGTTTCAACCGCAGCCAACGCAGCAGCGGCTTCTTCAGCTGCGGCTTCGTCGGTGTCGGCATCGGCCAGCATCAGGGCGTCTGCATCCGGAGCACTCTCGTGTACCGGGATCCCCATGTCATTGATCATGCGGATGATGTCTTCCACCTGCTCAGGATCTGAAATATCCTCGGGCAGGTGGTCGTTGACCTCTGCGTAAGTCAGATACTTCTGCTCACGACCCAGGGTGATCAACTCTTTGATACGAGATTGCTGTTGCGCTTTTCCGGACATAACACCCTATCCACTGAAGGTCTTGGCGGGCTGAAAACAAGCCGAGGATTATACCTCAGTTCGGCGCTCAGGCGCCAGTTGGGGTCTTGCTGGGCGAGGTAGGGCTGCTGTAGTGCTCACGGAGCAGGGCCTTTTCCTCGTCGGTGAGTTCGCTCGGGCTTTTCTGCATGATGCTGCGCAGAGCGGTTTCGCGCCGTCTTAACGACTGGCTATGGACAAGTGTAGTTATGGTGTCGAAAAACTGCCGTTCAAGGTTGTCGTGATCGATTAACCATTCTTTTTCTGCCAGTACTTTGAGCAGGCGGCCCTGTTCGGTGCCGTGCCAGCGGGCGATCAGTTGCAGTGAGCGCAGCCCTGGCTGCTTCTGCAAGGTGCCCACCAGGGCGACCAGCAGTTGAGCGTAAGTGTCGCCTTCTGCGGCGAAGTTGCTGACATCATCGACTCTTTGTGCTAGCTCAGGGTGATGCAGCAGGCTGCGCAGAGCGCTCAGATGGGGCGATTCGACACTCACCGCCGTGCGCGGCGGATGGTAGTCATCGCGGTCTTTCTTGCTCCACCTGCCACCTTCTTTTTTCCATTCGCCTTTGCCCTGTTTTCTGGCTGGGCGTTCGAACGCGTGAGCGGACGGCTGCTCTTCATGGGTCGCTGCGACGTCGTGGTAGGCGCTGTCGGGGATGGCTTCGAAGTGTGGCGCATGGTTGTTGCCGTCCTGCTGGGAGGGCGCAGTTGCCTGCTGTCGGCTGGGCGGTGCGGACATCTGACTCAGGGCCTCGCCGCTGAGGCCGGTAATCTGCGTCAGGCGTTGGCGCATCAAGGCGCGCAAGGTGTTGCCGGGAATCTTTTCGATCAACGGTGCAGCCAATGTCACCAGATGCGCCTTGCCTTCCAGCGAACGCGGATCCGCTTCTTCGCTGAGTTGCTGGAAAAAATAATCCGCCAGCGGCTGGGCGTGCTGATGAATGCGCGCGCGAAATGCATCGGTACCTTCGCTGCGCACCAGGGTGTCCGGGTCTTCGCCTTCAGGCAGGAACAGGAAGCGAGCGCGGCGGCCATCCTGCAGGTTCGGCAGGGCGGCTTCCAGGGCGCGCCAGGCGGCATTGCGGCCGGCCTGGTCGCCGTCGAAGCAGAACAATACGCTCGGCACCAGACGAAACAGGCGCTTGAGGTGTTCTTCGCTGGTGGCCGTGCCAAGGGTCGCGACGGCATTGCGCAGGCCTTGTTGGGCGAGGGCGATGACGTCCATATAGCCCTCGACCACCATGATCTCGTCGAGATTGCGGTTGTGCTTGCGCGCCTCGTACAGGCCGTAGAGTTCCTGACCCTTGTGGAATACCGGGGTTTCCGGGGAGTTCAGGTACTTGGGCTTGTCGTCTCCCAGCACCCGCCCGCCAAAGGCGATGACCCGGCCACGGCTGTCGTGGATGGGGAAGATCACCCGGTCACGGAAGCGGTCGTAACGTTTGCCGCTATCCGGGTTTTCCACCAGCAGGCCGGCATCGATCATGGCCTTGTGTTGCAGGCTGTCGCCGGACAGGTGTTTGAGAAGGTTATCCCAGCCTGGTGGGGCGAAGCCCAGGCCAAAGTCGCGAGCGATTTCGCCTGATAGCCCGCGGCTTTTCAGGTAGTCGACCGCGGCGCGGCGTTGCGGGTGGCTCTTCAGTGCCTGGCGGTAGAAGTCCGCAGCGGCCTTGAGCAGGGCGTAGAGCGGTGAGTCGGTAGGTCGGCGGGGCTTGCCGCCACGTCCGCCGTCTTCCCGTGGCACGTCCATGCCAGCACGTTTGGCCAGTTCCTCGACCGCCTGGGGAAACTCCATCTGGTCGTGATCCATCACGAAGCCCAGGGCGTTGCCGCCAGCGCCACAGCCGAAGCAGTAATAGAACTGCTTGTCCGGGCTGACGGTGAAGGAGGGGGTCTTTTCCTTGTGGAACGGGCAGCAGGCGCTGTAGTTCTTGCCGGTCTTCTTCAGTTGGATGCGCGAACTCACCACATCGACGATGTCGGTGCGGTTGAGCAAATCATCGATGAAGGATTGCGGGATCAGGCCGGCCATAAGTGCTCAATACTGCCGCAGCGTTGCGGGAAACAGTAGCAGGCTATTGATAAACGACCTGCGTTACCAGTGCCTATATTTCCAAGTGACTTGCCAGCGGCAAAAACGCAAAAACTCCGACCATTCGCCAGAAGGCGACGCGGAGTCTTTGACGATAATGCCCGGCCTAAACCGGGCATTCAGACGTTGCGTGTACGGTATTAGTACAGGCGAACGCTGCGGCGCTGTTCGCGCTGCACTTTCTTGGCGTGACGCTTAACAGCGGCAGCTGCTTTGCGCTTACGCTCGGCGGTCGGCTTTTCGTAGAATTCGCGGCTACGAACTTCGGCCAGAACACCGGCTTTTTCGCAGGAGCGCTTGAAACGACGCAGAGCTACGTCGAAGGGTTCGTTCTCTTTAACTTTGACGGCTGGCATCCAGAGCTACCTTCTTTATTACCGGAGGTTTGTGTCTTCCGGCAACGGCACGGAAAGATCACAGGTTTTTAAGGGTTGCGGATGTTACCGCCTCGTCAACCGGAATGCAAAGCCTCTGATCGAAAAGCACTGGTCTGTGCCGCTTGGCGACGATTATCATGCCGGCCTTTCACGCCCGGCGGCTGCCGGACTGTTCAACCTCAAGGCGAAACCATGCTTGTTCTGGGATTGGAAACTTCGTGCGACGAGACCGGTGTCGCGCTCTACGACAGCGAGCGCGGCCTGCTTGCCGATGCGCTGTTCAGTCAGATCGACCTGCACCGCGCCTACGGTGGTGTGGTGCCGGAGCTGGCCTCGCGTGACCACGTCAAGCGCATGCTGCCGCTGATCCGTCAGGTGCTGGAGGAGGCCGGCTGCGTAGCCACCGAGATCGACGCCATCGCCTACACCGCAGGGCCGGGGCTGGTCGGCGCGCTCCTGGTTGGCGCCTCCTGCGCCCAGGCGCTGGCGTTCGCCTGGGATGTACCGGCCATCGGCGTGCATCATATGGAAGGCCACCTGCTGGCTCCCATGCTCGAGCCGACTCCGCCAGCTTTTCCGTTCGTCGCCTTGTTGGTCTCGGGCGGGCATACCCAACTGGTTCGGGTCGATGGAATCGGCGAGTACCAGTTACTTGGTGAGTCACTGGACGATGCCGCTGGCGAGGCATTCGACAAGACGGCCAAATTGATGGGGCTGCGTTACCCCGGTGGCCCGGAAATCGCCCGGCTCGCCGAGCGCGGTACGCCCGGACGCTTCGTGTTCCCGCGACCGATGACCGACCGCCCCGGCCTGGATTTCAGTTTCAGCGGCTTGAAGACCTTCACCCTCAATACCTGGCAGCAATGCTGCGCCAGTGGCGACGACAGCGAACAGACCCGCTGCGATGTGGCCCTGGCGTTCCAGCAGGCTGTCGTCGAGACGCTGACCATCAAGTGTCGTCGTGCGCTCAAGCAGACGGGGCTCAACAGCCTGGTGATCGCGGGTGGGGTGAGCGCCAATCAGGCGTTGCGGCTGTCGCTGGAGGACATGCTCGCAGCGCTGAAGGGCAAGGTCTTTTACGCCCGTCCGGCATTCTGTACCGACAATGGCGCGATGATCGCTTACGCCGGTTGCCAGCGCCTGCTGGCCGGGCAACACCAGGATCTTGCCATCAGCGTACAGGCACGCTGGCCGATGGAAGATCTGCCTCGCTGCGAGCCACACGCAGAAAGTTGAACGAGAGTGGGATGTTGCTTGCCGCTTGAAGCTGCTCTTAGAAATGTCGCTCACGGCCAGCCCATAGATCGCGTAGATTGCTGCGGTGGCGCCAGACGATCAACCCGCTGAGCACGCACATCGGCAGTAGCGCTGCCGGTTGTTGCCAGGCGAGTAGCGGTAATGTCAGCGGTGCGGCGGTCAGTGCGGCGAGGGAGCTGGTGCGGGTCAGCCCGAAGATCAGCAGCCAGGTGCAGAGCGCCAGCAAGGCAGCGGGTGGATACAGACCCAGCAACATGCCGGCCGCAGTGGCGACGCCCTTGCCACCGCGAAAGCGGAAATAGATCGGATAAAGGTGCCCGACCACGGCTGCCAGACCCAGCCAGGCCTGTTGCTGCAGTTCGAAACCAAGGTGTGCGGCAATCGCGACGGGCAGCAAACCTTTGAATAGATCGCCAATCAGCGTGAGAATGGCCAGGCGTTTGCCCGCCAGCCGTAGCATATTGGTGGCGCCGGGATTGCCCGAGCCGCTGGCACGAGGATCCGCCAGGCCGGTCATGCGGCTGAGCAGGATAGCGAAGGACAGCGAGCCGAGCAGGTAGGCGAGGATCGCCAGCAACCAAAACATGGTATCCATTCCGCGCCGGGGGATGCCCGATTCTAACGAGGTACGGCGAGCTTGTCGTGCCGTGGAGAGCATGCTTGGACACAGTGTTTATCGCGGGTCTGGAAGTCGACACCGTTATCGGTGCCTACGACTGGGAGCGCACCATCCGCCAATGCCTGCAGCTGGATCTGTGGCTGGGCTGGGACAACCGTCCGGCGGCCGAGGAGGATGATTTGAACAAGGCGCTGGATTACGCCTCGGTGTCCGCACGCATCCAGGCCTTTGCCAGCGAGTCGCAGTTCATCCTCGTGGAAACCTTCGCCGAACGCCTGGTGGCGCTGCTGATGAGTGAGTTCGGGATTCCCTGGGTGCGTCTGCGGCTGACCAAGCCGGGCGCGGTGCCCGCCGCCCGTGGCGGTGTTGGCGTGGAGATCGAGCGCGGATGTCGCTAACCCCGATACTGTTGGGCCTGGGCAGCAATATCGAGCGCGAGGCACACCTGCGTGCCGGCCTCGATGCTCTGGCCGACATCGTCACCGATATGCGTTGCTCGCCAGTCTTCGAAAGCCTGGCGGTGGGTATCAAGAGCGGCCCGTTCTTCAACCTGGTGATTGCCGGGCAGACTGCCTTGCCACTGCTCGAACTGGATCGCCGGCTGAAGTTCATCGAGGCCGACAACGGTCGCTATGCGCCGGATCGCAAGGGCCTGCCGCTGGATATCGACGTGCTGATGTACGACGCATTGGTCGGCAGCTTCGATGGCCTGGTGCTGCCCCGCGCGGAAATTCTCAAGAACGCCTTCGTGCTCAGGCCGTTGGCACTGCTGGTGCCGGATGTCGAACATCCGGGCGTAGGGCTCAGCTTCGCTGAATTGTGGCGAGAGGCGCGGATCGAGCAGCAACTGTGGCCGGTTTCCTTCCTGTGGCGTGGTGCCGAGCTGACACCTGCCGAGTTGCTGCCGTCGCCCTAGTGTCACGTCAACCATGAAATGTCGGGCGCCCGTAGGGTGGGTCGGGCCGCGCAGGTTAGCGACGCCGGACTCAGATTGACAGGCACCGCTATCGTGGAGCGTCGCGGATGGCCGCCCCGCGTAACCCTCCAGGCGATAGATCGTGTTGCGCCGGTGGTGGGTTACGCCGCAACAGAGATGGTAAAACCGTCAGTCAATGTGACAGGCGGCTAACCCACCCTACGAGAGGTCGTTCGACCGACAGCTGATCTGTGACGCGACACTAGGTGGTGTTAACGCTTGCGCACGACCGCGCAGCAATGCTGTTAGGCCCTATTGCGTCTGAGCGGACTGCTTGAATGCCTTGAGTGCGGCGAGCCGCTCGCGATTGAGCGCTTCGCCCAGTTCTGCGCCCTTGTAACCACGCTCGAGCAAGGGCTGTGCGGTCACCTTGCGCACCGCCTGCATGGCATCCAGCAAGTAAGCTGCCTGTGGATACTCACGCTGTTCCAGCCCGTGGCGACCCCGGGCATCCATCTCGCTGGCGGCAACGAAGGCCTCGAAGCGTTGCGGGCGACGGAATACGTCGAAGCGTTGCATCAGCTCCAGTAGCGTTGACGCACGCAGCTCCAGGGCGCGGTGGGCATGGGTGTGAAACTCCCCGACCAGTTCAGCCAGCTCCTGGCACTCCCTGGGCACTTTGCACCGGCTGTTGATCGCCTGGATCAGCGGGATGCCACGGTGTTCGTGAGCGATATGCCGAGGCCAGTCGGCAGGCCTGGTCAGTCCCTTGCCTACATCGTGTAGCAGGCAGGCCCAGCGTACGGGCAGCGGTTGCTGGTGGTCGGCGCACTGGCGCAACACGGCCAGCACATGAATGCCGGTGTCGACCTCTGGATGATGAGCAGGCGGCTGCGGCACGCCAAACAGTGCATCGACCTCCGGCAGCATGGTCGCCAAGGCGCCGCAGTCGTGCAGCACCTGAATGAAAACGTCCGGTCGCGGCTCCATCAGTGCGCGGGAGATTTCCTTCCAGCTGCGTTCGGGCGTCAGGGCGTCCAGCTCTCCAGACTCGGCGAGCTGGCGCATCAGCGCGAGGGTTTCGGCTGCCACGACGAAGCCCAGCGGTGCGTAGCGGGCCGCGAAGCGCGCCACGCGCAGAACGCGCAACGGATCTTCCGCGAAAGCCGGCGATACATGGCGCAGCTGTTTGGCCGCCAGGTCGCGCTGCCCGCCATAGGGGTCGATAAGCTGGCCATGCTCGTCTTCGGCGATGGCGTTGATGGTCAGATCGCGGCGGATCAGGTCTTCTTCCAGGGTCACTTCCGGGCTGGCGTGAAAGGTGAAACCGCCATAGCCGCGGCCGCTCTTGCGTTCGGTACGCGCCAGGGCGTATTCCTCGCCCGTTTCCGGGTGCAGAAAGACCGGGAAATCCGCACCGACCGGGCGAAAGCCTTTTTCCAGCATGGCCTCGGCGGTGGCACCAACCACCACCCAGTCGATCTCGGTGACCGGGCGGCCGAGCAGGCGATCACGTACCGCGCCGCCAACTTTGTAGATGAGCATAGGGTTCTCCGTCATGGGCAGAGGATAACCGCTGTGCCGGAGCCTGTCGTTGTGCTGGAGGAGTCGGGCCCAGGCTGGGCCCGTTTTCAGAGCGGTGGGATGCGCGGATCCAGGCGCGGGAAGTCGCCGTTCGAGTCGGCGTCGCTCTTTGGTGGCACGTGCTGGGTGTTGACGATCTGCTCGCCTTGCAGGGTCTGCAGGTGGATGTCGAACCCCCACAGGCGGTGCAGGTGCTTGAGTACTTCTTCGGTGGAGCTGCCCAGGGGTTTACGGTCGTGCTGGAAGTGGCGCAGGGTCAGTGAGCGATCACCGCGTCGGTCGATGTTCCAGATCTGCACGTTGGGTTCGCGATTGCCCAGGTTGTACTGGGCGGCCAGGGTTTCGCGAATGGTGCGATAACCCGGTTCGTCGTGAATGGCCGGTACACTCAGTTCATCTACCTGATCGTCATCGAGAATGCTGAACAGTTTCAGGTCGCGGATCACCTTGGGCGACAGATACTGAAGGATGAAGCTTTCATCCTTGAAGCTGGTCATGGCGAATTTCAGGGTGCTCAGCCAGTCGCTGCCGGCGATGTCCGGAAACCAGTGGCGGTCTTCCTCGGTCGGCTCTTCGCAGATGCGGCGGATGTCGCGGTACATGGCGAACCCCAGGGCGTAAGGGTTGATGCCACTGTAGTAAGGGCTGTCGAAAGACGGCTGAAACACCACGCTGGTATGCGACTGCAGGAACTCCATCATGAAGCCCTCGGTAACGAGGCCTTCGTCGTAGAGATCATTCATCAGGGTGTAATGCCAGAAGGTCGCCCAGCCTTCGTTCATCACCTGGGTCTGACGCTGCGGGTAGAAATACTGGGCGATCTTGCGCACGATGCGGATCACCTCGCGTTGCCAGGGTTCCAGCAACGGCGCGTGCTTTTCCAGAAAATAGAGGATGTTTTCCTGAGGCTCGGCCGGAAAACGCTTGCTGTCCTGTTCGTCGGCCTTGCTGGCGCTTTTGGGAATGGTGCGCCACAGATCGTTGATCTGGCGTTGCAGGTGCTCTTCGCGATCCTTCTGACGCCGCCGCTCTTCCTCGGCGGAAATCGGGTAGGGGCGCTTGTAGCGATCCACGCCGTAGTTCATCAGCGCATGGCAGGAATCAATCAGATCCTCGACCGCATCGATGCCGTGGCGCTCTTCGCACTGGGTGATGTACTGCTTGGCGAACACCAGGTAATCGATGATCGAGGAAGCATCCGTCCAGGTGCGGAACAGGTAGTTGCCCTTGAAGAAACTGTTGTGCCCGTAGCACGCATGGGCGATTACCAGTGCCTGCATGGTGATGGTGTTCTCTTCCATCAGGTAGGCGATGCAGGGATCGGAATTGATCACGATTTCATAGGCCAGGCCCATCTGCCCACGGCTGTAGGACTTCTCGGTGCTGAGAAACTGCTTGCCGTACGACCAGTGGTGGTAGCCCAGCGGCATGCCCACCGACGCGTAGGCGTCCATCATCTGTTCGGCGGTGATGACCTCGATCTGGTTCGGGTAGGTGTCCAGCGCGTAGCGTTCGGCGAGTCGGCTGATTTCCCGGTCGTAGTCGCGAATCAGCTCGAACGTCCACTCCGACCCTGTGGATAGCGGCTGACGTTTCTTGCTGCTGGTGCTGCTCATGTCAAGAGCCTCCGCTGAAACAGTTCGCGGAATACCGGGTAGATATCACCGGCCGATACCAGTTGCTGCTGGGCGAAGGTCTCGTCGAATATTTCGGCGACCTGTTCGTATTCGAACCACAGCGCCTGGTGTTCGCGTGGGGTGATTTCCACGTAGGTGAAATACTGCACGAACGGCATGATCTGCTTGATCAGGATATCCCGGCACACCGGCGAGTCGTCGTTCCAGTTGTCGCCGTCGGAAGCCTGGGCGCCGTAGATGTTCCATTCGTTGACCGGGTAACGCTCGGCCATGATCTCCTGCATCATCTTCAGGGCGCTGGACACTATGGTGCCGCCGGTTTCCCGCGAGTAGAAGAATTCTTCCTCGTCGACTTCCTTGGCGCTGGTGTGGTGGCGGATGAACACCACGTCGATCTTGTCGTAATTGCGCTTGAGGAACAGGTACAGGAGGATGAAAAACCGCTTGGCGACGTCTTTGGTCGCCTGGGTCATTGAGCCGGATACGTCCATCAGGCAGAACATCACTGCCTTGGAGCTGGGAGTGGGGTGTTTGACCAGCAGGTTGTACTTGAGGTCGAAGGTGTCGAGGAAGGGCACGCGGTGAATTCGCGCGCTGAGCCGCTCGATTTCTTCTTCGATAGTCTGAATGTCGCCGAAGTTATCGGGTTCCTCACGACGCAGGCGCTCCAGTTCGGCCTTGGCTTCACGCAGTTTCGCGCGGCTGCTGCCAGACAGCGCGATGCGCCGGGCATGGGCCGAGCGCAGGGTGCGGATGATGTTGATGCGTGACGGGTTGCCTTCGCTGCTGATGCCGGCGCGTACGGTCTTGAAGGTCTCCGCGCCGGTCAGGTGACGCTTGACCAGGTTGGGCAGTTCCAGATCCTCGAACATGAAGTCCAGGAATTCTTCCTGGGTGATCTGAAAGACGAATTCGTCCATGCCCTCGCCGGAGTTGCTGGCTTTGCCTGAACCCTGGCCGCCACCGCCACCCTGGGGACGTGGAATACGTTCTCCGGCGACGAAATCCTTGTTGCCGGGGTGGACGACGGTTTGCTTGCCGCCGCGGCCATGGTGCAGCACAGGTTCGTCGATATCGCGGCCGGGAATGCTGATCTGCTCGCCGTGCTCCATATCGGTTATGGAACGGCGACTGACCGCTTCTTCCACCGCTTTCTTGATGTGATCACGGTAACGACGGATGAACCGCTGGCGGTTCACCGTGCTCTTGTTCTTGCCATTCAGGCGACGGTCGATCACGTAGCTCATAGGCCCTCCGGGCCAGCTTCAAGCCGCAAGCTACAAGCTGCAAGTAGGCCGAGTCTGGCTCCTGCTTTTCTTGCAGCTTGAAGCTTGCCGCTGCTGTTATTGCGATTTACGTACGCGCAGATACCATTCGGACAGCAGGCGCACCTGCTTCTCGGTGTAACCGCGCTCGACCATGCGATTGACGAAGTCGTTGTGCTTCTGCTGATCCTCCTTGCTGGCCTTGGCGTTGAAGCTGATGACTGGCAGCAGATCTTCGGTGTTGGAGAACATCTTCTTCTCAATCACCACGCGCAGTTTCTCGTAGCTGAGCCAGGTCGGGTTCTTGCCATTGTTGTTGGCGCGGGCGCGCAGCACGAAGTTGACGATTTCGTTGCGGAAGTCCTTCGGATTGCTGATGCCGGCCGGCTTTTCGATCTTTTCCAGTTCCTCGTTGAGGGCTACGCGATTGAGGATTTCGCCGGTTTCCGGATCGCGATACTCCTGATCCTGAATCCAGAAATCCGCATACAGCACGTAACGGTCGAAGATGTTCTGGCCATATTCGCTGTAGGACTCCAGGTAGGCGGTCTGAATCTCCTTGCCGATGAACTCGATATAACGCGGTGCCAGGTATTCCTTGATAAAGCGCAGGTAGCGCTCACGCACTTCGCCGGGGAACTGTTCCTGTTCGATCTGCTGCTCCAGCACATAGAGCAGGTGCACCGGGTTGGCGGCGATTTCATGAGGATCGAAGTTGAATACCTTGGAGAGAATCTTGAAGGCGAACCGGGTCGACAGGCCATTCATGCCTTCGTCGACGCCAGCGGCATCGCGGTATTCCTGGATCGATTTGGCCTTGGGGTCGGTGTCTTTGAGATTCTCGCCGTCGTAGACGCGCATCTTCGAGTAGATGTTGGAGTTGTCCGGCTCCTTGAGACGCGACAGGGTGGAAAACTGGGCGAGCATCTTCAGGGTGTCCGGCGCACAGTGAGCGTTGGCCAGCGAGCTGCTGGTCAACAGCTTGTCGTAGATCTTGATCTCGTCGCTGACGCGCAGGCAGTAGGGCACCTTGACGATGTAGATACGGTCGATGAACGCTTCGTTGTTCTTGTTGTTGCGGAAGGTGTGCCATTCCGACTCGTTGGAGTGGGCCAGCAGGATGCCGTTGTAGGGAATAGCGCCCAAACCCTCGGTACTGTTGTAGTTGCCTTCCTGGGTGGCGGTGAGCAGCGGATGCAGCACCTTGATAGGCGCCTTGAACATCTCGACGAATTCCATCAGGCCCTGGTTGGCTCGGCACAGAGCTCCCGAATAGCTGTAGGCGTCGGCGTCGTTCTGTGGGTACTCCTCGAGCTTGCGGATGTCCACCTTGCCGACCAGGGCGGAGATGTCCTGATTGTTCTCGTCGCCGGGTTCGGTCTTGGCGATGGCTATCTGGTTGAGGATCGAGGGGTAGAGCTTGACCACGCGGAACTGGCTGATGTCGCCGCCGAACTCGGCCAGGCGCTTGCTGGCCCAGGGCGACATGATGCTGCCCAGGTAGCGTCGCTCGATGCCGTAATCCTCCTCGAGGATCGCCGCGTCTTCGTCGGCGTTGAACAGGCCCAGCGGTGATTCGAATACGGGCGAGCCCTTGATGGCGTAGAAGGGCACCTTCTCCATCAGTTGCTTGAGCTTTTCTGCCAGGGACGATTTACCGCCACCGACGGGGCCCAGCAGATAGAGGATCTGTTTCTTTTCCTCCAGGCCCTGGGCCGCGTGGCGGAAATAGGAAACGATCTGCTCGATGCATTCTTCCATGCCGTGGAAATCGGCGAAGGCGGGGTAGCGGCGGATCACCTTGTTGGAAAAGATACGCGACAGGCGCGGATTGTGCGACGTATCGAGCAGCTCCGGTTCGCCGATCGCCATAAGCAGCCGTTCGGAAGCACTGGCGTAGGCGCTGCGATCCTGTTTGCACAGTTCGAGGTACTCCTGCAGCGAGTACTCCTCCTGGCGGGTCGCCTCGAATCGTTGCTGGAAGTGACTGAAAATGCTCATGACTTCACCTCGCTCGATGCTTGGAGCCGGCCGGGATCGGTCGAGCGGGTGCTTGCAGACCCGGCGCTTGCGCTACCGAGATGAATCCCCCGAGCACCCCGCAGCCAGTCAGAACCTCGTGGTCGGCCTGTCCGTGGCGTGGCAGGTTCGAGGACAGCCGCCGCCGGGTGTGTTACCCGCGCGGCGTATCGGCTGCCTTCCCCCGCCATGACCATTCGCTGTATGGCCTGACTGTCTGCTGAAGGTGGTTACCGATGGCCCGTTCGGCCGATTGGCCGGCTACCTGAATTGGGATGGCCTGAAGTAAGGATAGTTCGGAATTACCAAGGTCAAGGCGCAATCGCCGACAGTAACGCTGTTGCAGCGCTCTGGAGAGAGCCAAGCCCAGTACTGGCGCGGGCCTGGCGGTGAAAATATTTTATGGCCGGCCATCCCTGGCGGCCACCCTGCGGGCCGTCGCAAGCGACGTTAAAAATGGCTCCCGGCCATTTTTTATTCCGGCTGGCTGGACGTGGTTTCCTGGGGGTAGGTGCTGCGCCATAACTCGAAGCCGCCGTCGAGACTGTAAACGTCGGAGAACCCCTGGCCGACCAGGTAGGCGGCTGCGCTCTGGCTGGAGTTGCCGTGGTAGCAGGCGACGATCACCGGCCCATCAATATCTGCCTTGGCGATGAAGTCGGCCAGGGAGTGATTGTCCAGGTGCTGCGAGCCGCTGATGTGCCCGGCAGCGAAGCTTTGCGGATCGCGGATGTCGACCACCACCGCGCCATTCTCACGCAGAGCCTGGGCCTGTTCAGGGGCGATACGTTTGAACTCGCTCATGCTGTTTCCTCGCTGCAGTCGCAGCGATGGTATTCGCCGCTGTCGATGTTCATCAAAGTCATGCTGCCTCCCCATACGCAGCCGGAATCCAGGGCGAAAACGCCAGGTTCGTCACAGCGTCCCTCCAGGGAGGCCCAGTGGCCGAAGATGATCTTCTGACCGCGGGTTTTGCGCTGTTTGTGGCTGAACCAGGGCGAGTAACCCGCAGGTGCCGTACCGGGGCCTTCCTTGGTTTTCAGATCCAGGGTGCCGTCTGCCTTGCAGAAACGCATGCGGGTGAAATAGTTGGTGATCACCCGCAGGCGCGTCACGCCGTGCAGCTCCTTGTCCCAGCGGGCGGGCTCGTTGCCGTACATGCCGTCCAGGAACATCGGGTAGAGGGCATCGTCACGCAGGGCGTTCTCGACCTCTGCAGCACGCCTGAGCGCTTTGGCCATGCTCCATTGCGGGGGGATGCCGGCATGCACCAGGGCCATGTCGCGCTGTTCGTCATAATGTAGCAACGCTTGTCTGCGTAGCCAGTCGAGCAGGTCGTCGCGATCCGGCGCCTCGAGAATTTCTCGCAAGGTATCGCCGCGCTTGAGGCGCTCGATGTTGCGCGAGACGGCCAGCAGGTGCAGATCGTGGTTGCCCAGCACGCACACCAGCGCATCACGCATGCGATACAGGAAACGCAGCGTTTCCAGCGACTCAGGCCCACGGTTGACCAGGTCGCCGACCAGCCACAGTCGGTCACGCTCGGGATCGAAGGCTACGCGCTCCAGCAGGCATTGCAGCGGTTTCAGGCAACCCTGCAGGTCACCGACGGCATACGTCGCCATCAGTGCAGGGCGCCGGGTACGGCGAGGAGGAAAGGCGCGATGGGGGCATCGAAGTGCTGGCCGTCGTCGGCGACCATCTGGTAGCTGCCCTGCATGGTGCCGACCTGAGTCGTCAATAGTGTGCCGCTGCTGTAGCTATGGCTGGCCCCTGGCTCGATCAGTGGCTGCTCACCAATCACGCCTGCACCGCGTACTTCCTGAACCTGACCATTGCCATCGGTAATCAGCCAGTGGCGCGACAGCAGCTGCGCGGGCAGTTCACCCTTGTTAACGATGGTCACGTCGTAGGCGAAGGCGAAGCGATTCTGCTGCGGCTGTGACTGCTCCGGCAGGTAGCGGGTGAAGACGCTGACGTCGATCTGGTAGCGAGAGTCGGACATGGGCACTCGGTAAGTCAGGTGAGCGAGGGAGCGGGTTGTTCCGCCAACTGGTCGGCCAGGCGCACGAAAGCGGCCAGATCCAGCTGTTCCGGGCGCAAGCTGCCGTCGACGCCAGCCGCTTCGATGGCGCTGGCCGGAAGCAGGGCCTTGAGCGTATTGCGCAGGGTCTTGCGGCGCTGATTGAAGGCTTCGCGCACCACACGCTCGAGGAGATGGTGATCCTTGGCCGGGTGGGGCAATTGCTTGTGTGGTGTCAGGCGCACGATGGCCGAATCCACCTTGGGTGGTGGATTGAAGGCGCCGGGGCCGACATTGAACAGGTGCTCCACATCACAATGGTACTGCACCATGATCGACAGTCGCCCCCAGTCACCGCCACCAGGGCCGGCAGCCAGGCGTTCGACCACTTCCTTCTGCAGCATGAAGTGCATGTCGCGGATCAGGTGAGCGTTATCCAGCAGGTGGAAAATCAGCGGAGTCGAGATGTTGTAGGGCAGATTGCCGACTACGCGCAGGCTGTTCGGCTCGGCTTGCAGGCGGGCGAAATCGAACTTCAGGGCATCGCCCTGGTTCAGGCGAAAGCGTGGCTCGCTAGCGAATTTCGCCTCCAGGATGGGGATCAGGTCGAGATCCAGTTCGATCACGTCGAGTTGTGCACCGCTGTTCAGCAGCCCCTCGGTCAGTGCGCCCTGGCCTGGGCCGATTTCCAGCAGGTGTTCGCTATCGCGGGCATGGATGGCGCGCAGGATGCGGTGGATGACCCCGGCATCGTGCAGGAAGTTCTGACCGAAACGTTTGCGCGCACGGTGTTGGTAGGGCTCGGACATCGAAGAGCAGCTCCAAGCTTCAAGCTGCAAGCCATAAGCAACAGCATAAAGCGGTAAGGCGAAAACGCGCAGTTTAGCAGGGAACGTGCCTGCGCCGCTGCAGCGCTTCTACTTGTGGCTTGTCGCTTGCAGCTTGCGGCTGCCCTGGGCCATTTCGTAGGCCGTTTCCAGTGCGACCTGCAGGCTGCCACAATCGATGCGTCCTGTGCCGGCCAGATCCAGGGCGGTGCCGTGATCGACCGATGTACGGATGATCGGCAAGCCCAGGGTCACGTTCACCGCGGCGCCGAAACCCTTGTATTTGAGTACCGGCAGCCCCTGGTCGTGATACATCGCCAGGACTGCGTCGCAGTGATCCAGATGCTTGGGGGTGAACAGCGTGTCGGCGGGCAGCGGGCCGATCAGGTTCAGACCCTCTGCACGCAGTTGCTGCAGCACCGGCTCGATGACGTCGATTTCTTCGCGCCCCAGGTGACCGCCTTCGCCCGCATGGGGGTTCAGGCCGCAGACCAGGATGCGTGGATCGGCGATGCCGAACTTGTCGCGCAGGTCGGCATGCAGAATGCGCGTTACGCGCTGCAGGCGCTCATCGGTGATCGCGCTTGCCACATCCTTGAGCGGCAGGTGTGTCGTCACCAGGGCAACGCGCAGGCCGCGGGTCGCCAGCATCATCACAACCTGTTCGGTGTTGGTCAGGTCGGCGAGAAACTCGGTATGGCCGGAAAAGGCGATGCCGGCCTCATTGATCACACCCTTGTGCACCGGGGCGGTGATCAGCCCTGCGAAGTCACCCTTCAGGCAACCCTGGCCGGCACGGGTCAGGGTCTGCAGGACATAAGCGGCGTTGGCTTTGTCCAGGTGGCCGGTTTGTACAGGCTGACCCAGCGGGGTATCCCATACATACAGGCTGCCGGCAGGGGCTGGTTGCAGTGGCCAGTCATCGGGGCCGGTTTCGATCAGCCTGATATCCAGGCCCAGTTGCACTGTGCGCGCTTGCATTAACGACGCGCTGGCGATGCAGATCAGTGCATGCGCCTGGCGCTCGCGAGCGAGCAGCAGACACAGATCCGGGCCAATGCCGGCGGGTTCTCCGGGGGTGAGGGCGAAACGCAGGCAGTTGGGCATGATCGACTCTCGACAACAGGGCGCTGGCGATTCTAGCGCAGACAGCAATGAAAAAGCCCGGCGCTGGGCCGGGCTTGGTCGTGCAGTACCAACCTGAACTTACAGCTTGGTCTCTACATAGGCTTCATCGCGGATCTGGCGCAACCAGGTCTGCAGCTCTTCCTCATACTTGCGGTTGCGCAGCAGGTTCAATGCCTGTTGCTCGCGCATCTGTTCACTGCTGTCAGTGGCGCGACGGCCCATGACCTGCAGTACGTGCCAGCCGAACTGGCTCTTGAACGGCTTGGAGACTTCACCGCTGGCGGTGTTGTTCATCACTTCGCGGAATTCCGGCACCAGAGCGTTGGGGTCGATCCAGCTGAGGCTACCGCCGTTGAGGGCCGAACCCGGGTCTTCGGAGAAGTTTTTCGCCAGCTCGGCGAAGTCTTCCCCGGACTGGATGCGCTGATAGAGACGCTCGGCCAGAACCTGGGCTTCGGCCTCGCTGCGAATCTCGCTGGGCTTGATCAGGATATGACGCACGTTCACTTCGTCACGCACGGCCGTCTCGCCACCACGCTTCTCCAGCACCTTGAGCAGAATGAAACCACCGGGTGTGCGGATCGGCTCGGTCACGTCGCCTACGTTCAGGGCGCCGATCATGTTGTCAAACGGAGGGGGTAGCTGCGCCGCTTTACGCCAGCCCATGTCACCGCCGTCCAGCGCGGTTTCACTGGCCGAGTGGGCGATGGCCAACTGGCCGAAGTCAGCGCCCTGACGCGCTTGCTGGTAAATCTCCTGAGCACGCTGCTCGGCAGCCTGCAGATCGTCGGAGGAAGCGTCTTCCTGCACCGGGATAACGATGTTGGCCAGATGGAACTCTTCAGACAGCTGCATCTTGCCCAGGTCGGAGGCCAGGAAGTTTTTCACTTCCTGATCCGTTACCTGAATGCGCTCGGCCACACGGCGCTGGCGCACGCGGCTGATGACCATCTCGCGGGCGACCTGATCGCGGGCCTCATTGAACGACAAGCCGTCCTGGGCCAGTGCGGCACGGAACTGCTCGATGCTCATGCCGTTGCGCTGGGCAATGGTGGTGATGGCCTGGTTGAGCTCCTCGTCGCTGATGCGAATGCCGGAGCGCTCGCCCATCTGCAACTGGATATTCTCGATGATCAGGCGATCCAGCACCTGCTGGGCCAGCACATCGGCCGGTGGTACCTCGGCACCGCGCTTGGCGATGGTCTGTTGAACCTCGCGGACACGGGCGTCGAGCTGAGTCTGCATGATCACGTCGTTATCGACGATCGCCACCACGCGGTTGAGGGGTTGTACATCGGCGTGTGCCGCGGTACCCAGAAACAGCGCGCCCAACAGCAGTGGGCGCACGCACTCAGAAAGCTTGATCTTCACGTTCACGATAACCTTGAATGCCTTGGTCGAGGAATGTCTCAACGTTGCTGCCAGTCACGCCGCCCAGGCCTTTGAGGACGATTTGCAGGAAGATGCCGTTATCCGGCTCGTCGTTACGAGAAGGGTTGAGGCTGACTTCGTCGTAGTCGATCCAGTAACGGTTGATGACCCGCAGCTTCCAGCAGCAACTGTCGTACTCGAAGCCACCGAAGGCTTCCAGGGTACGGTTGCGGCCGTAGTCGTACTGCCAGCGGGAAATCACGCTCCACTGCGGGCCGAGCGGCCAGATGACGGAGAAGTCATGTTGGCTGATCTTGTAGTAGTCCTTGATGTAGGTGTCGGTGCCTGGCCTGCCATAATCGCCGCCATAGCTCCACTCGCCGGTGCTCTGATCGTACCTGAGCGTGTCGTTGCGATAACGATACCCTGCGTTGATCACCTTGCGCGGATTGTCTGCGGGCTGGTAGTGGAACATGGCGCTACCAGAGCGGGTGCGATGGGTATCAGGATCCCAATTGAAGTCCGACGTGAAGCGCCAGTCCTGATTGTAGCGATACATATACTCCAGAGCATATGGCGACACCGAGGACTGGGCTTCAGAGCGAGTGCGGTAGTCGATATCCGGCATCTGCACCTTGCGGTCTTCGAAGTAGAACGCTTGGCCGATGCTGAAGCGCTGGCGCTCGAAACCGTTTGGCTCTATCCAGCGACTGGTTACGCCCAAGGACAGTTTGTTCTCGTCACCAATACGATCCTTGCCGCTGAAACGGTTTTCGCGCCACAGTGAGGAATAACTGAAGCTACTGAGTCCAGTGTCGAACACCGGGATATCGGACTGATCTTCCTCGGGGACGTAGAGGTAGAACAGGCGCGGTTCGAGCGTTTGTCGGGCTGGGTTGCCAAACAGCGTGGTATCGCGGTCGAAATACAGGCCGCTGTCTACGCTGAACAGGCCTACGCCACGACTCTGGCTGCTTTCAAAGTCATTTCCGGCCGCGGCCATCTGAGATTTACCGAGACTATCCAGGGTCAGGTCGTAGTTGGTCTGCAGGTATTTGACCTGGGGCTTGACGAAGCCCCAGCTCCAGTCCAGCGGCAGGCTGACGCCGGGTTCGACGTGCAAACGCGTACCGTTGGCGCGCTTCAAACCGCGCAGCCGGGCGTCATACCACGGCCCCTCGGATACACCATCTTCGTTGATGAAGTTGCCGCTGCGCAGATCACGATCGAAACGCACCAGTTCCGTGCCATAGGTAAAGTTCAAACCACCTGGCTGGAAGGGCAGCTTGCCATCGAGGGTGATTTGCGGCAGACGGTTGTAAGGGGTCAGATCGGTAATGGTGGCCAGTTCGTAGGCATGTGCATTGAGCCGCGCGGTGTAGCTATCGCCGCGCCAGGTCAGGGTGCCGCGCTGGTTGACGTAGCGGGTGGTATCGATACCCAGGTCGGTGCTCAGATCCTGGAAATAGTACGGGTCGCTGATATCGGTGTAATCGACTTCGGCCAGCAGGCGCTTGTTCAGGCCCTGCCTGTGCTGCCAGCTGTACATCCAGCGTTGATCCTTGTAGTCCGACTGCAGTTTGCGGTCGTCATTGCTGTCATCGAGATAAGCAGCACCGATCTGGCCTTCGCTGTTGCGGGTCAGGTAGCGGAATTCGCCTTCGAGCAGCAACCCGCGATCGGCCATGTAGGTCGGATACAGGGTGGCGTCGAAGTTCGGCGCCAGGTTGAAGTAGTAGGGCGTCTGAATGGTCAGGCCGTTGTCGCTGGAGCTGCCGAAACTGGGCGGCAGGAAGCCGGACTGGCGACGGTCATCGATCGGGAAGTAGATATACGGTGTGTAGAACACCGGAAAATCCTTGACCCGCAGCGTGACGTTGGTCGCGGTACCGAAGCCGGTGGCCGGATTCAGAGTGATGTTGTTACCCGTCAGATGCCAGGCGTTGCTGCCGGGTTCGCAACTGGTGTAGGTGCCATCCTTGAGGCGGATGATCGCGGTTTCTTCACGCTTGGCGTAAGCCGCGCTACCGCGTACGTGGGCGGCGTGCATCACGTACTCGGCGTTTTCGATGCGTGCTTCGCCGTTGTCCAGTTGCAGTTCGGCGCGATCGCCGACGACCAGAGCCCCCTTATCGCGCAGGCGTACATTGCCAGTCAGCTCACCGCGGTTTTCCGCCTGATGCAGGTTGGCCTCATCGGCTTCTACCTGCATACCGGCCTGACGCACGACCACATCGCCAGCGAGGGTGGCGACCTGCTCTTCCTGCTGGTAACGCGAGGCGCGGGCCGAAACGAACATCGGCGCTTCGCTCATCGGCGTGGTGTCGTTCATGCCCGGGCGGCTCGGCTCGATGTAAGAGCCGGAGCAGGATGGGCCGATCTCGGCCAGCTGCGCGCTGGTCAACTGCTCGCGCGGTACCCAGTCGAGGTGGCTGTAATCGGCACTGCGCGATGCCAGCGCTCGGCCACCACTTTCGGTGACTTGCGTTGGCGCGGCCTTGGTCTCAGGCTTGGCAGTCGCCGCGGCAGCCGTGCCGGTGCTCAGCGCATTGCTACTGTGCGTTGGGCGAATGGGCAGATTGGCAGTGCTGGTTTTTGGCGCACAGGCCCAGCCGCCGGTAGGCGACGCCTGGCAATCGAACTGTTCGGCAGCAGTGGCGAATGGACTGGCGAAGGGTTGCAGGGCCAACAGGCCGCCCGTTACCAGAAGCGGGAATTTCTTGCGAAAAGCGGGGTATTTTACTGCCATCTTGTTTTCCGGGCTTCCTGTGCGCTTTTGGCCCAGGGGCCGCACGCCTCTCGATGGGCTGAAAGTCGGGTGGGAGCCGGCCATTGCTGGCCAACTCCCCCCTAAGAACCGTACGTGCGCCTTTCAGCGCATACGGCTCAAGCCTTTACAATGCCCCCGAGAAGGCCGGCTTACTCACTTTCAGGCCACGTATGTGGAGTTGTGTATGACAAATTGGGTGCAATAGTACCCGGTTGTCCAGGGAGTCTCTACCACCTTGTGAGCGGTAGATAATGTGGTGGTCGTGCCACCCCGTTTCTCTGGTAATCGGTTGTTTGCACAGCGTGCACAGTCCTTTTTGGCTCTGGAATAGGCTGACAACTTGAGTCCGGTACTTCAGCTTTTTCAGCATCCGCTCCATCCGCAGTTTTTCGCCCATTTCCTCCATGGAAGGATCGAAGGGGTTGTATTCCCCGCTCACCTTCTTATGTCGCTCAATTGGCGTACCCGCAAGCGGGTACAACGCAATTTCCCGTTTTGTCCCACTTTCCTCCGTTACCATGGTGGCGAACACCCAGTTTCTGTCGCCAGTGGTGCTGAAATACCGCTTTTGCACCCATTCCAGCGATTTGTTCGGGTGTCGCCGTTTCGCCCAACGCCAGAGTTTGAGGAACACTCTACTGTCCATACGGCTATACGCCTGTTTGGCAACTACGGGCTGGTGATATAGCGCCCAGCCTCGCAGCATCGGGTTCAGCACTCGGATTAGATCCTCCTGTCTTGCCGTTTTGCTGCTCTCAATAACTTCCTTGACCTTGCTGTAAAACGCCTTGACGTTCTTCTTGCTCGGCTTGATCAGGAGCTTCCCTTGATACTTGCGGAAGTTCCATCCCAGGAAGTCGAAGCCTTGGTCGATGTGGACGATCTGCGTTTTCTCGGATGACAACCGCAACCCGCGTACTGCCAGGAACTGCTCTACCCAAGGTTTGATCTCGTTTTCCAGCACCTCCGGGGAGGCACCTGTGATCACAAAATCATCTGCATATCGCACCACATTGACTTTCAGCTTCTTGGCCCTTGTCACGCTCAGATGCTGCTTGAGCTGTGATTCCAGGCCATCGAGTGCCATGTTTGCCAAAGTTGGCGAGATGATCCCGCCTTGTGGCGTACCGGCGTCCGTTGCCTGTAGCTGGCTCTTGTGTACTACACCAGCCTTCAGCCACTTCCTTAAAACCGCCTTGTCCGTCGGGACGTTGGCGATCAGCCAGTCATGGTTGATGTGGTCGAAGCATCCCTGTATATCCGCCTCCAATACCCATTGGGCCGAAGCCTTCTTGGATAGGCAGACGAACAACTGCCCCATTGCATCCGCCGTTGAACGCTCGATCCTGAAGCCGTAGCTGTTTGGATCGCCGTTGGTTTCTGCAATGGGCGCCAGTGCCAGCAGATACAACGCCTGCATGGCCCTGTCGGTCATGGTAGGGATACCCAGAGGGCGCTCCTTTCCATTCGACTTCGGAATGAACACACGCCGTAGGGGCCGTGGTTGGTATCCGTGCCGCTTCAACCCTTGTGCCGCTTTCCATTTCGCGTCAGGTGTATCCCAAAGCACGCGGTCGACTCCCGCCGTGCGCTTGCCCTGGTTTTCAGTGACTCGTCGTACGGCCAAGTATCTGGCCGACTTCGAGCGGGTCAGCATCCGTTGCAAGACTTTCACCCTGCGCCATTTGCCTTCCCGACAAGCCTTCGCAATCCGCACCTGCATTCCCCGGACATTCCGCTGTACACGACACCAATCGATGTCGTGCCACTGCTGCGGAGCGCCGGAAAGCGCAGACCCGGCCTGTTGGCTGAGCTCTTTCATGCTGCTTTCCCTCTCAAGATGATGAAACCACCCTGAGCGGAGGCACACGTACTCCCTGACGGGAGGGTGTCCCGCCAAGGGTAGTTGAGTTGGGCTCGATGAAACTGAGCCCGAGGTTTATTGAGACGAGGTCAATCAGGGATCATGCGACGAAAGACCACGCAGAAGTCTGCCCGGTTTCCCGTGGGATGATGTTCCAATCCCTATCCGAACCATTACAGCCCGGCATTCGCTTTCTCTGCGATCCCATACCCGCACCGCCAACAGCTCGCCTTGCGGCTCACCTGCCACGAGGGCAGAGATACGGGCTTACCACGTTCCCTATCTGTCACACGACTGGGTTAGGACTCGCCTTTTCACCGGAGGCGCTGATGACGACGTATCCCCACATCCCACAGAGATAACCGGCCTCGTACCTTTTGGTTCATGCCTATCAGCAGTTTTGGCATGGCTATCCTTACGGTGTTTATCAGCGGTTCACTTATGTTGCCCATACCAGCCAGCCTAGCGCCTCAACCCGGTACTGCTCCGAGTATCCACGGCTTGCCTCACGGCAGAACCGCACCCTAACGGGGGCTACATTGTCGGGAAAGCTTCATACCCCACCGTTACCCGTGACGCATGTTTCCCTAGGCTATCGTTGGTCGCACAACGAGTCCGCTACCACCCCGTGCAGGTAGTGGTTGGACAATGACAGACAGAGCTTTCGCCCATGTCTCCAGTTGAATAGACAAGAACCCAATAGAATGGCTTGTCAGCGTGATGTTTCCTCTTGTTCTCAGGCAAGAGGAACCCCTGCGGGGATTCTTCCCGCCAGGGTGAGGCCAAACGGCCGGTGTGATGCACTACATGTTGAGATAGATGGCCATGAGCAAGACGGTTGTGAAGACAAAAATCATCCAACCGAAGCTGCGGGTCAGTCTGGACAGTGATCCTGAGAAACAGTTGCGGATTTCTGTCCGACTTGCCGATTCATCTGCTGTACGGGCGAGACGTTTCTGCATGTCGATCTCATCGTAGTGAAGTAGGCACTCCCAGTTCGAAAATCGAACCATAGCCACGCTTCTGAGCGCTAAGTGGCTTTGGGTTACGCTATTGCGCCGCAGCGACAATGAGTCCTTTTGAGCGCTGGACTTCTTGGGCGGTTTTGTTTCCCAGATTGGCTACCGGGCTATCAGTTCTCTTGCGAGAACCCTTCACGATGACTCCTCATCGCGAAGCAGGAGACACGCTACGCGTGTCGCACAAGATGCTGGATAATAAAGCATGACCCGCGCAACGGCTAGCGCCGTCGGAGACCCTTGTAATGCCTGATCAAGATGTACGTCTGCAGCATCTGCAACAGTGGCTTGCGCCCCAGTTGCAGGAATTATTCGCCTCGAAGCAGTGGGGCGAGGTGCCACAAGCCTCGTTGCAGCCGGCGAGCAGCGATGCCAGCTTCCGCCGATATTTCCGCTGGCAGGCCGCTGGCCGTAGCCTGATCGTGATGGATGCGCCCCCGCCCCAGGAGAATTGCCGACCATTCGTCGAGGTGGCGAATGTGCTGGCGCGCGCCGAACTCAACGTGCCGCACATTTATGCAGCGGATCTCGAGCAAGGTTTTCTGCTGCTCAGCGATCTTGGTCGCGAGACCTACCTGGATGTGATCGACAGCGACAATGCCGACAGCCTGTTCAGCCCTGCCATCGACGCGTTGCTGGCCTATCAAAGATTGCCGATGGAAACGCCGTTGCCGCACTACGATGACGCCCTGCTGCGTCGCGAGCTGCAATTGTTTCCGGACTGGTATGTTGCCCGGGAGTTGGGCATCACCTTCGATGCCATGCAGCAGGCAGCCTGGGAGCGCATCTGCGCGCTGCTGATCGACAGTGCCCTGGCGCAACCCAAGGTACTGGTGCACCGCGACTACATGCCGCGCAACCTGATGATCAGCGAGCCCAACCCCGGCGTGCTGGATTTCCAGGACGCGGTCTACGGCCCCGTCACCTATGACATCACCAGCCTGTTCAAGGATGCCTTCCTCAGTTGGCCGGAAGCGCGCGTGCAGGCCTGGCTCGAAGATTATTGGCAGCAGGCCCGTGCGGCTGGCATACCGGTGCAGGAGGATGTGCAGAACTTTTTGCGCGCCAGCGACCTGATGGGCGTGCAGCGCCACCTCAAGGTGATCGGTATTTTCGCGCGCATTTGCCACCGTGACGGCAAGCCCCGCTACCTGGCCGATGTACCGCGTTTCTTCGCCTATATCGATGCCGTACTCGGCAGGCGACCGGAACTGGCGGAGCTCGGCGAGCTGATCGCTGACCTCAAACGCGCCGCGCAGGCTCGGCGATGAAGGCCATGATCCTCGCCGCAGGCAAGGGCGAGCGGCTGCGGCCGCTGACGCTGCATACGCCCAAACCCCTGGTGCACGCAGCCGGTGTGCCGCTGATCGAATACCACGTGCGGGCTCTGGCTCGTGCAGGGTTTACCGAACTGGTGGTCAATCACGCCTGGCTCGGCCAGCAGATCGAGGATTATCTCGGTGATGGCGAGCGTTATGGCGTGAGCATTCGCTACTCACCCGAGGGCGAGCCTCTGGAAACCGGCGGCGGAATCTTCAAGGCCCTGCCGTTGCTGGGTGGTGAGCCATTCGTGGTGGTCAATGGCGATATTTTCACAGATTACGATTTCGCCAATCTGCGCCGCCCTTTGACCGGACAGGCTCATCTGGTGCTGGTGGACAACCCGCCACATCACCCGAAAGGCGACTTTCTGCTGCATGGCGGGCAGGTCGAGGATGCCGTGGCAGAGCACGACAGCCTGACCTACAGCGGTATCGCCGTGTTGGGCGCGTCGCTGTTCGCTGATTGCCAGCCGGGCGCCTTCAAGCTTGCGCCGCTGCTGCGCAACGCCATGGCGGGGGGGAACGTGAGCGGCGAGCGTTACTCCGGGCGCTGGGTCGATGTCGGTACCCATGAACGGCTGGCCGAAGTCGAACGCCTGCTGATGGACGAGCGCTGAGATGTATTGGCCCCTGACCCTGGTTGGCGCTCTGGCCGGCTTTGCGCTGGCGAGTATCCCAGGCCTGCTGCTGGGCGGGCTGCTTGGTCAGGTGCTCGACCGGCGTCTCGGTTTACGTGGCTGGACGGCACTGGGTGAGCACCTGCGTGGCAAGACGACTGTGCGCGATGATGAGCTGCTATTCGTCATGCTCGGTCGCCTGGCGAAAAGCGACGGCGTGGTGCAACAGGCCCATATCCGCCAGGCCCGTGCCGAGATGCAGCGTCTCGCTGTTGGCGAGGCAGCCAAGGCGGCAGCCATCGAAGCTTTTTCTCGGGGCAAGACGGGGCAGGATAATCTGCGAGGTTCTCTACAGCGCCGTCGCGCCGATGCGGATGCGCTGCTGCGTGCCTGCTGGCGCATGGCCTGGGCCGATGGCCGGGTGGGGCAGACCGAGCGCGAACTGATTCTGCTGTGGGGCAAATGGCTGGGGGTTTCAGCCGATGCCCAGGAAGCATTGAGCGCGGCCTGCTCGCCACGTCGCGGCCCGCCGACGGCTGCCCCCAGTAGCTATCAGCAGGCACTGCGTCTGCTTGGCGTGAATGCCGACAGCGACGCGGAGCAGATCAAGAAGGCCTACCGGCGTCTGCTCAGCCGTCATCACCCGGACAAGATGGCCGGCAGCGGCGCGGCACCCGAAAAGGTGCGCGAAGCCACCGAGACGACCCGTGAACTGCACAACGCCTACGCGCTGATTCGCCAGCGGCGAGGTTTTCGTTGAGTTGAATCGGGTGATCCGGGTTCGTAGCTGACTTCTCTTCATCCTTCAGCAGCACATGGCGGCAGGGCGCCATGTGGGAAGCCTACTGGCCGGCACTCGCCTGTTTATCCAGCCAACCGCGCAAGCGTCTGAACAACTGTTCCTCGGCCACGCCAGAATTGCCCGGCAGAGCGTCCAGGCCGATCTGTACTAAGGAGGGCTGCGGCTGCCGCTGGCTGATCTGTTTGCGCAATTGTGCGGCCTGGCGTGCGCTAGGGCTGTCCCGGTAATAGAAGTCGCCCACATTGGCCTTGATCTGCACCAACAGGTCGTTGATCGGCGACTCGAAGCCTTCCGGCTGACGGATATCTACCAGCAGCAGGTTGTCGAGGTTGGCAGGCGTGCGCTCGGCGATGTAGCGGGCAGCCCAGTAGGCACCGCTGCCATGGCCCAGCAGTACGATGGTTTTGGCCTGTTGCTGCTCGGCGAAGGCGAGGCTGGCGTCGATACGTGCAAACACACGCTCGACGTGAGCAGCGCGTGCATCTTCTGCGCTTTGCGTGGGCTCTTCGGCAGGCACCGGTTCAACTGTGGCGGGTTCTTCAGGGTTCTCGGCAAGTATATCGCCGCTGGCAAGCGGAGGCTCGGCAATGCGCACGGGGAGGTTGGCGCCCTGGGGATCCGGCAGGCTTACGCTCAGGCTGTGCCAGCCGACATCCGGCAGCTTGTGCCGCAGCGGGCCGATGATCCGCGGTGCATCGGCGCTTTCGTTATCGCCCGGTAGCAGGATTACCGCACCTTTGGGGGCTGGATCGTTGGCTGGCAGCCAAAGGGCGAGAAAAGGCGTGCCGGCTGCATCGAGCCGCTGTTGTTCATTGGCTGTCAGTTGACGTTCGAGCGCCAGGGCTTCCAGGTCACTGCGTTCGGCCAATGGCGCACGCGGCTCTGGCGCAGAGTCGCTTTGCTCGCCGGCTTCGGCGGGTGGACTCTGATCGCCTTGCACGGCCATCGCGCTCGTCAGCAGCGTCAGGCACAGCAGGTAGCGTGGCGGGTGTCGAAAGCGCATCATCGTATGGCCCGGATGTTGGATAGCGGCTAGAGCCTAATCACTTGTCGTGGATTTGTCAGATCCTGCTGTAGCTTAATGCGGCTTTGTGGCAGGCATTCGTTCTGCGTAGTCTCCCTCCGTTTCTGGTACCGAGCATGATCCACCGCTGGCTGTTTCTCCTGATGCTGACTCTGCCGACTGCGTCGTGGGCGGATGAGTTGCCGTCGGCGCCTGCCCAGGTGTTCGACAGCACCCAGCAGCAATGGCTTGCCGCGCATCCCGTATTGCGTGCCGGGGTTGTGTTGCAGGCGCCCTATGCTCAGCTTGATCGGCGCTTGCATCGCCTCAGCGGCGCCAATGTCGAGATGATGAATACGCTGGCTGCGTTGATGGGCGTCCAGCTGCGCTGGCGAACCTTCCAGACAATGGATGAGTTGGAGCAGGCGTTGCGCAGTGATCAGATCGACCTCGCGCCCGGCCTTGGCCAAACACCTGCGGGGCTGCGTCGCTGGGTGTTTTCCGATCCTTTCCTGCGCGTGTCGCACCTGCTTATCGGCGAAGGTGACAGCGGCGGGGCGGTCGATCTGGAGCAACTCGACGAGCGCTCGCCGATTGCCTTGAAAGTGTCGGATGCGGTACTCGATTACCTGCGCAGCAGCTACCCGAAGCTCAAGCTGGATATCGCCAGCTCACCACGCCAGGCCCTGCAACGGGTGCTCAACCAACAGGCCAGTTATGCGGTGCTCGACGAAGCACAGCTCGGGCGCCTGTCTCGCGAGCCGGAGTTTATCGGCCTGACAATCGTCGGCGATATCGGCTTCCCACAACTGCTGCGGGTCGCCACGCGCCGTGACTGGCCTGAGCTGTCTGCCATCGTCGATGTCGCGCTGCGCAGCGTGTCCGCCCGGGAGCTGGACGATCTGCACAGTCGCTGGCTGCCGCCGAGTTATCTGCAGCAGGATACATCGTCGAGCTTCTGGCGCGGGATCAGCCTGCTGCTCGGCCTGTTGCTGGTGTTCGCACTGCTGTTGGCGCTGTGGATGCGGCGTCAGCGCGACACCCTGGAGTTTCGCCTGCTCGCCGCACGCCACGAGATCGAGCTGCGCGAAGTCGCTCGCGATGCGTTACGGCTGTCGCAGTTTTCCATCGACAACAGCACGGTGGGCATCCTCTGGGTCAATTGGGACAGCCATGTACGTTACGCCAACCATGCCGCCGAGGTGATGCTCGGCTGCCGCAGCGGCGGCGTGGTCGACCGGCCCTTGAGTGATTTCGAGCCGAGCCTGAGCATGGATCGCTGGCTCGATCTGTGGCGCCTGGCCCGCAAGGGAGACGAGCGGCCACCCAGTTTCGAGACCGAATGCCTGCGTGCCGATGGCAGCCGTTTGCCAGTGGACGTATCGCTGAGCTTTCTACGGTACCGCGATACCGAATACCTGGTGGTGTTCATCACCGATGTCACCGAGCGCCGCCGCGCCCTGGCCGCGCTGCAGGAGAGCGAGGCGCGGCTGCAGGGCATCGCCTCCAACGTGCCAGGCGTGGTGTTTCGCCTGGAGCGTGCACGACCAGGCGATCCGGCGCTTTTCGCCTTCATTGGTGAGGGCAGCGAAAGCCTGGTCGGGTATCGGGCGGCGACTCTGCTGGCGCCCGATCATGGCCTGCGCAGCCTGGTGCACCCGGACGACAAGGCCGATTACCACCGCGTTCAGGATCGGGCGTTCGACAGCGATAGCGATTGGCACTGGCAGGGGCGCATGCTCACCCACACCGGCGAGTCGCGTTGGGTCGACATCAAGGCCATGGCCAGGCGTATGGCCGATGGTCGGCTGATCTGGGATGGCGTGGTCTGGGACATCAGCGAGAACAAGCGCAACGAGCTGGCGCTGGCTGAATCCCAGGTGCGCCTGCGCGATCTGTCGGCGCACCTCGAGAGCGTGCGCGAAGAGGAAAAGGCCCGCATCGCCCGTGAGGTGCATGACGAACTGGGCCAGGTGCTCACCGTGCTCAAGCTGGAAACCTCGATGTGCGAGCTGGGGTTCGCCGATCTCGACCCAGGCCTGAGTGGTCGCCTGAACAACATGAAGAAGCTGATCGCCCAACTTTTCCAGCTGGTGCGCGATGTAGCCACGGCGTTACGCCCACCGATCCTGGATGCCGGTATCGCTTCGGCCATCGAATGGCAGGCGCGGCGTTTTGAAGCGCGCACGCAGATTCCCTGCCTGGTCGAGGTGCCCGAATACCTGCCACCACTGAGCGATGCCAAGGCGACCGGCTTGTTTCGCATCCTCCAGGAGTCGCTGACCAACGTCATGCGCCATGCCGAGGCGCATACGGTGACGGTGCGCCTGGAGTTGCTGAGCGACAGCCTGCACCTGTCGATCAGCGACGACGGCCGCGGCTTCCACCCTGCTGCCGTACGCGCCGATTCCTTCGGTCTGGTGGGCATGCGCGAGCGGGTGCTGATGCTCGGCGGACAATTGACCCTCGACAGTCGGCCGGGCGAGGGTACCCTGTTGCGGGTGAGGGTGCCGCTGAGCGAGTGTGTGTCCGGTTATTGAACTGAGGTGAGCACGTGATCCGAGTACTGGTGGCGGAAGACCACACCATCGTCCGTGAGGGCATCAAGCAACTGATCGGCATGGCCCGCGACCTGCAAGTGGTCGGCGAGGCGAGCAACGGCGAACAGTTGCTGGAAACCTTGCGGCACACGCCTTGTGAGGTGGTGCTGCTGGACATCTCCATGCCTGGCGTCAACGGCCTGGAAGCGATTCCACGGATTCTCGCGTTGGCGCAACCGCCGGCGATCCTGGTGCTGTCGATGCACGACGAAGCGCAGATGGCCGCCCGCGCGCTGAAGATCGGCGCTGCCGGTTATGCCACCAAGGACAGCGACCCGGCCTTGCTGCTCACGGCGATTCGCAAGGTCGCCAGTGGTGGGCGTTATATCGATCCTGATCTGGCCGATCGCATGGTTTTCGAAGTTGGCCTGACCGATTCGCGGCCGCCCCACGCGCGGCTTTCCGAGCGTGAGTTCTCGGTGTTCGAGCGCCTGGTGCAGGGCGAGGGCGTGAACGAGATCGCCGCCCACCTGGCGCTCAGTAGCAAGACCATCAGCACCCACAAGGCACGCCTGATGCAGAAGCTCAACCTGCATTCGGTCGCCGATCTGGTGCGCTATGCGGTCGAGCACAAACTGGTCTGACAGAGGGACTTGTCTATTCACGACACGCTTCCTGGGCATGCTGCCTCACTGAATCAAGCCTGCCGTTCGTAGGCTTATCCATTTGCGACATCGTTGTAGGAATCGCCCTACAGCTGTCTTTCCGTCTGCCTTATATCAAAGTGTCATCACGCCCGATTTTCAGGTTCTAACGTCGGTTCTAGTCTTGAGCCACGGTAGAACAACAGGCAGGTGCGGTGATGGGCGACACTTCTTCGAGCGACATCCTGGTCAGTTTTCGTGGCGTGCAAAAGAGCTACGACGGCGAGAACCTGATCGTCAAAGACCTCAACCTGGACATTCGCAAAGGCGAGTTTCTGACCCTGCTTGGGCCATCCGGCTCTGGCAAGACCACCAGCCTGATGATGCTGGCCGGTTTCGAAACACCTACGGCCGGCGAGATCACCCTGGGCGGCAAGCGTCTGAACAACGTGCCGCCGCACAAGCGCGACATCGGCATGGTGTTCCAGAACTACGCACTGTTTCCGCACATGACCGTGGCCGAGAACCTGGCGTTCCCCTTGAGCGTGCGTGGCATGAGCAAGGCCGACGTCGGCGAGAAGGTCAAGCGCTCATTGTCCATGGTGCAGTTGGACGCTTTCGCCGGCCGTTACCCGGCGCAGCTGTCCGGCGGCCAGCAGCAGCGTGTGGCCCTGGCCCGTGCCCTGGTATTCGAGCCACAACTGGTGCTGATGGACGAACCCCTGGGGGCGCTGGACAAGCAGCTGCGCGAGCACATGCAGATGGAGATCAAGCATATCCATCAGCGCCTCGGCGTGACCGTGGTCTACGTGACCCACGACCAGAGCGAAGCGCTGACCATGTCCGACCGGGTGGCGGTGTTCCACCAGGGCGAGATCCAGCAGATCGCATCGCCGCGCGAACTCTACGAGTCGCCATGCAACACCTTCGTCGCCCAATTCATCGGCGAGAACAACCGCTTCGCCGGCGAACTGGTCGAGCGCACTGGTGACAACTGCACCGTGCAACTGAGCCGTGGCGAGAAGGTGCAGGCGTTGGCCATCAACGTCGGTCAGCCTGGCGACGCCGTGAGTCTGTCGATCCGCCCCGAGCGCATTCGCCTGAATGCCGCGGCGCAGACCTGCGACAACCGCTTCTCCGGGCGCGTCTCGGAGTTCATCTACCTCGGCGATCACGTGCGTGTGCGCCTCGAGGTCTGCGGCAAGACCGATTTCTTCGTCAAGCAGCCGATTGCCGAGCTCGATCCCGCTCTGGCCGTCGGCGATGTGATCCCGCTCGGCTGGCAAGTCGAGCATGTCCGCGCCCTCGATCCGCTGTCGGCGGATTGACTGGCGTTTCTCGCTTTACCACTGCACTCGGAGCAAGCCAAGAAATGTCGAAGATTCTCTCTCTTTCCGCACTGACCCTGGGGCTGATCTGTGCCGCACAGGTTCAGGCGGCGAACCTCACCGTGATCAACTTCGGTGGCGCCAACAAGGACGCCCAGGTCAAGGCCTACTACCAGCCGTGGGAAGCGGCGGGCAACGGCAAGATTATCGCCGGCGAATACAACGGTGAAATGGCCAAGGTCAAAGCCATGGTCGACACCAACAGCGTGTCCTGGGATCTGGTCGAGGTCGAGTCACCGGAACTGGCCCGCGGCTGCGATGAGGATCTGTTCGAAGAGATCGACTATTCGGTGATCGGCGACAAGGACGCCCTGGTGCCCGGCGCGGCGACCTTCTGCGGCGTCGGCTTCTTCGTCTGGTCGACGGTCATGGCCTACAACGCCGACAAGCTGAGCACGGCGCCGACCAACTGGGCGGATTTCTGGGACGTGAAGAAATTCCCCGGCAAGCGTGGCCTGCGCAAGGGCGCCAAGTACACCCTGGAGTTCGCTCTGATGGCCGACGGCGTTGCGCCCAAGGACGTGTACAAGGTGCTGGCCAGCAAGGATGGTCAGGAGCGTGCCTTCAAGAAGCTCGACGAACTCAAGCCGCACATCCAGTGGTGGGAAGCCGGCGCCCAGCCGCCGCAGTACCTGGCCTCCGGCGACGTGGTCATGAGCTCGGCCTACAACGGCCGCATCGCCGCTACCCAGAAGGAAGGCAGCAGCCTGAAAGTGGTCTGGGACGGTGGTATCTACGACTTCGACGCCTGGGCCATCCCGAAAGGCGCGAAGAACAAGGACGAAGCGCTGAAGTTCATCGCCTATACCCTGCAGGCTGAAAACCAGAAGACTTATTCGGAGAACATCGCCTACGGGCCGGTGAACCCGAAAGCCGTCGATCTGCTGGACGCCAAGGTCGCCGCCGACCTGCCGACCGCGCCGGAGAACATCGCCAACCAGGTGGCCATGGACGTGACCTTCTGGGCCGACTTCGGCGAAGTGCTGGAGCAGCGCTTCAACTCCTGGGCCGCGAAGTAAAGCCTGAGCAGGTCGTCGTTATACGAGCATCGTTGTGAGGAGCGCCTGCGTGCAGGCGCTCCGGCTCTACCCCGAATTCCTTATTCGTTTCACCGGAGTTAGCCCCATGGCCCTAGCAGTGCCCCTTGCCGAGGTCGCCGGCCCCACGCTCAAGCAGCGTCTGGCGCGCGCCGAGCGGATGAATCGCCTCAAATCCCAGGCATTGATCCTGCCGCTGGTGCTGTTTCTCGTCTTCACCTTTCTGGTGCCGATCGTGGCGCTGCTCAATCGCAGTGTGGATAACCCGGACGTGATCGGTTCGATGCCGAGAACCGTCACCGCCATCGAAGCGTGGGATGGCCGTGGCCTGCCTGCCGAGCCGGTATACCAGGCGCTGGCGCTGGATCTGGCCGAGGCCCGTGAACAGCAGAAGCTGGGCGATCTGTCCAAACGCCTGAACATGGAACTGGCCGGCTACCGCAGCTTGCTGGCCAAGACGGGGCGTGCCCTGCCGTTCGAGACCGAACCGGCATCCTACAAGGATGCGCTGGAATCCTTCGACGAGCGCTGGGGCGACCCGGCCTACTGGCAGGTGATCCGCCGCAACACCAGCGCCTGGACGCCTTACTACCTGCTGGCGGCGCTGGATCATCGCGTCGACGACACCGGCGCCGTGGTCAAGACCACGCCGGATCAGGCCATCTACCTGGACATCTTCGCCCGCACTTTCTGGATGAGTGCGGTGATCACCGCCATCTGCCTGGCGCTGGCCTATCCGCTGGCATACCTGCTGGCCAACCTGCCGACCCGGCAGGGCAACCTGCTGATGATCATGGTGCTGCTGCCGTTCTGGACATCGATTCTGGTACGGGTCGCGGCCTGGATCGTGCTGCTGCAGTCGGGCGGTCTGATCAACTCCGCGCTGATCAAGCTCGGATTCATCGATCAGCCTCTGGAGTTGGTGTTCAACCGAGCCGGTGTGTACATCTCCATGGTGCACATCATGCTGCCGTTCATGATCCTGCCGATCTACAGCGTGATGAAGGGCATCTCGCCGAGCTATATGCGGGCCGCGATCTCCCTGGGCTGCCACCCGTTCGCCAGCTTCTGGCGGGTGTACTTCCCGCAGACCCTGGCCGGTGTCGGCGCGGGATGCCTGCTGGTGTTCATCCTGTCCATCGGCTACTACATCACCCCGGCGCTGCTCGGCAGCCCGAGCGATCAGATGGTCAGCTACTTCGTGGCCTTCTACACCAACACCACCATCAACTGGGGCATGGCCACCGCCCTGGGCGGGCTGCTGCTGGTCGCCACGCTGCTGCTCTACGTGGTGTACAGCTGGCTGGTGGGCGCAGGCCGCCTGCGTCTTGGATAAACGGTCTGCGTAGCAGGCCAACCGCCCTCTCCGCTGGGAGAGGGTGCCCGAAGGGCGGGAGAGGGCGGTTCCATTCGCACCGCTCCCAAGCCCCTCTCCGATAAACCGGAGAGGGGAGCTTCAAGCCAAAAGAACACTGGAGTAAGACGCTATGCTCAGTCCCTACATGTCCCCCATCGAGCGCGCCTGGTACTACGGCCTGCGTCTGCTCTGCGGTCTGGTGCTGCTGTTCCTGGTGCTGCCGATCCTGGTGATCGTGCCGCTGTCGTTCAACTCCGGCACCTTCCTGATCTACCCGATGCAGGGCTTCTCGCTACGCTGGTATGAGGACTTCTTCGGTTCCGCCGGCTGGATGCGTGCGCTGAAGAACAGCATGATCATCGCCCCGGCGGCGACCGTGCTGGCCATGGTGCTGGGTACCCTGGCGGCCATCGGCCTGACCCGCTCCGAGTTTCGCGGCAAGGCGCTGGTGATGAGCCTGCTGATCTCGCCGATGGTGGTGCCGGTGGTGATCGTCGGCGTGGCCAGCTACCTGTTCTTCGCGCCACTCGGTCTGGCCAACGGCTACCTGTCGCTGATCGTGGTGCACGCGGTGCTGGGCGTGCCCTTCGTGATCATCACCGTGTCGGCCACGCTGCAGGGCTTCAACTACAATCTGGTGCGTGCCGCGGCCAGCCTCGGCGCCTCGCCGATCACCGCCTTTCGCCGGGTGACCCTGCCGCTGATCGCGCCTGGGGTGATATCCGGTGCCCTGTTCGCCTTCGCCACCTCGTTCGATGAAGTGGTGGTGACCCTGTTCCTCGCCGGCCCCGAGCAGGTCACCCTGCCACGGCAGATGTTCAGCGGTATCCGCGAAAACCTCAGCCCGACCATCGCCGCTGCGGCGACCCTGCTGATCGGCTTCTCCATCCTGTTTCTGCTGACCCTGGAATGGCTGCGCGGGCGTAGCGAGAAGTTGCGCACTCAGCAGCCCAGCTGAGTACGGGCAAGGAATCCCGGGGCCTGTGACAGGCTCTGGGCTGTGTGTCTGTCATGCAAGGAGTGAACTATGTTCGTAAGGAGTCTATGTCGTTGGGGTACTTTGGCCTGCATCCTCGTCGGGCAGCCGGTACTGGCCGTCCAGATCAATGTCGTCTCCTTCGGTGGTTCCGTGCGCGAAGCGCAGCGACAGGCGTTCTACCGTCCATTCAAGGAGGCCACCGACATTCTGGTGGTCAATGGTTCCTATAACGGCCAATTCGACAAGCTGCGGCGTATGCAGGCCATGCAGCACGTGACCTGGGATGTCATGGAAGTGGAATCGCCCGAGCTGGCCCGGGGCTGCGAGGAGGGGCTGTTCCGACCGCTGTCCGAGTCGCTGCAACATGAGGCCGGGGAGCTGCTTCCCGGCGCGTTGCGCCCATGCGGCGTCGGCACCTTCATTTGGTCCATGGTGCTGGCCTACGATACCGAACGCCTGTCCCAGGCACCGCGCAATTGGGCAGATTTCTGGGATGTCCAGCGTTTCCCGGGGGGGCGCGGCCTGCGCCAGGGCGCCAAGTACAACCTGGAATTCGCGCTTCTGGCCGACGGCGTGCCCGCTTCGGAGGTCTACGCCCGGCTGGCGACCGCGGCCGGTGTCGAGCGGGCTTTCCGCAAGCTCGAGGAGCTCCGGCCGCATATCCGCTGGTGGCAGGCCGGCGAGGAGCCGGTACGGCGCCTGGCCGATGGCGGGGTGGTGATGAGCGCGGCCTACAGCGGCCGCATCGGCGCCGCCCAGGATCAGGGCGCCAAGCTGGGGCTGGTCTGGTCCGGCAGTATCTACGATTTCGATTTCTGGGCCATTCCCCGCGGCAGCATCAATGTGCAGGAGGCCGAGCGTTTCATCCACTTCGCCAGTCAGGCGGAGCCGCAACGAACCTTCGCCGAACTGATACCCTACGGGCCGGTGAGCCGCCAGGCGACCACCTCGCTTTCCGCGGAGCGAGCGGCACGCTTGCCCACGGCCGAGGCGAACATGCGTGACGCGCTGGCCATTGGGGTCGACTTCTGGGCCGAGTATGGCGACGCCCTCGAACAGCGTTTCACTGCCTGGCTGGCACGCCGCTGACCCCGGAGCGTTAGCGCTCAACGACCAAGCGTTTTGCGGCCTTGCCGCGGCCGCAGCAACCCCCCTTGGTTGCGGCGGCTTTTTTATGCTTCATCGCCCTGGCCACCCTCTCCCCAGCCCCTCTCCCGGAGGGCGAGTGGAAACAGCGATGGTCTTTGTTCCAGCCGCCATCCCTGGCGGCCACCGTGCAGGCCGTCGTCGCAATTTCCCGGATCCGCTTGCGTACAGACGGCACCGGGCCCGCACGACCCGGTAGACTGTCGCGCTTTATCTGCACCTTTCCCGGAAAGCCCCATGGATTTCGACGATCCCAGTTTTCGCGAACTGCTCGACGCGCTGCATGACGGCGTCTACATCACCGATGCCGATGGCATCACCCTCAAGGTCAACAGCGCCTACGAGCGGCTCACCGGGCTGCGCAGCGAGGATGTGGTCGGCCAGCACATGCAGGCGCTGGTCGAGCAGGGGGTGATCTCCCAGTCGGTGTCGTTGCGTGTGCTCAAGGAGGGCAGGGCGTTGTCGCTGATGCAGAGTGTCAGCCAGGGTAAGCGCCTGCTGGTCAGCGGCACACCTATCTTCGCCGCCGATGGCAGTGTGTGCTATGTGGTCAGTACCGTGCGCGACATGACCGAGTTGCTGCGCATGAAGCACGAGCGCGACGAGCTGCAGCAGCTCAAGCAGTTACGCAACAGCACCGCACGCCTGCATGCCGGCCAGCGTGATGACCTGTTCGATGCATCTCCGGTGGCCGATTACCCCGCCTCGGGGCGGGTATTCGCCCAGGCCCGCCAGGTCGCCGCCAGCGATGTGAAGGTGCTGCTGCAGGGCGAGACCGGTGTCGGCAAAACGCTGATCGCCCAGTACATCCACAAGGCCAGTGCCCGGGCCGCACAACCTTTCCTGGCGCTGAACTGCGGTGCCCTGCCGGAAAACCTCATCGAGGCCGAGCTATTCGGTTATGTGCCGGGCGCCTTCACCGGCGCCGGCAGCAAGGGCAAGCGCGGCCTGCTCGAGCTGGCGCACCAGGGCACGGTGTTCCTCGACGAGATCGGCGACCTACCGCTGGCGCTGCAGGTGAAGCTGCTCAAGGTCATCGAGGAAAGCCGCTTCATTCCGGTCGGTGGCCTGGAGCTGAAGGAAGTGGACGTGCGCATCATCACCGCCACCCACCACGACCTGCGCGCCATGGTCGGCGAAGGGCGATTTCGTGCCGACCTCTACTACCGGTTGAACGTGGTGCCGATCCATATTCCGGCGCTGCGCGAGCGGCCTGAGGAGATCCAGCCGCTGCTCGACTTCTACCTGGCCGAGTTCAACCAGCGCTACGGGCGTGAATTGGAATGGGAGCTGGAGGCCCTGGATGCGCTGACCGATTACCCCTGGCCGGGCAACATCCGCGAACTGATCAACCTGGTCGAGCGCCTGGTCGTCACCTGCAGCGGAACTGCCGTGGAACTCTTCGACCTGCCTGAGGAGATGCGCAGCAGTGAGCGGGAAGCCGGTGACGACAGCCTGCTGCCGCTGCGCAAGCAGGTCGAGCAACTCGAGCGGCGGCTGATTCGCAAGGCGTTGGTGCAGCACAAGACCACTCGCGAAGCGGCCCGTGTGCTCGGCCTGAGCCAGGCGACCCTGGTACAGAAGATGAAACGCTGGGAACAAGGCTGATTGGAAAATGGATCATATGACGGCTATCTGATCCATTTTCTGATCGCTGCGGTATCCCGATAGCCTGTGGCAGATCGACGCAACCCGTCTACGGCAAGGGTTTCGTCAGACTGGCACAGGAATCGCTATGACAGGCCCGAACCCGTCCAGCTAACAATGCATAAAAGGGCCTGATGATGAGTATTGCCGCATTCAAGATCGCCAATAAGCTGCTGACCGGCCAGGGTGCCGTCGAGCAACTGGCCGTCGAACTGCCCCGTCTGAAAATCGAAAACCCGCTGATCGTCACCGACGCCATCCTGATCAAGTCCGGCACCGTCGATCACGTCCTCAAGCAACTGGGCGAACGTGCCTATGGCATCTTCGACGGCGTCGAGCCGGAGCCGGAGATCGCCATCGTCGAAGCCTGCGCCAAGGTGTACCGGGCTGGCGGCCATGACGGTCTGATCGGCGTCGGCGGCGGCAGCGCCATCGATATCGCCAAGGCGGTCGCCGGCTACGTCGGCCATGACGGCGCGCTGGAAGAGCTGTTCGGCGTCGATCAGGTCAAGCGCAAGGGGCCACCGCTGATCGCCATTCCGACCACTGCCGGCACCGGGTCGGAAGTGACCAACGTGTCCATTCTCTCGGACAAGAAAGCGCAGCTGAAAAAAGGCATCGTCAGCGACTACCTGCTGCCCGACGTCGCCCTGGTCAGCCCGTTGATGACCCTGACCTGCCCACGCAGTGTCACCGCCGCCAGCGGCGTCGATGCCCTGGTGCATGCGGTGGAGTCGTACCTGTCGGTGAATGCCTCGCCGATCACCGACGCCCTGGCCATCGGCGCCATCAAGCTGATCGCCAAGGCTCTGCCCAAGGCCTATGCCAACCCGGCCGACCTGGTCGCTCGCGAAGACATGGCCACCGCCAGCCTGATGGCCGGTATGGCGTTCGGCAACGCCGGCGTCGGTGCGGTGCATGCCCTGGCCTATCCCCTGGGCGGGCGTTTCAATATCGCCCATGGGGTCAGCAACGCCCTGTTGCTGCCCTATGTGATGGCCTGGAACAAGCTGGCCTGCGTCGAGCGCATGGCCGAGATCGCCACCGCCATGGGCGTGCAGACCCATGGGCTTAGCGACAAGGCCGGCGCCGACCTGGCCGTCGAGGCCATGGCCGAACTGTGTGCCAGTGTCGACATCCCCAAGGGCATGCGCAGCTTCGGTGTGCCGGAAGAGGCGATTCCGGCAATGGCCGAGGAGGCCAGCAAGATCGACCGGCTGATGCGCAACAACCCGCGCCGGCTTAGCGCAGCGGATATCGAGAAGATCTACCGCGCCGCTTATTGATCACGCGCAATCCCTGATGTAACGCCCCGGTTCCCCGGGGCGCACTGGTTTACAACTCTAATAAAACTAGGTAACCCACATGTCCGATCTGCACGAGCAGGGCCCGGAAGCGCCCTACACCCCGCTGGGGCCGTTCAAGCTGCGCCTGCCCTTCATCCACTACCGCTTCGAAATCTCCGACTACATGCAAGGCTTGCTCATGTGTGCGGTGGATCTGGCGGCGATCCCATTGATGACCGAATTCCTCGGCATGCCGTTCGAGGTGGCGCTGGCGGTGGTCATGCTCAACGGCCTGCTGTACCTGATCCACCACCTGCTCGGCGACCCGGTGGTGCCGGGCTGGATCACCCCGGCCATCCCCATGCTCATGGCCTACTGCAGCCAGTTCCCGGAGGGCCCGGAGCGGGTGCATGCGCTGATCGCCTTCCAGTTGATGCTGGGGATATTTTCCATCGGCCTGGGCATGACCGGGATGGCTCGAAAGGTGGTGTCCCTGGTGCCCTCGGCGCTCAAGGCCGGGATCATCATGGGCGCCGGACTCAGCGCGGTAGTCACGGTATTCAAGGAAGGCGGACGTTTCGATGCCTTCCCCTGGACGATCTCCATCGCCATCGGTGTGGCCTTCTACCTGGTGTTCTCCGTGCACTTCCAGGAGCTGAAGAAGCGCAATCGCTTCTGGTGGAACTTCGCCAAACTGGGCATTTTCCCGATCATCCTGCTGGCGGTGATCGTCGCGCCGATCTTCGGCGAGGCGCCGTGGCCGAGTATCGAGTGGGGCATCAGCAAGCCCGACTTCGTCACCCTGTGGAACGAGTACACCGTGTTCGGCCTGGGTATGCCGCCGCTGATGATGTTCGTCACCGCCATCCCCACCGTGCTGGCCGCCTATCTGGTGGTATTCGGCGATGTGCTGGGCGCCAAGGCGATCCTCTCCGAAGCCGATGACATTCGCCGTGACGAGAAAGTCGACTTCGACCCTGACCGCTCCCACCTGATCTTTGGGGGGCGTAACGCCTTCATGAGCATCTTCGGCCCGGACGTGGCCATGTGCGGGCCGCAGTGGTCGGCCATGCAGGTGGTGATCACCGAGCGCTTCAAGGGCGGCGCCAAGGCGATGAAATCCATCTACGGCGGCGTCGGCTCGTTCCGCTGGGGCACCAACACCGGCCTGCTGTTGTTGCCGGTGGTGACCCTGGTACAGCCGATTCTCGGTGTGGCCCTGGCGCTGACCCTGCTGATCCAGGGCTACGTCAGCGTGCGCCTGGGCATCATGGAAGCGCGCAGCCAGCGTGACCTGGGCATCGCCGGGGTGATCGGCGCGGTGCTGGCGATCAAGGGCGCCGGCTGGGCCTTCGCCATCGGGCTGGGTCTGTGTCTGCTGATCTACGGCACCCGCTTCTTCCGTGGCGAGAATGACCAGACCTTCAGCAAGGATCTGCCGCCCGCCGAGATTCCCCAATCCGGACTGAAACCATTACCGTCGGGAGCCACGACTCCCACCGTACAGGAGTGATCCCATGCAACTGAACGATCCCCGACTGCTGCGTCATCAGGCGTATATCGACGGCCAGTGGTGCGACGCCGAAGATGGCGCCACCACGGAAATCTTCAACCCCGCCAGCGGCGAATCCCTGGGCCGGGTGCCGAACCTGGGCGCAGTCCAGACTCGTGCCGCCATCGAAGCAGCCCGTATTGCCCAGCCGGCCTGGCGCGCCCTGACCGCCAAGGAGCGCGCCGCGCGGCTGCGCAAATGGTACGAGCTGATGCTCGCCAACCAGGAAGACCTGGCGCGGATCATGACTGCCGAGCAGGGCAAGCCGCTGACCGAAGCGCGGGGCGAAGTGCTCTACGCCGCGTCGTTCATCGAATGGTTCGCCGAGGAAGCCAAGCGCGTCTACGGCGATACCATTCCCGGCCATCAGGCCGACAAGCGCCTGTTGGTGACCAAGGAACCGGTCGGCGTGACGGCGGCGATCACGCCCTGGAATTTCCCGGCGGCGATGATTACCCGCAAGGCTGGCCCGGCCCTGGCCGCCGGTTGCGCCATGGTGCTCAAGCCTGCGCCACAAACGCCTTTCAGCGCCCTGGCCCTGGCCGTGCTGGCGGAGCGTGCCGGCATCCCGGCCGGGCTGTTCAGCGTACTGCCGGCCGACGCCGAGCGTTCCCGTGAGGTGGGTGCCGAACTGTGCGCCAACCCCATCGTGCGCAAGCTGTCGTTCACCGGCTCCACCGGTGTCGGCATCAAGCTCATGGAGCAATGCGCACCGACCCTGAAGAAACTGTCCCTGGAACTGGGCGGCAACGCGCCCTTCATCGTCTTCGCGGATGCCGATCTGGATGCCGCGGTGGAAGGCGCCATGGTCGCCAAGTACCGCAACGCCGGGCAGACCTGCGTCTGCGCCAATCGCATCTACGTACACGATGCGGTGTACGACGCCTTTGCCGGGAAGCTGGCGGCGGCCGTGGCCAGATTGAAGGTCGGCCACGGTGCCGAGGCAGGCGTGACCACTGGCCCGCTGATCGACGGCAATGCGGTCGCCAAGGTTCAGGCACACCTGGCCGATGCGCTGGAGAAGGGCGCCAGAGTGCTGCAGGGAGGTCAGGCCCATGCCCTGGGCGGCAACTTCTTCGAGCCCACTGTGCTGACCGGCGTGACGGACGACATGCGCGTCGCCCGTGAAGAAACCTTCGGGCCGCTGGCGCCGCTGTTCCGCTTCACTGAAGAAGCCGACGTGGTACGCCAGGCCAACGACACCGAGTTCGGTCTGGCCTGCTACTTCTACACCCGCGATCTGGCCCGCACCTTCCGGGTAGCCGAAGCGCTGGAGTACGGTATGGTCGGCATCAATACCGGGCTGATCTCCAACGAAGTGGCGCCGTTCGGCGGCATGAAAGCCTCCGGCCTGGGCCGCGAGGGTTCCAAATACGGCCTCGATGAGTATCTGGAGATCAAGTATCTCTGCCTGGGCATTTGAGGCACTTTGGCGCGCCGCTGTCAGGCGGCGCTGCCAGATGGCGTTCGAGCCGTTACAATGCGCGCCACCGTGATCCAGCACTCAGAGGTGCGCCATGCAACCCTTCGCCATCGCCCCGTCGATCCTTTCCGCTGACTTCGCCCGTCTGGGTGAGGAAGTGGACAACGTACTCGCCGCCGGGGCGGATATTGTCCATTTCGATGTCATGGACAACCACTACGTGCCCAACCTGACCATCGGCCCGATGGTCTGCACGGCGCTGCGCAAGTACGGCGTCACCGCGCCCATCGACGTGCACCTGATGGTCAGCCCGGTGGATCGCATCATCGGCGACTTCCTCGAAGCCGGTGCCAGCTACATCACCTTCCACCCCGAAGCCACTCTGCACATCGACCGCTCCCTGCAGTTGATCAAGGATGGCGGCGCCAAGTGCGGCCTGGTGTTCAACCCGGCGACCTCGCTGGACGCGCTGAAGTACGTGATGGACAAGGTCGACATGATCCTGCTGATGAGCGTCAACCCCGGTTTCGGTGGCCAGAAATTCATCCCCGGCACCCTCGACAAGCTGCGTGAAGCCCGCGCCCTGATCGACGCCAGCGGCCGCGATATCCGCCTGGAAATCGATGGTGGCGTCAGCGCCAAGAATATCCGCGAGATCGCCGAAGCGGGTGCCGATACCTTCGTCGCCGGCTCGGCGATCTTCAACCAGCCGGATTACAAGGCGGTGATCGACGCCATGCGTGCCGAACTGGCCCAGGTGCGTGGATGAAACCGCTGCGCGAGTTGTGCGCCGGTGAGCTGCCGCGTCTGGTGATGTTCGACCTGGACGGGACGCTGGTCGATTCGGTGCCGGATCTGGCCACCGCCGTCGACCGCATGCTGATCGAGCTGGGGCGTGTGCCGGCCGGCGTCGAGCAGGTTCGTGAATGGGTTGGTAACGGCGCGCGCGTGTTGGTGCGCCGCGCCTTGGCCGGTGATATCGAGCACAGCGCCGTGAATGATGCAGACGCTGACGTTGCGCTGGCGCGCTTTCTCGATATCTACGCCGACTGTCATGACCTGACCGTGCTCTATCCCGGCGTACACGAACTGCTGGAAGCTCTGAGCACCGCCGCCGTCGAGCTGGCCGTGGTGACCAACAAGCCGGAGCGTTTCGTCGCGCCACTGTTGGAACAGGTTGGCCTGGGCGGTTATTTCCGCTGGATCATCGGCGGCGACACCCTGCCACAGCAGAAACCCGACCCTGCCGCGTTGCTGCAGGTGATGCACCTGGCCGGCGTGACTGCTGCGCAGTCGCTGTTCGTCGGCGACTCGCGCAACGACGTGCTCGCCGCCCGAGCTGCCAGCGTGCCCTGCGTGGCCGTGAGCTACGGCTACAATCACGGCCGCCCGGTTGCCGAAGAAGAGCCGAACCTGGTGGTCGATAGCCTTGCCGAGCTGCTTTGACGTGTAGGGTGGGTCACGCTTCACCGATCCACCATTGCGATGGCGAAGGGGGAGGGAAAAGTGTCAGCTATGCGCCCCGATCCACCCCGGCTTGCAGCGTGCAGCGTGCAACTGCTACCTTGGCCGCTCGTCATTCCCCCTCTTCGAGATGCTCCCGTGGTGGTCACCTGCAAACTCTGGATGAAAGTCATCAAGGCCCTGGCCCGTTGGCGCTGGCGCGCCTGACATTCTTCTGCCGCGACAGGCGGCCCGTTCGCACTGACCGATTTCCCAAGCCACGAGGCTGATCATGATCCATGAAGAATTCCTGCGTTTAGCCGCTGAAGGCTACAACCGCATTCCGCTTGCCTGCGAAACCATCGCCGACTTCGACACGCCACTGTCGATCTACCTGAAACTGGCCGACGCCCCCAATTCCTACCTGCTCGAATCAGTGCAGGGCGGCGAGAAGTGGGGCCGTTATTCGATCATCGGCCTGCCGGCGCGTACCGTACTGCGCGTACATGACCACAGCGTCGTGGTCAGCACCGACGGCATCGAAGTCGAGCGCCACGAATGTGCCGACCCGCTGGAGTTCGTCGAGACCTTCAAGGCACGCTACAGCGTACCGACCATTCCCGGTCTGCCGCGTTTCAACGGCGGTCTGGTCGGTTACTTCGCCTACGACAGCGTGCGCTACGTCGAGCCGAAGCTGGCCAGGGGCGTCAACCCCGATACCCTGGGCACCCCGGACATCCTGCTGATGGTCTCCGACGCCGTGGTGGTGTTCGACAATCTGGCCGGCAAGATGCACGCCATCGTGCTGGCCGACCCCGCCGAGCCTGATGCCTTCGAGCGCGGCCAGGCGCAGTTGCAGAGCATTCTGCACAAGCTGCGTCAGCCTTTCACGCCGCGCCTGGGGGTGGATCTGAACAAGGCGTCGGGTGAAGAACCGGCTTTCCGCTCCAGCTTCAGTCGCGAGGATTACGAGCGCTCGGTCAATGCCATCAAGGATTACATCCTCGCTGGCGACTGCATGCAGGTGGTGATTTCCCAGCGCATGTCGATACCCTTCGAGGCCGCGCCCATCGACCTGTACCGCGCGCTGCGCTGCATCAACCCGACGCCGTACATGTACTTCTTCAACTTCGGTGACTTCCACGTCGTTGGTTCCTCGCCCGAGGTGCTGGTGCGTGTCGAAGACAACCTGGTCACCGTGCGTCCCATCGCCGGTACCCGCCCGCGCGGTGCCACCGAAGAGGCTGACCTGGCGCTGGAGGAGGATCTGCTGTCCGACGCCAAGGAAGTCGCCGAGCATCTGATGCTCATCGACCTGGGCCGCAACGACACCGGTCGCGTCTCCGAAATCGGCTCGGTCAAACTCACCGAGAAGATGGTCATCGAACGTTATTCCAACGTCATGCACATCGTCTCCAACGTCACCGGCGAGCTGAAGAAGGGGCTGACCTCCATGGACGCTCTGCGCGCCATCCTGCCGGCCGGTACCCTCTCTGGCGCACCGAAGATCCGTGCCATGGAAATCATCGACGAGCTCGAACCGGTCAAACGGGGCGTTTATGGCGGTGCGGTCGGTTACTACGCCTGGAACGGCAACATGGATACCGCCATCGCCATCCGCACCGCGGTGATCAAGGACGGTGAACTGCACGTCCAGGCCGGTGCCGGCATCGTTGCCGATTCGGTACCCGCGTTGGAGTGGGAAGAAACCCTCAACAAACGCCGCGCCATGTTTCGCGCTGTGGCGCTGGCGGAGCAGGGCTCGTGCTGATGAGCTGAAACGGGCGGCAGATGCCGCCCGTTTTCGTTTGTGTGAGTTCGCTTTCGAGCCGATATCGCCTATGCATCCAGAGCATGCGAAATACGGGCTGTGCTGTCTCAGACCGCGGCCGTAGCTGTCTGAGCGCCCGGTTGCACATGGGCGGTGCTGGCGCAGCTGTCGATGTACGCGGCCAGGTGGTGCAGTTCGATGAACTTCGGCGCTTTGGCGCTGCTGTCCAGGGTGGTGATCGGCAGATTCAGGCGCCCGGAGGCGATGGCACGGATAAAGTTGTCCGGGCTCAGGTGGCGGAAGTACACCGCGCGCACCCGGTCGATGGGCACCAGTACGTCGCCGTGGGTTCGGAAAAGGAGCTCCAGCGTCTGCAGCGGCAGTGGCGGCTCAGGCTGAGTGTTCATGGCGTGGGCTTGGCAACTCCCGGTTCTGGTTGATAGGGCATGTGATCATTCTTCGGTGAAGCGCGACGATTTGAGGATGCCGCCCACCAGGTGAATCTTGCTGACCTTGTCCTGCGGAATATGAATGGGCGGATGGTTCTGGTTGACGCTGTCGAAGCGGTACATGCCGTCGCGCAGGTAGATGTATTCCTTGATCATCGCCTGCCCATCCTGCGTGCGCACCATCACCTCGTCGCCAGCGTGGAAGGGCTTGTTCGGCTCGATCAGCACGTACTCACCGTTCTTGATCCGCGGGTGCATGCTGTCGCCGCTCACCCGCAGGCCATAAGCGTTCGGATCGTCGCTATAGATACGCAGGTAGCCGTCCCCGTGGCCGACGGGAAAGTCGATCTCTTCGAAGTAGCCATGGGTGCCCAACTGCGCATGCCCCACCACCGGTACCGCGCCGCCGCGGGCATGGCCGACGTCCAGCGTATCGGCCACCGGCACGGGCCGCGCTTCACTGCCGACGAGTTCGGCGATGCTGACGCCCAGCGCCGGGGCGAGCAGCAGCAGATCCGCCAGGCTGGGTTCACGCAGATCACTCTCGTAATTGCCGATGCGCGACTGGGACGACCAGCCGCATGCTTCAGCCAGTAGTTGCTGGCTGAGGCCTCTGTTCTTGCGCAGGTGCTTGATGCGTTGCCCGAGAGTTTCCATGACGGCGCTCCATTAATCACGATATGAAATGTTTATAGCGCAATTTGCGTCTTGAATAAAACACGTATCGTGATTATTTTTCTCTCAGTCGATCACCGATAAGGGCTCGACCAATCCTTGAGCCCGGCACGCGCAGCCAGCGCCAGCGGGATGTCCAGTTATCTGACCGCCGACAGGGTGGCAGGAGGAGCACCATGATTTCCTACATCGATGAAACCTTGCAGTTATGGGCCGATGAGCGGCAGGGCAGCGCAACCGATCTCGCCGCCGGGTTTGGCAGCAATGTCATCGCCTCGCTGATGGCGTATCAGGGCGTGTTGACTCGCCGCACACGTGGCAGCCGGGTATTGCTCGACAGGGCGGCGGAGATCGAGTGGATCGTCAGCAAGCACCTGTCGCCTGAACAGCGGCAGGTCGTCATCGAGCACTACTGTGGCCACTCCGCTTCGCAAAGCGAGAAATGGGCTGCGTGCGGTTGCAGTCGCTCGCAGTTCTATCGACGCCTGGGACAGGCGCACAAGTCCATCCAGTACCAACTCTTGAAGCGCGCCGCCTGAGCGCGCTTTTCATTTCTGTCCCCTGCTGACTCGCCAGGCAGCAACCTGCAGCGCCGCCCGGCACGCCGATGTACCTTCAGACCTCTATTGCCTTGGCCAACACGGTTCCGATCACCGTGCACGCGCCATATTTCGTGGGGCTGCGTGTACCAAACCTTACCGTATCCGTTTTTTTCCAGCGCGTTTCCGCTGATGGTCGCAGGTGTCTTGTGACCCTGGGAATCGGGGGATATAAATTCATCAACGTCAGAGAGGTGGGCGAGCAGCCAGCCGGCCTTGTGACTCTTTTCTACTGATTGCGCGCTCTTGAAAGCGCGCCGCAACAAACCGACCTTCCTCTAGCAAAGCCCCGCCAGCGTGCGGGGCTTTGTCGTTTCAGGGGGCGGCGTAACCCTCAATATCGTCGTGGCCATCGGCCTCGGGGAGGACAATAACAATGAACGAGTTCAGCAGTACCGTGTTGCTCGGTGTGCTTGGCGCCAACCTCGCAGCGCTGCTTGCGTCCATCGACGGCGAAGCGGCCATTGGGGCGCTGTTCGGGGCGCTGGTGTACTTCACCACTACCCAGCAACTGCCGATGTGGAATCGACTGGCGTTCTTTCTGACGTCGGCGGTAATGGGCTACCTCTGCGCCCCGGCGATCACCGACTTTCAGTTCTATGGCATCCACCCGTTCGCCTATCCGGGGCCGGCCGGCTTTGCCGGCGCCGGGCTGGTGGTAACGCTGATGCTCACTGCCATTCGCCGGCGGGTCGGCGCCTCGCGCGATCAGGCCCCGAAAGACCGGGACGATTGACCTGCCGTTCCGAGCTACTTGCCGCAACCGATATCCGAACCCGTGCGTGTGACACACCCGTGTCGCCGTACTCACCCAGGCCCGCCACCGCGCGGGCTTTTTCATGTCTGGAGGAAACACCCATGACCATCAAAACCTTTGACCAAATGGCCGCTGCCGGAGAATTCCCGCTGATTGGTTTCAACGCCGCGGGGCTGGGCAACAATCCCTACGTCGATGCCATCGGCACGGCGCTTCTGGATACCCACTACCGCACCATTGCGCCACGCGGTCACCAGCCGGACTACATTAAGTCCTATGCCGGTGGTCTGGGCGGCAAGCCGTTTGCGGTGCGCCTGCCTTTTGCCGGCGAGCGTATCGCCATCCTCGACGGTGCCGGCGGTTTCACCCTGCGCCAGAGCTATATCGAGGAGATCCGCCTGGCCATCCGGCACGTGCACAGCTGGGGCGGTTTCTCGCTGCTCGATATGCACAACTACTGCCGCTGGTACGTGGGCGCCAATGGGCCGGTAAGTGGCCGTGTGGTTCAGGCCTGGGGTGACGGCTTCGCCCTGTGGACGGCCATTGGCGCGCCCGACTGCCCGGTGAACTATGCATTGCTGGCGCGTATCTGGGCGGCGATCGCTGGTGAGCTTCGCGACGAACCTGGGCTGTTCGGCTATGGCCTGATGAATGAGCCCCACAACATGGGCAGCGTGCCCGACGGCGGCGTCAACGTCGAAACCTTGTGGAACGACAATGTGCAGAGCCTGGTCAGCGCAGTGCGCGCCGTCGATCCACGGCATTTCATCACTGTGGCTGGCAACGCATTCAGCTCTGCCGCGGACTGGCCACGCCGCTCCGACATGCTCAAGAACCTCCAGGATCCTGGGGGGCGGCTGCTCTACGAGGCGCATCAGTATCCAGACAAGGGAGGCCAGGGCGGTGGCAAGTGGAGCCAGGCCAATGAGTCGGTCACCTACCGTGAGCGGGTGGCCGATTGGCATCCCTTCATCGACTGGCTCAAGGCCAACGGCAAACGCGGTATCGCCGGCGAGTTCGGCGGCCCGGATCACGTGCCCGGTATGCGCAGCTACTTCACCGAACTGCACAAGTACTTCGATGAAAACCACATCCTGCGTTTTCAGTGGCTGGCCGGCCCCGGTGATGCGGATGACGATCCCAACGGCATGGATCGCAACGACGGCACGCTGAAACCCAACACGCGTTCGCTGATGGCGCGGATCGGCAACAGCACCACCGCCTACGGGCCTCGTTAATCCCCTCAACATGGCTCGCTTCGGCGGGCCATTCTCTACTGGAGAATCATCATGGCCCGACTCACGGCTGCCCAGGCGGGCGGCACCAACGTACTCGCCTTTCTAGACATGCTCGCCTGGAGCGAAGGCACCTCGACCATCGCCGACAGCGATGACGGCTACAACGTGCTGGTGGGCGGAACGCTGTTCAGCGACTACAGCGCGCACCCGCGCCGCCTGATCGACCTGCCGCGCTACGCCATTCAGTCCTCGGCAGCCGGCCGCTATCAGTTTCTGGCCCGCACCTGGGACTCCATCGTCAGCCTCTACCACTTTCACGGCCGTTTCACGCCGAAGGCACAGGATCTGGCCGCGGTGAAGCTGCTTGAGGAGTGCGCTGCGCTTGGGCATATCCGCGCCGGGAGAATAGAGCAGGCCATCACCGCCGCCGCTCCGATCTGGGCCAGTCTGCCTGGCGCCGGCTATGGCCAGCGCGAACATAAGCTCAGCGCACTTCTGGGCATTTACGAAGAAGAGCGCGCCGCTGAAGTCTGCGACCAAGCCGACCTGCTGGCCATGTACACCGCCTGTGGCGGACAGGTAGCAGGATGAACTGGCTTTCAGCGATCCCTGCGAGCTACCGCCAGCTTGCTGGCGCCGGCCTGGCTCTGGTGTTACTGGTCGGCGCCGCCGGCCTGGGGTGGCTTGTCCAGGGCTGGAGACTGGGCGAGCAAATGGCTGAGCAGGGCAGGGAGCTCGAGCGCCAGATCGCCCAGCGCGACAGGCTCCACGCCGACACGCTGGCCGAAACCCAGCGCGTTGCTGCCGACCAGGTTCGACGCTCGCATGAAAAGCGTCTGATGCTCGAGCAGCAACTGCAGGCCTCATCCCAGAATCAACACAGGAAACTTACCGATGCCGAGAAAGCTGCTGCCCACCTGCGTGATCGCCTTGCTACTGCTGAACTGCGGCTGTCAGTCCTACTCGCCAACCCTGCCGCCGATTCAGGTAGTGGCAGCGCAAGATCCTCCACCGCCGGTGCCGGATGCCTGGTGGATGGAACCGGTCGAGCCGACATTGACAGCGGATCTGCTCAACGAATTGTCGGCATCGTCGAGCGAGGTGACCGGGCGATCATCGCGCTGACGGCGTGCCAGGCTTACGTGCGAAAAGTGGTTGGCAGCGGGTGAGGTTGGTGAGGGTATTTGCCTTGAAAAGTTCGAGAGCTGCGTGAAGGGACGGAGGCTTCAGCGAAACGGCGGGTGCCGTTGTCAGCGTCGGGTGAATGAAGATCCGGTGCCGCAGGGATTGCTTGCGGCGCCGGGCCTTTTGTCGCTTGTGCCGCCGACGAACCCATAAAAGGTCGGTATGGTGATATTGCACCGTACACCGCACTGGGCTACTGTGCGGGCAGATAAATGCGAGACTCCCCCGTGAATTCCATTAGCAGCACCCTTCTGATGCGAGTCATCAAGGCCCACGCCCGCTGGCGTTGGCGCGCCTGATCTTTTTCTCCGGTTAATCCGGACGAGCCTCTCTGTCCTGTTCAAGCCCAAATAGACCATCGTGCCGGCATTCTGGAATGCGCGTGCGGATGAGGGCGTTGAGAGCCAGGACTTTAGATAAAGAGCAGTAAATCAAAGGGTTGAAACTAACATGCTGCTGATGATCGATAATTACGACTCCTTTACCTACAACGTGGTGCAGTACCTGGGCGAGCTGGGTGCCGATGTTCACGTTATTCGTAACGACGAACTGAGCATTGCCCAGATCGAGGCTCTGCAGCCCGAGCGCATCGTCGTGTCGCCAGGTCCGTGTACGCCGACCGAGGCCGGCGTATCCATCGAAGCCATCGTGCATTTCGCCGGCAAACTGCCGATCCTCGGCGTCTGCCTGGGCCACCAGAGCATTGGCCAGGCCTACGGTGGCGACGTGGTACGCGCCCGCCAGGTGATGCATGGCAAGACCAGCCCGGTGTTCCACGAGGACAAGGGCGTGTTCGCCGGCCTCAACAACCCGCTCACGGTGACTCGCTACCACTCTCTGGTGGTCAAGCGCGAGAGCCTGCCGGATTGCCTGGAAATCACCGCCTGGACTGCCAATGAAGACGGCTCCGTCGACGAGATCATGGGCCTGCGTCACAAGACCCTGAATATCGAGGGCGTGCAGTTCCACCCCGAGTCGATTCTTACCGAGCAGGGCCACGAACTGTTCGCCAACTTCCTCAAGCAGACCGGAGGCGTGCGCGCATGAATATCAAGGAAGCCCTCAACCGCATCGTCGCCCAGCTCGACCTGTCTACCGAGGAAATGCGCGCGGTGATGCGCGAGATCATGACCGGACAGTGCACCGACGCGCAGATCGGCGCCTTTCTCATGGGCATGCGCATGAAGAGCGAGACCATCGACGAAATCGTCGGTGCCGCCAGCGTGATGCGTGAGCTGGCCGCGCCGGTAGAAATCGCCGCCGAGCGGCTGGTCGACACCTGCGGCACCGGTGGTGACGGCATGAACATTTTCAACGTGTCCACCGCGGCGGCCTTCGTGGTCGCAGCGGCTGGGGGCAAGGTGGCCAAACACGGTAACCGCGCGGTATCGGGCAAGAGCGGCAGTGCCGACCTGCTCGAGGCGGCCGGCATCTACCTGGGCCTCACACCGGTACAGGTGGCACGCTGCGTCGAAACCGTCGGCGTCGGCTTCATGTTCGCCCCCTCGCACCATGGTGCGATGAAGTACGCAATCGGCCCGCGTCGTGAGCTCGGCCTGCGTACGCTGTTCAACATGCTTGGCCCGATGACCAACCCGGCGGGCGCCAGGCACCAGGTGATCGGCGTATTCAGCCAGGCGCTGTGCCGACCGATGGCCGAAGTGCTGCAACGTCTGGGCAGCGAACATGTGCTGGTGGTGCATGCGCAGGATGGTCTCGACGAGATCAGCCTGGCTGCGCCGACCTTCGTCGCCGAACTGAAGAACGGTGTAGTCAGCGAATACCGCATCCAGCCCGAGGACTTCGGCATCAAGAGCCAGAGTCTGATCGGCCTGACCGTCGAAGGTGCCGAGCAATCCCTGGAGCTGATCCGCGATGCCCTGGGCCGGCGCAAGACCGAGGTCGGCCAGAAAGCCGCCGACATGATCGTGCTCAACGCCGGTGCTGCGCTGTATGCGGCTGATCATGCCGACACCCTGAGTGACGGCATGAGTATGGCCCATGACGCGCTGCATACCGGTCTGGCCCGGGAAAAGATGGAAGAACTGGTGTCCTTTACCGCGGTATTCAAACAGGAGAATGAAGGGTGAGCATTCCCACCGTTCTGGAAAAGATCCTCGCCCGTAAAGCCGAAGAAGTCGCGGCCCGTCGTGCAGTCGTCAGCCTGGCCGAAGTCGAGCGCGAAGCGCGCGCGGCCGATGCGCCACGCGGCTTTGCCGCAGCGTTGATCGAGAAGGCCAAAAGCAAGCAGCCGGCGGTGATCGCCGAAATCAAGAAGGCCTCGCCCAGCAAGGGCGTGCTACGCGAGAACTTCGTGCCGGCGGAAATCGCCCTGAGCTATCAGGACGGCGGCGCAACCTGCCTGTCGATCCTCACCGATATCGACTTCTTCCAGGGCGCCGACCGCTACCTGCAGGAAGGCCGCAGCGCCTGCTCGCTGCCGGTGATCCGCAAGGATTTCATGATCGACCCGTACCAGATCGTCGAAGCGCGGGCGCTGGGCGCCGATTGCGTGTTGCTGATCGTCTCGGCGTTGTCCGATGCGCAGATGGGGGAGCTGGCGGCGACGGCCAAGGCCTTCGATCTCGACGTGCTGGTGGAGGTGCATGACGGCGATGAGCTCGAGCGCGCACTCAACGTACTTGACACGCCGCTGGTTGGGGTCAACAACCGCAACCTGCATACCTTCGAGGTCAACCTGGAAACCACTCTCGACCTGTTGCCGCGCATTCCCCGCGATCGCCTGGTGGTCACCGAAAGCGGCATCCTCAACCGCGCCGACGTGGAGCTGATGGAAATCAGCAACGTGTATGCCTTCCTGGTCGGCGAAGCGTTCATGCGTGCAGATAATCCGGGTGCCGAACTGGAACGTCTGTTCTTTCCCGAGCGCAAGCGACTGATCGTCAGCCCTGACGTTGACTGAATACAACACCGGCGCCTGAGGGCGCCGGTGTTGTATTCAGAGGCGATTCACAGCGACAGTCGCATCGACAGATCCACCGCCTTGACGTCCTTGGTCAGGGTGCCGATGGAAATGTAATCCACGCCAGTCTCGGCGATGCTGCGCAAGGTGCTCTCGTTCACGCCGCCCGAGGCCTCGAGCTTGGCGCGACCGGCATTGATGGTCACGGCGCGGCGCATGTCCTCGAGCGATAGCTCATCGAGCATGACGATATCGGCGCCGGCAGCCAATGCCTGTTCGAGCTCGTCCAGGCTCTCCACTTCCACTTCTACCGGTTTGCCCGGCGCAATGTCCCGTGCAGCAGTGACCGCGGCAGCGATGCCTCCGCAAGCAGCGATGTGGTTCTCCTTTATAAGGAAGGCGTCGAACAGGCCGATGCGATGGTTGTGGCAGCCGCCCTGGGTCACCGCGTATTTCTGCGCCAGGCGCAGGCCGGGCAGGGTCTTGCGGGTGTCGAGCAGCTTGACCCCGGTGCCTTGAACCAGCTCTGCGTAGTGCTGGCAGCGGGTCGCCACAGCCGACAGGCTCTGCAGGAAGTTCAGCGCGCTGCGCTCGCCGCTGAGCAGTGCTCGCGCCGGCCCTTCCAGGTGGAACAGAGCCTGGTTCGGCGTTACCCGTTGGCCGTCCTGCACCTGCCAGTGCACCGCAACGCGCGGGTCGAGCTGGCGGAACACCTCGTCCACCCAGGCGATGCCGCAGACCACCGCGTCTTCTCGGGTGATCACCGTGGCGTGGGCCAGGCGCGACTCGGGAATCAGCTGGGCGGTGATGTCGCCACTGCCGATGTCCTCGCGCAAACTACGGCGGACATTGGCCTCGATTTCGGCGCTGAGCTCGGTGAGCAGTAGATTCGGCATGGGGCCTCCGATTGGCTGAGGCGGCGATTATAGAGGCAGCGGCCTCTGGTGTTACGTTCATCGGTTAAAAATGAACCCTGCCAGTAACACTCGGTCACATGCGCTAGCCTGGTGACGACACCCCTTGGGCGCCTGTGACGCATGTCATATCTGCAGGAATTTGCTTTGGTATCTCCTGCAGCATTCCTATAATGTTCTGATACGGAAGTATTGGCGTCATATCGTTGGCGTTAAGATGACGCTCGCAATCCTGTTTCGCTTGCTCCGCCCGCGCCATGCGCAGGAGATCGTGATGAAAACCGATGCCAACGTGGTGCATCTGAACAAAATGGTTTCTGAAACGGCTCACCCCGCGGCCGGCAGGCTACCTGCGTCTCTCGTCAAGGTTCGCGATCGGGCTGCCACACAGCTCAAGCAGGCTTTGCAGGCATTGTTCGACAATGCCGACGACACCCTGTTCGACATGGCGGATCGCGCTACTAGCAACGCCGAACAGAACGCATTCTTCGAAGCCATGCGCGACCTGCGCCTCAAGCGCAAAGGTATCGAGCGTGGTTTCCTGCAGAAGGTTTTCGAGTCCTTCGCCAGCCTGAATCAATACGTGGTCGGCAAGGCGCCGACGCTCGACGCCGTGTCCTTCGACAGCCTGTCTCTCGTGCAGAACGATGAGCTGGAAGAAACCGTCGCGCTGGACTCCATGATCGCCAAGGTGTTGAGCCGCGACCACGTGGCGCTCACCCACCTGACCACCCGCCTCAACGCAGTGGTCAGCAAGAAGCTCGACGACAAATCCAACCCCCTTGGCCCGGTCTCGCTCAGCGAGCTGTTCCTCGACTCGTGCAGTAGTCTGGGTGTCGAGATCAAGGTCAAACTGATCATCCTCAAACTGTTCGAAAAATACGTGCTCAGTGGCCTCGAGCAACTGTATGACGATACCAACGGCATTCTGGTCGAAGCGGGGATACTGCCCGAGCTGAAGTCCGCGCCGGCCCGCCGTACCGCCAGCCCCAATCGTCCGGGCCGCCACGAACAGGCGGAAAGTGCCGACATACCCGCAGCAGGGTATGGCGATGACGAGGTGCGTGAAGTCTTCGGCGCATTGCAGGAGTTGCTGTCTCAGTCCCGCGCTGGCGAATCCTTGCGGCGTCAGGCGCCGGCCAATGCGATGCCGATTTCCACCAACGACCTGATGCGTCTGCTGTCGCATATGCAGCAGCGTGCACCGATTCAGGCGCCAATGGATGTCGATCTGCGTGCGCAACTCGAACACCTGCTGACCCGCGCCAGTGCCAAGAGCGGCCGAGTACGGGTGGTAGGCGAGGTCGATGAAGACGTCATCAACCTGGTGTCGATGCTGTTCGAATTCATTCTCGACGACCGTAGCCTGCCGGATTCGCTGAAAGCGCTGATCGCGCGGCTGCAGATTCCAATGCTCAAGGTTGCCGTACTCGACAAGACCTTCTTCAGCCGCGGCAGCCACCCGGCGCGTCGCCTGCTCAACGAAATCGCAACCGCGGCGCTGGGTTGGGGCGAGCACGATCACGGTCAGCGCGACAGCCTGTATCAGAAGATCGAGCAGGTGGTGCAGCGGCTGCTCAACGACTTTACCGACGACCCTGCGATCTTCTCCGAGCTGCTGGCGGACTTCCTGGCTTTCACCGGTGACGAGCGGCGGCGCAGCGAGCTGCTCGAACAGCGCACCCGCGATGCCGAAGAAGGTAGCGCCCGTGCCGAGCTGGCTCGGCGCGAGGTGGAGCATGCGCTGAACGAGCGACTGCTCGGCAAGACCTTGCCCGAAGTGGTGGTGCGCCTGCTGCGTGAAGCCTGGAGCAAGGTGATGATGCTGACGTGCCTTAAGCACGGCACCGATTCCGAGCAATGGCAGGCCTCTCTGGCTACCATGGACGAGCTGATCTGGAGCGTGGAGCCCCAGGAGAACCCCGAGGCTCGCTTGCGCCTGCTCGAACTGGTGCCTGGCTTGCTCAAGGCGCTGCGTGAAGGTATGGCCAGCGCGGCTTTCGATCCGTTCTCCACCAGTGAGTTTTTCAGCCAGCTCGAAGCTCTGCACGTGCAGGCATTCCAGCGCTTCAAGCGGGCCATGCCCGACATCGAGCGCAGTGCGCCAGTCGAGTCGGATGATCTCCAGCGTTCGGCACTCTCCGCCGTTGGCATCGAGCTGCCTCTGCTGGAGTTGCCACCCGAGGACGAAGAAAGCATTTCGACGATGGTCGAGGTCGTTGAAGAGATCGTCCTGCTGGCGCCAGGGCAGACTCGCATCGAGGAAGAAGAGCCGGTGCTCGCCGACGATGACGAGGCGCTGCAGCATGTCGATGCATTGCACGTCGGCAGTTGGGTCGAGTTCCTGGAAGACGACGAGCACAAGCTGCGCTGCAAATTGGCGGCGATCATCAAGCCGACTGGCAAGTTCATCTTCGTCAATCGTACAGGGATGAAGGTGCTGGAGAAGTCCCGCATGGGGTTGGCGATCGAGTTTCGCCGCAATGCCGTACGCCTTCTGGACGACGCCCTGTTGTTCGACCGTGCGCTGGAGTCGGTGATCGGCAATTTGCGCCGCCTCAAGGGCACCTGAGCCGGGCGCAGCTGCCTGCCATCCCAATACGTACTTCTCTCGCGGTCTGATCAGGCCGCGAGTCGTTTCAGCCACCCGCCAAGGCTTTGACCCCGACGCAACTTGCACTGCAACCGGAACAGCCCCTAGAGTGTGCGCTCGGTCGGGGAGCACCTATGCACAAGCAACTCGAAGACGGCTGGTATCAGGGGATTCAGCATTGTCCTTCGCCCAATTTCAATGAGCGCCCGCAGGATGAGATTTCCCTGCTGGTCATTCATAACATCAGTTTGCCGCCCGGCCAGTTCGGCACTGGGCAGGTGCAGGCGTTCTTCAGCAATTGCCTGCAGGCTGATGCGCATCCCTACTTTGCCGGTATCGCCAGCATGACGGTATCCGCGCATTTTCTGATCGAGCGCGATGGTGTGGTCACCCAGTTCGTGTCCTGCCAGGATCGAGCCTGGCATGCCGGGGTTTCGTGTTTCGAGGGGCGGGAAAACTGCAACGACTTTTCCCTGGGGATCGAGCTTGAAGGCACCGATCACCTGCCGTTCACGGACGCGCAGTATGCTGCGCTGGTGGAACTGACCGGCATACTGCAGAGCGCCTATCCGGCAATTACCGTCGGGCGTATTTGCGGCCATAGCGATATCGCCCCGGGGCGCAAGACCGATCCCGGGCCTGCATTCGACTGGGTGCGACTGCGTTCGGCATTGATGACTGATAAGGAGGCATCATGAGTTTCCTGGTGTTACTGCTGGTGCTGTGGATTGAAAAGTTCTCTTCCTGGCGCCAGCGTGTTCAACAGGACGAGCCCTGGCTGCGTGCGCTTGGGCGCCTGGAGCGTGGCGGCACGACCAGCGATTCGCCGTGGTTGGCGATCATCCTGCTGGTTGGCGTCCCATTGTTGATACTGGCGCTGCTGTTGAAACTGCTGGCGCCTCTGGCATATGGCTGGTTGCTGTTGCCGGTGCATCTGCTGGTGGTGATCTACAGCCTCGGTCGCGGCGATTTGCTGACCGCCCTTGGGCCGTTTCGTGACAGCTGGCGGCGCGGTGACAGTGAGGCGGCTTACCTGGTCGCGCAGCGTGACCTGGGCGTGGACGGCGAGGGCGAAGCCACCTTGTTGCCCAACGTGCAGACCTTCATGGTCTGGCAAGCCTATCAGAGCTTTTTCGCGGTGATCTTCTGGTATGTACTGCTCGGGCCGTTGGCTGCGCTGGCTTATCGGCTACTGGCGTTGCTCGTCGAGCATGGGCAGTCCGATGCACTGCGTGAACGCGCTGGTCAGCTGCGTCACGCCTTCGACTGGTTGCCGGTGCGTGTGCTGGCTGCCAGTTTTGCACTGGTGGGGAATTTCATTGCGGTGAGCCGTGCACTCCTCCATGAAGTGCTCAGCTGGGATATCTCTGCGGCGCAACTGGCTGCCGGTGCCGCCCGCGCCGCAGCCGAAACGCCCGATCCGTTGTTGGGTGAATCCGGCGTGGCGGCCCTGGACGGCCTGTGGCAGTTGTTGGTGCGCACGGCGATCCTCTGGTACGCCGCGATCGCCTTGTGGACGCTGTTCTTCTAGGGCCCTAGTTGCTCCGCCAGCCGAACAACTGCATGGCGTTGCTGCTGCTGGCTTCGGCCAGCTCTTCTGGGGATATCTCGAACAGCGGCGCCAGTTCACTGCAGATGTCCGGCAGATGAACGGGGCTATTGCGCATGTTCGGGTGCATGGCTGGCGGCATGTCCGGCGAATCGGTCTCCAGCACCACGGCATCCAGCGGCAGGCGCGCAATTACCTGACGTAAGCGCTTAGCCTGGGGCCAGGTCGGTGCGCCGCCAAGACCGAGCTTGAAACCGAGCTTCAGGTATTCCCTGGCTTCCTCGAAGCTGCCGGCGAAGGCGTGGATGATGCCGGCACGACGTAGTTTGAAGCGTTTCAGCGTGGCGATCACCGGCGCATGGGCGCGACGCACATGCAGCAATGCCGGCAGTTCGAAGCTTTCGGCCAACGCCAGTTGTGCTTCAAAGAGTGCTTGCTGGCGCTCACGATCCAGCTCCGCCAGGTAGTAATCCAGGCCGAACTCGCCGACTGCACAGAGTTTTTCGTGACCGTGAAAACGTGCCAGCCAATCCTGCAGCGCCTGCATATCCTCGGGGCGATGTTCGTTCAGGTATACCGGGTGCAGGCCAAAGGCGGCGTATAGCCCTTCGTGCTCTTGCACCAGATCCCAAAGGCGTTGCCAGTTAGCGTGCTCGACCCCCAGCACCACGAGCCCTTCTATGCCAAGCCCACGCGCCTGTGCGAGCACCTCGTTGCGGTCGTCATCGAAGTCGGGAAAGTCGAGATGGGTATGAGTGTCGATCAGTTGCATAGCGCTCTGCCAGACAGATGACGAGTTATATGAAGACGGCTGTAGTACGCATGTGTTGCAACATTCTGTGAGTCATTCTCGTCCTTTGCCAGTCGAACCTCTAGGGACGGCGGTTGTGGGGATCGTCGAAAGCAAAGGGCGGCCGCATGATGCGTCTTCGCAGGATACTTGGCTGGTGCTTTGCCAGTCTGTTGTTATTGATCGCAGCGCTGATGTTGTTTCTGGTGCTGTTCGACTGGAATCTACTCAAGCCAACGATCAATTCGCGGGTGTCCGAAGCACTCAATCGTCCCTTCGCCATCGAAGGCAACCTGGCTGTGACCTGGCAGCGCGAGCGGGAAGAACCCGGTCTACGTGCCTGGATACCCTGGCCACACGTCTCCGCCGAGGCGCTTAGCCTGGGTAATCCCGAGTGGGCCGAGGGCGAGCATTTCGTCAGTTTGCAGCGTGTCGAGGCGAGTCTGTCGCCGCTGCCGCTGTTGTGGAAAACCGTCTCCATTCCGCGTATTCGACTGACCGGTGCCGATGCTGCCCTGGAGCGGCTTGCCGACGGTCGTGATAACTGGACGTTCGATCTCGGCGAACAGGAACCGGCCGAAGAGGAACCTGCGGCGTCCTGGACGCTGGATATCGGCACCATCGGCTTCGACAAGGCGCACGTGCGTTTCGACGATCAGACGTTGCAGGCCAGCGTGAACCTGCAGGTCGAGCCGCTTGGCGAACCCATCGCGTTCAACGAGATCGTCGGCAAGACCGCCAGCGCGCAGGCTGATGACGCTGCCGTGACACCCCAGGATTACGCCTTCGCCTGGCAGGCCAAGGGCCGCTACAAGGGGCAGTCGCTCACGGGTAACGGTCGTATCGGTGGCCTTCTGGCGCTGCAGGATGCTCACCTGCCATTTCCGGTGCAGGCCGATGTTCGTGCTGGAACCACCCGTGTGCAGATCGCCGGTACGCTGACGGATCCGAAAAACCTCGGTGCCCTTGACCTGCGCCTACGTCTGTCCGGCGCGAGCCTCGGCAATCTCTACCCGCTGACCGGCGTCACGCTGCCGGATACGCCGGCCTACTCCACCGATGGGCGTCTGGTGGCGCAGTTGCAGGATGCTGATGGGCCGCTGTTTCGCTATGAGAAATTCAATGGACGTATCGGCGACAGTGATATCCACGGTGACCTTACCTTCGTGGCGCGGGAGCCGCGGCCCAAGTTGTCCGGCGCTCTGGTTTCCAATCAACTGCGTTTCGCGGATCTGGCGCCGTTGATCGGTGCCGACTCCAACGCCGAGAAGAAGGAGCGTGGCGCTGCCAGCGTGCAGCCTGCCAATAAGGTGTTGCCGGTCGAGGAGTTCCAGACCGAGCGCTGGCGTGACATGGATGCCGACGTCAGTTTTACCGGCAAGCGCATCGTGCACAGCGAGGATTTGCCGTTCACCGATCTGTTCACCCATGTGGTGCTCAACGAAGGCATGCTCAGCCTCGAACCCCTGCGTTTCGGCGTAGCGGGCGGGCGCCTGGACTCGACCCTGCGCCTGGATGGTCGCGGTACGCCGCTCAAAGCCCAGGCCCAGCTGCGTGCCCGCAACTTCCGCCTGCGCCAGTTGTTCCCCAGTGTGGAAGTGATGCAGAGCAGCCTTGGTGCCCTCAATGGCGATGCGACGATCAGCGGCACGGGAAATTCGGTGGCGACCTTGCTGGGTAGTTCCAATGGCCAGATCAAGCTGCTGATCAACGATGGCCGGGTCAGCCGCAACCTGATGGAGATAGCGGGCCTGAATGTCGGCAACTATGTAGTTGGCCGGCTGTTCGGTGATAACGAGGTGGAGATCAACTGTGCGGCCGCCAACCTGAACATCAAGCAGGGCGTACTGAGACCGGAATTGATGGTGATCGACACCGAGAATGCCTTGATCGGCGTGGATGGCACGGTGAATTTTGGCAACGAGCAGCTCGACCTGACCATCACTCCCGAGTCCAAGGGCTTGCGGATTTTCTCCCTGCGCTCGCCTCTATACGTGCGCGGCACCTTCAAGGATCCCCGTCCTGGTGTGCAGGCCGGCCCACTGGCGATACGCGGCGCCGGCATGCTGGCGCTGGGTGCGCTCGTCGCACCGGCGGCGGGGCTGATCGCGCTGGTGGCACCCAGCGGCGATCAGCCCAATGAATGTGCGCCGCTACTGGAGCAGATGCGTCAGGGCGTTAGCCGTTGAAACGGGTTTTCAGGTGCCGCTCGATGGCATCCAGGCCGGGCTCGTAAGTGCCGTTCAGGGCATCGAGCAGACGCTGGAAAACCCGATCGGCAATGCGCTCATGCTGCTGAGAGATTGCATTGACGCGCATGGGCAGAAAGTCCAGTAGCTGGGCATCACCGAACGTGCCGAGGCGCAGGTGGCTTATGTCCACCTCCGGTTGTTCGTACAGCGCATCGAGTACACCTTCGAGCAGCACGTAGGCGGTGGTCACCAGTACGTCGGGCAGGCTGCCCTGGGCCATCAGTTCACGCATCTGACGATACCCCCACTGGCGGCTGAATTGCTCGCCGTGACTAACGCTGACCGCTCCATCGAAACCCGCCAGGGCATCGCGAAACCCTTGCTCGCGGGCCTGGCTGATCGGCAGTTCTGGGCGAGCACCGATCAAGGCGGCCTGGCGTGGCAATGGCTGCAGCAGACTCCTGGTCAGTTGTTCGCCGGCGTGGCGATCATCGCTGACCACCGAGTAGAGGTATTCGGGGTCGAGGGCGCGGTCGACGGCTATCACTGGTGTGCCAGCGACAATCAACTGACGGTATTCGGGCGCATTCTGGGGCAGGCAACTGGCGACGATCAGGGCATCGCAACGCCGGGAGCGGAACAGTTCGAGCAACTGCCGCTCGCTATCCGGCTGATCATCCGAGCTGGCGATCAACAACTGATAACCCGCCGCCCGGGCGCGCTGTTCGAGCAGTTTGGCCAGGCGCGCATAACTGGGGTTTTCCAGATCCGGGAGGATGAAACCGAGGCACCGGCTTTGCCCACGCCGCAGACCGGCGGCCTGTGGATCCGGACGATAGTCATGCTTCTCCACCACCTCCAGCACTCGCTGAACGGTGGCCGCACTGATGCGGCGCTTGGCGGCCTGGCCGTTGATCACGTAGCTGGCAGTGGTGAGCGAGACGCCAGCCAGGCGGGCAATGTCGGTCAATTTCAAGGTGCGTCTCCTCTGGCGGACTTCAAGGATTACCCATTATCAGGTAACGTGCCAGCGCTAGATGAAACGATTCAGCAAGTGAGTCGACTAAGCTAACAAGAATGTCCGCCAAGGCTGCCCGCTGCGACGGCCTTGCTCGAGGAGAAGCATCATGCTCGAACTTCACCCTTCGCAAATCCGGATGGGCCGACAGGCCGCGGACAAGCTACAGGCGCTGGCCGAACTGGCCGACAGCCTGGTCGCCGACGGCCTGGTTGCGGCTGGCTATCTGGACGGTATGCAGGCTCGCGAGCAGCAGGGTTCGACCTATCTGGGGCAGGGTATCGCCATTCCCCATGGCACGCCGGAAACCCGCGATCAGGTGTTCCAGACCGGTATGCGTTTGATCCAGTACCCTGAGGGTGTGGACTGGGGCGATGGCCAGCGCGTGTACCTGGCCATCGCGATTGCGGCACGCTCCGATGAGCACCTGCGTTTGCTGCAGCTGCTTACTCGCGCGCTCGGTGAGGGCGATCTGAGTCAGGCGTTGCGTGAGGCCCGAGATGCAGACAGCATTCTCGCGCTGCTGCAGGGCGCGCCTCAGGAGTTGGCGTTGGACGGTCAGTTGGTCGGCCTCGGCGTCGATGCCGAGGATCTGGACGAGCTGGCCTGGCAGGGTGCCCGTTTGCTGAAGAAGGCTGGCTGCACCGCTGCCGGTTTCGCCGGCAGCCTGGTGCAAGGCGAGCCGCTGCCGCTGGGCAACGGGCTGTGGTGGTTGAGCAGCGAGCAGGGCGTCGAGCGCCCTGGCCTGGCGTTCGTCACCCCGTCGCAGCCACTGGAACAGGCAGGCCAGCCTGTCGCCGGGCTGTTCTGCCTGGCCTGCCTGGGTGAAGGACATCGTCAGGTGCTCGAGCGTCTCTGTGATCTGCTGATTGCCGGACAGGGCGATGTGTTGACGCAAGCCACTACCAGCCGCGGTGTGCTCGAAGCGTTGGGCGCCGAGCTGCCCCCCGATTGGCCGGCGCTGCGCATCACTCTGGCCAATGCCCACGGTTTGCACGCTCGTCCGGCCAAGACGCTTAGCGAGATCGCGCAGGGTTTCAGCGGCGATATCCGCGTTCGCCTGGCCGAGGGCGCCGCAGCGGCCGTATCGGCCAAAAGCCTGAGCAAGCTGCTGGCACTGGGCGCGCGACGTGGCCAGGTGCTGGAGTTCAGTGCTGAGCCAGCGATTGCCGAGGAAGCCTTGTCCGCCATTGAGGCGGCGGTTCGCGCTGGCCTGGGTGAAGAGGTGGCGTCGCTGCCGGAAGAGCAAACCGCGCTCGTCGTTGACCGTCCGGCTGTGCCCGAGGCGGTAGAGACTCCCGTGGCTCCACCAGTTGCAGGTGCGCGTCTGCAGGCCGTGGCGGCGTCACCCGGTATCGCCAGCGGTCCAGCGTTTGTGCGCCGTGTGCCGCGTCTCGATTATCCCGCCCAGGGTGAGGGTGTCGCCGTCGAGCGCCAGCGCCTGGAGGCCGCCCTGCAGCATATCGACGGCGAGATCCAGCGGCTGGTCGAGCGTAGCCAGGAAGCCAGCGTGCGAGACATCTTCGTCACCCACCAGGCGATGCTGCGTGATCCGGCGCTGCGTGAGGATGTCGATGCGCGCCTGACCTCGGGCGCCAGCGCTCAGGCGGCGTGGATCGGCGAGATCGAGGCGGCCGCAACGCAGCAGGAGTCCCTGCACGATGCATTGCTGGCCGAGCGCGCCGCGGATCTGCGTGATGTCGGCCGCCGTGTGCTGGCGCAACTGTGTGGCGTCGAGGCGCCACAGGAGCCGGCCGAACCCTACATTCTGGTGATGGGCGAGGTCGGCCCTTCGGATGTCGCCAGCCTCGACCGGCAGCGCGTCGCCGGTATCGTCACCGCTCGTGGTGGTGCCACCGCGCACAGCGCGATCATTGCCCGCGCCCTTGGGATTCCCAGTGTGGTCGGTGCTGGCGAAGGCCTGCTGGCTTTGCAGCAGAGTACCCGGCTGTTGCTCGACGGTGACCGCGGTCAGGTCTGGGTCGCGCCGGACGATGCCACCCTGGCGCAGGCCGAGCGTGAACGCCAGGCCAGCGAGCAGCGGCGCGAGCGCGCCCATGGCGAGCGCATGCACCCGGCGCGTACCCGTGACGGTCATGCTGTCGAGGTGGCGGTGAATATCGGCGCCAGCGGTGAAGCCGCAGCAGCGGTCGAGCTGGGTGCCGAGGCGGTGGGCTTGCTGCGCACCGAGCTGGTATTCATGGATCACTCCCAGGCTCCGGACGTGGCGACCCAGGAGGCCGAATACCGGCGTGTACTCGATGCTTTGCAAGGCCGTCCGCTGGTGGTACGCACCCTGGATGTCGGCGGCGACAAACCCTTGCCTTACTGGCCGATGCCGGAGGAAGAAAACCCCTTCCTCGGTGTGCGCGGCATACGCCTGACCCTGCAGCGCCCAGACATCATGGAAACCCAGCTGCGTGCCTTGCTGCAGGCGGCGGATGGTCGGCCATTGCGCATCATGTTCCCGATGGTCGGGCAGATCGAAGAGTGGCGCGCGGCACGTGAAATGGTCGAGAGGTTGCGTCAGGAAATTCCGCTGGGCGACCTGCAACTGGGCATCATGATCGAAGTGCCATCCGCCGCCCTGCTGGCGCCGGTACTGGCCCGCGAGGTGGACTTCTTCAGTATCGGCACCAACGACCTGACCCAGTACACCCTGGCCATCGACCGTGGCCATCCGACCCTGTCGGCCCAGGCGGACGGCTTGCATCCCTCGGTACTGCGGTTGATCGGCATGACCGTCGATGCCGCCCATGCCGAAGGCAAATGGGTGGGCGTTTGCGGTGAGCTGGCGGCCGACATGCTCGCCATTCCGCTGCTGGTCGGTTTGGGGGTCGATGAATTGAGTGTCGCAGCGCGCAGTATCCCGCTGGTCAAGGCGCGTGTGCGCGAGCTGGATATGCAGCACAGCCAGGTGCAGGCGCAGCAGGCCCTGGCGCTGGGCAGTGCCGCTGCAGTGCGCGCCCTGGTCGAGGAGACGCACTGATGGCCCGCATCCTCGCTCTGACCCTGAACCCGGCGCTGGATCTGACCGTCAGCCTCGACACCCTGCAACCCGGAGCGGTCAACCGCAGCCTGGGCATGACCACTCACGCCGCGGGCAAGGGCCTGAACGTATCCCAGGTGCTGGCGGATCTCGGTCACAAAGTCACAGTCAGTGGCTTTCTCGGCAAGGCCAATGCCGCGCCGTTCGAGCAGTTGTTCCACCGCAGCGGTTTCATCGACGCTTTTGTGCGAGTGCCCGGCGAGACTCGCAGCAACATCAAGCTGGCCGAGCGTGACGGCTGCGTCACCGATCTCAACGGCCCCGGGCCGGAAGTCGGTGCGGCGCACCAGCAGCAACTGCTGGATCAACTGGAGCAGATCGCCGTGGGACATGACGCTGTCGTCGTTGCCGGCAGTCTGCCGCGCGGTGTGTCGGTCGAATGGTTCAGCGCTCTGTTGCGTCGCCTGGTGGCGCTCGGCTTGCCGCTGGCGCTGGACACCAGCGGTGCGGCCTTGCGTGCTGGGCTGACAGTCACGCCCTGGTTGATCAAACCCAATGAAGAAGAGCTGGCCGAGGCCTGCGGCCTGGCGTCGGCGTCTTCCGAACGCCTCGATGACGCCATCCGCGAGTTGCGTGAAGCGGGCATCGAACATGTGTTGCTCTCCCGCGGTTCTCAAGGGGCGGACTGGTTCGGCCCCCATGGCGTCCTGCATGCCCAGCCGCCGCATGTCGATGTGGTCAGTACCGTTGGCGCCGGCGATTCGTTGCTTGCTGCCACCTTGCACGGTCTTCTCAGTGGCTGGCCGGCCGAGCGCACGCTGCGCCTGGCCACGGCGGTTGCCGCCCAGGCGGTCACGCAAATCGGTTTCGGTATTCACGATCGGCAACAGCTCGCCCGCCTGGAAGCGGCGGTGGCTGTGACGCCGAAACAATAACAAGAGGTCGTTGCAATGAATGTGCTGATCATTACCGCCTGTCCCAACGGCCAGGTCACCAGCGTACTGTGCTCGCGCTTGCTGCAGGCGGCGGCCCAGCGGCTGGGCTGGTCGACTCAGGTTGAAGTGCATGATCCCAGGGCGATCGGTTCGCCTCTGAGCGAAACCGATATCGCGGCGGCCGAACTGGTGCTGGTGGTCAAGACTGGTGAGCTGGATCTGCAGCGTTTCGTCGGCAAGCGCGTGGTGCAGTCCACGCCGTCCGAGGCGCTGACGGATCCACGGCAGTTTCTGCTGGCCGCTGCCGAGCAGGCGCAGGTTCTGGAAAACGCTGCGCCGGTGGTCGCTGACTCGGCTGGCAAGCCGAAACTTGTGGCGATCACCGCGTGCCCGACGGGCGTTGCCCACACCTTCATGGCGGCCGAAGCGCTGCAGCAGGCTGCCGAGCAATTGGGATTCGAACTGAAAGTGGAAACCCGAGGTTCGGTTGGCGCGCGAAACCTGCTCGATGATGCAAGCATCGCCGCCGCCGATGTGGTGCTGTTGGCCACCGATATCGAAGTCGAGACCGAGCGTTTCGCTGGCAAGAAAGTCTATCGCTGCGGAACCGGCGTCGCCTTGAAACAACCGAAGCAAACCCTGCAGAAGGCTCTGGCCGAGGGTGTGCCGCTACAGGGTGCAGCAGGGCAGCTCCAGAATGCTGAGACCGGCAAGGCCGGCAGCAAGAGCGGCCCCTACAAGCACCTGCTGACTGGCGTGTCGTTCATGTTGCCGATGGTGGTAGCCGGGGGGCTGTTGATCGCCTTGTCCTTCGTGTTCGGTATCGAGGCGTTCAAGCAGGAGGGCACCCTGCCTGCCGCGCTGATGAAGATCGGTGGCGAAGCGGCTTTCGCCCTGATGATTCCGGTGCTGGCCGGTTACATCGCCTACTCGATCGCTGACCGTCCGGGGCTGGCGCCCGGGATGATCGGTGGCATGTTGGCCAGTGCCCTCGATACCGGTTTCCTGGGTGGCATCATTGCTGGCTTCCTGGCCGGTTATCTGGCCAAAGGCCTGAATCGCTGGTTGCGCCTGCCACAGAGCGTCGAGGCGCTGAAGCCGATCCTGCTGATACCGTTACTGGCCAGCTTGGTCACGGGCCTGGCGATGATCTATGTGATCGGCACCCCGGTCGCCGGGATCATGGCGGCGCTGGAAGTCTTCCTGCAGAACATGGGCACCACCAACGCGATCCTGCTCGGTCTGCTGCTTGGCGGCATGATGTGTGTGGATCTTGGTGGGCCGATCAACAAGGCGGCCTATGCGTTTTCCGTTGGCCTGCTGGCATCGCAGAGCTATGCGCCGATGGCCGCGACCATGGCCGCCGGTATGGTGCCGCCCATCGGCATGGCCATCGCCACCGTTCTGGCACGCCGCAAGTTCAACCAGACCGAGCGCGAGGCGGGCAAGGCGGCAGGCATACTGGGGCTGTGCTTCATCTCCGAGGGGGCGATCCCCTTCGCGGCAAAGGATCCGCTGCGGGTCATTCCGGCGAGCATCGCCGGTGGCGCACTGACCGGTGCGCTATCGATGTACTTCGGTTGCAAGCTGATGGCACCACACGGCGGGCTATTCGTACTGCTGATCCCCAATGCGATCAATCATGCGCTGCTGTATCTGCTGGCTATCATAGCGGGCAGTCTGGTGACCGGCGTGGTCTACGCGCTGATCAAGCGTCCCGAGTTCGAGCCATTGACCGTCGCCGCCAAGGCCTGAAAAAGCAGCGGCCCGACATGCAGGCATGTCGGGCCGTTGAGCACTTCGAGCCTGGACGTTCAGCGGGTGCCGAACACCACCATGGTCTTGCCTTTGACGTGCACCAGGCCCTGTTCTTCCAGGGCTTTGAGTACACGGCCGACCATCTCTCGCGAGCAGCCAACGATGCGGCCGATTTCCTGGCGGGTGATCTTGATCTGCATGCCATCCGGGTGGGTCATCGCATCCGGCTGTTTGCAAAGATCGAGCAGGGTACGGGCAACGCGACCGGTGACATCGAGAAACGCCAGATCACCCACCTTGCGGGTGGTGTTGCGCAGCCGCTCGGCCATCTGCGTGCCCAGGGCGAAGAGGATGTCCGGATCCTGCTGGGTCAGTTCGCGGAACTTGGTGTAGCTCAGTTCCGCGACTTCGCATTCGGTCTTGGCCCGAACCCAGGCGCTGCGCTCCTTCTCCACGCCATCCTTGCCAAACAGGCCCATCTCGCCGAAGAAATCTCCCGGGTTGAGGTAGGCGATGATCATCTCGCGGCCATCATCGTCTTCGATCAGGATGGTGACCGAACCCTTGACGATGAAATACAGCGTTTCGCTGCGATCACCTGCATAAATGATGGTGCTCTTGGCCGTATAGCGACGGCGATGACAATGAGCGAGAAGTTTGTCGAGGTTTTTGACTTTGGGGGTAAGGGTAATAGCGACCATGCCTGAGTCCCGAATATAGAAAAATAAGCCTGTGACAGGCGTAAGTAGGTGACGCTGTCCAGACCCAAGTGCTTGACTATCTCGCAAGGCAGATGCCAGCTCTAGTGCGGGAAATGCTTGGCCTCGCCATGAAAGCAAAGGAGCCTTACATTTTCAGCAGAAGATGATGCATGCAATACGTTGGAGTCGGTAGCGCTCTGGTTGAGTATCTTGTTCTTATCAACGGTGTCGTACCTTGAAGTCAATGATTGTGCCACTAATTCGGCATCATCATGGACAGGTGATACCTGCCGACGGTCTGTTTTGTGAGGCATGGCACGTTCCGCCTGAGAACCATAGCAGCATCTACCGCTGCCGCTGGAAAAGCCACCCTGTGATAAGCTTCCAGCCTTTCAGCAAAGGAGCAGCACCGATGAAAGCGCGCGTTCAATGGGCAGGCGAAGCGCTGTTTCTAGGCGAGTCAGGCAGCGGTCACGCAGTCGTGATGGACGGGCCGCCGGAAAATGGCGGCCGCAATCTGGGTGTGCGCCCTATGGAGATGTTGCTGATCGGCCTGGGTGGCTGCAGCAATTTCGATGTGGTGAGCATCCTCAAGAAATCCCGCCAGCCGGTTGAAAGCTGTGAGGCGTTTCTCGAAGCCGAGCGTGCGACCGAGGATCCCAAGGTCTTCACCAGGATCCACCTGCATTTCGTGGTGAAGGGGCGCGGTCTGAAAGAGGCTCAGGTCAAACGTGCGGTGGAGCTCTCTGCCGAGAAGTACTGTTCGGCCTCGATCATGCTGGGCCGTGCCGGCGTGGAAATCACTCACGATTACGAAATCGTCGAACTGGGTGCTTGAAGCAAAAGGGCGATCCATGGATCGCCCTTCGAGCACGCTTCAAATCCGATAGGTGGTCTTGGTCATGACCTTGGATAGCAGCGTCATGCCCAGTTTGACCGGCGCCGGAAAGCGCGCGCCACCGGCATCCAGCGCACTGTTGGCGTGTGCCTGTTCATCGTCACGCATCTGTTCGAGGATAGCTCTGGATTTGCCGTCCTCTTCGGGGATCTGCTCCAGGTGTTCTTCCAGGTGCTTGACCACCTGATCCTCGGTCGCCGCGACGAAACCCAGGCTGACCCGGTCGCTGACCAGACCGGCCACGGCGCCAACGCCGAACGACAATCCGTAGAACAGCGGATTCAGCACGCTCGGGTGGCTACCCAACTGGCGAATGCGTTGTTCGCACCAGGCCAGATGATCGACTTCCTCATCCGCCGCATGCTCCATGGCCGCGCGAACCCGCGGCAGCTTGGCGGTTAGTGCCTGTCCCTGGTACAGCGCTTGAGCGCAGACTTCCCCGGTATGGTTGATGCGCATCAGGCCCGCGATGTGGCGGGTTTGCTGCTCATCGAGCTCTGCTTCGGGTTCGACGATGGCAGGCGAGGGGCGACTCGGTTGGCCGCTGAAGGGCAGCAGCGTACGCAGCGCCATATCGGCTTGCAGCAGCAGGCGGTCGACGGGCGAATAATGGCGGTCGTTGGCCATGGAGCTTCTCCGGCGAGGACATGAGCGGGCAGTTTACCGCAAATGGTCTGTCGTGTTCGGCGGGCTGGCGGCGGCATCGATCCGCAAACGTGTCCTGCATCTCCTGTTATGTATCCAGTGCTTGCCCGGCGTCGCTATGGGCGGGAGTATTGAGTTGCCTCTGGGGCATAAGGAGCTGCTGTGAAGAACGATATTCACGATCTGGGGTTGGTTCTGGATTCCAAGGTCAAACTGGTACTCATCGAATCATGGGATGAACGCCGGGTATTGGAGACCTTGACCAGCCTGGCGGTGCGCCGCGGCCTTGGCCTGTTCACCTGGTCGATCACCGAAGGACTGCTGCGCGCGGGCTTTGCGGGTGAGGCCTTCGCCGAGAGTGGCAGCCAGGAACCAGAGGCGGCGCTGCGCCTGATCAAGGCCGATCCTCAGGCAAGTCTTTACGTGCTCTGCGACCTGCATCCCTTCCTCGTCGACAATCCCCGGCTGGTGCGCCTGCTCAAGGAAATCGCCATGGCCGATGGCAGCCAGGCGCCTACCGTGGTGCTGGTCTCCCACGCCTGCAAGTTGCCGCCGGAAGTGCAGCGTTACGCCGCGCGCTTCAGTCTGGCGCTGCCGAGCGAGGACGAGTTGCTGGGGATCGTCCGTGACGAGGCCACGCGCTGGAGTGAGCGCAACCGCAATCGTCGCGTGCGCACCGATAATCGCACTTTGCAGCAGGTAGTGAAGAACCTGCGCGGCATGAGTCACGCCGAAGCGCGGGTGCTGGCCCGCAACCTGATTTGCGACGATGGTGCCATCACCCAGGAAGACTTGCCGGAACTTAACAAGGCCAAGTTCGAACTGCTCGACCTCGATGGTGTGCTCAGTTACGAGTACGACACCGCACGCTTCGCCGATGTCGGCGGCCTGAGCAATCTCAAGCGCTGGCTCGGCGAGCGGCAGCGGATTTTCTTCGAAGGTGAAGGTGTCGACCTACCCAAGGGCGTGCTGCTGGTTGGCGTGCAGGGCTCGGGCAAGAGCCTCGCCGCCAAGGCTGTGGCAGGTTTGTGGGGCTTGCCGCTGCTGCGTCTGGATTTTGCCTGCCTGTACAACAAGTTCTTCGGAGAAACCGAGCGCAACCTGCGTGAAGCACTGAAGCTGGCCGAGCAGATGTCGCCCTGCGTGTTGTGGGTCGACGAAATCGAGAAGGGGTTGGCCAGTGGTGATCAGGATGGCGGGGTCAGCCAGCGGGTACTCGGTACGCTGCTGACCTGGATGGCCGAGCGCAAGTCATCGGTGTTCATGGTCGCCACTGCCAACGTCATCGGTCGCCTGCCGCCGGAGCTGGTTCGCAAAGGGCGTTTCGATGAGCTGTTCTTTGTCGATCTGCCGGAGACGGAAATCCGCGCGGAGATTTTCCGCATCCACCTGCAACGCCGCGAGTTGGACGCCTCTGCATTCGACCTTGCCCAGTTGGCCACGGCCAGCGCCGGTTTCTCCGGGGCGGAGATCGAACAGGTGGTGGTCAGCGCGCTGTATGCCGCTCAGGCGCAGCAGCAATCGGTCGACCATGGATTGCTGCTGCGCGGTATTCAGGCCACGTCACCTTTGTCGGTGATCATGGCCGAACCGCTGGCGGAGCTGCGTGCATGGGCGCGCGGGCGTACGGTCAGCGCGAACTGACTGAGCGGATCAGGCGCGGCCAAAGCGTCGGTTAAGCCGTGCCGCGAAGCGGCGCACCAGCAGCCGTGGGAAGAACCGTGGTGCCAGGCTCAGCAGGCGGTTACGCCAGCCGGGAATGATGATTGCGCGGTTTTTCTCCAGGCCACGTACGGCGATAAGAGCGACCTCTTCGGCGCTCAGCATCAATTTGCCGTTTTCCAGTGCACTGGCGTCGAGGCTGGCATTGCGAAAGAACGCGCTGCGGGTTGGCCCTGGGCACAGCACCGACACCTTGACCCCATAAGGTCGCAGCTCTTCGCGCAAACCTTCGGAGAAATGCAGTACGTAAGCCTTGCTCGCGTAGTAGTTGCTCATCCACGGTCCCGGCTGGAAGGCGACCACCGAAGCCACATTGAGAATCTGCCCGCTCCCACGTCCGGCCATTACCGTACCGATGGCGTGACACAGGCGCGCCAGTGCCAACACGTTGACTTCCAATAGCTCCTGTTCGCGGCTCCAGTCCTGAGCGACGAACGCGCCGGCACTGCCGAGGCCGGCGTTGTTCACCAGCAGCTCGATGACCTGACCGTTCTGTTCCAGTTCATGCAGCAACCCGGAAAGCTGTAGCGGCTCACTGAGGTCGCAGACCCGGAACAGTACCTCGACGGAAAAACGCTGGGTCAGTTCAACGGCGATGCTTTCCAGGGCGTCGCGCTGGCGCGCGACCAGAATCAGGTTACGCCCCCGGCGTGCCAACGCTTCGGCCAAGGCAAGGCCGATACCACTGGAAGCACCCGTGACCAGGGCATAACGGGACATGGTGCTCTCCTGAAACTGTCCATGACGGGCGTATAGCCTATCCGCAACAAGCCTGTCGGTGCTGCAGTGACAACGTCGCCAGGACAAATAAATACAGTGCGAGGGGCTATAGCCCTACGTTCCGCTCACCATCTGGTCGAAGAACATGCCGAACATGGCCAGGATGGCGAAGCCGCTGAGGAACAGCATCAATAGGCCACCGATCATCAGCACCAGAAACAGGCCGGCCAGCAGATTGACTGCCAGGCTGTTGGGTGGCGGTTCCGGGCCGAAGCGATTGCTGCCGACTGTGCCGGGTACCACCAGCATGATGATCCAGAACACGCTGTTGACGATCGGCACCAGGTTCAGCAGCCATAGCCAGCCAGTCCATCCCATGTCGTGCAGGCGCTGCACGCCGATCTGTACGCTGATGACCAGCATGCCGATACTGGCGCCGATGATGAGAATACCGCCCAGGGTTTCCGACAGCAGGGTGACGGCGGACAGCGCGGCTATGACGACAGCGAAGGCGCACATCAGCACCAGCGACCAGGCCAGGTAGCGCATACGACCGATGCGCCCCCTGAACGAGGTGACTTTCAGCTCGCCGACCTGGCCAGCATGCGCGTCGATATTGGCGCGGGGCGGCGTATAGGGTGTGGGCTGGGCCTCTGATGTGTTCGGAGCCGGCTGCGCCAACGTGCTTTCGGCGAGAATCGCCTGGCGGGCCAGATACTTCTCGATGATCACGCCACAGGCCGAGCATTCAGCCGCGGCGTCCTGCTGGTGGCCGCATTTCGGGCAATCCATCGACTGCAGAGCCTGCGCTGGGGGCGGAGCGCTGGCTGCCTTCTCCTCATCCGTTTCCACCAGACTCAGGGCAGCGGCCAGATCCGGCTCCTTGCGCGCTCGGGCGCCGGCACGCTGCAGAACGGTCAGGTACTGGTTGGCTTCGTCTTCTGCCAGGTCGCGCTTCAGGGCGATGGGCCCCCTGCCGAACAGTGTGTCGATGCGGGCGCGGTCGCTCTTGAACAGGCTGGCCAGATTGGCCTTGACCGTCTCCATCGAGGTGTCGGGCATCAGGCTTCCATCGAAGACGATCTTGTAGCGGAGCTGGCTCATGCGCGCATCCTTGTCTGCACGGGATAAAATTGGCAGAGACCCTATCCCGCCGTTTGGCTGTCGGCAAGTGGTGCGGGGTCATTTTCGCATGCCGCTGAGTGGTGGTTCTCAGCTTGCTGACAGCATCGATGCTAGGGCTCGCTGATACTCGCGATCCAGGTGCGTGATCAGCTCGCTTACCGAGGGCAGGTCATCGATTCCACCTACACCCTGGCCGGCCGACCATACGGTCTTCCATGCCTTGGCTTCCTGGTCGAGCGGCTTGAGTTTGGCAGTGGCGTTGGCACCTTGCAGGTTCTGCATGTCGTAACCCGCTTGCTCCAGGCTCTGACGCATGAAGCTGGCGGGTACGCCGGAGACTGCCGGGGTGTGGATGATATCGCTGGCATGGGCCTCGATGATCATCTGCTTGTAGTCCTGCGCCGCGGCACTTTCCTGAGTGGCGACGAAGCGGGTGCCCATGTATGCCAGGTCTGCACCGAGTATTCGCGCCGCGAGGATTTCATGGCCGTGGTTGAGGCTGCCTGCCAGTAGCAGCGTCTTGTCGAAGAATTGGCGAATTTCCGCGATCAGCGCGAATGGACTCCAGGTACCGGCATGCCCGCCGGCTCCGGCTGCCACGGCGATCAGCCCGTCGACACCTGCCTCGGCTGCTTTCTCCGCATGACGGCGGGTGGTGACGTCATGGAACACCAGGCCGCCATAAGCATGTACGGCGTCGACGACCTCCTTCACGGCGCCGAGGCTGGTGATGACGATTGGCACGCGATGGGTTACGCAGATGGCCAGATCCTGTTCCAGACGCGGGTTGCTGGCGTGGACGATAAGGTTGACGGCGTAAGGTGCGCTGCCCTCTTGCAGGCCCGCTTCGATCTCCTCCAGCCAGGCCTCGAAACCGGCGCTGTCGCGTTGATTCAACGCCGGGAAGCTGCCGACAATGCCGCTGTTGCAGCACGCCGTCACCAGTGCCGGATTGGAGACCAGAAACATCGGGGCAGCGACCAATGGCAAACGTAGGCGGTTTTCCAGCAGAACGGGCAGAGACATGGTGGGGTTCCTTGGCGGCGTGTTGTCAGAACGGTTTGACTACTACCAGGATGACGATGGCGAGCAGCAGCAACACCGGGACTTCGTTGAACCAACGATAGAACACGTGGCTACGGTTGTTCTCGCCACGGGCCAGGCGCTTGTACATGGCGCCACAGACATGGTGATAACCGACCAGCAGTATCACCAGCGTCAGCTTGGCGTGCATCCAGCCTTGGCTCATCCAGCCGGGTACCAGAACCAGCAGGGTTATGCCGAATACCAGCGTGGCAATCATCGCCGGCGTCATGATGCCGCGGTACAGCTTGCGCTGCATGATGCTGAAGCGTTCGCGGCTTGGGGCATCCTCGCTCATGGCGTGGTACACGAACAGCCGTGGCAGATAGAACAGACCGGCAAACCAGCAGACCATGGCGACGATATGTAGGGCTTTGATCCACAGGTAGAGCATTGCCGTTCCTTTTGGTGATAGGTGTCTCGATACTAGTGCTCAGGAGCTCAATAGTCATCAAGACGGTTGGCCGCAGGCGGGTGCGGCTTTATGATCGGCATCTTTGTGCATATGCCCCGAGGCACCCGATGCCCGCATCCCACCTTACTTCAACGATACTGCCTGTCCGCTGCTGCGGCACGCGCAGGTGGCGTGCCTGATGTCGGGCTGGGAAGTCCGCCCCAGCAATCGCTCGCATGAGCGGCGTCTTCGTGTCGCGCTCATCCTCTTGTTGATGGCCGTGCCCAGCACTTTTTACCTGGGGAGTTGGTGGCAGGCCAGGGCGATGCAGGAGCAGGACGTCAAGGCGCAGGCGATGCAGGCTCGGCTCGACGAGCAGTCGCGGGAGTTGGACGAGCTGCGCCAGCGGATGGCAGTGTTGAGCAGTGGCGAGCAACTGGCGCAGCAGTCCAATGAGCAGAGTCGCCTGACCATCAAGCTGCTGGAAGAGCAGATATTCAAGCAGCAGCAGGAGTTGGCCTTTTATAAAGGTGTGCTGGCGCCGGATAGCAGGGCTGATGGGGTACTTATTCGCACCTTCGACATTCACCCCACCGAGGAAGCAGGTGTGTTCCGCTTCAAGATCATGCTCAGTCGCGTTGGCAAGGATGACAAGCCCATGCAGGGGCGTTTGCACGTGCAGGTGGAAGGACGTCAGGTGGGCAAGGCGGCAAGCCTTCAGCTGTCGCAATTGAGCAGCGATCTGCCGAGCGGCTCGACGGAGCAGTCGATCCCGTTCGCCTTCAAGCATCTGCAAGCGATTCCAGAAGGTGGGCGCCTCGGCGAGCTGCGGCTACCCGAAGGGTTCGAGCCGCAACAGATACGTATCAAGGCCGATGTCGAGGGTGGTAAGCCCGTCGAGCGTCAAATTGAATGGGCTGACGGATAAGTGATGGTTCGCGATGTGGAATAAAGGCAAGGGCAAGACCGATATGCAGCGTTTCACTGGCAAGACCAGTCTGATCGCGGCTGGCGCGGCGTTTCGCGGTGATCTTGAGTTTCAGGGCGCCGTACAGGTCGACGGTAGGGTACTCGGCAATATCCTCACCGGAGAAGGTCTGGTGCGGGTGAGTGTCGACGGGCAGGTTGAAGGTGAGGTGCGCGCCCCCCATGTAGTGATAGATGGCGAGATCATCGGCGATGTCTACGCCAGCCAGCACGTCGAACTGGGCCCTCGAGCCCGGGTGCGCGGTAATCTCTATTACGGCCTGATGGAAATGGCCAGGGGCGCGCAAGTCGAGGGCGGCTTGTGGCCGATCACGGAGCAGGGCAGACCGTTGGAGCTACCAGAAAGCTTGGGCGACGTACAATAGTTGACCGCTTTTCTAGGGTAAGCGGATAATATAGCGCTACATCGCAGTATGGCGCCTGGCGCCGGGAGAAAAACATGAGCGTCGAAACCTTCACCCCCACAGCAGCGATGCAATTCACGCAAGGGGCGGCAAGCAAGGTTAAGAGCCTGGTTGATGAAGAAGGCAATCCGCGCCTGAAGCTGCGGGTATTCGTCACCGGCGGCGGCTGCTCCGGGTTCCAGTACGGTTTCACCTTCGATGAAGACGTTGCCGAGGATGACACCATCATCGAGCGCGAGGGCGTCAGCCTGGTGGTCGACCCGATGAGCTTTCAGTATCTGGTGGGCGCTGAGGTGGACTATCAGGAAGGCCTGGAGGGTTCGCGCTTCGTGATCAAGAATCCCAATGCGACCACGACCTGTGGTTGCGGCTCGTCGTTCTCGATCTAAGCCTTGCCCTACTGAAAACGCCGCGCAGATGCGCGGCGTTTTTCGTTCTGGTTGCCGGGTTCAGGCCGGGTAGATCGCACCAAGCACCCGTAACCCGCGCGCCCCCGTGACTTCCGGGCGATTGCCGGGAATGCCATTGAGGCAGCAGTGGGCAAGCCAGGCGAATGCCATGGCCTCCACCCAGTCAGCCGGTACGCCATGATCGCCTGTGCTGCTGACCGTCGAGCCGGGTAGCAGTGTTTGCAGGCGGTCGATCAATGCCTTGTTGTGGGCGCCACCACCACAGACCAGCAATTCGCTGCAATTCGGTTGAGCCTGTTGCAGTGAGGTGATGATGCTCGTTGCTGTCAGCTCGAGCAGCGTTGCCTGTACATCCTCTGCTTTATATGCCGGATGTTTTTCCAGTTGCTGCATCAGCCATGGCAGGTTGAACAGTTCACGACCCGTGCTTTTCGGGCCGGTGGCCTGGAAGAAGGGGTCGTTGAGCAGTGCCCTGAGCAAACCTTCCTGTACCTGGCCGCTGGCAGCCCAGGCACCATCGCGGTCATAGGCTTGCCCGCGATGGTGGTGAATCCAGGCGTCCATCAATACGTTACCGGGGCCACAGTCGAAACCCAGCGCTGGCTTTCCTTCTTCCAGCAGGCTCAGGTTGCTGAAACCGCCCACATTCAGAATCGCCCGTACCGTGCCGGGGCTGGCGAACAGCGCCTCGTGAAAGGCTGGCACCAGCGGGGCACCCTGACCGCCTGCTGCGACATCCCGGCGGCGAAAATCGGCCACTACGGTGATACCGGTGAGTTCGGCCAGAAGCGCGGCATTGCCGATCTGGATGGTGAAACCCCGCGCCGGTTCATGGCGCACCGTCTGGCCATGGCTGCCAATCGCGCGGATGGCCTGCGGTTGCAGATGCTGTTCGCTCAGCAGGCGGTGTACGCCGTCTGCGACGAGCTGCGCCCATTGCTGCTCGGCAATGGCGGCTCGTGCGAGTTCGTCCGGGCCAGAGCTGCAGAGTGCCAGCAACTGTTCACGGAGCGAATCGGGGAGGGCTTGGTAATGATGGGCGAGCAGCCTGGTGTGCTCGCCTTGTTCGATAAGGGCGATGTCCAGCCCATCGAGGCTGGTACCGGACATCACACCGAGGTAGAGCATCGGCTTAGTGCTTGTTGAGCGCGAGCATGGTGGCTTTTTCCTGATCCATGCGCGCCATCAGCGGCTTGCTCATCTGCAGGAAGCGTTGCTTGTCCTGGCGAGCGATAGGATCGGACATCGGCAGCTTTTGGCTCAGCGGATCCACGTGAGTGCCGTTGACCTGGAATTCATAGTGCAGGTGCGGTCCGGTAGACAGGCCGGTGGTGCCGATATAGCCGATGATCTGCCCCTGCTTGACGCTACCCCCGGTACGCACGCCTTTGGCGAAACCCTGCATGTGCGCATAGAGGGTGCGGTAGCGGCTGCCGTGCTGCAGCACCACGGTATTGCCGTAGCCACCTTTACGACCTGCCAGGATGACCTTGCCGTCTCCGGCTGCCTTGATCGGCGTACCGCGTGGCGCTGCGTAATCCACGCCCTTGTGTGCACGGATCTTGTTGAGGATCGGGTGTTTACGACCATTGGAGAAGCGCGAGCTGATACGGGCAAAGTCCACCGGAGTACGGATGAATGCTTTGCGCATGCTATTGCCGTCAGCGTCGTAGTAACTGACGTTGCCCTGCTTGTCGGTATAGCGCACAGCGGTATAGGTCTTGCCGCGGTTGGTGAAGCGCGCGGAAAGAATATTGCCGGTACCAACGGATTTATCGTTGACCACCTTTTCCTGGTAGATGACTTCGAATTCGTCACCCTGGCGAATGTCCATGGCGAAGTCGATGTCGTAACCGAAAATGTTGGCCAGATCCATGGTCAGGTTGTGCGACAGACCAGCCTGCTTGGCGGAGACGAACAGCGAACTGTTGATCACGCCGTGAGCATAGGCATCACGAACATCCGGTTTGACCAGGTCACGCTTGAAGTCATAACCCTTTTCCGTCTTGCTCAGGCTGACGCTTTCCAGGTCGCTGAGTTTGCTGCGCAGGCTTTCCAGTTGGCCGTCTTCGCTCAGCAGGAACTCCAGTTCCTGGCCGACTTTGAGGCGGCTGAACTGCTTGGCTTCCTTGCTGCTATTGATCACATCATGCAGGGTATTGGCGGAAAGGCCGACCTTGCTGAACACCGTGGAAAGGGTGTCGCCATTGGCTACTGTAATGGTTTGCTTGCGGGGATCTTCTGGCGGTTGCTCGGCTACTTGTGGCTCGACATCCTGTTCTGCATTTTGCGTGTCGTTGCTGCTGCTTTCTATTTGCGCAAAGGGCGAATCAGCGGATGGCTGCTCTATGGCAACGTCCGACGAAGGCGTCGGCAGGTTCTGCTGAACCTGTTCCGAGCCGTTATCCATGTCCAGATTAAGGTAGGTTTTCTTCGCTTCTACTTCCCGGGAGGGGAATACCAGGAGGGCCAGACTTAGCAGGGCGGCTACGCCGCTCGCTGCGATGATGTGGGTTTTTGGATAGAGCGGCGGCGCTTTAGTTGTAGAGGTCATAGGGCTGCTTTTGAAGTGAAAAGATGAAGAGGAAAAAGAAGAAACTAATGAATATGCAGTAACTGTATAAAATATAACCAAATCCACCTCGAGGCAACCCTGAAGGTGATGGCTGGCGTGCCTTCGGCTTTACACTGGGCAAAACTTGTCATTTGTCCGTGATCTTGTATGGTTGGTTCCCTTTTGAATTCGGTGATTGTGAGCCCTTATGAAGTCGGTTGAAGAGCAGCTCGCGCTGATCAAGCGCGGTGCGGAAGAAGTCCTGGTTGAGGCGGAGCTGATCGAGAAGCTCAAGCGCGGCGAGCCACTGCGCATCAAGGCGGGCTTCGATCCGACAGCGCCCGACCTGCACCTGGGGCATACCGTGCTTATTAATAAGCTGCGTCAATTCCAGGAGCTGGGGCATCAGGTGATTTTCCTGATCGGTGACTTCACCGGCATGATCGGGGATCCGAGCGGCAAGAGCGCTACTCGCCCTCCGTTGACTCGTGAGCAGGTTCTCGATAACGCCGAAACCTACAAGAATCAGGTATTCAAGATCCTTGATCCGGCGAAGACCGAAGTCGCCTTCAACTCCACCTGGATGGACAAGCTGACGCCTGCCGACTTCATTCGTCTGGCTTCGCAGTACACCGTGGCGCGCATGCTCGAGCGTGACGACTTCGATAAGCGCTACACCGGCAACCAGCCGATTGCCATTCACGAGTTCCTTTACCCGTTGGTGCAGGGCTACGACTCCGTGGCGCTGCGTGCCGACGTCGAGTTGGGCGGTACCGACCAGAAATTCAACCTGCTGATGGGGCGTGAGCTGCAGCGCGCATACGGCCAGGCCTCTCAGTGCGTGGTTACCATGCCGCTGCTCGAAGGTCTCGATGGCGTGAAGAAGATGTCCAAGTCCCTGGGTAACTATATAGGTATCCAGGAAGCGCCCGGCGTCATGTACAACAAGCTGGTCTCCATGCCGGATGCCTTGATGTGGCGCTACTTCGAATTACTGAGCTTCCGTTCCATGGATGAAATCGAGCAGTTCAAGAAGGATGTCGAGGGCGGCGCCAATCCTCGTGATATCAAGATCAAGCTGGCTGAAGAGATCGTGGCGCGTTTCCACGGTGAAGAAGCCGCTGCCACTGCGCATCGTTCTGCCGGTAACCGTATGAAGGACGGCGAGTTGCCGGAAGATCTGCCTGAGGTCGAGCTTGCCTCTGCCGAGGACATGCCGATTGCAGCCCTCCTTAATAAGGCAGGGCTGGTCAAGAATGCCGCAGTCGCTCGCGACCTGCTGGGTTCTGGCGGTGTGCGGGTGGATGGTCAGGTTGTAGACCGCTCCTTCGTATTCAAGCTGGACGCAACCCATGTTTGCCAGGCCGGCAAGAAGGCTTTTGCGCGGATTACGCTGAAATCCGAATAAAGCGTAAATAACCGTTGACCTGAGAACCAGGTTGCCTATAATGCGCACCACTTCCGGCGCGGCCTGATCTGAAAATTCCTTGTTAATCAGGTAGTTAGACGAAAATAAAGGTTGCACGGACGACGAATTCGAGTAGAATGCGCCTGCATCGACAGGGTGGTTTGAGTGGCACTGTTGATGGCTCGATCAGGTTGGATCGAAAGCGGTTGAAGAGGTGGTTGACAGCGGTTTGTAACGCTGTAGAATGCGCCTCCCGCTGGAGAGAAGATGGTCTGGTGGGGTGCTGCAAGGTGTTGAGAAGAAAGAAAAAGTTCTT
>NZ_QJUI01000014.1 GCF_004327285.1 Phytopseudomonas daroniae
CCCTCAAACCTTGCCCATTCCCTCCCCCCACGCTACAGTCCTCCCGTCACGGTAAATCCCGTGACCGGGTGTGGTAGCCCGATTCACACGAAGGCGCGGTAGCGCCATAGTCGAGAGCAGGCGCTTTTTTTGTGCCTGCTGTTTTCTCGTGCATTTATGGCGGGCCGTGTGAGGCAGGCTTCGGCCTGGCCGGCCTTCCTTCGTGAGTCGGTCTACCACCCTTGCACGGTCCGCCTCCATATCGTGTGGTAGCGAATGGAACGCGGCTCCTTAAATTCACGAAGGAGCATAAGGAAAATGCACTATCCCCCTTTTACCCAAGGGCTCCGCCCTGGGCTGCTGGCTGTCGTGTCGACTTCCGTGTTGGAGGTGCTGCATGAGCCGCTTTGAGTCCGTCGTTATCCCCTTCCCCACCCCGCCAAACTCGTTGCGCAGCCATGCGGTCAATAATTGCTCGGTTCTGGCCGCGGCCGAGTATCGAGCGGCGCTGCTGGCCAAACTGCTCAGGCACATTCCCCAGCAGGAAATGGCGAGTACCACCGGCATGCTGCTCAGTGAGTTGATCGTGCTTTACCGCCAGGCCATCTACCAGGCGCACAGGAGGGCCGAGCATGATTGAGCGGCAACGGCACTTTACTCATCTGCCGGCACATGATGGGCAACCAGCCGCGGCCTTCGGCTGGGGCGAGAACTGCCAGGCGAGCTTCACCGATGGCGCGCAGCAGGCACAGGCCTGGTTGGACGATGCCAACAGCGGCTGGCTGTGGGCCAATCTACTGCTGGAGCGTCAATTGTTCCCACCGGGTGCGCAGCGCCATGCCTTCGAGCTGGGCTTTCTCAGCCGCATTCACCAGCGCCTGTGTTCACCGTTGGGTGGCGGGCATCTGGCACGGCGCACGAAGTTGCAGTTGTAGGCAGGCAAGCGGTGGGCTGCGTTACGCGGCTCACCGCTTGGCATCACACCAGGCTGTCGCGTCGCAGTTGCTGCGCTGGCACACACCGACCGAGGCGGTGCCAGATTCCTGCGGGCAGCACGCGCCCCACTCTCGTCACCGCTACACCACCGCAGCCGCAACAACTCTGGAACGCCAGGCAAACCCCAACACCATCAACAACCCCAGCGCCGCCATCGCCGCGCCGGCCAGGGAAATCGCCGGATAACCCAACCCCGCATTGATCACCGCGCCGCCCAGCGCCGCACCAACCGCGTTGCCCAGGTTGAAGGCGCCGATATTCACCGCCGAGGCCAGGTTGGGCGCGTCCTTGGCGGCCTCCATCACGCGCATCTGCAGCGGTGGCACGATGGCGAAGCTGGCGATGCCCCAGATCAGGATGGCCACGGCGGCTGGCAGCGGCCAGCGCATCAGTACGGTGAACGCCAGCAAGACGATAATCAGCACGCTCAGCGAAACGATCAGGGTGCGGTCGATGGAGCGATCGGCGGCCTTGCCGCCCCACATGTTGCCCAGCGTGAGGCCCACGCCGTACAGCACCAGCATGGCGGTGATGAAGGCGGTGGACGCATGGGTCTCGCTGCTGAGGATCGGCGCGATGTAAGTGAAAACGGTGAACATTGCACTCGAGCCAACCACGGTCAGGGCCAACGCCCCCAGCACCGGGCCACGGCCCAGCGCGCGAATTTCGGCCATTACACCGACGCTTTTCGGCGCCGACAGGTTGGGCAAGGCGAACCACAACGCGGCCATGGCCACCACGCCGAGGCCAGTAATTCCCCAGAATGCGGTGCGCCAACCGAGCACTTCACCAAACCAGGCAGCCAGCGGTACACCGCCGATGGTCGCCAGGGTCAGGCCCATGAACATGGCCGCCACCGCGCCAGCACGTTTCTCCGGGGCGACCACGCTGGCGGCGACGATAGAGCCAACGCCAAAGAACGCACCGTGGTTCAGTGACGTCACCACCCTGGCGAACATAAGGCTGTAGTAATCGGTCGCCAGGGCCGACATCAGGTTACCCAGGGTGAAAATCGCCATGAGTCCGATCAGCAGATAGCGCCGGGGAATCCTGCCGGTGGTCAGGGTCATCAGCGGCGCGCCGAGCAGTACGCCCAGGGCGTAAGCACTGACCAACAGGCCTGCGGCGGGAATGGAAACGCCGAGATCCGCAGCGATGCCCGGCAACATGCCCATGGGGGCGAACTCGGTAACGCCGATGCCAAAGGCACCAATGGCGAGTGCTACAAGGGGTGGATTGATACGCATGGAAGGCTCCTTATCTATGCCGCGAATGATAGGATCCAGACTTTTCAGGCGGTAGATAGCTTTTCTGGAAAGCACCTTTGCGTACGGAGCACAAATGGACTTCAACGGTAGATCAGGTGAAATGGGTGTGTTCACCACCGTGGCGCAGGAAGGCAGCCTGTCGGCCGCCGCGCGTGCATTGGGGCTGACACCCTCGGCGGTCAGCCGGATCATCGCGCGTACCGAACAACGTCTCGGCACCCGCCTGCTGTTGCGCACCACCCGAGCGATCACCTTCACCGCCGAGGGCGAGGCTTACCTGCGCGGCGCCCGGCGTATCCTGGCCGACATGGCCGAGGTCGAAGAAGCCATCACCGACCAGGGCGTACCCAGGGGCCGATTGCGGGTAAGCGCCGCCCTCGGCCATGGGCGGCTGGCCATCGTTCCCCTGGTGGCAGCATTCAGCGCCCGTTACCCGAACATCGTCGTCGACCTCACCCTCGGCGACGAAGTGGTCGACATTCTCGGCGGCCAGGCCGACGTGGCGGTACGCTTCGGCCATCTGCCCGACAGCCCGCTGACCGCACGCAAGATCGGCGACACCGGCCAGGTGGTGGTGGCTTCGCCCGAGTACCTGAAGCGCCATGGCATACCCCAGGAACCGGAAGACCTGCTACGGCACAACTGCCTGCGCTTCAACTTCCGCCGTGCCGAACCCAACTGGCCGTTCATCCGCGACGACAAAGAGTTTTCCCTGAAGGTCAGCGGCAATATCGAATGCAGCAGTGGTGAGGCACTGGCACAACTCGCACGGGTAGGTGCCGGCATCGCGCGCATCGGCGAGTTCAGCGTGGCCGAGGATCTGCAGCGCGGCGACCTGATACCGCTGCTGGAGGCCTGGAACCCCGGCGACCGGGAACCGATTCACGCGGTGTTCGTAGGCGGCTCGGCAATGCCGGCGCGGGTGCGGGTGTTCGTGGATTTTCTGATCGAGCATCACCGGCTCTAAGCACCAGTTGAAGACCCTCGAAGTTGGCAGGCCCCTCTGGATCAGCGGCAACGAGGCAATCGCAGCCGCTATCTGGATACCGTCTTGCTCCTTGGTCTGCAAGAGCCCGTTCGCAGTCTGGGTTCGCACGTAGGAGCGTCGACCCCGGCGCGATGCGATGGCGGCCATGCCGCAAAAATCGCGGTATGGCCACGATTCGCCGCGGGGTCGCGGCTCCTACACGAATCGGGTAATTCTGCGCTTGTTGTTGAATCCCGTAACGCATCGCTTTAGGACGTAGGGTGGACAACGCTTTTCTTGTCCACCGTTACGATTGCCGGATGGTGGACGGGTCGGACCGCGCAGGTGAAGCGTCGTCCACCCTACGACCTGATGGCGATGGCCAGCCGCTTGCGCCCGGGCAGCGGGCATTTCCGTAGCCATCGGCCAGCTCCGGCCATCTGAGACTCAACCCCCGGGGATCGGCTGCACGACGTCCAATCAAGAGGGCCTGCAACTGATCGGAGTGCCGCAAAGACGCGGTCGGCCAAGACGCCGACCACCCATCGTGGCTGGCATCTCAAGCGTAGACCGAGACGATGCCCTCGTACTTGAAATCGGGAGCACTCACCCAGTTGCCATCGACGAACTTCTCCCAGCCACCATAACGAACCTCGCCATTGGCGGAGATTTGATTGAACCAGTTGTTGCCGACCCAACTGCCATCACCCTTCTTGGCTGCATTGATCTCCTTGCCGATATCCACCGTCTGGGCAAAGTTGCCCATGTCGAGATGGTACTTGCCATACATCGACACGTTGTCAGCCGCCACGAAATCGATTTGAAGCTGGGCGTAGCGGTTGGCGGCGCCGACCAGTTGGCTGGAGGCATTCAAGGCGCTCTCCACCCGTTCTGCCTGTTGCTTGGTCAGATCTCCGGCACTGGTCAGGACGAGGCGGCCCTGAGGGTTCACGCTGAATCCGAATTCCTTGCCAGCAAGCTGAGGCTCCCTGGCAACCAGCGTCTTCATCACCTTGTCGTAATCGGCTTCCACCGACGTGTAGGCGCTCCCGGTGTCGCGGAACAACTCACGCGCCACCAGCTCGGAGGTAATCGGGCGGCTCACCTGCCGATACAGGTCGAACGAGCGCGTATCCTCCGGCACGTCCGAGACGTTGGATTGCGAGAGCACCGAAGCATGCAGTGAGGATTCCGGCGCGACTTCAACCTGCGCAGGCAGGGCCTGTGCTTGTGTCCTCTGCCCCGCGCTCGCGACCTTGGATTGCCATGTGGACAGCGTGGCCGGCAGTGCTCCGATCTCCATAGCAGTCTCCCTTCTCGGTTGTGATCCTGCCCATGTAGTCGGCAGAAGTGCGGGAAATCTTAGGGCTGTTGACATTTCAGCATGACCGCGCCGAAGCCCTGCGGCTTGCGCTGAAACGTCAACAGACCCTAGAACGTAGGGTGGACAACGCTTTTCTTGTCCACCGTTGCGATTGCCGAATGGTGGACGGGTCGGGCCGCGCAGGTGAAGCGTCGTCCACCCGACGCCCCTACGGCCGGCTTACCAACACGGTCAGGATGATCGCACCCGGCAGCACAGCCAGGATCAAAAACCCGATGAAGGTCGGAAAGAAATACAGGTAGCTGTTGGTGTCCTTGTAACGCCCCCCGGTCAGGATCCTCAGCACCCACAGACCGAACACCCTGAAACCGCGTTCGATCAGCGTACCGATGAAGTTCAGAATCTCATCCATGATGCCAGCAAACCTCTTCGTCCGAGCCCGGCCTACCGACCTAGTCCAGATAGCGCCCTGCCTGCTCAGTGATTCAGGCAAAGCAGAAACAGCAGATACAGCCCGAATCCCACGACCGGCAGCAAATGCCACAGGTTGGACAACCAAGGCGCCGAGTTCAGGTAGCCGACGATCAGTAGGCCCGCGGTGAATATCGAGATGGCCGGTAGCAGCAACATCAGGCTCGACAGCAGGCGATCCTGGAACGGCGTCAGCTCGCTGTGGTTGGCGAGAGCAGCACCGGAAAACACAACGAGCAGGCCCTGCAGGCCTGCGAAAAACAACTGGCCAATCACTCCAATGATCAATGCCGTGAGAGACATGGGCTCGCTTCCTTTCATTCACCCGGTTGTAGATTGGCCAGCAGCTTGCCGGTGAGTGCATGCAACTGCTGTTTTTCCTCGTCACTGAGGGCAGCCAGAACGCGTTGCAGGTTATCAACGTGGGCACTGAGCATGCTGTCGATCAGTTCATACCCTGCCGGCGTCAGGGCCACCAGGATGCCGCGTCGGTCGGTCGGGTGCTTGCGGCGTTCGATCAGGCCAGCCTTTTCCAAGCGGTCGATGCGGCTGGTCATGCCGCCCGAGGAAATCATCGCGCTCTCATACAGCGCCGTGGGCATCAGCGCGTAGGGTTCGCCCGAACGGCGCAAGGTGGCGAGCAGGTCGAACTCGCCGGCCTGCAGGCCGTGTTCGGCGAAGAACGGCAACAGGTGATCGCGGCCAATCACTTGAGATAGCTCGCCCAGACGACCGATTACCGCCATGGAGAATCCGTCCAGATCCGGGCGCTCCTGTTGCCACTGCTCGGCGGCCAGTTGTGCACGATCCTGCATATCGCCCTCTATTTATCTTGCTATCAAGATACTTTTCGAAAAGAATGTTTTCATCTTAGCGTATTCATCGGATGGAACCAGCCATGTCACCCTCCAATCCACGGCCAATACTGGCGCTAATGCTGTTGCTCGGCATCGGCGCGCTGATGGGATTGACCAGCAATCTGGTGAAGCTGGCCAGCGCAGCGGGCTGGTCACCGGTGGCCTATCTGCTGTGGAGCCTGATCGGTGGCGGCTTACTGTTGCTGGCGTTCACCCGCCTGCGTGGTGAGACACCCGGCATGAGCCCACGCCTGCAACGTTACTACCTGGCCTCCGGGCTACTCAGCATCGCCCTGCCCAATGGCCTGCTGTTCAGCTCCATTCCTCATGTCGGTGCCGGTTTCGCCTCCATGTGCCTGGCGTTTCCGCCGCTGATCACTTATCTGCTGGCCCTGGCGCTGCGCATGGAACCGCTGAGCCGCATGCGCCTGCTCGGCATCTGCATCGGCCTGGGTGGCAGCCTGCTGCTGGCCTTGGACAAACTGCACAGTGGCGACAGCCCGCTGCTGTGGATCATCGCCGCGCTGGCCGTGCCGGTGTTCCTGGCTCTGGGCAATATCTACCGTTCGCGCTGCTGGCCACCCGGTGCCAGCCCGTTGTCGCTGGCCCCCGGCATGCTGCTGGGCGGTGCCCTGCTCCTGCTGCCTCTGGCGCTATTCGACGTAAGGCTCAGCCCTAACCTGGACAGCGGCGTGGCGATCGTCCTGCTACTGGTGCAGATGGCCCTGTTCGCCATCGTCTACGCCTTGTATTTCGTCTTGCAGAAACTGGCCGGCGCGGTGTACCTCAGCCAGATCGGTTCGGTGGCGGCGATGCTTGGCGCAGCCATGGCCGTGACGCTGCTGGATGAACGCGGCAGCCTGTCGATGCTGCTGGCGGCACTGTGCATCGTCGGCGGCGTGCTGCTGGTCGCCTGGCGTGGCGCGCAGAAAAACAAGCGATGAAACGTCAGCCCCTGCTGTTGCTCGCCATCGTCCTGCTCGGCCTGAACCTGCGCCCGGTGCTGGCGGCGGTCGGCCCGCTGCTCGACCGCATCCAGCTCGACACCGGCCTGGGTCATGTCGGCGCCAGCCTGCTGACCAGCCTGCCCATCGTGATCATGGGCCTGGGCGTCCTGGCTGCCGGTGTGTTGCGCCAGTACACCGATGATCTGCGGCTGAGCTGGCTGGCCATGGCCGTAGCCACCCTGGCGCTGATGGCCATGGCCGCGCGTTTCAAGCCGGGCAGCGGGCACTTTCACACGCGAACCGGCTGATGCCCTCAGCCGCGGCGCTCACGCAGGTAGGCGATGACCGCCGCTTCATCGCCGGCGAACTCGATTCGCTCGGCCTTGCTGTCGCGCTGATAGGCGTACATCGGGTCGTAGTACTCGCGCAGCAGACCTTCGATCCAGCCACGGTGCAGCTCTACCGTACCGCTGCGCTGCTGCTCGTTCAGGGCAGCCTGCATGATGGCCAGCAGGCGCTGATGGCGCTCACCGCCCAGACGTTTGTGGATATTGTTCAGGCTCTGCAGCAGCCGCTCGGCGAACAGTCCGAAGCCGCTGTCTTCACCCTGCACGCTGATGAACTCGGCGCACAGATTGACTACGTAGTCGCGCAGGATACGTTCGACACGGTTGTCGAAACTGTCCTCCAGCCAGACCAGCGGATAGCGCTGCATACCCTGGTACAGCGCCAGCGGCACGTTGCAGCTGCCGACGATACGCCCCTCGTCCTCCACCACGAACTGCTCGATGCCCGCCGCGCGCTTCCTGAGCAGGTCGATGGCCAGGGCATTCTCGAAGTCGATCTGTGCCGGCTGGCCGGTGGCGCGCTTGCCGAAGCTGGAGCCGCGATGATTGGCATGGCCTTCCAGATCCAGGGCATTGGGCAATTGCGCCAGCACATCGGTCTTGCCGGTACCGGTCATGCCGCCGACGACCACGAACCGACACTGCTCCACCGCCTGTTCGAGGGTCTCCAGCAGGAAGGTGCGCATGGCCTTGTAGCCACCGACCACCCGCGGGTAGTCGATGCCGGCCTCCTTGAGCCATTGCTGGACGATCTGCGAACGCAGCCCACCACGAAAGCAGTACAGGTATCCATCCGGATTGGCCCGCGCGAACGCCACCCAGGCCTCGACCCGCTCGGCCTTGGTCTGACCGCCAACCAGCTGGTGCCCCAATCTGATGGCAGCATCCTGGCCGTGCTGCTTGTAGCAGGTGCCGACCTTCTGCCGTTCCAGGTCAGTCATCAGCGGCAGATTGAGCACACCGGGAAAGGCACCTTTGCCGAACTCCACCGGCGCGCGGGTATCCATCATCGGCACATCGGTGAGAAACAGGTCGCGGTAGTTACGGGCGTCGTCGCGCATCAGAACACCTCTACCGCGTGACGCTGTCGTTCGACCAGCACGCCGATGGGCGCCAGTTCCAGCCCCAGCTCGGCGGCGAGCGCAAGGAACTCGGCCTCGCCCTGCTCGCTGACGGCGATCAACAGACCGCCGCTGGTCTGCGGATCACAGAGCAGGTCGCGCTGCTCGTCACTGAGCGCCTCGATGCGCTCGCCGTAGCTGTCGAAGTTGCGCAGCGTGCCACCCGGTACGCAACCCTCGGCGAGGTAGTGCTCGACGCCCGGCAGGCGCGGCACGGCCGCATAGTCCAGACGCGCGCTGAGCCGCGCGCCGTCGGCCATTTCCACCAGGTGCCCGAGCAGGCCGAAGCCGGTGACGTCGGTCATCGCCGTGACCCCGGCCAGCTTGCCGAAGCGGCTGCCCGGCTTGTTCAGGGTGCACATCCAGTCGCGGGCCAGGCCGACGTCTTCGGCACGCAGCCTGGCTTTTTTCTCGGCGGTGGTGAGAATGCCGATACCCAGCGGCTTGGTCAGGTACAGCGTGTCGCCGACCTGGGCGGTGTCATTGCGCTTCATGTGTTTCTTCTGCACCACGCCGGTTACCGCCAGGCCGAAGATCGGCTCCGGCGCGTCGATGGAATGCCCGCCGGCCAGCGGAATACCGGCGGCATCGCAAACTGCGCGGCCACCCCGAATCACCTCGCGTGCGACTTCCGGCGGCAACAGATTGACCGGCCAGCCGAGAATGGCGATGGCCATCAGCGGGTCGCCGCCCATGGCGTAAATGTCGCTGATCGCATTGGTGGCGGCGATGCGGCCGAAGTCGAAGGGGTCGTCGACGATGGGCATGAAGAAGTCGGTGGTCGAGACCACGCCGCGCTCCTCGTCGAGGGCGTACACGGCGGCATCGTCCCGGGAGGCATTGCCCACCCAGAGATTCGGGTCGAGATTCTGTGCGCCGCTGCCTGCGAGGATTACCTCCAGCACCTTGGGGGAAATCTTGCAGCCGCAACCGGCACCATGGCTGTACTGGGTCAGGCGGATCGGCTCACTCATGGCAACGCTCTCGGCAACTGGGAAACAGGGCGCGGATTCTAGCAAAGCTGGTCTTTCTCGCGGCGCCTCCTATAATCGCCGCGCTCTCTAACGAATCCTTTGCAGCGCCTGTCTTGGCGCTGCTATCCGTTTTTTCCGCTATTGAACCGGAGAACTCCCATGCTCAAGCGCACCCTGGCGCTCGCCGCCGGCCTCGCCCTGTCGGTTTCCGCCCTGACTGCCCACGCCGCCGAAACCCTGCGCGTATCGGCCATTCCCGACGAGGCGCCGACCGAACTGCTGCGCAAGTTCAAGCCGCTGGGGGCATACCTGGAGCAGCAATTGGGCATGCAGGTCGAGTTCGTCCCGGTGGCGGACTACCCGGCAGTGGTCGAGGCACTGGCCACCGATCGCCTCGACATGGCCTGGCTGGGCGGTTTCACCTTCGTGCAAGTGCATCTGAAGACGGGCAACGCCATTCCCCTGGTGCAGCGCGAACAGGATGCCGAGTTCACCAGCACGTTCATCACCGCCGACCCGAACGTGAAGTCGCTGGCCGACCTGAAGGGCAAGACCTTCGCCTTCGGCTCGGTGTCGTCCACCTCGGGCAGCCTGATGCCGCGCTACTTCATGCTGCAGGACGGTATCAAGCCGGAAACCTTCTTCAGCCGCGTGGCCTACTCCGGTGCCCATGACGCCACCGCCGCCTGGGTGCAGGCTGGCAAGGTCGATGCCGGCGTGCTCAACGCCAGCGTATGGGACAAGCTGGTCAACACCGGCAAGGTCGATACCGACAAGGTCAAGGTGTTCGCCACCACACCGACTTACTTCGATTACAACTGGACGGTACGCGGCACCCTCGACCCGGCACTGGCCGAGAAGATCAAGCAGGCCTTCCTGACCCTCGACCCGGCCAATCCGGAGCACAAGGCGATCCTCGATCTGCAGGCGGCGAGCCGCTTCATCGACACCAAGCCCGAGAACTACAAGGGCATCGAAGAGGCTGCCCGTGCTGCCGACCTGCTGAAATGACCCTGCGCCTGTCCGGCATCGGCCTCAGGCACGGCAACGGCGTTCAGGCACTCGAGGATCTGCACCTGAGCATCGCTCGCGGCGAGCGGGTGGCGATCATCGGCCCGTCCGGCGCCGGCAAGTCGAGCCTGCTCAATCTGCTGGCCACGGCGCTGGCACCGAGCACTGGCGAGCTTGAGGTGCTTGGTGAAAGCCCCTGGCAACTGTCGAGCCACCAACGGCAGCGGCTGCGCGCGCGCATCGGCCTGATTCATCAGGCGCCGCCGCTGCCTGCGCGGCAGCGGGTGATCACTGCGGTGCTGGCCGGCAAGCTCGGCCAGTGGGGCCTGGGCAAGAGCCTGCTGAACCTGCTGCACCCATTGGACATTCCCGGCGCACGCGCCGAGCTGGCGAAGCTGGATCTGGCCGACAAGCTGTTCGCCCGCTGCGGCCAGTTGTCTGGCGGTCAGCTGCAACGGGTCGGCATTGCCCGGGCCCTGTATCAGGCGCCAGAGCTGCTGCTCGCCGACGAACCGGTCTCGGCGATGGATCCGCGCCTGGCCGAGCACACGCTGTCGTTACTCTGCCGCCATGCAGAGGCCAATCAGGTGACCTTGGTCGCCAGCCTGCATACGGTGGAACTTGCCCTGGCGCATTTCCCGCGCATCATCGGCATCCGCGATGGGCAGGTCGTCTTCGACCTGAACGCCAGCGAGGTCGACCGGCAGCGCCTGGATGCCCTGTATGCCAACGAGCAACTGAGCCCGGCACCCCACAGCGAGGCGTCCGCCAGCCCCTGGGCGCCGCGATGCTGAGAAGCGACCGGCGCGATCCCGCGGCCGTTTCACGCCTGCTCCTGAGCCTGCTGGCCCTTGCCCTGCTATGGCCAGGTATCCGGCTGGCCGAGCTGGATCTGACGGTACTGCTGCAACCGAACAGCACCCAGTCGATGGGCAGCTTCCTCAAGGACTTCTGGCCGCCGGCTCAGGATGCCGACTTCCTCGCCCTGCTGCTGGACGCCACCCTGCAGACCCTGGCCATCGCCACCGCGGGCATGGCCCTGGCTCTGCTGCTGGCGGTGCCGGCAAGCCTGCTGGCCAGCCGCGCGCTGTCCTTGTCGGCGGCGTCCCGCGGCGGGCGCCCCAGCCTGCTCGGCCAATGCCTGCGCTGGCCGGTGCGCGGGTTGCTGATCATCCTGCGCAGCGTGCCGGAAATCGTCTGGGCACTGCTGTTCGTGCGGGCCGTCGGCCTCGGCCCTACCGCGGGCGTGCTGGCCATCGCCATCACCTACGCGGGGATGCTCGGCAAGGTCTATGCGGAAATCTTCGAATCGGTGGATCAACGTCCGGTGCACGCCCTGCTGCAATCGGGCAGCGGACGCCTGGCGGCATTCGCCTACGGTGTGTTGCCCAATGCGGCGGCGGAACTGACCTCTTACACGGTGTACCGCTGGGAATGTGCGGTACGCGCCTCGGTGGTGATGGGTTTCGTCGGTGCAGGCGGCCTGGGTCAACAGATCGACCTGTCCATGCGCATGTTCGCCGGTGCCGAGGTAGCGAGCATGTTGCTGACCTTCCTGGTGCTGGTGCTACTGGCCGACCAGCTCAGCCGCCTGCTGCGCGGGAGGTTCGCATGAAGCGCCTGGGTAACGGGTTACTGGTGCTGGCCATCACCGCCGCGGTGATCGGCTCATTCATTTACCTCGGCCTGGATCTGCTCAGCCTGGTCAGCGGTGACAGCCTCGGGCAGATGGGCAGCTACGCGCTGCGCTTCATGAGCCCGGATTTCAGCAGCGAGCACCTGCAGGCCACTGCTCGGGGTGCCATGGAAACCCTGGCCATGTCGGCGCTAGGCACCCTGCTCGCAGCCGTACTGGGCCTGTTCCTCGCCCTGCCTGCGGCTGGTCGCCTGGGCTGGCCGCTGCAAAGCGTCACGCGTTTGCTGCTCAATGCCTTACGCGCCATTCCCGAACTGGTCTGGGCGGTGCTGATGGTACTGGCCGCCGGCCTCGGCCCCAACGCCGGCACCCTGGCCCTGGCACTGCACACCGCCGGCGTGCTTGGCCGGCTGTTCGCCGAAGCGCTGGAAAACACACCACAGGAGCCAGCCGCGGCCATTCGCCTGCAGGGTGGCGGAGCGTGGATGGCCTTCTGTTACGGCACCCTGCCTTCCCTGTGGCCACAGTTGCTGGCCTATACCCTGTATCGCTGGGAAAACAATATCCGCATGGCGGCGATCATGGGCTTCGTCGGTGCAGGCGGGTTGGGCCAGATGCTGTACGTGAGCCTCAGCCTGTTTCAGGAAGCCCAGGCCAGCACGGTAATCCTTGCCATGTTGCTGCTGGTGCTCGCGGTGGATGCCTTCAGCGGCTGGACGCGGCAGCGCTGGGTGCGCAATTAATCCCGGACAGGCTTCGCCTGCTGGCGAGAAGATCAAACGGCACATCGCGCCTCCGTCAGGGCTCGATCGACCCTGCCAGCCGCCACCTAACGCCTGATACAACCCCACCAGCGCCAGAGAAGTTGCCTGGCTGCTGTCCACCAGTTCCTCCTCGTTGACCAGCAAGGCGTGCTGCACCGATAGCACGTTGAGGTAGTCCACCGTGCCCTGGGCGTATTGCTGCTCTTCACAGCTTTGCGCCACGGCCTCTTGCAGATGATCGTGACGGCGTTGCTGGGCCTGGTAGGCGGCCATGGCGTCGTCCACTTCATGCCAGGCGCCGAGTACGGTGCGCTGGTAAGCGCGTACCAACGAACCGCGGTACTGAAGTGCAATGAAAAAGGCCCTGCAGTGCAGGGCCTCCGGTACAGCATGCGCCGGGCTATTTGCTGCCGAGCTTCTTCAACTCTTCGTCACGCAGCTCGCGGCGCAGGATCTTGCCGACATTGGTGGTCGGCAGGCTCTCGCGGAACTCGACCTGCTTGGGCCGCTTGTAGCCGGTGAGGTTGTCGTGCATGTGCGCCATGACCTGTTCCTTGGTCAGGGTCATGCCCGGCTTGACCACCACGAACACCTTGATCGCCTCGCCGGAACGCTCGTCCGGAACGCCGATGGCGGCGCACTGCAGCACCTCGGGCAGGGTCACCAGCACGTCTTCCAGCTCGTTGGGATAGACGTTGAAGCCGGACACCAGGATCATGTCCTTCTTGCGGTCGACGATGCGGATGTAGCCGTCTTCCTGGATCAGACCGATGTCACCGGACTTGAACCAGCCATCGGCATCGATGACTTCGTCGGTGGCTTCCTGACGCTGCCAGTAGCCCTTCATCACCTGCGGGCCCTTGATGCACAGTTCGCCGATCTCGCCCAGCGCCAGGTCGTTGCCCTGGTCGTCGATCACCTTGAACTCAGTGGACGGCACCGGAATACCGATGGTGCCCATCTGGATATTGGTGATGGGGTTGACCGAAGCCACCGGGCTGGTTTCCGTCAGGCCGTAGCCTTCGCAGATGGCGCAGCCGGTCACCTGTTTCCAGCGCTCGGCCGCCGCTTGCTGCAGCGCCATGCCACCGGACAGGGTGACCTTGAGCTTGGAAAAATCGAGCTTCTGGAAGCCGTCGTTGTTGCTCAGCGCCACGAACAGGGTATTGAGGCCAACGAAACCACTGAACTGGAACTTGGACAGATCCTTGACCATGGTCGGCAGGTCACGCGGATTGGTGATCAGCACGTTGTGGTTGCCGCAGTGCATCATCGCCATGCAGTGAAAGGTGAAGGCGTAGATGTGGTACAGCGGCAAAGGTGCGACCAGGATCTCGCTGCCTTCGTTGAGGTTGGAACCCATCAACTCGCGGCATTGCAGCATGTTGGCGATCAGGTTGCGGTGGGTCAGCATCGCGCCCTTGGCCACACCAGTGGTACCGCCGGTGTATTGCAGCACGGCGACCTCGTGAGCAGCGGGGCTGGCTTCGCTCACCGCCTTGCCACGGCCCTGGCTCAGGGCGTCGGTGAGTTTGATGGCGGCTGGCAGGTTGTAGGCCGGCACCATCTTCTTCACGTACTTGACCACGGCGTTGACCAGCAGGCGCTTGAGCGGCGACAGCATGTCGCCGACCTCGGTGACGATCACCGTCGTCACGCCGGTCTTGGGCACCACCTGCTCGGCCAGGTGGGCCATGTTGGCCAGGCAGACCAGCGCCTTGGCGCCGGAATCCTTGAACTGGTGTTCCATTTCCCGGGCGGTGTACAGCGGGTTGGTGTTGACCACCACCAGCCCGGCACGCAGAGCGCCGAAAACCACCACCGGATATTGCAGAACGTTGGGCAGTTGCACGGCGATGCGGTCGCCGGGCTGCAGATCCGTGTGCTGCTGCAGGTAGGCAGCGAAATGACCGGACAGCTCGAACAGCTGACCGTAGGTGAGGGTCTTGCCCAGATTGGTGAACGCGGGCTTGTCGGCGAACCGCTGGCAGGACTGCTTCAGCACCGCCTGAACGTTGGGGTACTGGTCGGGATCGATCTCGGCCGCGATCCCCTCGGGATACTTGTCCGTCCAGAAGTTTTCGGTCATGGACACCCACTCCTAAGCAACAGCTTGTCTTCACCGCGTATGCGGTTGTTTGTTGTATGTATGCCTACTGTTCGGCCCCTATGAGGCGAAAGCGGGCCGAGAGTAGCAGAGTTGCCAGATACCGACCAGAGCTCGAAACGGCCAGCCAGTACCGAAAGTGACCAAAAAAAATTAATAGTCACAAAGCTTTTTCAACCGCGATTGATCCGCAGAAGTCATCGGACGGCAGGCAAGGCCCATGATAGACGCCTGCAACTTTTTCTGCCGGGCGAGATTGGCAAGAGAGAGAAGGGATCGAAAGAGCGCAGAGCAGCGACGACGGCGGCTACGTCCAACCTCGGTCGAGTAGCGTGGGTCGAGCGCAGTCGTAGGATGGGTGAAACCCATCAATTGCCGATGGGTTTCACCTACGCGGCCCGACCCATCCTACGGACTAGAAGCGCGATCCGCGGGACAGCTTGAGCCGCGCAGGCGCCACTCGACGGCGAGTGAGGGATTGGCAACCATCCGGCCGGCGCCTCTAACTTGCCGCTTGAAGCTTGCGGCTTGTAGCTCTAATCGCGCAGCTCACGCCGCAGGATCTTGCCTACCGGTGTCATTGGCAGCGAATCCCGGAAGACGATGTGCCGCGGTACCTTGTAGCCCGTGAAGTTGTCCTTGCAGTAAGCCTTCAACTCTTCGGCCGTGAGGCTATTGTCGCGCTTGACCACGAACAGCTTGACCGCCTCCCCGGACTTTTCATCGGGTACGCCGATGGCCGCGCAACTGGCAACCTTGCTATGGGCCATCACCACATCCTCGATCTCGTTGGGGTACACATTGAAGCCGGAGACGATGATCATGTCCTTCTTGCGGTCGACGATGTGCACGAAGCCATCCTCGTCGATCACCGCGATATCGCCGGACTTGAACCAGCCTTCGGCATCCAGCACCTCGGCGGTGGCGTCCGCTCGATTCCAGTAGCCCTTCATCACCTGCGGGCCTTTGATGCATAGCTCGCCCCGCTCGCCCAGCGGCAGTTCGTTGCCGTCGTCATCGATGATCTTGAAGGTGGTTGCCGGCACCGGAATGCCCACAGTGCCCAGCCGCGCATACTCGCCGTAGGGGTTGGCGCTGGCTATCGGCGAGGTCTCGGTGAGGCCGTAGCCTTCGACCACCGTACAACCCGTCAGGCTCTGCCAGCGTTCGGCAGTGGCCTTGACCAGGGCGGTGCCGCCCGAATTGGTGACCTTGAGGTGGCTGAAGTCGAGTTTCCTGAAGTCTGGATGATCCATCAACGCCACGAACAGGGTGTTGAGCCCCAACAGCGCGGAGAACTCCCATTTGCCCAGTTCCTTGATGAAACCGGGGATATCGCGCGGGTTGGTGATCAGCACGTTGTGGTTGCCATTGACCATCATGCACATGCAATTCACGGTGAAGGCATAGATGTGATAGAGCGGCAGCGGCGCGATCATCACCTCCTGGCCGCGCTTCATCAGCGGAATGCCGTCGGGGCCGTGCTGGGACATGCAGGCGTCGGCCTGCAGCATGTTGGCGATCAGGTTGCCGTGGGTGAGCATGGTGCCCTTGGCTACGCCGGTGGTACCGCCGGTGTATTGCAGCACGGCAATATCGTCCTGCGCGGCGGTGACCGCACGGGCCGACAGGCTGGCGCCTTTGCGCAGCACCTGCTTGAACGACAGCGCCTGGGGCAGATGATAGTCGGGCACCATCTTCTTGACCTTCTTCACCAGGGTATTGACCAGCCAGCCCTTGAGCGTGGGCAGCATGTCACCCATGCGCGCTTCGATCAGGTAGTCGATATCGCTGTCGGGCAGCACTTCCTGCACCAGCTTGCCGAACATGTTCAGGTACACCAGCGCGCGCACCCCGGCATCCTTGAACTGATGACGCATCTCGCGGGCGGTATACAGCGGGTTGGTGTTGACCACGATCAGGCCGGCGCGCAGTGCACCGAACACCGCGATGGGGTACTGCAGTACGTTGGGCATCTGCACGGCGATGCGGTCGCCGGGTTTGAGATCGGTGTGCTGCTGCAGGTAGGCGGCGAACGCGCCGGAAAGCTCATCCAGCTCTCCGTAGCTCAGCGTTCTGCCCAGGTTGCTGAAGGCGGGCCGATCCGCAAAGGTCTTGCAGGAGCGTTCGAACACTTCGACCACCGACTGGTAGGCGCTCATGTCGATATCGTTGGGCACGCCAGCGGCGCGTTTGTCGTTCCAGAAATCAGGTTGCATTGTTGTTGTCCTCATTTCCCTGAATATCCGTTGAGCCTCAAGGCTCCAGTGAACTTAGCAGCCGACCACCTGCTCGCAAACCTACAATCAATACCGTGAATTTCAGCCCCTGCGCGGTCTACAATGCGCGGCATACGCAGGCTCAAGGAATTGCCATGCAGCACCGCACCTTTTGGCTCGACAGCAGTGATGACGTCCCCCTGTACGTCAACCACTGGCATGCCGAGCGTGCCCCCCGGGCGGTGCTGATGCTCGCTCACGGCATGGCCGAGCACAGCGGCCGCTACGCCCGCCTGGCCGAAGCGTTGGTAGCGGCTGGTTTCGACCTCTACGCCCACGATCAACGCGGCCATGGGCAGACGGCGCAACACGGCAGCCTTGGCCATTACGCTGATCGGGAGGGTTGGGCACGGGTGGTAGGCGATCTCTCGACGCTCAATCACCACATCCGTCAGCAATGGCCACAGGCACCGATCTTTCTGTTCGGCCACAGCATGGGTAGCTTCATCACCATGGCCTACCTGATGCGCCACAGCAGCAGCGTGCAGGGCGCGGTTCTGTCCGGCTCCAACTATCAGCCATTGCGGGTTTACCAGGCTGCCACGCTGATCGCCCGCTTCGAGCGCTGGCGCCAGGGTGCGAATGGCCGCAGTGGGCTGATCGACTGGCTGTCGTTCGGCACCTTCAACAAGGCCTTCAAACCTGCCCGTACCGCCTTCGACTGGCTCAGCCGTGACGCGACAGAGGTCGACCGCTACATCGCCGACCCACTGTGCGGATTTCGCTGCAGCAACCAGTTATGGCTCGATTTGCTCGAAGGCCTGCAACAGATCACCCCGACCGCCCGCCTGAAGCAGATCGATCCGTACTTGCCCGTGCTGATCATCGGGGGCGACCATGACCCGATGAGCCAGGGCCAGCGCCTGCAACACCTGGCCGACGCCCTGAGCCGTTCAGGGCATACCCGCACGACACTCAAACGTTACCCCCAGGCCCGTCACGAACTGCTCAACGAGCTGAACCGTGACGAGGTCACCCGCGACCTGATCGACTGGCTGGAACAGGCACTGGAGCAGCCCCGCCAGCGACCATCACTTCCTCAGGAACCCAATCCATGACACAAAGCAGCAACACGCCCTACGACAGTCTCGAAGTCGGCCAGACCGCCACCTACAGCAAAACCGTGGAAGAACGCGACATCCTGCTGTTCGCCGCCGTCTCCGGCGACCATAACCCGGTGCATCTGGATGCCGAGTATGCGGCCACCACCATGTTCCGCGAGCGCATTGCCCACGGTATGTTCAGCGGTGCGCTGATCAGTGCGGCGGTGGCCTGCACCCTCCCCGGCCCAGGCACCATCTACGTGGGCCAGCAGATGAGCTTCCAGAAACCGGTCAAACTCGGTGACACGCTCACCGTACGCCTGGAAATCCTCGAGAAACTGCCGAAATTCCGCGTGCGCATCGCCACCCGTGTGTTCAACCAGAACGACGAGCTGGTGGTAGACGGCGAAGCGGAAATCATCGCGCCGCGCAAGGCGCTGACCGTCGAACTGGCTACCCTGCCGCCGATCGGCATCGGCTGATGCCCTCGCGAGCGCAGACCTCCAGGTCTGCGCCCCCTCTCCCCTGACTTCCCCTGGAGCACCCCATGTCCCTGTCCATGTACAACATCTCGATTCCGGTCTTCACTCGCCAGCTGAACAATCTGTCGACCATCCTCGGTATCGCTGCGGCCAACGCCGAAACCCGCAAGATCGAGCAGAGCGTCTTTCTCAACGCACGCCTGGCAGCGGACATGTTCCCGCTCAGCCGCCAGGTGCAGATCGCTTGCGATACCGCGAAAACCGGCGCCGCCCTGCTGGCAGGCGTCGAAGCACCGAGCTACGCCGATGACGAAACCAGCATCGCCGAATTGCAGGCGCGCATCGCCAAGACCCTGAGCTTCCTGCAGGGCATCAGCACCGCGCAGCTCGATGGCAGTGAAGATCGCACCGTGACGCTCAAGCGTCGTGACAAGGAAACCCACTTCCTGGGGCTGGCCTTTCTGCTCGATCACGTATTGCCGAACTTCTATTTCCACCTGACGACCACCTACGCCATCCTGCGCCACAATGGTGTCGGGATCGGCAAGCGCGACTTCCTCGGCACCCGCTGAGAACCTGCTCGAGATTTTTGTAAGGGCATTGATGGACTGCTGCTGGCCGTCCCACCCGCAGGGTGGATCGGGGCGCGTAGCTGACGCTCTTTTCATCCGCCACTCTAGTCCGCCATGGCGGACAAAAAGAGCGTTGTCCACCCTACGTCCGCTCCCGCCACCTTGCAGGCAAAAACGTCTTGAGTCGCCCGTAACCTGTTGGTGCATGCCCAGACGGCATCGCACCAAGACAGGTCAAATCTGGTTATCTTCAACAAAAATAATCGGCAGAAGCGCTGAAAATCCGCATTTCATTGTGCGCATTGCACAACCCGCACTGTACGACCCGCCAAACCCATCACTTGGCACGTCACCTGCTATAGCCATGCCTTCCCTCACCCCCGTGGAGCTAGGCCATGACGCATCCCACCACCGACAGTGACTACCCCCTGAGCGAGGTTCCGGCAGGCGCCCGCAAGGGTCTGTTCTCCACCTCGATCATGTTGTTCTCCTTCACTTTCTTCACCGCCACCATGTTCGCGGGCGGCAAGATCGGCATGGCCTTCGACTTCACCACCCTGATCTGGGCGGCCGTCATCGGCAACCTGCTGCTCGGCCTGTATGCCGCGGTACTGGGTTTGATCGCCTGCCGCAGCGGCCTGAACTCGGTGCTGATGGGTCGTTTCTGCTTTGGCGAGGCCGGCAGCAAGCTGTCAGACATACTGCTGGGCTTTACCCAGATCGGCTGGTACGCCTGGGGCACGGCGACCGTCGCCATCGTGCTGGTGAAAATCCTCGGCCTGCCGGAAGGCCTGACCACCGCGCTGATGGTGCTGTTCGGCTTCGCTTTCTGCATCACCGCGTTCATCGGCTACAAGGGCCTGGACATCCTTTCGCGGATTTCCGTACCGGCCATGCTCGCCCTGCTGATCTGCTCGCTGTGGATCGCCACCGATGACATTGGCGGCCTCAGCGCGCTGCTGGCCATCGAACCGACCCAGAGCATGACCCTCAGCGTCGCCATCACCATGGTCTTCGGCACCTTCGTCAGCGGCGCCACCCAGGCCACCAACTGGACACGCTTCGCCCGCACCGGCCGTATCGCGATGATCGCCAGCATGGTCGGATTCTTTCTCGGTAACGGCCTGATGATCGTTGCCGGTGCCTATGGCGCTATCGTCTACCAACAGCCGGATGTCGTCGAAGTGCTGGTGCTGCAGGGCCTGTCCATGGCGGCGGTGATTATGCTGTTCCTCAACCTGTGGACGACTCAGGACAACACCATCTACAACTTCGCCGCCGCCGGCTGCAACCTGCTGCGCACCGGGCGCCGCAAGACGGTCACCGTGGTTGGCGCCGGCATCGGCACCTTGCTGGCCATCGGCGGCATGTACGAGCTGCTGATCCCCTTCCTGATCCTGCTCGGCTCGATCATCCCGCCGATTGGCGGGGTGATCATGGCGGACTACTTCTACGGTCATAAGGGCCGCTACCCGCTGCTCGCCGACACGCGCCTGCCCGCCTTCAACTGGGTCGGCCTGGGTGCCTATACCGTCGGTGCGCTGTGCGCCTACTTCTCGCCCTGGGTCGCGCCCCTGGTCGGTATCGCCGTCGCTGGACTGGTGTACGTCAGCCTGTTCGAAGCGAAGAAAGTGTTCGCCGCTCGCGGCCTGGTCGCCGACGCATGAGCCTGAGCGTCGCCGATGTACTGGCCCTGCCCGGCCTGCATGACCTGCGCCTGCGCGCGGCTCAGGCGGCGCTGGGCAACCCGGTGCGCTGGCCATACGTGGCCGAGAATGCGGATATCGCCGATTGGGTGATGGGTGGCGAACTGGTCTTCGTCACCGGGATCAACCATCCCCGCGATGAGGCCAACCTGCTGCTTCTGGTACGCCAGGCGGTCGAACGCGCCACTGCCGGCCTGGTGATTCTCACCGGTGCCGAGTACATCCAGAGCATCCCGGCAACGGTGCTGGCCGAAGCGGAGCGCCTCGGCCTGCCGCTGCTGGAGCAGCCCTATCAGTTGAAGATGGTGGTGGTGACCCAGGCCATCGGTACCGCCCTGGTACAGCAACAGATGCTCGGCAGTTCGCGCCAGCATGTGCTGGAGCAGTTGCTGGAAGGCGATTACCAGTCGCTCGACATCCTCCTGCAGCGTGCCGCCAGCCTCGACCTGCCCCTCGACGTACCGCGCCAGATCGCTCTGCTGCGCCTGCAGAACAGCGAGCGACTGTTCGACGGTGAGGCGGCCAACAGCGGCGAACGCCTGCTGCGCGACAACCGTCAGTGCCTGCAGCAACGCCTCGAGCAATGCCTGCAGCAACTCGGCGACGCACTGCCGCTGATCAGCCAGGGCGAACACTGGATCGCCCTGCTGCCGTGCACGAACAATCAGGACGAACAACGCAACCGCCGGCTGCTGATGGAGCTACTCGGCGAACTGGACGAGCGTCTGCAGCCCCAGCGCCTGGTTCTCGGTCTCAGTACCGGCAATCATTATCCGGAGCGCCTGGCCCGCGCCCTGGGCCAGGCCCGCCAGGCGCTGGTTGCCGCACAGGCCTTTCCCGAGCGGCTGGGGCTGTGCAGCTTCAACGAACTGGGGGTGATCGAGCTGCTCGCCGCCATCCGCGACCGCAGCCTGCTCGAGCGCTTCGTCGAACGTACGCTGGGGCCGTTGATCGGCGATGACTCGCGTCATGAACCGGTGCTCATGCCCACCCTGGAAGCCTGGTTCTTCGAGAACGCCAACATGGCCCTGGCCGCCCAACGCCTGGGCGTGCACCGCAACACCCTGAGCTACCGTGTACAGCGTATCGAAGCGCTGACCGGCTGCTCCTTCGATGATCCTCACGACCGGCTCAATATCAGCATTGCCCTGCTGATCCGCCGCCTGTCGTCTCATAGCCTGCCAAGGAGTACCCCATGAACATCGTCAACGCCCGCCTGCGTGGCCGCGAAGGCCTTTACCGTATCGCCCTGGACGGCCCGAAGATCGCCGCCATCGCTGCACAGCCGGACACCCTCAGCGCCAGCACAGGTGATCTGGACGCCGCCGGCAACCTGGTGGTGCCGCCCTTCGTCGAGCCGCACATCCACCTCGACGCCACGCTGACCGCCGGCGAGCCGGCCTGGAACATGAGCGGCACGCTGTTCGAAGGCATCGAGCGCTGGGCCGAGCGCAAGGCCCTGGTCACCTTTGATGACACCAAGACCCGGGCGAAGAAGACCATCGACATGCTGGTCGACCACGGCATCCAGCACGTACGCACCCACGTTGACGTCACCGACCCGACCCTGGCCGCGCTGAAGGCGATGCTCGAAGTCCGTGAAGAAACCCGTCACCTGATCGACCTGCAGATCGTCGCCTTTCCCCAGGAGGGCATCGAGTCCTACGCCAATGGTCGCGCGCTCATGGAGCGGGCCGTGGAGCTGGGCGCCGATGTGGTCGGCGGCATTCCGCACTTCGAGAACACCCGCGATCAGGGCGTCAGCTCGATCAAGTTCCTGATGGATCTGGCCGAACGCAGCGGCTGCCTGGTCGACGTGCACTGCGATGAAACCGATGACCCGCAGTCGCGCTTTCTCGAAGTGCTGGCCGAAGAAGCTCGCGTACGCGGCATGGGCGAACGCGTCACCGCCAGCCACACCGTGGCCATGGGTTCCTACGACAACGCATATTGTTCGAAGCTGTTCCGTTTGCTGAAGATGTCGAAGATCAACTTCGTCTCCTGCCCCACCGAGAGCATCCACCTGCAGGGGCGCTTCGACAGCTACCCGAAACGCCGCGGCCTGACCCGTGTGGCGGAAATCGATCGTGCCGGCATGAACATCTGCTTCGGCCAGGATTCCATCGTCGACCCGTGGTATCCGCTGGGTAACGGCAACATCCTGCGCATCCTCGAAGCTGGCCTGCATATCTGCCACATGCTCGGCTACAGCGACCTGCAACGCAGCCTGGATCTGATCACCGACAACAGCGCACGCACCCTCAACCTGGGCGAACGTTATAGCCTGGAAGTGAACCGCCCGGCCAATCTGCTGATTCTCTCGGCGCCCGACGACTACGAGATGATCCGCACCCAGGGTTACGCGCTGGTATCGGTTCGTCACGGCGAAGTGCTGATGCGCAGAACCCCGGCAAGCGTGCAGCGCGGCTGATCGGTTCGCAGCTCACGCAGGGAGCCAGCTCTTACATGCCGGCAGCTAGCGAACGACAATCGCCAGATGACACATTTGTAGGAGCCCCGCCCCGGGGCGAATCGTGGGCACATCGCGATATCGGTGCTGCCTGAGCCATTCGCCGCGAGGCCGCGGCTCCTGCAGATTGAACGGCCTTGAACGCTTTACTCCACCCGTACGCTGGCGGTCATGCCGGCGCTCAGTTGAACGTTTTCCGGCACTGCATCGAGCTTGATGCGCACCGGGATACGCTGGGCCAGGCGCACCCAGTTGAAAGTCGGTTCGACATTGGCCAGCAACTGGCCGTCCGGGCTGGCGTTGCGGTCGGTGATGCCGCGGCTGATGCTTTCCACCTCGCCACGAATCTCCTGCTCGCCACCCATCAGCCAGACCTCGACCGGTGCGCCGACCTGAATACGCGGCAGCTTGGTCTCCTCGAAATACGCCTGCACGTAGAACGATCCGGTATCGACCAGCGCCATCACCGACTGGCCGGCCGTCACGTAGTTGCCTTGGGCCAGCACCAGGTTGGTGACCTGGCCATCACGCGGCGCCCGCACTTCGCTGCGCGCCAGGTTGAGCTGGGCGATACGCAGGTCGGCCTGGGCCTCGCGGAATTCGCTACGCGCCATCTCGGCGCTGATCTGTGCGTTCTCGCGCAGCTCGGCGCTGATCGCCTGCGAGCCAAGGCGGGCGCGCCGGGAGGCTTCGTGCTCGCGCAGGCTGAGTTGCTGCTTGCGGATATCCACCACGGCCTGGGCCTTTTCCACCGCGGCCTGGTAACGGTCGCGGTCGATGGTCATCAGCAGGTCGCCAGCCTCCACCTGCTGGTTATCGCGCACCTTGAGCTCGACCACCCAGCCCGATACGTCCGGCGCGATGGTCACCACGTCGGCCCGCACCCGGGCGTCGCGGGTCCAGGGCGTATACATGTAGTGCTGCCAGATCCAGGAGCCGGCGAGAATCGCCGCAACCACCATGGCCAGGGTAATGCCGACGCGAATCGTCGAACGCATGTTCTCTCTCCTCAACGTGCCAGCACGGCAATCACCACCGCCAGAACACAGACATACAGGGCGCAATCGAACAGGGCTTCGTGCCAGATCCAACGTGCCAATCCAACGCGCTGCAGCCCCAGGCGCAATACGCCGGTCAGCAGCAGCGCCAATACCGCGTAGGCCGCCATGGGGCTCAGCAATACGCCGCCCAGCGACCACTCATGCAAGCCCATGGGCCTCTCCTCTCAGGTGGCACCAATGGCGCCAACCGGTTTGCAATTGCAACAGCGCAGCCTCGGCCAGACGCCGGTCGACACTGGGCGCACCGGCGCGCAGGGCGTCCTGCAAGTCAGCCACCGGGCCATTCAAATCGTCCTCGCGGCCAGGCGCAGGGCCGCGCTCCAGCACTTCGTCCAGACGCCGCAGGAAACGTCGCTGAGAACCGGCCAGATCGGTATCGGCATTGGCCAGGCAGGCCCGCAGGTGCAACAGCTCATCGCCCAGATCGAGGCCGGCAACGCCGTCGTCCCAGCGGCTGCGCGCCTGATCCGGACGTGCCGGATAATGGCGGGCGAGTTGCAACAAACGATCCGCCATACGCCCACCGAACCAGTTTTCCGCACGGCTCAGTTCCCGCCGGGTCAGTCGGCCGAGATCCACCAGAATCGCATGCATCAACCGGCGGCCATGCCACACCGGATTGCGCAGCACCACCAGGCGGAACGCCAACACGGCGAAGCCGACCCCCATGAGCATGCCCGGCGATTCGTTGAGAAAGAATTCGACGTTGTAGCCAACCCCTGGGGCGGGCAGACAGAGCACGATGAAATGCAGGCAGAAGGAGGTCGAGGTGGCGGCCAGCGGCGGTTTGGCCATACCCAGCACGCCAAAGAACAGCGGTACGCCCAGCACCATGCAGAGCATGACGAAACCGTCGATCTGCGGCATCAGTATCTGCCCGACGAAGAACGCCACCGGCAGCGCATAGAAAATGCCGCGCAGGAACATCATGCCGATCTGTGGCGCCGCCTCGAGTCGGGCGAACAGGCTACAGACCACGCAGGCCAGCAGCAGCGCGCCGGTGGCGTGCGTCCAGGCCGTGGCCAGCCAGAAAGTGGCCAGGGTCAGGAACGCCAGGGCGCTGCGAGCACCGTACACCAGTGCACTCTGCCAATCGTAATGCCAGGACAGCGCTCGCGGCGCGTCGGCCGGCGCCCTGCCCTGCTCGACCGCGAGCAAGGCCCGGCTGGCATCCTCGATACGCAGCAGCAACACCGCCATGCGCTCCAGGCACAGTTGCTGGCCACTGTTCAGTTCGTCATCCTGGGCCGCCTGGCGCAGACGTTCGATCAGCTCCGGCAGATCGCCCTGATCCTCCTGTAATCGCTCATCCACCTCCTGCAACCAGGGAGCAACGGCCTCGGCCTCGCTGCTGCTCAGCTGCCGCCATTGCCGCGCCACACCACGGGCCAGACGCAGCACGCCGAGCAGATCGCGGCTAAGGACGCGCAGCGCAATGGCGCGCTGGCGGCCCCGCTCACCCTCGAACCAGGCGTGCTCGCGCTGGGCATCCACGGCGACGATGCGGGCCAGCGCTTCCAGCAACCCCTGACGTGCTTCGACCTCACCGGTCAGCGCCTGGCGCGCCGCCTTGACGCCGGTCTGCCAGGCAGCCCTGGCCTGTTGCGCCAACTGCCGCTCTACCCGTTGCGGCCAGAGCAAGGCACTGCTGAGCGTGGCACAGACGATACCCAGGCATATCTCGGTAGAACGGGCGATGGCCTCGTCGAAGATCACCAAGGGTTTGCCAATGGCCGGCAGGCCGATGATCGCCACGGTGTAGCCGGCCAGTACGAAAGAGTACGACCAGGCGCTACGCAGCATGGTCGAGGCCGCCGTACACAGCGCCAGCCACAAGGCGAACGCCAGCAGGAACAACAGGGGCGTCTGGGCGAACAGCGCCATCATCACCACGGCCATAAAGGTGCCGATCAGCGTACCGAGCAGGCGCGCCAGGCCCTTCTGCACCACCATGCCGGAAAGCGGCTGGGCGACGATAAAGGCCGTCATCAGAGCCCATTGCGGCTGTTCCAAACCCAGACGCAGCGCGAGCCAAAGTGCCAGACCACCGCCGAGCAGGGTCTTGATGGCGAACTGGATGGCTTGGGAGCTTGGCGCAACGAACGCCAGCAGGGAATCACGCACGATGGTTACCTAAAAGAATCTCAGCTCTGAACATAGCTGTAGCGAAACGATTCCGCCTCCATGCGGAGCGCCAATTATTAGCTAGCTAACTATATGCTGTCCAGAGGGCTTTTCCGCACTCACACCTTGTCCGCGTCAAAAAATGGCCGGGAGCCATTTTTGACGTCGCCTGCGACGGCCCGAAGGGTGGCCCGCCAGGGATGGCAGGCCACAAAAAGCGCGGACGAAAAAAAGGGCGACCGAAGTCGCCCCAATGCCTTGCGTGCTCGTGAATCCGGTTTTCAGTGCGGCTTTTTCTTGCGCGCATCTCTCCAGATGAAATAAGCGAACCCGGTGCAGAACAGCAGCATCAGCCCCACGGTGCCGATACCGGCTAGAACCACCACATCGACGAACATGCTGCCTCCTGCATCCGTTGTTCGGGTATGGCGCTACGTTAGCAGCGCCGCGCCGGGCGCCATTGATCCAGATCAAGTACCACCCGCGGCCAATAGCGAACAGCCGGCAGGAAGTGACCTGGATCAACGGAAAAGGACTGGAAGTCGAAGCGCGCATCCACGAGCGGGATGCACAGAGGGTGTCACGGCAGCAAGGCGAGCGATAGCAGCGTGACGCGGCGAAACCTGTCAGCGCTTCTTCGGTTTGCTCTTGGACTTCTTCTTGCCCTTGGGCATCGGCAAGGCCTGTTCGAAGGCATTGCGCATTTCCTCGAGTTTCTTGTCGCGCAGGTCATGAATGCGCTTGTCGCGCTCGGCGTTGAAGTCGATCAGTTTCACATCGTTGCTCATAGCGGCGCCCGGATCAGACGAAACGTAAGGTTCAGGCGCGGCGCACAAGGCTTGCGCGTTTTCGCCACCTGATGCTGCCAATGATGCTGTGTCTGGCCGCCCATGACCAGTAGCGAGCCGTGCTCCAGCATAAGCGAATGTTCGATGCGGCTATGGCCCTTGCGCCGCAGATCGAAGCGTCGCGCCCCACCCAGGCTCAGAGAGACCACTAGTGGGTCATCGCCCAGCTCCCGCTCGTCATCGCTGTGCCAGCCCATGGAATCCTGGCCGTCGCGGTAATAGTTGAGCAGCGCGCCATTGAGTGGCCGCCCCAGCGCATTGACCACGCGCTGGCGAATCTCGACGAGCAGCGGCGTCCAGGGCAAGGGTTGATGAGTCATGCCGGAATAGCGATAGCTCGCCTCGGCATCACCGTACCAGGCAAGTAGCCGGGGCACCGGATGGCGACGGCCGAACAGCATCACTTCGGGTTGTTGCCAGGGTGTTTCGCTGACCAGTTGCTCAAGCCAGCGATCCGCCGTGGCGTTGTCGAGCCATGCGGGCAGATAAGTGAGGTCAGCACCGGGCAGGCTCAAATCAGAAGCATCGAACAAACCGGCCTGGCCAGGGGCAGCGGAATCGGTGGTGCTCACACTTCGACATCCACCCACAGCCCCTGGCGGGGCAGTTGCTCGATGGCTGGCTCATCAACCTCGGCCACATCGCCCTCTGCCAGTTCGGCCGGCGTGTAACCGCGACGCCGACGGCGACGCTGCTCCTCGCGCAAGCGCTCCTCGACCTCCTGCGGATGACGTTTATCCAGGCTCACCCCACTTTCCTGGGCAGCCTCGGACACCGGCGTGACCGGAGGGACATCGGGCCTGGGCTTGACCACGTCCTGCTGGGCAGTGACCGGAACCAGACTGTGAGGGATGGGTGGCAACATGGATCGATGCTCCGTCTGAGCCGGTAATTGAACAGGCCCCTGAAGGCTTGTCGGCCTCGAAACGAGCGACTTTAGCCTCGCCTCGCTACACTTACGACCGGGCATCCGTCAGTAAGTGCCAAATCGGGCGTCATGCACCTTTGGCTGAGGCCCGGCGTTCCGTTACCATAGCCGGCTTTTTCACAGGGGAGACAGGCATGGCGGAGTATCAACCGGGGCAACGCTGGATCAGCGACAGCGAAGCGGAACTGGGCTTGGGAACCATCCTCATGCAGGACGGCCGCATGCTCACCGTGCTCTACCCGGCCACGGGCGAAACCCGCCAGTACGCGACCCGCAATGCGCCGCTGACCCGCGTGCGTTTTTCCCCGGGCGACGAGATCACCCATTTCGAAGGCTGGAAGCTGACCGTACGCGAAGTCGACGATGTCGATGGCCTGCTGGTCTACCACGGCCTCGACGCGCAGAACCACAACGTTACCCTGCCGGAAACCCAGCTTTCCAACTTCATCCAGTTCCGCCTCGCCAGCGACCGCCTGTTCGCCGGGCAGATCGACCCGCTGCCCTGGTTCTCGCTGCGCTACCGCACGCTGGAATTCACCAGCCGCCAGGTGCAATCCTCGCTGTGGGGCCTGGGCGGCGTGCGTGCGCAACCCATCGCCCACCAGTTGCACATCGCCCGTGAAGTCGCCGACCGCATCGCGCCACGCGTGCTGCTGGCCGACGAAGTGGGCCTGGGCAAGACCATCGAGGCCGGCCTGGTGATCCATCGCCAACTGCTTTCCGGGCGCGCCAACCGCGTACTGATCCTGGTACCGGAAAACCTGCAGCACCAGTGGCTGGTGGAAATGCGCCGGCGCTTCAACCTGGAAGTGGCGCTGTTCGACGCCGAACGCTTCATCGAAAGCGATGCCAGCAATCCGTTCGAAGACGCGCAACTGGCACTGGTCGCTCTGGAATGGCTGTGTGAGGACGAAAAGGCCCAGGACGCACTGTTCGCCGCCGGCTGGGATCTGATGGTGGTCGACGAAGCCCACCACCTGGTCTGGCACCCGGAAAACGCCAGCCGCGAATACAGCCTGGTCGAGCAACTGGCCGAAGTGATCCCTGGCGTGCTGCTGCTCACCGCCACCCCCGAACAGCTTGGCCAGGACAGTCACTTCGCGCGCCTGCGCCTGCTCGACCCGAACCGTTTCCATGACCTGGCGGCGTTCCGCGCCGAAAGTGCCAACTACCAGCCGGTCGCCGAGGCCGTGCAGGAGCTGCTCGACAAGGGTCGCCTGTCCGCCGAAGCGCACAAGACCATCCAGGGCTTCCTGGGAGCCGAGGGCGAGGCCCTGCTCGCTGCTGTCGCCGATGGCGATAGCGAAGCCAGCGCCCGCCTGACCCGCGAGTTGCTCGACCGTCACGGTACCGGCCGCCTGCTGTTCCGCAACACCCGCGCCGCGGTGCAGGGCTTCCCCGAGCGTGAACTGCACGCCTACCCACTGCCGAGCCCCGACGAGTACATGGAGCTGCCGCTGGGCGAGCATGCCGAGCTGTACCCGGAAGTCAGCTACCAGGGCCAGTCCGACATCGAGGAAGAGCAGCGCTGGTGGCGCTTCGACCCGCGTGTCGAATGGCTGATCGACACCTTGAAGATGCTCAAGAAATTCAAGGTGCTGGTCATCTGCGCCCACGCCGAGACCGCCATGGATCTGGAAGATGCCCTGCGCGTGCGCTCCGGCATCCCGGCCACGGTGTTCCACGAAGGCATGAGCATCCTCGAGCGCGACCGCGCCGCCGCCTACTTCGCCGACGAAGAGTTCGGTGCCCAGGTACTGATCTGTTCGGAAATCGGCAGCGAAGGCCGCAACTTCCAGTTCGCTCATCATCTGGTGCTGTTCGATCTGCCAGCGCACCCGGATCTGCTCGAGCAGCGCATCGGCCGCCTCGACCGTATCGGCCAGAAGCACAAGATTCAGCTACACGTGCCGTACATGGAAAACAGCCCGCAGGAGCGTCTGTTCCAGTGGTATCACCAGGCGCTGAACGCCTTCCTGGCCACCTGCCCGACCGGCAACGCCCTGCAGCACCAGTTCGGTAGCCGCCTGCTGCCGATGCTGGAAAACGCCGACGACGGTCAGTGGCAAGCACTGATCGACGAAGCCACCGCCGAGCGCCAGCGCCTGGAAAGCGAACTGCACGCCGGTCGCGACCGTCTGCTGGAGCTCAACTCAGGCGGTGCCGGTGAAGGCGAAGCGCTGGTCGAAGCGATCCTCGAGCAGGACGACCAATTCGCCCTGCCGATGTACATGGAGCAATTGTTCGACGCCTTCGGCATCGACAGCGAGGATCACTCGGACAACGCCCTGATCCTGCGCCCCAGCGAGAAGATGCTCGATGCCAGCTTCCCGCTCGGCGACGACGAAGGCGTGACCATCACCTACGACCGCGACCTGGCGCTGTCGCGCGAAGACATGCAGTTCCTCACCTGGGAACACCCCATGGTGCAGGGCGGCATGGATCTGGTGCGCTCCGGCTCGATGGGCAACACCTCGGTGGCGCTGATCAAGAACAAGGCGCTCAAACCCGGCACCGTGCTGCTGGAGCTGCTCTACGTCAGTGAAGTGGTCGCGCCGCGCAGTCTGCAACTGGGCCGCTACCTGCCGCCGGCCGCACTGCGCTGCCTGCTCGATGGCAATGGCAACGATCTGGCGGGCAAGGTTTCCTTCGAAACCCTCAACGATCAGCTGGAAAGCGTGCCACGGGCCAGCGCCAACAAGTTCGTGCAGGCCCAGCGCGACGCGCTCAACCCGCAGATCGCTGCCGGTGAAGCGAAGATCCTGCCACGCCATGTCGAGCGAGTGGGCGAAGCCAAACGTCGTCTGGCCGCCGAGCTGGACGAAGAACTCGCGCGCCTGACCGCGCTGCAGGCGGTCAACCCGAGCGTGCGTGACAGCGAGCTGGTCGCCTTGCGTGAGCAACGCGAACAGGGCCTGGCGATGCTCGACAAAGCCGCCCTGCGCCTGGAAGCCATCCGAGTGCTGGTCGCCGGCTGAAAGCCCTCCCGCCCGCTCTGCGCAGAGAGTGAGGCGGCAGGTTTACAGCGGGAGCGGACGCAGGGTGGACAACGCTCTTTTTGTCCACCATTGCGATCGCGAGTGGTGGACGGGTCGGGCCGCATAGGCAAGCGTCGGCTACGCGCCCCGATCCACCCTACGGCTCGCTTTTGCTTCTGGCTTGAAGCTTGAAGCTTATGGCTGCTCCTAAACCATCTGCAACCGCTGCTTGCGCCCCGGCGCAGGATAGGCGCTGTCGATCATCTGCAAATCGGCCTCGCTGAGCTGCAATTCGGCCGCTGCTGCATTCTCCGCCAGGTGCCGCGGGTCGCCCGCCTTGGGAATCACCAACACACCCGGCTGCCGCAATGCCCAGGCCAACGCGACCTGCGCCGCACTCACCCCATGCCCTTCAGCGACCTGGCGCAACGCCCGGTTGGCCAGCAATGCACCGCCCTGCCCCAACGGACAATAAGCCATCAACGGCATGCCCTGGCGCTGTTGCCAAGGCAACAGGTCGAACTCCACGCCGCGCTCTTGCGGGTTGTAGAGCACCTGATTGGTGGCGCAGCCCGGTTGGCCGAGCTCTTCCAGGTCGTCCAGATCGAAGTTGGAGACGCCCCAGCGGCCGATCTTGCCCTGCTCGCGCAAGCGTTCGAAGGCCTCGACCGTTTCCTCCAGCGGGTATTGCCCACGCCAGTGCAGCAGGTACAAATCGAGATGACCGGTGCCCAGGCGCTTCAGGCTGCGCTCGCAAGCAGCCGCAACCCCGGCGCGGCTGGCGTTGTGCGGGTAGACCTTGCTGACCAGAAATACCTGATCACGCCTGCCAGCGATGGCCTCACCGACCACCTCCTCCGCACCACCCTCGCCATACATCTCGGCACTATCGATCAGGCGCAGACCGCGCTCGATACCTTCACGTAGCGCCGCCACCTCCGCACGCCGCTGGCTGGGCTTCTCGCCCATACGCCAAGTTCCCTGGCCGATCACCGGGACTCGAACGCCGGCCAATTCAAGTGTTCGCATCATGGATTCCTCCTGCCGATTGCATCCTGACCCGCTCGCTACGCGTGGGTTCAGCCTTTGCTCCATCAGATCACGCCCCCGCCGTAGAGCGTCTACGGCGGAATCCCCGTTCATGTCCCGACACGAGTTTTTTGCTCGCTGGGCAGAGCACGAAGCCGCTTAACGACTACGCTAGAGATAAAGGACAAGCCAGGGCCACTTCACGATGGGCGCACTATGGCGATCCGATTCAGCACCGCCTGTCAGCGTGCACAAAGCCGCTACCGCGGTGCATCTCGAACCTCGACGGCCCTCCCATCGCGTGCGCTGGGCAGTTGGCGTCATCCTGATGTTCCTGCTGGTAATCGGCTCAGCGCTGCTGATCGTTGAGCTACGCACCGCCTACTTCCAGTCCACCGAACTGAGCCGCTATGCCGCCCAACTGACTTATCAGGTCGAAAATGGCCCCAGCGACGCCATTGTCTACCCAGGAGCTGGCCCTTTCGATCGGCGCCTGGGCTACAGCCGCCTGCCAATCTTCATCGAGCGCCTGCAAGGCAGAGGTTTCGAAGTACTGCAGCAGAGCCACTTTTCCCCTGCCTTGATGGATTACAGCGAGCGCGGCTTCTTTACGCCCTTCGCCGAAAAGACCCAGACCGGGGTCAACATCGAGGACTGCCGCGGCACCCCGTTCTACACGGTACGCAATCCCCGTCAGCGTTACCCCAGCTTCGGCGCCATTCCGCCGCTGGTGGTCGGCAGCCTGCTGTTCATCGAGGATCGCAAACTGCTGGCCAGCGAGCCTGCCGAAGCCAATCCGGCAGTGGACTGGCCGCGGTTCAGCAAAGCCGCGCTGTCCCAGGTTGGCAAGTATGTCGGCATGCAGGATCAGTCTGCCGGCGGCAGTACACTGGCCACGCAACTGGAGAAATACCGGCACTCGCCGGACGGCATCACCCATGCGCCAGCGGAGAAACTGCGGCAGATGGTATCGGCCAGCGTGCGCGCCTATCAGGGCGGCCCGCAGACACTCGAAGCCCGGCAGAACATCGTGCGCGATTACCTCAACAGCGTACCGCTGTCGGCAGCGCCAGGGCACGGCGAGGTGCACGGCCTGGCTGACGGTCTGCGCATCTGGTACGGCGCCGATTTCAGCACCACCAACCGTCTGCTCGACCCACAGCGCTCTGCCGATGCCAGCCTGGCTGAACGGGGCTTGGCGCTGCGCCAGGTGCTGTCGCTGATGATCGCCCAGCGTCGGCCTTCGTATTACCTGTCCCAGGGTCGCGACGAGCTGGCCGAGCTGACCGATAGCCACCTGCGTTTGCTGGCCAGTGGCGGCGTACTGGATAACGAATTGCGCGATGCAGCCCTGGCACAACAGGTGACTTACCGCGACTGGCAGGCCGATCCCAACCTGCAACGCATCGACAGCGACAAAGGCATCAGCATGGCCCGGGCGCGGCTGGCCGGCCTGCTCAACCTGTCCTACTACGAGCTCGATCGTCTCGATCTGGACGCGCGCTCCAGCCTCAATTCGGATCTGCAGCAGCAGGTCAGCCACTACCTCGAACAACTCGCCGACCCGGCATTCGCCGAAACCGTCGGCCTGTTCGGCGACCGCCTGCTTTCACCGAGCAAGACCGCCGACGTACGCTACAGCTTCACCCTGTTCGAACGCACGCCCAACGGTAACCAGGTAAGGGTGCAAACCGACAACACCCATCAGCCGTTCGACATCAACGAAGGCAGCAAACTGGAGCTGGGCTCTACGGCCAAGTTACGGGTCATGGCTACCTACCTGGAGATGATCGCCGAACTGCACCAACGCCATGCCGGACAGACGCCCGCCCAGTTACGTGCCGTGGAGGTCGCCGACCTGGATCTGCTCAGCCGCTGGGCCATCGATTATCTGCTGCGCAACCCAGGCGCCGACCTCACCGGCATGCTCGACGCGGCGCTGGAGCGGCGCTATTCGGCCAGCCCTGCAGAACGCTTCTTTACTGGCGGCGGCCTGCACACCTTCGGCAACTTCCGTCGCGAGGACAACGGCCGGCGCCCGACCCTGCGTGAATCCCTGCGCGAATCGATCAACCTGCCGTTCATCCGCCTGATGCGCGATCTGGTGCGTTACAGCACCTACCAGGCACCGGGCAACAGCGCCGAGCTGCTCAAGGACGACAAGGATCCACGACGGCAGGAGTACCTGAGCCGCTTCGCCGACCGCGAGGGCACCACCTTTCTGCTGCGTTTCTGGCGCAAGTACCAGGGCCAGTCCGCCCAGGAACGCCTGGACACCTTTATCGGCGGCCTGCGTCTCACCGATACACGCCTGGCCGCCGTGCACCGCTACCTGATGCCGGATGTCGATCAGGCCACTTTCGGCAGTTTCATCAAGGCTCACCTGCCGGGTAACCCGCCGAGCGACAAACGCATCGGCGATCTCTACATGCGCTACGGGCCGGGGGCTTTCAGCCTGCCGGATCAGGGCTATATCGCTCGGGTGCACCCGCTCGAACTGTGGCTGCTCGCCTACCTGATCGATCATCCTCAGGCTCGCTTCGACGACGCCGTGGCAGCTAGCCGCGACGAGCGCCAGGAGGTCTACGGCTGGCTGTTCAAGAGCCGACACAAGAGCGCCAGGGACAGCCGTATCCGCATCATGCTGGAAGTCGAAGCCTTCCTCGACATCCACCAGCGCTGGCAGAACCTGGGCTATCCCTTCGAGTACCTGGTGCCCTCCCTGGCCACTGCCATCGGCAGCTCCGGCGACCGCCCGGCTGCGCTGGCCGAGCTGATCGGCATCATCCAGAACGATGGGCTGCGCCTGCCAACCGTGCGCATCGACAGCCTGCACTTCGCCGCCGATACGCCCTACGAAACACGGCTGGGTCACGTCCTGGAGCCTGGCCGACGGGTAATGGCTCCAGAAGTCGCTGCTGCGTTGCGTGGGGCACTTTCCCAGGTGGTGGATGGCGGTACGGCGCGGCGCCTGCAAGGCACCTTCACCCTGACCGATGGCAGCCCGCTGATCCTCGGAGGCAAGACCGGCACCGGCGACAACCGTTTGACCAGCGTGGGCCGCGGCGGTCAGGTGATCAGCTCACGGGTACAGAATCGCACGGCCACCTTCGTGTTCTTTCTCGGCCCGGATCACTTCGGCACCCTCACCGCCTTCGTACCGGGCCGCGCCGCGGAGAACTTCCGTTTCACTTCGGCGCTGCCCGTGCAGGTGCTCAAGGGCATGCAGCCGATTCTCGCCCCCTACCTGCAAACCGCCGCCCGCACACTGTGTGCCCCACCGCCGCAACAGCAGACGGCGCACGCTAGAGGAAGGCCGCCTAATCCGTGGGAGGGGCTTTAGCCGAGAGATCTACGCCTGGCCAGTCGTAGGGTGGATGACGCTTTTTTCATCCACCATTGCGATCCCATGATGGTGGACGGGTGAAGCGTCGTCCACCCTACCAACGGCCACTTTTGCCTTGTTCGCGTCTTTCGCTATCGCCAACGAAACCTAGCGCTTCTGCTTCAAATACAACGCCTCGACCTTCTCTCGCGCCCAGGGCGTTTTACGCAAAAAGGTGAGGCTCGACTTGATGCTCGGGTCGCTCTTGAAGCAGCGGATATCGATGCGCTGGGCCAGGCCGTCCCAACCCAACTGCTCGACCAGTTCGGCAAGAATGGCCTGCAATGTGATGCCGTGCAGAGGATCTTTGGACGTACTCATATCGGGCTCCTGATTCCTGGCCCGCCAGCTTACCAGCAGGCAGCAACGAAAAGGCCCGGACGAGAGTCCGGGCCTTTGCTTGAGCGAGCTACAGAAACGCGATCAGAGATGCGCGTCCTGGTACTCCTTCTCGGCCTCGTCGAAACGCTTGACCATAGTCGGCGAAGCCGGGCGACCGATCTTGCTGAAGATGAAAATGGCCAGGGTAGCGAAGATGAACCCCGGAATGATCTCGTAGAGACCCAGACCAACGAAGTTCTTCCACAGCACCACGGTCACTGCACCGACCACCATACCGGCCAGCGCGCCATTGCGGGTCATGCCTTTCCATATCAGGGAAAGGATCACCACCGGGCCGAAGGCAGCACCAAAACCGGCCCAGGCGTAGGAAACCAGGCCCAGAACCTTGCTTTCCGGATTCGACGCGATGGCTATAGCGACTACCGCAATCAGCAGCACCATGCCACGGCCGACCCACACCAGTTCGGTCTGGCTGGCGCCCTTGCGCAGAAAGGCCTTGTAGAAGTCTTCGGTCAGGGCACTGGACGATACCAGCAGTTGGCAGCTCAGGGTGCTCATCACCGCTGCCAGAATGGCGGAGAGGATCAGTCCCGCGATCCAGGGATTGAACAGGATCTTGGTCAGCTCGATGAACACGCGCTCGCCATTCTCGCTGACCGGGCCCGCCAGTGCAGGATTGTTGGCGAAATAGGCGATACCGAAGAAACCCACCGCCACGGCGCCGCCCAGGCAGAGGATCATCCAGGTCATGCCGATGCGACGCGCAGCCGGGATCGACTTGACCGAGTCAGCCGCCATGAAGCGCACCAGGATGTGCGGCTGGCCGAAATAGCCCAGGCCCCAGGCAAGCAGGGAGACGATGGCGACGAAGGACAGACCGCGGAACATGTCGAAGTTGGCCGGGTTGGCCTGCTCGATGGTGGCCATGGCCGCATCGAAATCGCCCAGGGCAAGAATCACGAATACCGGAGTGATCAGCAGAGCGAAGATCATCAGGGTGGCCTGTACGGTATCGGTCCAGCTCACCGCGAGGAAGCCACCGACGAACACATAGAGGATGGTCGCTGCCGCACCGACCCACAGGGCGGTGTCATAGGACATGCCGAAGGTCGACTCGAACAGGCGAGCACCGGCCACCACGCCCGAAGCGCAGTAGATGGTGAAGAACACCAGGATCACCAGCGCCGAGAACACGCGCAGCAGCTTGCTGTTGTCCTCGAAACGGTGGGTGAAAAAGTCCGGCAGAGTCAGGGCGTTGTGATTGTGCTCGGTGTGCACACGCAGACGACCGGCGACGAACAGCCAGTTCAGCCAGGCACCGAGGATCAGGCCGATGGCGATCCAGCTTTCCGAGATACCGGCGACGAAGATCGCGCCCGGCAAACCCATCAGCAGCCAGCCGCTCATGTCGGAGGCGCCAGCGGACAGCGCGGTAACGAAACTGCCGAGGCTACGGCCGCCGAGGATATAGTCGGAGAAGTTCTTGGTCGCACGATAGGCGATGAACCCGATCAACACCATGGCCAGGATATAGACCACGAAGGTGACCAGCATGGGAGTACTTGCAGTCATTGGGGAATGCCCCTCTCGTTTGTTTTTATTCAGGCCGGGGGATGATCCCGTACCCAGTTGGCACATCACGACCATCGGTCACGGTCGTGCTCCAGGCATGCCACTCTGCTGGTGGCATTACCGATTCGGGGCAACTGCCCCCAATAGCAAAACGGGTGAAAACCTCATCGATTCCCACCCGTCGTCTTTACTCGTCGCCCAGCGACAGCAGTGAAGCGTTGCCGCCCACCGCCGTGGTATTCACCGAGGTGGTGCGCTCGTTGACGAAGCGCAGCAGGTAGCTAGGGCCGCCGGCTTTCGGGCCGGTGCCGGACAGGCCGCAGCCGCCGAATGGCTGTACGCCGACCACCGCACCGATCTGGTTGCGGTTGACGTACAGGTTGCCGACCCGCGCCAGGGCTTCAATGCGGGCGGCAGTTTCCTCGTTTCGGCTGTGGATGCCAAGGGTCAATCCATAGCCGGTGGCGTTGATGGCCGCGACCACCTGCTCCAGATCGCCCGCCTCGAAGCGCACCACGTGCAGAACCGGACCGAACTGCTCTTTCTTCAGCTCGTGGATGCCGCCGATTTCGAAGGCCACCGGCGCAATGAAATGCCCGTTCAGACCAGTCGACAGCGTCGCTTCGGCGATCAGCTTGCCCTCGCCCTTGAGCTGCTCGATGTGCGCCAGCAGACCTTCGCGGGCCTCGGCGTCGATCACCGGGCCGATGTCGTTCTCGCGCAGGTGGGTCGGGCCGATCTTCAGTTCGGCCATGGCGCCCTTGAGCAGGTCGATCACCCGCTCGGCAATATCGCTCTGCACGTACAGCACGCGCAGTGCCGAGCAACGCTGGCCGGCGCTGGTGAAGGCGGAACCGACGGCATCCTTGACCACCTGCTCGGGCAGCGCGGTGGAGTCGACGATCATCGCGTTCTGGCCGCCGGTTTCGGCGATCAGGGTGGCGATCATGCCGTCCTTCTCGGCCAACTGGCGGTTGATGATCCGTGCCGTGTCGGTGGAACCGGTGAAGCACACGCCGGCGACACGCGGATCACGGCAGAACACGCCACCCAAGGTGGCGCCGTCGCCCGGCAGGAAGGCGATCACATCCTTGGGCAGGCCGGCTTCGAACATCAGTTCCAGCGCGCGGGCGGCGATCAGGCTGGTCTGCTCGGCCGGCTTGGCCAGCACCACGTTGCCTGCCACCAGGGCGGCACTGATCTGGCCGAGGTAGATGGCCAGCGGGAAGTTCCACGGGCTTACGCAGACGAAAATGCCACGGCCCTCGTGGAACAGCTCGTTGCGCTCGCCAGTCGGGCCCTTGAGTTCTTCGCGGCCCAGCTTGAGGCGCGCCTGCTGCGCGTAGTAACGGCAGAAGTCCACCGCTTCGCGTACTTCGTCGATGCCGTCCTGCATGGACTTGCCGGCTTCCACGGTGCACAGCGCCATCAGCTCGGCGCGATTGCTTTCCAGCAGATCGGCGAGGCGTTCGAGAATGCTCGCACGTTCGTCGATGGCGACCGCATTCCAGCGCGGCCAGGCGGCGCTCAGGCCATCCAGCGCCTGGGCTGCCTGGGCGGCGGTGGCGAATTGAGCGCTGCCGACCACCTTGCTCAGATCGAAGGGGCAACGAACTTCCTGGGCAGTACCGCTCAGGCTCTGGCCGTTGATTACGGGCGCAGCCTGCCATTGACGGTCGAGTTGCGGCTTATAGGCGTTTTCGAGCTCGGTCAGGGATGTCTGGATGTTCATGTTGATGCCTTGGGAGTTTTTCCGTGTGGCCCCGTACAACGCTGGCGGGAGTGGGATTTTGTCGTTACCGATGCTCTTGAACTGGCGTAGCTGAGTGACCGGGTGATCGATCAGCGATTCGACCGGCACGCTCGGGTCGACCAACTGGTGCACGAACGACGAGTTGGCACCGTTCTCCAGCAGGCGGCGCACCAGGTACGGCAGCAGATCCTTGTGGGCACCGACCGGCGCGTAGATGCGTACGTTCTTGCCCTGTTTCTCCAGCACCGTGTCGTACAGCGCATCGCCCATGCCGTGCAGACGTTGGAACTCGAACTCGCGCGGTGACGTCTGCTCGGCGGCCATGGCCAGGATGCAGCTGACGGTATGCGCGTTATGGCTGGCGAACTGCGGGTAGATGACGCCGCGGGTGAACTCGCTGAGCAGATAGCGGGCGCAGGCCAGATAGGAGGTATCGGTGCCTTCCTTGCGGGTAAATACCGGGTAGCCATCGAGCCCCCACACCTGGCACTGCTTGATCTCGCTGTCCCAGTAGGCGCCCTTGACCAGACGCAGCGGCATCTTCTCGCCGAGCTCCTTGCCCAGCAGGGTCAGCCATACCAGCACCGGCAGACAGCGCTTGGAGTAGGCCTGAATCACCAGACCGAACTCGCCCCAGCCGGCAACGGCCGGATCACGCAGCAGCTTCTCGTAGAGTTCCAGGGACAGTTCCAGGCGATCCGCCTCTTCGGCGTCCACGGAAATACCGACGTTCAGCTTGCGCGCACGGATCACCAGCTCGCGCACGTTGGCGAACAGCTCACTGAGCACGCGCTCGCGCTGGGCCACTTCGTAGCGCGGGTGCAGCGCCGACAGCTTGATCGAGATCGACGGCTTCGGCCCTGGGCCGACCTGCGGCTCGGCACCGACGGTATCGATGGCCTTGCGGTAGTCGGCCATGTATTTCTCGGCGTCTGCAGCGGTCAGCGCCGCCTCGCCAAGCATGTCGAAGGAATAGGTGTAGCCCTTCTGGCGCTCCGGGCGACCGTTCTTCAGCGCTTCGCTGATGGTGCGGCCAAGCACGAACTGCTTGCCCATGAGCTTCATGGCCTGGTTCATGGCTGCGCGGATCACCGGCTCGCCGGAGCGCTGGATCAAACGACCGAGCACCTTCTTCGGACGGCCATCGCTGGTTTGCGGGTCGACCACCTTGCCGGTCATCACCAGGCCCCAGGCAGCGAAGTTGACCAGCACGCTGTCGCTCTTGCCCAGGTGGCGTTCCCACTCGGCGGCATTGAGCTTGTCGCGGATCAGGGCATCGGCGGTAGCAGAGTCCGGCACGCGCAGCAGCGCTTCGGCCAGGCACATGAGCATCAGGCCTTCCTGGGTATCGAGGCTGTACTGACGCAGCAGGGCGTCGAGGGTGTCGACCGCGTTGTCGCGGCTGCGCACGTCCTGGATCAGGGTGCGTGCCTGCTGAGCGATAGCCTCGATGCCCGAGGCACCGGGATCGGCCAGCTGCAGCAGTTCGCCAAGATAGGCTGCCTCGTCAACGCTGTAGTTGGCGCTGATGACGGGGAAAAAATCGGCGGCCTTGGCAGCGGAGATCCGGTCAAGGAACTCCTGATGCAAGACGTGACTGGCTTTGAACATCACGCCCATCCTCTTGTTATGGAGATAATCTGTGAGATACCCCTGCTTTGGGTCTAGCTCAGATACGGGTATCTGGCGATTCCATGACGCAGAAGTGGATGGCGGAATTTAGTGGCAGAGTGATGACGGCTTCTTGCGGAAACCTCTGGAGTTTTTGCAGAAAGCTCCGAACTGCGGAACTTCCGCCTTGGCGAGCGCGCCAGACGGCGACCCGTGCACAGCCATGGTGCAGAAACACGAACGCCGCCGCCCATTGCTGGGCCAGCGGCGTCTGAAGACTTTCCGAAGGGCTCAGGAAGTCAGGCGGGTCAGCGCTTCGCGATACTTGTCGGCGGTCTTCTGCGCGACGTCGGCCGGCACTGCAGGTGCTGGCGGCTCCTTGTTCCAGCCGGTGGATTCCAGCCAGTTGCGCACGAACTGCTTGTCGAAACTCGGCGGATTGGTGCCTTCGGCATAGCTGTCGGCTGGCCAGAAGCGGCTGGAGTCGGGGGTCAGCACTTCGTCCATCAGGGTCAGGGTGCCGGCTTCATCGAGACCGAATTCGAACTTGGTGTCGGCGATGATGATGCCGCGAGTGGCCGCGTATTCCACCGCTGCGACGTACAGGGCGATGGAGGTGTCACGCACCTTGGCGGCCAGCTCGGCGCCGATGATCGCTTCGCACTGTTCGAAGCTGATGTTCTCGTCATGGTCGCCCACGGCGGCCTTGGTCGACGGGGTGAAGATCGGCTGCGGCAGCTTGGCGGCTTCCTTCAGACCGGCGGGCAGCTGAATGCCGCACACGGTGCCGCTCTTCTGGTATTCCTTCCAGCCAGAACCGACGATGTAACCGCGCACGATGGCTTCCACGGCAACCGGCTTGAGGCGCTTGGCGACCACGGCGCGGCCCTCGACCAGCGGCAGCTCGGCAGCCGGTACCACATCTTCGACGCGATCACCGGTGAAGTGGTTGGGCACCACGTGGGCGAGCTTGTCGAACCAGAAGTTGGAGATGGCGGTGAGGATCTTGCCCTTCTCCGGGATCGGCTGCTCGAGGATCACGTCGAAGGCCGACAGGCGATCGGTCGCGACCATCAGCATGCGCTTGTCGTCGATCTCGTAGAGATCGCGGACTTTGCCCGAATAGATCTTCTTCAGGCTCAGGGAAGGTGTGGTCATATCGAGATTCCGCCTTATCGCGTGAAAGTCGCGCCGCTCTTCGTCAAGGGTGACGACCTACGGCCTGGTAGATGCCGGCAACGCCAGAAAGGCCTGCCTGTGAAAACAAAAGGCGAAACCCCTGGGGGTTTCGCCTATCGCCAACCACTCGCCAAGGGTTCTTAGCCGAGGTTTTCCTGAATCATGCCCAGCACCCGCCGCGCGACATCGGCCGGCGCAACGGTGTTGAGGTCTTTTTCTACCGTCACCTGCACAGTGTCGCCAACAGCGGTCAGGCGTACCTGATAGCGCTCGGCGCGGGCTTCGATTTCCTCCTTGCTGTCCGAACCACCAAACAGGCGGCTGAAGAAGCCAGGCTTCTCGTTGGCGCGCTGCGGGCCTTCGGCCAGATTGACGTAGTAGACGCCCAGGGTACGGTTGATATCGTCGACGCGCAGTTCGGCCATGCGCAGCGAGCGGCCAACGCCGGACCAGGCGCGGTCGAAGTCGGTGCTCAGGTTCAGCACCGGGTTGCTGTTGCCGTCTTCGGACAGGCTCACGCGGCTCGGTGCGTCGAAGTCACGACCGGCCAGCAGCGATACCGAACCGCCCTGTTCAACGCTACGCGTCAGGTTGACCTGCAGCTCGTCGAGCAGCGCGGCGTCCAACGCCTTGTTGACGCTACGCTCAGTGAACGGTACGTCGACGGTGCTGCCGGCAGGACGCTGCGCGGTCACCACGAAGATTTCGCTGGTGTTGCGCTGTACGCCAGGCTCGAGGCGCACGTGCACACGGGTTTCGGTGTTGCTGTCAAGACCGGCGACACGGCCCCCCAGACGACTCTGCATACCGCTGGACAGCGCGTCGAAACGCTGCCAGTCGGTGCTGAACTCGCCCGTTTGCGGACGTTCGTCGACGATGCGGAAGCCGCCATCCTCGAAGAACTGACGGGCACCCGGCCAGACTTCAGCCGGAACACGCTGGGCTACCAGCCAGCTGGAGTCGCCACTGTTCTGCAGGCTGAACTCGCTGACGTCTGCACTCACGGCCAGGGCCTGCGGGCGCGGTACTTCGTATTCGCCCTGCACTTCGCTGTCGCGAATCTGCTGCGGAATCGGCAGCAGCGGGTCGAGGCGCTTGGCTTCGACGTCTGCCGGCAACTGCATCGGCGCAGTCTGCCGTGCGGTCAGGTAATCACTGCCGCGGTCGCGGAAGTAGCCATTTTCGCCCCAGACCCAGCCACAGCCACTGGTGCTGGTGATGATCAGAGCAAGTGCGGAAAGTCCGGCCAGTCGCTTCATGCGTCGTAGTTCCTCGATTAGACCAATACACCGGACTGGCGCAGGGCCTGACGCAGCGGTTCGTGACAACGGGGGCTCAGCCAGGTCAGCGGCAAGCGAATGCCGTCGGCCATCATGCCCATTTCGTTCAGGGCCCACTTCACCGGAATCGGGTTGGCTTCGATGAACAGGTTCTTGTGCAGGGGCATCAGCCGGTCGTTGATCGCACGGGCAATCGCTGCTTCACCGCGCATGGCCGCCGAGCACATGTCGCTCATCGCCCGCGGCGCCACGTTGGCGGTCACCGAGATGTTGCCCTTGCCGCCCAGCAGCATCAGCTCGACCGCAGTCGCGTCGTCGCCGGAGTAGAGCAGGAAGTTCGAGCTGACACGATCGAGGATATCGCGGGCACGCTGCAGGTCGCCGGTGGCTTCCTTGATGCCGATGATGTTGTCGACATTAGACAGGCGCTCGACGGTTTCCGGCAGCATGTCGCAGGCGGTACGCCCCGGCACGTTGTAGAGAATCTGCGGAATGGCCACTGCTTCGGCGATATGGCGGAAGTGCAGGTACAGGCCTTCCTGGGTCGGCTTGTTGTAGTACGGGGTGACCAGCAGGCAGGCATCGGCGCCAGCGCTCTTGGCGTTCTGGGTCAGCTCGACCGCTTCGCGGGTGGAGTTGGCACCCGTGCCGGCGATCACCGGGATGCGCCCACCGACTTGATCGACCACACGACGGATGACCTCGATGTGCTCGTTGACGTCGAGTGTCGCCGACTCACCTGTGGTGCCGACCGCGACGATGGCATTGGTGCCCTCTTGCAGGTGGAAATCCACCAGTTTGCTCAAGGCATCCCAATCGAGATTACCCTGTGCATCCATGGGCGTGACCAGTGCCACCATACTACCCGCAATCATGCAACCGCTCCTGCCGAAAAAGAGAGCCGTAATGGTACTGGCGCCACCAGCCTTGCACAAGCGAAGTAGCAGGTGGCGTGAACGGCCGTGATTTCCGGCATTGGCCGCCGCTATCCGCTTGGCGATAGCGGTATCTGGTCATTCCCCTGGCGGGCGCTTTTCGCTACCCTGCGAGTTTGTTTGGCACTGTCTTATAGAGCCGAGCGCTCAACGTTTAGGAAGGCTGCATGTCCACCCCCTCAGTTCGCGAACAATTCCTCGTCATCAGTGCACTCGGCACCAACGCCATGGAGCTGACCAACGTCCTGTGCCGATCCAGCCATGAAAATCGCTGCGCGGTCGTCAGCACGCGCCTGAGCCGCCACGGAGAGTTCAGCGCACTGGTGCTGCAGGTATCTGGCAACTGGGATGCCCTGGCGCGCCTGGAAGCGGGCCTGCCGGCGCTGTCCAAGAAACATGAGTTCACCGCCAACGTGATCCGCAGCGCCGCCTCGGAAGTTCGTCCCCAGGCACTGCCTTACGTCGCCTATGTCAGTTCGGTGTACCGTCCGGACATCCTCAACGAACTGTGCCAGTTCTTCATCGACCACCGCGTCGAGCTGGAAAGCCTGACCTGTGACACCTACCAGGCTCCGCAGACCGGCGGCACCATGCTCAACGCCACGCTGACCGTCACCCTGCCCGCCGGCACCCAGATCAGCTGGCTGCGCGATCAGTTCCTCGACTTCGCCGACGCACTGAACCTGGATGCATTGATCGAACCCTGGCGTCCCCAGAATCCATAAAGGAGCGTTTCATGGCCATCGCTATCGACTCCCCGATCCCCGATTTCAGCGCCCCCGCCACGGGCGGCGACTTCAACCTGGCCGCTTACAAGGGTAAGCAACTGGTGATCTACTTCTACCCGAAGGACAACACCCCGGGCTGCACCACCCAGGGCCAGGGTTTTCGCGACGGACACGATGCGTTCAGCGCGGCCAATACGGTCGTCATCGGCGTATCGCGCGACAGCCTGAAGACCCATGAGAACTTCAAGGCCAAGCAGGGTTTCACCTTCGAACTGATTTCGGACAAGGACGAAAGCGTCTGCCAGCTGTTCGACGTGATCAAACTGAAGAAGCTCTACGGCAAGGAATACCTGGGCATCGACCGCAGCACCTTCCTGATCGACAAGAACGGCGTTCTGCGCCAGGAATGGCGAGGCGTCAAGGTGCCCGGCCATGTGGATGAAGTATTGGCCGCCGCCCAGGCCCTCAACAAAGCCTGATACATATAAAAATGCCGCTCTCGAGCGGCATTTTTCATTCCTGCGCATTCAACCTGGCATCACGCCTTGCGCAGCCAATAGCGGAACACTTCGCCCTCGGTTTCCTCACGAAGCAGCTCGTGGCCAGCCAGGCGAGCGAACGCCCGAAAGTCGCGCTGCGACCCGGCATCCGTGGCCAGCACCTTGAGCACGTCGCCACTGCTCAGGCCGTTGAGGGCCATCTTGGCCTTGAGCAAAGGCAGTGGGCAATTCAAGCCACACGCATCCAGCTCGGCCTGATGCTCGCCCTCCCACACCGGTACATCACTCATAACGCCCTCCGTTTTTTCCAGCCCGACAGCATAACCCAAGGCCCGCCGACGCTGGTCAGGCAAGTGCCTCCCGGCTACAGTACGGCACTGATCCGACAAGAGCTCCATGCATGAATTTTTTGCGCCCCATTACTCTGCTGACGCTCGCCTGCCTGCTGGCGCAACCGGCGACGGCCAACGACCTGCCGTCACTCGGCGACGCCAGCTCTGCCCTGGTTTCCCCGCAACAGGAATACCAGTTGGGCCGTGCCTGGCTGAGTATCGTCCGTGGCCAGGTCAGCCAGCTGTCGGATCCCCAGCTCAAGGACTTCGTCGAAAGCAGCGTCTACCGCCTGGCCGAAACCAGCCAGGTACAGGATCGGCGTCTCGAATTCGTCCTGCTCAACAGCCCGCAGATCAACGCCTTCGCGGCGCCAGGCGGGATCATCGGCGTCAACGGCGGACTGTTCCTCTATGCGCAGACCGAAGGCGAATATGCTTCGGTGCTGGCCCACGAACTCGCTCACTTGTCGCAACGCCACTTCGCCCGCGGCCTGGAAGCCCAGCAACGCATGCAACTGCCGGTCATGGCGGCGATGCTCGCCGGTATCGTCGCAGCCGCAGCGGGTGCCGGTGACGCCGGTATCGCCGCCATTGCCTCGACCCAGGCAGCGGCCATTCAGGAACAACGACGCTTCTCCCGGCAGAACGAGCAGGAGGCGGATCGTATCGGCCTGGTCAACCTGGAAAAGGCCGGCTACGACCCACGCTCGATGCCGAGCATGTTCGAGCGCCTGATGCGCCAATATCGCTACGACCGCATGCCGCCGGAGTTCCTCCTGACCCACCCGGTCTCCGAATCGCGCATCGCCGATACCCGCAACCGCGCCGAGCAGTACCAGGCTGGCGGCACCGAGGACAGCCTGCGCTACCAGCTGATGCGCGCCCGCGTACAGCTCACCTACGAAGAAACCCCGGGCATCGCTGCCAAACGCTTCCGTGCCCAGCTCGATGAAAACCCCAACATGGATGCTGCGCGCTACGGCCTGACCATCGCCCTGATCAAAGGCAGCCAGTTCGACGAAGCGCGCGACACGCTTGCGCCCTTGCTGCAAAAGGCCCCGGACGATGTCACCTACAACCTGGCGCAGATCAGTCTGGACTCGGCGGCCAACCGCCTCTCGGACGCCGAGCAGCGCATCAAGCGCCTGCTCGATCTGTACCCTGGCAATTATCCGCTGAACCAGGCCCGTATCGATCTGCTACTCAAGCAGCGCAGCATCCCTGAGGCCGAGCGGGCACTGAATGACCTGCTCAAGCGCCGCGTAAAGGATCCGGACGTCTGGTATCAGGTGGCGGAAGTGCGCGGCCTCAGTGGCAATACCATCGGCCTGCATCAGGCACGCGCCGAGTTCTTTGCGCTGGTGGGGGATTTCAACCAGGCCATCGAGCAGCTCGATTTCGCCAAACGCCGGGCCAGCAACAACTTCCAGCTGGCCTCACGTATCGACGCCCGGCAGAAAGAGCTGATCGAAGAAAAGCGCATGACGGAAGAAATGCTGCGCGGCTAAGCAAGGGCGCTACAAGCCATCCGTAGATACCGTCTTGACCCCAAGTCGGCAAGAGGCCGTTCGGAGCCAGGGCCTACTTGTAGGAGCGTCGACCCTGGCGCGAATCGATGGCGGTCTTATCGCAATATCTGGCGTTGCGCCTATTGGTGGCGCCGTGCAGAACCGTAGGATGGGTGAAACCCATCAATTGCCGGTGGGTTTCATCACATTGCCGCCAGCAGACGACGCACAGCAGATTACAAACAAGCCTCAGGCATTACCTGCCAGCTTCAGCCGCGCCGCCTGGGTAAAGTCCAGCATGCGCTTGAGCGGCTTGATCGCCCGTGGGATCAGTGCCGGATCGACGAATACTTCGTTACTGCCCTCACGCAGGCACTGCAGCGTGCGCTGCAAGGTATTCATCGCCATCCAGGGGCAGTTGGCGCAACTGCGGCAAGCGGCGCCATTGCCGGCGGTCGGCGCCGCGACGAATTCCTTGTCCGGACACAACTGCTGCATCTTGTAGAAGATACCGCGGTCGGTGGCGACGATGAAGGTCTTGTTCGGCATGCGCTGCGCAGCGGCGATCAACTGACTGGTCGAGCCCACCGCATCGGCCAGGTCGATCACCGCCGTAGGCGACTCCGGGTGCACCAGCACTGCCGCGTCCGGGTACAGCGCTTTCATCTCTTCAAGCTGACGGGCCTTGAACTCCTCGTGGACGATGCAGGCACCATCCCAGAGCAGCATGTCGGCACCGGTCTTGTTCTGGATGAAACGCCCCAGGTGCTGATCCGGCGCCCAGATGATGCTCTCGCCGTTGTCCATCAGGTGCTCGACGATCTCCACGGCGCAACTGGAAGTCACCACCCAGTCGGCACGCGCTTTCACCGCCGCGGAGGTATTGGCGTAAACCACCACGGTGCGCTGCGGATGCTGGTCGCAGAACGCGGCGAACTCGTCGACCGGGCAACCCAGATCCAGCGAACAGGTCGCCTCCAGCGTCGGCATCAGCACACGCTTTTCAGGGTTGAGGATCTTCGCCGTCTCCCCCATGAACTTGACACCGGCGACCAGCACGGTCTGCGCCGAATGCTGATTACCGAAGCGCGCCATCTCCAGGGAATCGGACACACAGCCGCCGGTTTCTTCGGCAAGCGCCTGCAGCACCGGGTCGCAGTAATAGTGAGCGACCAGCACGGCATTCTGTCGCGTCAGTTCTTTTGCAATTTCATCACGGTAAAACGCTTCCTGCTCCGCCGTCAGCGTCTCTGGCTGCTTGGCATCAAGATGAGCTTGGACAAGAAGTCGTTCGGCAATCTGCGTCATGTCGTCAGGCCCTGTTGAGGTCTATCAGCACGGAACTTGGAGTATACCGCCAGACACACTGGCCTGGTCGGAACACGCAGAGGGGCTTCGCACAGGGTACAACGGCGGGCGCCGGCCTTGCGCGGGCGCGCATGTTAAGTGCATTGCGAGGCCTTTTTCAATCACGCAATCAGCCTACTATCGATCCACCGGTTGATCGCCACGATAAACCGCCGCATCATCAGCACAAGAACGCGACTGCTTGAGCGACACCCGCCAAGCTGGAACGTGAAGCCACTGAATCGGGAGAAGCCCTCCCGAGCGCCTGCCAGGCGCAATGGCTACACGTGGCCGACCAAGTTCAGTACCGCAGAGGCCGAGTACGACCTCTGAATGAATCATAGTTACCACCACTTCTGGAAAACACTGGCCACGCGCGCGCCCCGCAGTGGTCGTTCAGCGATTGAGGATGTCATGGCTTACGAAAGCATCGAATGGGACAAGCTGGGTTTCGATTACATCAAGACCGACCAGCGTTATCTGTCGCACTGGCGCGACGGTGAGTGGGATCAGGGTACCCTGACTGAAGACAACGTCCTGCACATCAGCGAAGGCTCCACCGCCCTGCACTATGGCCAACAGTGCTTCGAAGGCCTCAAGGCCTACCGCTGCAAGGATGGCTCGATCAATCTGTTCCGCCCGGATCAGAACGCCCAGCGCATGCAGCGCAGCTGCGCCCGCCTGCTGATGCCGGCGCCATCCAACGAGCAGTTCATCGAGGCCTGCAAGCAGGTCGTACGCGCCAACGAACGCTTCATCCCGCCGTACGGCTCCGGCGGCGCGCTGTACCTGCGCCCCTTCGTGATCGGCGTTGGCGACAACATCGGCGTGCGTACCGCGCCCGAGTTCATCTTCTCGGTGTTCTGCATCCCGGTCGGCCCCTACTTCAAGGGCGGCATGAAGCCGAACAACTTCGTCATATCGAGCTATGACCGCGCGGCCCCACAGGGCACCGGCGCTGCCAAGGTCGGTGGCAACTATGCAGCCAGCCTGATGCCGGGCGCCCAAGCGAAGAAGAACAACTTCGCCGACTGCATCTACCTCGATCCGCAGACCCACACCAAGATCGAAGAAGTGGGTTCGGCGAACTTCTTCGCCATCACCCACAACGACGAATTCGTTACACCGAAATCGCCATCGGTACTGCCGGGCATCACCCGTCTGTCGCTGATCGAACTGGCACAGAGCCGCCTGGGCCTGAAAGTCATAGAAGGCGATGTGTTCATTGATCGCTTGAGCGATTTCAAGGAAGCCGGCGCCTGCGGTACCGCGGCGGTGATCACACCGATCGGCGGTATCGAGCACCAGGGCAAACTGCACGTGTTCTATAGCGAGACAGAGGTCGGCCCGACCATCAGCCGCTTGTACAGCGAGCTGACCGGCGTGCAGTCCGGCGATGTCGAAGCACCGCAAGGCTGGATCGTCAAAGTCTGATACGACGCGCTGGCGGGCCTCAATGGCTCGCCAGCGCAAGCAGGCTGGACGCATGTACCCAAAACGAAAAAAGCCCGGATATCTTCACGATATCCGGGCTTTTTTGTGCGCCTTCACCGGGAAGGCTTGAAATGGTGGGTCGTGTAGGATTCGAACCTACGACCAATTGGTTAAAAGCCAACTGCTCTACCAACTGAGCTAACGACCCGTGGTGCGAGCGGTATGATACTGATTTAACTCAGGAATTCAACACCCACCAGAAAATAATTTATTGATAGCGAGTAGGATCGACCACACCAGCGGCGGCGAAGCCGGCCGAGCGCAAACGACAGCTATCGCATTTCCCGCAGGCACGGCCGTCGTCATCGGCCAGATAGCAGGAAACGGTCAGGCCGTAATCCACACCCAGGCGCGAACCAGCCTGGACGATTTCAGCCTTGCTCATCATCTGCAACGGCGCCTGGATACGGATGCTCTGCCCTTCTACGCCCATTTTGGTCGCCAGGTTGGCCACCCGCTCGAAGGCTTCGACGAACTCCGGCCGGCAATCCGGGTAACCGGAATAATCCACCGCGTTGACGCCGATGAAGATGTCCTGCGCCTCCAGCACTTCGGCCCAACCCAAAGCCAGGGCCAGAAACACGGTATTGCGCGCGGGCACGTAGGTGACCGGAATGCCAGTCGTCGGGCTCTGCGGTACATCGATGCTCGAATCGGTCAGCGCCGAGCCACCGATACCACCGAGGTTCATGCCGATCACCTTGTGCTCGACCACACCCAGTTGCCGCGCGACGCGCTCGGCGGCCTGCAGTTCGGAGCGATGCCGCTGGCCGTAGTCGAAGCTCATGCTGTAGCAGCTATAACCCTGCTCTTTGGCCATGGCTACCACGGTCGCGGAGTCGAGGCCGCCGGACAGAAGGATGACCGCTTTCTTTTCACTCATGTCAGTGCCCCGGCTCGTCGTTCCAAAGAATCTTGTGAAGCTGCAGTTGCATGCGCACCGGCAGGTTGTCGGCAATCACCCATTCGGCCAGCTCTCGGCCACTCACCTGCTGGTGGCTGGGTGAAAACAACAACTCACCGGCGCGCTCGGCCAGACCATACTGAATGATCTTGCTCACCGACCAGTCATAGTCCTCACGCGAACAGATGACGAACTTGACCTGATCCCGTGGCTGCAGGTACTCGATGTTTTCATAGCGATTTCGCGCTACCTCGGCGGATCCTGGCGTTTTCAGATCAATGACCTTGCTGACCCGCGCATCGACCGCGGACACGTCCAGGGCGCCACTGGTCTCCAGGGACACGTCATAACCGGCGTCGCACAGGCGCTCGAGCAAGGGAATGCAGTTGGGCTGTGCCAGCGGCTCACCACCGGTTACACAGACATAACGCGGTCGATAGCTCGCGACTTGCTCGAGGATGGCGTCCAGCGTGAGGACTTCACCACCACTGAAGGCATAGGCGGTATCGCAGTATTGACAACGCAGGGGGCAGCCGGTCAGGCGTACGAATACCGTCGGCAAGCCGGCAGTACGCGTCTCCCCCTGCAACGAGAAAAAGATCTCGGTGATGCGCAGGGTATCTTTCATAAGGGCCACGGGCGTAACGGCGAAACAGGCCATCCGCCTCCGTTGCGAAAAAGGACGGCGATTCTAAACGAAAAAAATGGCCGGGAGTCATTTTTGACGTCGCTTGCGACGGCCAAAAGGGTGGCCGCCAAGAATGACAGGCCATAAAAAACCCGCGACAGGCGCGGGTTTCGCTCGGAAGCCTGGATCTACTGGATTCTCTGCAAGTCACGCTGCGCCAGTTGCGCAGCCGAAGTACCCGGGTATTGCGCGATAACCTGCTGCAGGATGCCCTTGGCCTTGTCGTTGTTGCCCAGGCGAATTTCCACATCGGCCAACTTGAACAGCGAATCAGGCACCTTGGAATGCTGCGGGTAGGCCTGACTGACTTTGGCGAAGGCTTGACCTGCGCCCTGCAGATCACCCTTGGCGAGGTTCACCTCACCCAACCAGTATTGAGCGTTGCCTGCGTACTGACTGTCCGGATAACGACGCAGGAACGCGGCGAAGGCCTGGCTGGCCTTGTCGAAATCCTTGGCCTTGATCAGGTCGAAGGCAGCGTCGTAAAACAGCTTTTCCTTGGCGGGATCTGCCGGCTCGCCGGAGGCTTGCGCCTGCCCTGCGCCACCAGCAGGAGAACCGTCGGCACCATTGCTGGCGCCAGCGGCTGGAGAATTCTGTGTGGTTGCAGCACCGGCTGCGGCACCACTGCTCAGACGTTTATCAAGATCCTGGTAACGCTCCAGGCCTTCCTGCTTCAAACGCTGAATGTCGTTCTGCTGCTCTTCAAGCATGCCTCGCAGTTGCGCAATTTCCTGCTGCATCTGCTGTAGCTGATTGAACAACATGCCCTGCGCCGAAGATGGGGTTTCCACCCCACCTCCAGCGTAGGCGCCAGACGTGCCGTAACCGGCATTCGGATTACCACCACCGTTACCGGTACTGCCATCCTGTACGGGAATCTGAGCCCAGGCCGCAAGCGGCAGGCTCAGCGCCATTACGGTTACTACACGTCGGCACATTCGCATATCGAATTACTTACGCAGTTCGACGCGACGGTTCTGAGCCCAGGATTGCTCGTCGTTGCCAGTGGCAACCGGACGCTCTTCACCGTAGGAAACCAGTTCCAGCTGAGCTGGGGAAACGCCCTGCAGTACCAGGTAACGCTGAACGGCCTTGGCACGACGCTCGCCCAGAGCCATGTTGTATTCGCGGGTACCGCGCTCGTCAGCGTGGCCTTCCAGGACGACGCGAGCGCCGTTGCCTTTCAGATCCTTGGCATGAACGTCCAGAGCACGCATGGCTTCCGGCTTCAGGTCAGAGCTGTCGTATTCGAAGTAGAAAGTGGTGATAGCGCGCAGAGCGGCTTCTTCACTCAGGCTGCCGTCGACAGCGTCGGTGCTTGCACCGTAGCCAGCGTTCGGGTCTACAGCACCTTCGCCAGCGGTGTCACCGCCTTTGGAGGAACAGCCAACAGCCACGGCGAGAGCCAGGCTCAGTGCAGCAAACTTGCCAAATTTCAGCATTTCCATGTGTAACTCCTAATGAACCCCAGTGTGTTAAGCATACAAACAGGTGAAGCACCGCGCATCAGTTCAGGAAGGGGGACCAGGATGGCTCTCGAACTTCGCCTTGAGCGGTAGGTAGAGGGAGCCTAACGCGGCCATTAATGGACGCTAACATCAGGACTCCCCGCCCCTGCTGGCGGGTAGCGTAGATTAGCATGGTGCCATTGGGCGCAACAGTAGGCGACTCATCCAAACTTGTATCTGAAAGAATGCGCAGATTGCCACGCTCAAGATCCTGTGCTGCTACCTTGAACACGGTGTAACCATCCTGGCGATGAATCATTACCAGGGTCTTTTCGTCGGCAGACAATTTTGGGTTGGCATTGTAATTGCCGACGAAGGTCACTCGTTCGACCGCACCAGTATTGATGTTGGTCTTGTAAATCTGTGGCCTGCCAGAACGGTCAGAGGTGAAATAGATCGTCTGACCATCTTTGCCCCAGAAGGGCTCGGTATCGATAGCGTAGTGATTGGTGACACGGCGCAAGTTCCGGGAGGCCATGTCCATGACATAGATTTCCGGGTTGCCGTCTTTCGACAGGGTGAACGCCAGCTTGCTGCCATCCGGCGACCAGGCCGGCGCACCGTTGAGGCCTTCGAAATTGGTAACCTGCTCACGACGACCGGTATCGATGTGCTGGACGAAGATACGCGGACGCTTCTGCTCGAAGGAAACGTAAGCGATACGCTTGCCATCGGAAGCGAAGGACGGCGACAGGATCGGCTCGCGCGACTGCAGCAGAGTGACCGCACGGGCACCGTCATAGTCCGAACGCTGCAGGGTATAGCGGGTATTGTTGACACCGAAGCGCTCCGCCGTGACGTACAGCATTCGGGTGGAGAATGCACCCTTGACGCCTGTCAGCTTCTCGAACGACTGATCGGCGATATGGTGAGCCATGTCGCGCAGTTGATCGGTACTGCCACCCACGTTGCCGGTCAGCACCTGCTGCTCGGTGGCGACGTTGAACAGGGCGAATTGCACCTGCAGGCGAGCACCGTTCGGCACGATATTGCCGACCAGCACGTACTGGGCGCCCAGCGCTTTCCAGTCGCGGTAGATGACTTCGCTGCCCTGGGTCGGCAGGCTGATCATGTTCTGCCGCGGGATCGGCTCGAACACGCCGGAGTTGCGCAGATCATTGCCTACGATGGTGGCGATGTCTTCGGGCAGCACATTGCCGCCCTGCCAGCCGAACGGCACCACGGCGATCGGGGTGGCCCGATCAGTGCCGGTGCTGATCACCAGTGGATCAGCCGCCTGCACGGTACCGACCAGCATGGCCAGCCCCAGCACAACGATTCGCATCAGGGTATTCACAGACCTAAATCCTCCGGTTTGAAGACGGCACGACGCTGCCGGTAAAGCCGATCGAACGTGGCGCGATCAAGTTGCTGCATTTCTGCAATGCGCCCCACGTTGCGCACTGCCTGTACTGCTGAACTGTCGAACGGTGAGTCGCCGCTGGAGCGGCTGATGCTGGCATTGGTGATGGTGCCGTCGGGCAACATCTCGATCAGCACTTCCACACTCATGCCATTGCGCGCCGAAGGCGGACGCCGCCACTGCTCGCTTACCAGCTTGACGATCAGATCATCGAGGTTGCCCGCCACCTGATCGCCCTGTGTCTCGGCCAGCGCCTGTTGCCGCTCGGTGTCATCGGACAGCAGCTCGGCCAGAGCCGCTGCTTTCTTGTCCTCGACCGCCTTGCGCTCGGCTGCCTGGGCATTGGCTTTTTTCTTGGCATCTTCAGCAGCCTTTTTCTTCGCTGCATCAGCTGCCGCTTTCTTCTTCGCCTCTTCGGCTGCCTTTTTCTTGGCATCCTCGGCGGCTTTCTTCTTCGCAGCTTCGTCAGCGGCCTTTTTCTTGTCGGCCTCTTCCGCCGCCTTTACCTTGGCGGCGTCAGCCAGCTTCTTCTGCTCGGCGGCTTTCGCCGCAGCATCGGCCTCTGCCTTTTTCGCTGCATCGGCCTTTCGAGCTTCTTCGACTTTCTTTTGTTCCGCTGCTTTAGCGGCCTGCTGCTGTGCCTCCGCCTGAGCCTGCTTTTCCTGCTCGGCCTTTTTCTGTTCGAGCTGTTCGGTCTCGAACTGCGGCGCAGCGGTTTTCTTGGCTTCGCCTGCGATCTTCTGGTTGGTCTGGGTCGTAGCCTGGCTCTGCGATTTCAATTGGTACAGGGTAGCCTGCACGATCGGTTTTGCCGGTGGCAGATCGGGCGCGAAGGCAAAACTGACGAACAGCATGCCGAACATCAGCGCATGCAGCCCTACAGCCCAGACCACCGGCCAGAACAGGCTTTCCGAAGGTGAGCGTTCACGCTGCCGCATCAGGGTGCCTCGGTAATCAGGCCGACGTTACCCACGCCAGCCTGTTGCAAGCCACCCATAGCGGACATCACGGTGCCGTAATCGACCGCCTTGTCGCCACGCACGAACACCTGCACCTGCTTACCCTGGCTGCGGGTCTGATTGATGATCGCGGTAACCGCGCGAGTCATCTCGTCCAGGGTCAGGGCGCGATCCTGCACGGTATCGGTATCCACTTCCGAGCCCATGTTCCAGTAGTAGGACTTGTCGGACTTGATGGAAATGGTCAATACCTGAGAATCGTTGTCCTGAGGCAGCACTTCGCTGCTGACCTGAGGCAGGTCGACCTTGACTCCCTGATTGAGCATCGGCGCCGTAACCATGAAGATGACCAGCAGCACCAACATCACATCGATGTAAGGCACTACGTTCATCTCGGAGACGGGCTTGCGTCTGTTGCGAATTCTGGCCATGGCTCTGAAAACCTATCTATGAATGCCTAAGGCTTAGTCTTCACTACTGTGCACTTTACGGTGCAGGATCGCCTGGAACTCGTCGGCGAAGGTGTAGTAACGCGAGATCAGCATTTCACCGCGGGCAGCGAAGCGGTTGTAGGCGATAACGGCTGGAATCGCAGCGAACAGGCCGATAGCAGTAGCGATCAGTGCCTCGGCGATGCCGGGCGCGACGGTCGCCAGGGTGGCCTGCTGCACTTGAGCCAGGCCGCGGAAAGAGTTCATGATCCCCCAGACGGTACCGAACAGGCCGATATAGGGGCTGGTGGAACCGACGGTAGCGAGAAACGGCAGGCTCTGTTCGAGCTTCTCTTCTTCACGGGAAATGGCCACGCGCATGGAGCGAGCGACACCATCCATGACCGCGTCCGGATCCATGCCAGGCTGCTGGCGAAGGCGGGAAAACTCCTTGAAGCCGGCACGGAAAATTTGCTCCAGCCCCGAATCGGGATCCGGATTGCTACCCGCCTGACGATACAGTTTGGACAGATCGATACCGGACCAAAAGCGCTCCTCGAAGTTGTCCAGCGCACGCTTGGCACCGCGCAGCATGCTGCTGCGCTGGAAGATGATGACCCACGAAGTGACCGATGCGGCCACCAGGGTCAACATCACCAACTGCACCACCAGACTGGCGTTGCTGATCAGACTCCACATCGACATGTGGTCAACGGCGTTGGCTTCCACGCTTACTCTCCTGCAGTAGATGTACCGGCACCATCCTCTCCGGCGAACGCAGTTCGCAGAGACAGAGGCATGGCCCGGGGTTTGAAATTATCGGCGCGCACACAGGCCACCAGGAACTGCCCCTCACAGAGCAGCACGTTATCCGTCACCCGCCTCACCTGTTGACGAAAGCGCAGGCTGGCACGGTTCAATTCAGTTACTTCAGCACTGACCAGCAATTCGTCGTCCAGCCGCGCCGGTGCGTGATAACGCGCCTCGCTGGAGTGCACGACGAACAACAGGCCCTCACCTGCCAGCGTCGACTGGGCGAAACCCAGTTCGCGCAGCCGCTCGGTGCGAGCCCGCTCCATGAATTTGAGGTAGTTGACGTAATAGACGATTCCACCGGCATCAGTGTCTTCGTAGTAAACACGACAGCGATGGGCGAACGGCTGACCGGCGTATTGCGCGCGCATACTCTAGTGCCAGCCCCGAGTCTTGCCAATCGGCCCGACAAGTATTTTTTTCATTGCCCTTCTCCATCAATGAACAAGTCGAGGGTTGGCCGTTCATCCATGCGCTTCGGCGTGTTCAAGCCAAAGTGCAAGTAAGCATGTCGGGTCACGACTCGCCCTCTCGGCGTGCGCATGATGTAACCCTGCTGGATCAGATACGGCTCCAGCACGTCCTCGATGGTATGCCGCTCCTCGCTAATCGCTGCCGCCAGGCTATCGACACCGACCGGACCGCCATCGAACTTCTCGATCATGGTCAGCAGCAAACGTCGATCCTGATGATCGAACCCCCGCTCATCCACATCCAACAGGTTCAATGCCAGGTCGGCGATCTGCCGGGTGATGTCGCCCTGCCCGCGGACTTCGGCGAAGTCTCGCACGCGGCGTAGCAACCGATTGGCAATACGCGGCGTCCCCCGAGCGCGGCGGGCAATCTCGAACGCCCCCTTTGCCTCGATGGGCAAACCGAGAATTCCCGCCGCCCGGGTGATGATGGTCGCCAGATCCTCGGTACCGTAGAACTCGAGACGCTGCACGATACCGAACCGGTCACGCAACGGATTGGTCAGCATGCCGGCCCGAGTGGTGGCGCCAACCAGGGTGAATGGCGGCAGATCCAGCTTGATCGAGCGTGCGGCAGGCCCCTCACCGATCATGATGTCGAGCTGAAAGTCTTCCATCGCCGGGTACAGCACTTCCTCGACAATAGGCGACAAGCGGTGAATCTCGTCGATGAACAGCACATCGCCCGGCTCAAGATTGGTCAACAGCGCCGCCAGATCGCCGGGGCGCTCGAGCACCGGGCCAGAGGTGCTTTTGATGGAAACATTCATTTCCTGGGCGATGATGTTCGCCAGGGTGGTCTTGCCCAAACCCGGCGGGCCGAAGATCAACGTGTGATCGAGTGATTCCTTGCGACCTCGGGCCGCCTGGATAAACAGCTCCATCTGCTCGCGAACGACGGGCTGCCCAATGTACTCGGCCAGCGTCAGCGGGCGAATGGCGCGGTCGACCTGCTCATCGCGGTCGCGGCTGCCTGCCGTAACCAGCCTGTCTGCTTCGAGCATCTACAGCATTCCCTTCAACGCACGACGAATCATGTCTTCACTACTCAACCCATCTTCTTTGACCGCCGAAACGGCGCGACTGGCTTCCTGCGGTTTGTAGCCCAGGGAGATAAGCGCACTGACCGCATCATTCTCCGCGCTTGTGACTGCGCTACCGGCACGAGGTTCAACCACCAGATTGGCCATGCCGGGCACGGTCTCCCAGGCCTTGAAGCGATCCTTGAGCTCGACCAGCAGGCGCTCGGCGGTTTTCTTGCCGACGCCGGGAATCTTCACCAGCGCAGCCGTGTCCTGAGCCTGTACGCAACGCACCAGTTCATCGACCTCGAGCCCCGACATCAACGCCAGCGCCAGCTTCGGGCCGACGCCATTGAGGCGGATCAGCTCACGGAACAGCTCGCGCTCGCGTTTCTCGAAAAAGCCATAAAGCAGATGCGCATCCTCACGCACCACCAGGTGGGTGTGCAGCGTCAGCGGCTCACCCACCGGGGGCAAACGGTACAACGTGGTCATGGGGACTTCCAGCTCATAGCCCAGACCATTCACATCCAGAATCAAATGCGGCGGCTGCTTTTCCGCCAGGGTGCCGCGTAAACGCCCGATCATCGCGCCGTCCTTCTATAGAGTCGAATCATCAAAAATCCATCCACAACCGCCACCATTACAAACGCAGACGCCCGCCACGCCGCTTGGCACCCACCAGCCCGTGAGGAATCAGGCTCTGCCGGTGATGGGCATGACACAAGGCGATGGCCAGAGCATCGGACGCATCGATCTGCGGCTTCTGCACCAGCTTGAGAAGGTGCATGACCATCATCTGTACTTGTTCCTTGCCGGCACCACCGCTTCCGGCGATGGCCTGCTTGACCTGGGTAGCGGTGTATTCGGAGATATCCAGCCCTGCCTCGATGCCTGCGACGATGGCCACACCGCGGGCCTGGCCAAGCTTGAGCGCGGAGTCCGGATTGCGCGCCATAAACACCTGCTCGATACCCATGGTCACCGGCCCATAAGTGCTGATGACTTCACTGACGCCACGAAAGACCACCTGCAATCGCTCCGGCATGCTGCCAGTGCCGGTGCGGATGCACCCGGAGGCGACATACTCGCAGCTGCGGCCGGTATCACGCACCACACCGTAACCGGTGATACGCGAACCAGGGTCGATTCCCAGAATCAGGGTCATGCCTTTCATCCACCCGTGGCATTGATTGCCACACTGTCTATTTATCCAGGCAGCGAGTATAGGGTCGTCCATGGGCCGCCGTCATCCAAAGGATCCACGGCCTGTCGGACATAAATGCCTGAAAGCACGTTTTTGCCGTGAACGGCCGAACTGGCGCAAGATGATCGATCATCGAGGAAGGTGCCGGTGATCCGCTCTCACGCTACGGGCTCAAGGCTTCGCTGCCCATGAACCGCCCGCAGGGAGCCGGCTTGCCAACGATTGCGGTGGCAAAATTCACGCGGGTGTCGCGACTGTGATCGCTTCGCTGGCAAGCCAGCTCCTACACGACTTTCGTGTTCCTGAAAGGCATCGTTCGGCAGCACGAACCATGTAGGAGCTGCGGGGGCGCCTAGCCTTGCCGGCGATGGCGGGGACGAAATTCAGGCGGGCGTCGCGATCGAGATCGCTCCGTTGGCGAGCCAGCACCTACACGACCTTGGTAAGTCTGCAGAGCTTTGGTGTAGAGCCGGAAGCGCCAACAGCGAGTTCCGGCTTTCAACGAACCGCAGGATCAGCCGAGCTGTTCCATGATCTCGTCGGAAACTTCGGCGTTGTGGTAGACATTCTGCACGTCGTCCAGGTCTTCGAGCATATCGATCAGCTTGAACACCTTCTGCGCAGTCTCCAGATCAGTGATCGGCGCGCTGATCGACGGGATCATGGCGATATCCGCCTCCTCCCCTCTGAAACCAGCCGCATTCAACGCCTCGTTCACCGCATGGAACTCGGTGAAGCTGGTCGATACCAATGCAGCACCATCCTCGCCCATTTCCACGTCGTCGGCGCCGGCCTCCAGCGCTGCTTCCATCAGGACATCTTCGTCGATACCCGGCGCGAAGCTGATCTGCCCCTTGCGATCGAACATGTAAGCCACCGAACCATCGGTACCCAGGTTGCCACCGCATTTGGTAAATGCATGACGCACTTCGGCAGCGGTACGGTTGCGGTTGTCGGTCATCACTTCGACGATGATCGCCACGCCGCTCGGTGCGTAGCCTTCGTAGCTGAACTCGACGACGTTGTCGGCTTCGTTGTTACCGGCACCTCGCGCGATGGCACGGTCGATCACGTCGCGCGACATGTTGTTGGTCAGCGCCTTGTCGACGGCCAGGCGCAGACGCGGATTGTCCGCAGGGATCGGCCCGCCGTGCTTGGCAGCGACGGTCAGCTCACGGATGAGCTTGGTGAAAATCTTGCCGCGCTTGGCGTCCTGGCGCCCCTTGCGGTGCTTGATGTTGGCCCATTTGGAATGACCGGCCATATTCCACTCCAGATTTTTCAGATTTCACAATGAACGAGCCCAGGTTTCCCTGGGCCCGGTATACCGCTTGGCGCTTACTCCGCCTTGGGTTGCTCGCGAAGGCGAATGTGCAGTTCGCGAAGCGACTTGCCATCCACCACACCCGGTGCCTGAGTCATGACGCAGGCAGCGCTCTGGGTTTTCGGGAAGGCGATGACTTCGCGAATCGAGCTGGCACCGGTCATCAGCATAACCAGACGGTCGAGGCCGAAGGCCAGACCACCATGGGGCGGCGCACCGTACTTCAGGGCGTCGAGCAGGAAGCCGAACTTCTCCTGCTGTTCGTCTTCACTGATGCCCAGTACGCGGAACACGGTCTGCTGCATGGCCTTGTCATGGATACGGATCGAACCGCCACCCAGCTCGGTGCCGTTGAGCACCAGGTCGTAGGCACGCGACAGTGCGGCGGCCGGATTGGCCTCCAGCTCTTCGGCCGAGCACTTCGGCGAAGTGAACGGGTGGTGCATGGCGGTCAGGCTGCCATCGTCGTTCTCTTCGAACATCGGGAAGTCGACGACCCACAGCGGCGCCCACTCGGCGGTCAGCAGGTTGAGATCATGACCAAGCTTGATGCGCAACGCGCCCAGGGCATCGCAGACCACCTTGGCCTTGTCGGCACCGAAGAACACGATGTCGCCGTCGACAGCGCCAACGCGATCGAGGATCACGTTGAGATTCGGCTCGGCGATGTTCTTGACGATCGGCGACTGCAGACCCTCGACGCCCTTGGCGCGCTCGTTGACCTTGATATAGGCCAGGCCCCTGGCACCGTAGTTGCCAACGAACTTGGTGTAGTCGTCGATCTGCTTGCGCGGCATGCTCGCCCCGCCTGGAACGCGCAGCGCTGCAACACGGCCTTTCGGGTCGTTGGCCGGGCCTGCGAACACCTTGAAATCGACATCCTTGAGTTGATCGGCAACGTCGACCAGCTCCATCGGGATACGCAGATCCGGCTTGTCCGAACCGAAACGACGCATGGCTTCGGCCAGAGTCATGTGCGGCAGCTCGCCAAATTCGACGTCCAGCACTTCCTTGAACAGGTTGCGGATCATGGTCTCGGTGATGTCCATGATGTCGCTTTCATCGAGGAAGCTGGTCTCGATATCGATCTGGGTGAATTCCGGCTGGCGGTCAGCCCGCAGGTCTTCATCGCGGAAGCACTTGGCGATCTGGTAGTAGCGATCGAAGCCGGCGACCATCAACAGTTGCTTGAACAGCTGTGGCGACTGCGGCAGGGCGAAGAAGCTGCCAGCGTGGGTACGGCTCGGCACCAGATAATCGCGAGCGCCTTCCGGGGTGGCGCGGGTCAGGATCGGCGTTTCCACGTCGAGGAAACCGTTGTCGTCCAGGTAGCGGCGAATGCTGCTGGTGATACGCGAGCGCAGCTTGAGCTTCTCGGCCATTTCCGGGCGACGCAGGTCGATGAAGCGATAGCGCAGGCGGGTTTCTTCACCGACATCGGAGTATTCGTTGAGCGGGAACGGCGGCGTTTCGGCTTCGTTCAGCACTTCCAGCTCATAGCCGAGCACTTCGATGGCGCCCGACGCCATGTTCGGATTGACCGCACCAGCCGGACGCAGACGCACCTTGCCGGTGATCTTGACCACGTATTCGCTGCGCACGCGGTCGGCCTTGGCGAAGGTGTCAGCACGATCCGGGTCGAATACCACCTGAGCCAGGCCTTCACGGTCACGGATGTCGAGGAAGATCACGCCACCGTGGTCACGACGACGGTGAACCCATCCGCAGAGGGTGATTTCCTGGCCGTCCAGGCTTTCGTTCAACTGGCCGCAATAGTGGCTGCGCATCATGGTGGTAATCGCTTCTCTTGAGTCTGAAATTCATTGAACCGCGAGCCGGCGCCTTTCGTCCGAGCCAGCAAACGCACTGCAGGGATTCGCACGGACAAGCCAGGCGGTCTGTCGCTGCAGCAAAGCGAGCGATTATATATGGTTAAGCAGCACTGCGCAGCCGAGCAAGTTACCGGCGGCGCCACGCATAGTTTTCCGTGATCGGCGCCATTGATACAAAGCACATAGCGTCCTTTACCCACCGTGATAGTCTCTGCCCATTCGCAGGGCTACACAGCCTATCCCCACCGACAGGAGAAAAATCCATGGAAATCAACATCGGAATCGCTGAACAGGATCGCGCCTCCATCGCCGAAGGCCTGTCGCGCCTGCTGGCCGACACCTACACCCTGTACCTGAAAACCCATAACTTTCACTGGAACGTTACCGGGCCGATGTTCAACACCCTGCACCTGATGTTCGAAGGTCAGTACACCGAACTGGCGCTGGCCGTCGACGCCATTGCCGAGCGTATCCGCGCCCTGGGCTTTCCGGCTCCCGGCACCTATGCAGCGTACGCACGCCTGTCCTCGATCAAGGAAGAGGAAGGTGTGCCGACCGCCGACGAAATGATCAAGCTGCTGGTACAGGGCCAGGAAGCAGTGGTACGCACAGCCCGCGGCATCTTCCCGCTGCTGGATAAGGTCAGTGACGAGCCCACCGCCGACCTGCTGACTCAGCGCATGCAGGTTCACGAAAAAACCGCGTGGATGCTGCGTAGCCTGCTGGCTTCCTGATCAGGCCTTTCGCGATGGCCGCCCCTTCGGCGGCCATCGTTCCCTCATCTGTATTCTTATCTCCCCACTGCAACAGCACCGCTGATTTGAGAAGCCCCCTCCTTTGCTGTTAAATACGCCCCGTGCCGTCCTCCCGAGCCTTCGGAAAGACGCATAGGCTGGCCCTCTCGTATATTCCATCGCCCTTACGTCACGGCAAATCGCGTGGAGCCAGCTCTTCCTGGTGATCCTTTATCAAGTGAGTGCGTTAAATATGTTGAAAATCGTCCACCTACTGGTGGGGCTGTCTGCCCTGCTGTTATCTACCATCCCCAGCCTGAGCGATCACGCCCAGCCGTTCCTGCAACATCCGGACGCCCTGTGCCTGGCTCTCTTCGGCGTTCTCAACCTGCTACTGGCCACCCAGTTCCCGCTCTGGCACAACAACCTGCGTCAACAACTGCAAAACCTGGTATGCGCCCTGCTGATTCTCGGTACGCTGCTGCAAGCGCTGATTCTGCTCGCGCCACTGCCCCTGATCGCCGAGCAACCAGCTCTGCTGTTCAGCCTGCTGATCATCGCCATTGCAGTTGCCCTGCATCTGGCGACCAACCTGCGCTTCGACCGACAGAAGACGTCCGTGCCGCAGGAGCTGGGTGATCGCGAGACCGGTACGGTCAAGTGGTTCAATACCTCCAAAGGCTTTGGCTTTATCTCCCGCGATGTGGGCGAGGATATCTTCGTGCACTTCCGCGCCATCCGCGGCGAAGGCCATCGCGTTCTGGTAGAAGGCCAGCGCGTGGAATTTTCCGTGATGCAACGCGACAAGGGCCTGCAGGCCGAAGACGTGATCGCAGCGCTGCCAGCCCGGCGCTGAACACTGCATAACGAAAAAGCCCGCATCGATGCGGGCTTTTTTGTTGCCTGCCATCCCTGGCGGCAATCCTGCGGGCCGTCGCGGAGCGACGTCAAAAACGGCTCCCGGCAATTTTTTGTTCCGGGGCCAGGCACTCAATAATGAGGTGGCGGCGCATCATCCTGAGCGATACCAAAGGCGCTCGCCTCCTCCTGCCGCTTGGCCAGCGACAGCAATTGTCGCTGCAGGCGCTCGATGAGCTTCTGCTGCTCCACGAGGGCATCGTTGAGTGACTGGATGGTGTCGTCCTGAAAGGCCTGGCGGCTCTCCAGCTCGACGATGCGATCTTCGAGCACCTTCATTTATAGATCCCCGAAACGAAACGGTTCCGGTATCACCGAACGCAGCCTGTCCCGCAGGGCGGACACTTGCTCCGGCTCATAGGGTTTGGCCGGGTGACGCCCCCACACGGGAGCTGGCCAGGCAGCATCGTCGCGGTAACGCACGATCACATGCATATGCAGCTGGCTCACCACGTTGCCCAGGGTGGCGATATTGATCTTGTCCGCATTGAACGCCTCTTTCAGCACTTCGGCCAACAGAGCCGTTTCCGCCCACAACGCACGCTGATCCTCCGCATCGAGCTGAAACACCTCACTGACATCCTCTCTACGTGGCACCAGGATGAACCACGGATAGCGGGCATCGTTGCTGAGCAGTAGACGGCTCAAGGGAAACTCCCCCAATACAAAGGTGTCCTGCTGCAGACGGGTATCCAGAACGAACATTCAATTCACCACTCGACTTAATGTGACCGCCAGAGGAAAGAGGCGACCGAATGTAGGCAGGCAGCATACCGGGCACGTCCTGAAAAATTAACCCCGCCGACAGCGCACCAAGAAGCAGCACAAACGCTACGAGCGCAATTTTTCGCGCACCATTTTGTTTCGCAAAGTAAACATTAGAGGATTATCGACGCACTCAATTAAAACTCATTATCAGAAAACCCACCAAAAAGATTCCCCCCTATTAATAAGCACCCTAACCACAAGACTGAAAATGAAAAATTTAGGTCGGGAATATGTATTTTTAGCTAACGAAACGGGCTTAACGCACCTAGAGCCTCACTTATTTCACGACTTTGGCATTTTGAGCACGAGTCTTGCTTTAGAGCCTGTAACGCTCCTCTTCAGGGCAAAAGTGGTAACGTAACCACGCCCGATCAAGAGCCGAAAGAACGGTTGGCAGGTACTGCACGAGTGGAAATCTACGAAATTGCGACATGTCCGATTCTGTTTACGACCAGACGGCGGACACGACCAATGGATAGATCGAAACTATCGCCAATAAAGGCGCCGTGCTATAAATTACCGCCGACACAAAAAGAAATAGAGCTGCTCTCCATAACAACCAATTGAGCAGTGGAAGTATTCTTCTAAACCAAAGGAGCAAATCACGATGCGAGTGATGAAGTGGAGCGTAATCGCCCTGGCAGTAGCCGCGGGTACTTCTCAAATGGCAGTGGCGTCCAGCCAGTCCGAGTCCAACGGCTTTATCGAAGACAGCAGCTTCAATATTTTCAATCGCGCGTTGTACTTCAACCGTGATTTCCGTAATGCCGCACCTGGCTCCCAGAGCTACACCGAAGAAACCGGCCTCGGTATTCGCCTGCTGTACGAATCCGGCTTCACTCAAGGTACCGTTGGTTTCGGTTTCGACGCTCACAGCCTGAGCAGCATCAAAATCGACAGCGGCCGTGGCCGCCACAGCACCGGCCAGTTCGGCACCACCAGCGACGGCCGCGGTGAAGACACCCAGAGCGAAGTCGGTGGCGCTATCAAACTGCGTCTGTCCGATACCGTTCTGAAATACGGCAGCCAGTTCACTTCGAGCCCGGTATTCGCCACCGACGACAGCCGCATTCTGCCGGAAGTCGCCACTGGTACTCTGCTCACCAGCAATGAAATCGAAGGTCTCGAGCTGACCGCTGGTCGATTCACCGCAATGAGCAGCCAAGTAGGCAGCGGCCGTGATGGCATCAACGGCAAGGGCGAGCAAGGCCTGACCTCCGCCAACATCGTGGGTGCAAGCTACAGCTTCACTGACAACTTCAGCGGCGCGATCCACCACTCCGACGTCGAAGACTTCTTCAAGAAGACCTATGTCAACTTGAACTACAACCTGCCGCTGAGCGACGAGCAAGCGCTGAACTTCGACTTCAACGCCTATAAAACCAGCGGTGACGGCGAAGAGCGCTATGGCGAAGTCGACAACAAGATCTGGAGTTTGGCAGCAGCCTATAGCCTCAGCGCCCACACCTTCACCGTTGCCCACCAGCGTTCCAGCGGTGATGCAGGCTATGCTTACGGCGTTGATGGTGGCGGCACCGTCTTCCTGGCCAACTCCGTGCAGATGCGTGACTTCAACGGTAAAGACGAGAAGTCCTGGCAGGCCCGCTACGACCTGGATCTGGCGACTTTCGGCGTACCAGGCCTGAGCTTCATGGCTCGCTACATCACCGGTAGTGACATCGATGTAGGCCCTGGCAGCGACCTGAGCCGCTGGGAACGCAACATCGAAGCCAAATACGTCGTACAGGACGGCGCGGCCAAGGATCTGTCGTTCCGCGTTCGCCAAGCAACCTACCGTGCTGATGCCGGCTATGAAGGTGGCAAGCTGGACGAAGTTCGTCTGATCGTCGAATACCCGCTGAGCGTTCTGTAAATACAGGCACTACGCGGCGACAAATGAAAAACCCGGCTTGATGCCGGGTTTTTCTTTTTAAAAGGCCGCGCATACAGCCCTCTGCCCCATCTGCGCAGATGCCTCATGCATCCGCACCACGCCCCTCGACCTACCTCCCCAAATCGATATCAGCCTTCTGCGCCCTGCACCGGCATCCTGTACGCAACAGGACAGGCACCGTACAATGCCGGGTCATAAAAATCCTTTGCAACCGACAGAACGGCCCCCCATGCGCACCAGTCAGTTCCTGCTCTCGACCCTCAAAGAAACGCCTTCCGACGCTGTCGTCGTCAGCCACCAGCTGATGCTGCGTGCCGGGATGATCCGCAAAGTCGCCTCCGGCCTCTACACCTGGCTACCCATGGGCCTGCGCACGTTGCGCAAGGTAGAGAAGGTGGTACGCGAAGAGATGGATGCCGCTGGCGCTCTGGAAGTGCTGATGCCCGCCATTCAGCCTGCGGAATTGTGGCAGGAGTCCGGTCGCTGGGTGCAATACGGCCCGGAACTGCTGCGTGTGAAGGATCGCCATGACCGTGAGTTCTGCGTCGGCCCGACCCATGAGGAAGTCATCACCGACCTGGCGCGCAACGAGCTGAACAGCTACAAGCAGCTGCCGCTGAACATGTACCAGATCCAGACCAAATTCCGCGACGAGATCCGCCCGCGTTTCGGCTTGATGCGTGGCCGCGAGTTCATCATGAAGGACGCCTACTCCTTCCATGCCAGCCAGGCTTCCCTGCAGGAAACCTATGACCGCATGCACCAGGCTTACTGCAATATCTTTACCCGCCTGGGCCTGAATTTCCGCCCGGTGGTGGCCGACAACGGCTCGATCGGTGGCGCCGGTTCCCACGAGTTCCATGTACTGGCCGAATCCGGCGAAGATGACATCGTGTTCAGCAATGTCTCCGACTACGCGGCCAACATCGAGAAGGCCGAAGCGATTCCTCGCGAAACCGCTCGCCCGGCAGCCACTGAAGAACTGCGCCTGGTCGACACACCGAACGCGAAAACCATCCAGCAACTGGTGGATGGTTTCGATCTGCCGATCGAGCGCACCATCAAGACGCTGATCGTGCACGCCGAAGAAGAAGGCAAGCTGATCGCCCTGATCGTCCGCGGTGATCACGAGCTGAACGAGATCAAGGCCGGCAATCAACCAGGCGTCGCCAGCCCGCTGGTGATGGCCTCGGACGCCGAGCTGCGTACCGCCATAGGCGCAGGTGCTGGCTCCCTGGGCCCGCTGAATCTTCCCCTGCCGATCATCATCGACCGCTCGGTAGAACTGATGAGCGACTTCGCCATCGGCGCCAACGTCGACGACAAGCACTATTTCGGCGTCAACTGGGAACGCGACCTTCCCGTACCGACCGTTGCCGATCTGCGCAACGTAGTGGCCGGCGACCCGAGCCCGGACGGCCAGGGCACGCTGGAAATCAAGCGTGGCATCGAAGTCGGGCATATTTTCCAGCTTGGCACCAAATACAGCGAATCGATGAACTGCCAGGTGCTGGGTGAAAACGGCAAGCCGGTCACCCTGAGCATGGGCTGCTACGGCATCGGCGTATCCCGCGTGGTGGCGGCGGCCATCGAGCAGAACTCCGATGAGCGCGGCATCATCTGGAACGATGCCCTGGCGCCCTTCCATATCGCCCTGGTGCCCCTGCGCTACGAGACCGAGGCCGTGCGCGAAGCGACCGACAAGCTGTATGCGCAACTGACCGCTGCGGGCTTTGAAGTGCTGCTCGATGACCGTGACAAAAAGACCAGTCCGGGCATCAAATTCGCGGACATGGAATTGATCGGCATCCCGCATCGTATCGTGGTCAGCGACCGCGGTCTCGCCGAAGGCAACCTGGAATACAAGAGCCGCGTGGAAACCGAGGCTCAACCAGTTGCCGTTGCCGATGTCCTGTCGTTCATCCAGAACCGTATCCGCCGCTGACCCGCCAAAGAGTCGTCATGTTCAAGCGAAGCACCTTACGCCTCGTCGGCGCCACAACCTGTGGCGCCCTGCTTCTCACTGGCTGTGCCAATCATTTGCCACAGCGCAGCGAACACGAGGAACGCATCGAGCGCAAACTGTTGAGCCACAGTCTGCAGATCGACGTGGGGCAGCCTCAGGTATTGGAGCTGCCGCAGCGACGCGTACGCGTGCACGAACAGAAAGTCTTCGAGGTGACGCCTTTCGAAGTCACCCGCCACTATGATCGCTACACGCCTTACCAGCCCTGGCGCGAGCTCTACGAGATTCCGCTGGGCACGGTGGCTATCGTCGGTGGTGTTGGCGCCAACGTGCTCAACGTGGTGACACTGGGTCGGCTGCCGGATGCAGCGACCAAGGACTGGATCAGCTACGGAGTGGCGGGCATCAATCCGTTCATGAACGTCGAATCCAATGGCCGCTCGCAACAGAATCTGGCCAGTATCGAAGAAAAGCGCCAGGAAACCCGTACCGAATACTCCAGCCTGCCCTGGACCGAACGACCAGTGCTGGTCAAAGCCGGCGAGCAAACCCACGAACTGCTCACCGACCGCCACGGGGTGCTGCGACTGAATCTGCTTGATGCCCCCTTTGTCGACCAGGACATAGCCCGTATTGGCACGCTACTACTGAGGGTTACCGACGATCAGGATTCGACCAGCGCCGAAGCGACATTGCTGGTTAGCCGTACCCTGCGCGGTAAACTGCGCGAAGCCCATGATCTGATTTATGACGATCTGGAAGGCGCGGAAGTCGAGCAGTGGGTGCATCGCGTCAAGCGCCTGTCAGAACTGGGGCTTGAAGAGGAAGCCAGCGAACTTGAGCAGAGCCTGATCGAGCTGACCCGTCATGATCCGGAATTGCAGGCGGTGTTTCTCAAATCACTGACCGATAACGCAGGACGATTGGTCGCCGATCCAGGCGAAGACTAAGCTCTCAACGCCGCACGGCGAAACCCTTCACTCCCTGCAAGGGCCGCTCCTGCAATGCCAGCGAAGTCACTCTCGCCTGAGGCGGCCCGTTTTCCAGCCAGCTCGCCAAGACCCGCACCGCGGCGGTGTCACCTTCGAACAATACCTCCACCCGGCCATCGCTCAGGTTGCGCACCCAGCCTGACAGACCCAGTCGCACTGCCTCGGCTGCCGTACTTTGGCGAAAACCGACGCCCTGAACACGGCCGCTGACATAGCCGTGCAGGCATAGATTGGCCATAGCGTTATCCCTCTCGCCGCAACGCACTCAGGCGCGCTTTCAAACCCTCTGCATTCTGCTCGCCGAGCAGGCGTTCGCGCACTTTGCCTTTATCATCGACGATATAGGTCACCGGCAGGGCATCGCTGGGCGGTAGCCCGTAGTGCTCGGCGGGATCTTGAGCCAGCACGGTGAACTCGATGCCCAGCGCCTGCGCAGCACGGGCGAGGTCATCGCCCTGCAAGCCATCGAAGTTCACGCCAAACACGCCGATCGACTGTTTCTCCAACTCCGGAGCCAGCGCATTCAACTCGGGGATCTCGGAACGGCATGGGCCGCACCATTCAGCCCAATAATTGATAACCAGCCACTGGCCATCAAGCCGCTCAGCCGCTACCTTTTGCCCATGCTGGTCGACGCCGAAGTCATTCCCGCACCCCGCCAGCGCCAACCCGGCGACGAGCACCGTCACGATCCGAATGACTGCCTGGAGTCGCTTTACCATGGAAACGGTCCTCATACCGGTAGGGTTGCTATGACACTGGATGCCTCGCAGCTCGACGTGCCCGAAGCCCTGCAGAGCAATTCGATAACCCGGGCCGAACTCGGCGAGCGACTCAGCACGGCTCGCCAGCAGCCCGCAGAAGCTGGATTGCAGGAGGCGCTCGCCCTGCTTTCGCGCCTCAACCGCAGTACGATGACCTTACTCGAAAGGCAGCGCACGCTGCAAAATTTCAGCGATGAGTATCATCACTACAACGCGGGCGGACACAGTGCACCGCCAGTGCAGCTGTTGATCCTGCTGTGCTGCGAACTGGCCATCGGCTTCAAGCGCCTGCTGCTGCAGATACTCCAGGGACACAAGCCCTCGCGCCCTCATCTCGCCTGGTGCCTGTACATGGCCCAGCATTTCATCGCGCAAACGCTGCTGCGCCACTACCAGCAGTACCGGGAACCGGCCCCCGAGCTGTGGCGCGACAGCCATCTGCTGTACTGGCTGGGCGAACAGCAGGATTGCCTCGACGAACCCGTGGCAGCGGCCTTTTCGCCAACGCCTGCCGATACACTGCGCGGCCTTTACCAGCAGATACTTTTGCTGGCTCTCAGCAATCCACCTCACTTGCATCCCGAAGAAAGCGAACGGTTATTCACCGCCCTGGCACCACTGGCAGCCACCGCACGCTTACTGCCCTGGGATGTGGAAGACAAATCCGAAGGGGCACTGGTCGATCTGGAGGGAGCTCAACCCTGCCTGACCTATTCAAAGCGCCCGGATGCAGGCTCCGACACGCTGCGCCGCCTGGAACTCGGTGCGTTGCTGATCGCTCTAAGCGAACCGGCACCGCTGCAGAGCGTCGCCGCGCGTGAGCTGCTCGAGCGTGTGCAGCAGCACTGGCTAGTGAATAATCAGCGCCGCCACTCTCGCACACTGAAACAAAGCGATTGCCGACTGGCCATCGGCGTACCGGCGATTCACGCTCAACTGCTGGAACAGCGCCCCCAATGCACGGAAGGAAAAATTCTCGATATCGGCCCTGGCGGCGCACGTTTACTGTGCGCGGCACAAGCCGCAAGCACGCTGCCCATCGGCCAATTGGTGCTATTGATGGCCGACAGCGACGTCCTGGCACTGATCTGCTGGCGGCACCTCAATACCGAAGGGCTTCATCTCGGCCTACGTTATCTCAAGGGCCTGGCGCAACCGACCTGGATCAGGCGTACCCCCAGCAGCCAATCGCACCTGGGCATCCTGCAGAGCACACCAAAACCACGAAATGGCTGGCACCACGGCCTGTGGTTACCGCGCAATCAATTCGCCGACGAGGAAAACCTCTGGCTGCAATTGCCCAATGCGGTCAGCCAGAATCAGTTGCAGTTGCCGCCATGCAATCTGCTCAGTGCAATGGTGAGCCGCCACCCTCTCGAACTGCCATAAATGAGAGTCGAATCACGCCAAACATCGGCATAGCGCACAGTCTGCAAGCAGGTGGCCTCTTTATAATTCTCCGCTGACGTCCTTTTGCAGCCAGGGAAAGTCCCATGCCCAACGCTCATGACACGCTGATCGGCCAGGTACCCGCTCACCTTATCGAGAGCGCTCACCTGCAACTCACCACCTATGACGGGCGTGTGGCCGAATTCAACATCGCCGCCTGGCTCCACTTGCCCGGCCAGGCCAACAGCCTGGTATCGCTGCAGGTCAGCTATCGCGACGGTGGCCAGCTGCGCTCGGTGAATCTGGATCACGCCAAGGTCAGTGCCCAGGACAGAATCCTGCTATCCGGCATCGCGCGGCTGCCGGTCGCACAGCGGATCGAGGATATGCAGATACGCCTACGCTCGGCACTGCCCCGAGTCGAGGTGAAGGTGGAAGAACTCTTCGTACAAGCCGTCGAACCCGCATTCGCTCAAACGGAAGTAAATCAGGCAAACGCCTGACCGAAAGGCGCCGGTGCGCCTGACTCACCGAGGCCTGGCCGGGCGTTCGGTTGCGCCTCTTTCTGCGCGGGCGAAACAAGAGATTCTGGCCAGCGGCTGAAGCGAAGCCCGGTAATGCGATTCAGGTTCTCCAGCGCGGCGCTGCTGTCACGCGGGCGAAGCATGACGACGTTATCCGAAGCGTTGTTCATCGCATGCACTCCTCGGCGCTGATACGAAAGATCTACTAAGCAGGTACTTTGCCAGAATCATGCCATTTTGATGGCGCCAACAGACCGTCACAAAAACCACGGCTCCGAAAGGTCTGCAGTAACAGCCTCATCTCAGTATCAGGCGCATCTGACGCGCAATCTGTCATTTTTTGTCACTCCCTTCCCCTTCCAACCAATGCGCCAGGCTATCGCCGAACAGCAGCGCCTGCTCCTCATGCAAGCGCTGCAAAGCCTGATGCAAGGCGGGATACCACGGCTCCTCCAGCTCTGTCGGTAGCTGATCGAGACGGGGCAACGACCACGGGCTGTGCTCCAACAACTGCCGCAACGAGTAATGTCCAAGGTCGCGACTGAGCATCCAGCTGTCTCCGCCCGTGCAGGCCACCAGTCGCTGACTCTCGAGAAAGCTCAGCACCTCTTCCCACTCATGTTCCGGCAATAACCAGCCTTGGCGCTGCACATCACGATGACGCACCTTCAGACCGGAACGTTGCCGGGTCTGGAAAATCCGCAGAACGCCCAGCAACACCAGCACTCTTGGCATCGCCTGCTTGCGCCAGCGATGGGAAACACCCAGGTTACATACCAGCTCGGCGCCAATAAGCACGATCAGCCACGACATAAAGATCCACAGCAGGAACAGAGGCACCGTGGCGAATGCACCGTAGATCAGCTGGTAGCCCGGAAACAGGCGCACGTAGATACCGAACAGCGCCTTGGCCAACTCCAGCAGCACTGCCGTGAAGACGCCACCCAACAAGGCATGCCGCAGCGGCACACGGGCATTGGGAACCGCCGCATAGAGCAATGTGAAGGCAGCCACACTGAGCAGCAGTGGTGTGAAACGCAGCAGCGTCTTGGCGCCGACCACGGCATCCGGCCCACTGAGCAGCGACAACGAAGCAATGTAGGTACTGACGGCAAAACCAGCGCCCAGCAGCATCGGGCCAAGGCTGAGAATCGCCCAGTACAGCAGGAACGTGGAGATCCCCCGGCGCGGCTGACGCACCCGCCAGATGGTATTGAAGGTGCGCTCGATGGTCACCAGCATCCAGAACGCGGTAACCGCCAGAACCGCGACGCCGACCCAGGTCAGCTGGCGTGCCTGGGTGGTGAAATCGCGCAAATACTCCTGCAATGCTTCACCCGCAGAGGGTACAAAGTTGTGGAAGATGAATGCCTGGATCTGCTCGCCAGTAACCTGAAAAACCGGAACGGCGGAAAGCATGGCAAAGGTGACGGTCATCATCGGCACCACGGCGAACAACGTGGTGTAGGTCAGCGCAGCCGCATTGTCAGCACCGCGGTTGGCGAAAAACCGATGCCAGAGAAATCGCCAGAACTCCAGCCAATCGCGCAAACGTTGCTGCATATCTACCTCTCAGAGCCTCGAGCAGAACGTAGCCTGGATTAGCCGCAGGCGTAATCCGGGGCCGAAGGCCTGTCCATGGTTCGACGCGGGTCACTGTAAACGCAACGGAACCGACGCATAACAGACGCTGAGTCGGCACTTAGGTTCGCATCCATTGCCGCACCCAGTTCAGCGCAAGGCGCCGACGTGGTTAGAATAGCCGTCACCTGCCGCCAGAAGCGACGACCTCATGACCGACCTGACGCTCTACCACAACCCACGCTGCTCCAAATCTCGCAGTGCCTTGCAACTGCTCGAAGATCGGGGCTTGCAACCGACCTTGGTACGCTACCTGGAAGCCCCACCAACCGCCGCTCAATTGCGTGACCTGCTGGCCAAGCTGGGCATTCCCGCGCGGCAATTGCTGCGTACAGGCGAAGACGAGTACCGCGAGCTGAACCTGGCGAACACAGACCTCAGCGAGGCTCAACTGATCGACGCGATGGCTGCTCACCCACGCCTGATCGAACGCCCAATCCTGATCGCGGGCGACCGCGCCGTGATCGGTCGCCCACCCGAGAACGTTCTGGATCTACTGTCATGAGTAACGATTACATCCTCGTGCTGTATTACAGCCGACATGGCGCTACCGCCGAAATGGCCCGCCATATCGCCCGCGGCGTGGAGATGCAGGGCCTGGAAGCGCGCCTGCGCAGCGTGCCGGCGGTGTCGGCCGAGTGCGAAGCGGTAAGCGATACGATTCCTGCCGAAGGCGCACCTTACGTCAGCCTGGAAGATCTGAAGAACTGCGCTGGCCTGGCCCTTGGCAGCCCAACACGCTTCGGCAACATGGCCGCGCCACTGAAGTATTTCCTCGACGGCACCAGTAACCTGTGGCTCACCGGCAGCCTGGTCGGCAAACCCGCCGGTGTATTCACCTCCACCGCCAGCCTGCATGGCGGCCAGGAAAGTACCCTGCTGTCGATGTTGCTGCCACTCTTGCACCACGGCATGCTGGTCGCCGGCCTGCCCTACAGCGAATCCGCGCTGGTAGAAACCCGCGGCGGCGGCACGCCCTACGGCGCCAGCCATCATGCAGGCGTAGACGGCAAGCGCGCCCTGGATGAGCATGAAACAACCCTGTGCCGCGCCCTCGGCCAACGCCTGGCGACTATTGCACTCAAACTGGGAAATGACCGTGGGCAGAACCGCTAAACCGCTTCCCGGCCTGGACTGGCTGCTGCCACGTCTGCGCTTTTGCCGCTACCTGAGCCTGGCAAGTTTTCTAGCGCTGGCAGCATTATTGCTGATCTGGAACCTGGGTTATGCAGCGGTACCCAGCTCGCTGTTATGGGCGGTGCTGGCCTTCCAGATGCTGCCTCTTCTGCTGCTCGCCCCCGGCATTATCGGCGGACATCCGCGAGCCCATTCCTGGGCCTGCTTCGTGGTCAACCTGTATTTCATCCAGGGCGTGCTGGCGGCATTCGATCCGTCCAAGCAGTTGTTCGGCTGGCTGGAAATCCTGCTCAGCCTGAGTCTGTTCACCAGTGCCCTGCTCTACACCCGCTGGTGTGCGCTGTACCAGCGCATCGACAGCAACAGCGGCAGTACAGAGGAATAGGCGCTGCTGCGGGTTCGACCCTGGAATACCGAAGGATCGCCCGCAAGGCTAGGCGCCCCGTGGCTCCTACGAACAACGCGAGAGCGCCTGGGAATGCTCGTCCCGTAGGGTGGATCAGGCGGCGATCCGCTTCAGGCCGCTGGATGAACGGGAGCCGAACCGCCGACTACCAGCCCAGCGTCTCTTTCAAAAAGGGAATGGTCAGTTTGCGCTGGGCCTGCAACGAGGCCTGATCGAGGCGCTCGAGCAGTTCGAACAGGGCGCTCATGCTGCGCTCGCCGCGGGTGAGAATAAAACGTCCGACGTCATCACTCATATGCAGCCCGCGACGCGAGGCACGCAATTGCAGCGCGCGCAGCTTGTCTTCGTCGGACAGCGACTGCAGTTGGAATACCAGCGCCAGGGTCAGGCGTGACTTCAGGTCGGGGAGCTTGATCGGCAACTCGCGGGGCGAGGCGTTGGCCGCCAGCAGCAGGCGGCGACCGCTATCACGCAGTCGATTGAACAGATGGAACAGCGCTTCTTCCCAGATACGCTGCCCGGCAGCAGCCTCGAGGTCGTCCAGGCAAATCAGCTCGAACTGCTCCAGATTGTCGAGAATCTCCGGGCCGTATTGCACCACCTCGGCCAGCGGCAGGTAAACGGCACGCTCACCGATCTGCTCGAAGCGCAGGCAGGCGGCCTGCAGCAGGTGGCTGCGACCGACACCCTCACCGCCCCACAGATAGATCAGGCTCTCCGTCCAACCAGCATCTGCTTCGCACAGGCGCTCGACATACCCCAGAGCAGCGGCATTGGCGCCCGGGTAGTAATTGGCGAAGGTGGCGTCGTCACGCAGACGCACACCCAAGGGCAACTGAATCGGCTTCATGCTGGGGGAAGGCTCGTCGGAGCCAGATCGAGGCTCTGGATAAAGGTGGCAAAGTCTATACCCTTAGCAGCGCCCTGTCATCGCCGTACTTTTCAAGGCAATACAAGGATTTACGCGCTCAGATCCAAGCCGCGCGGGTTGCCAGCAAGGTATAGACACCCCGCACTCTCAGGCAGCGGGTTTCTGCCCGCTATAAGCATCCGACTGTTTGTATAGCTCGTGCACATGACGCAGCAGCACCATGATTACCGCGGCCACCGGCAGCGCCAGCAGAATGCCGGTGAAGCCGAACAACTGACCACCCGCCATGATGGCGAAGATCACCGCCACCGGATGCAGGCCAATACGATCACCGACCAGCAGCGGCGTCAGCAGCATGCCCTCGAGCATCTGACCGACCACGAACACGCCGGCGATAGCCAGCAGCGGATAGGGATCGCCACCGAACTGGAACAAACCGGCCAGCAGCGCTGCGCCGATACCGACCACCACGCCAAGATAGGGCACGATACTCGCCAGGCCAGCCAGCAGACCAATCAACAGCCCCAGCTCCAGCCCGATGGACATCAGGCCGACCGCGTACATCACACCCAGGGCGAACATCACCAGCAGTTGCCCACGCAGGAACGCGCCCAGCACCTCATGGCATTCAGTGAACAACTTGACGGTCAACCCTTCATTGTCGCGCGGCACCAGGCTGCGCAGCTTCGCGACCAGCAGATCCCAATCGCGCATCAGGTAAAAGCTGACCACCGGAATCAACAGCAGGTTGGCTACCCAGGCCATCAGCGCCAGGCTCGACGCCGTTACCTGGGAAAGAATCAGCCCGGCGATATCGCTGGTCTGGCCCAGGTGCCCGGAAATCGCTGCTTTCAGCTGGTCGAAGCGCCAGAACCCTTCGTTCAGCCCAAACTTGACCTGAATCCACGGCAGCGCCTGATTCTGCGCCCAGTCGAGCATCTGCGGGAGCAGTTCGTAGAGGCGTGCCAACTGCTTGCCCAGCATTGGGATGAGTACCAGCAGCGCCAGGGCGATCAACAGTGTGAACAAGGTAAACACCACGATCACACCCCAGGTGCGCGATAGCTTCAGGCGCTCCAGACGATCCACCAGCGGATCGCCGAGATAGGCAATCAGGATGCCGACAAGAAACGGTGAAAGAATCGGATGCAGCGCATACAAGAAGCCACCCAACACCAGCAATACAGCAATCCATAGCCAGCGAGACGAAAGGGGCATGCTCAATCCTCGAGAGGGAAATGACGGATCAGGGCGCACTCGACGGCGGCCGGGGCAAACAGCAGCCAGCCCGGTACAAGCGCTTCAACTCAGGTGGCTGGCAGTCTACCAGCGAAAACGCAGCACATCGTCACGCGGCACGATGGTAGGCGTCTCGGGCTCGACCTGCGGTTCGACAGGCATCTGACCGGCATCCACGGGGACTGGCTCTTCGGCTACGGCTGGCGCTTCGGCAGCCAGCTCAGCGGCGGAGACTTCGCGCAGTTGCACCAGGGCAAGCTGGGTACGCAACTGCTCGGCGCTGGCGCTGACCTTGTAGATCAAGCGATCGGCCTGCACCGATTGCAACTGTGCACCAAAGGGTTCGAGCACACGCTGCAACTCGGCATAGCGCGACAGATCCGCGCCGATGATTTCTACGGTCTGGGTCGTGGCCGCTCCCGGAGCGACCACGAAACGCGGCGCCAGGCGCTCGCTCACGGCCAACAGCACGGCATCGGCCAGAGCAGCCTGATCGGCACCTTCGGCCTTGCCCTGCTCGCGCTTCTCGCCCAGCCACAACTGCCAGTTGGCTTGCCACTTGCCGTCGCTCTCGCTGGCGCGAACCGCCAACAGCGCGTCGGCGCCGTAGCGCTCCGAGGCCGAGCGCAAGGAATCCGGATCCTGCGCGCTCAGGTTTTCGTCGGTCGCCAGCAATTGCTCGCTGAGATCCGCCAGCGGCAAGCGCAACGGCAAGCCACGGTGCTGCGCGGCCAAACGCAGGGGTTCGGCACTGGCCTGACCATCACCGACCATGTTCGAACCATCCGCCGTATCGTTCAGCCACCAGGCCAGGATGGCCGGGCGATTGACACCCCACAACGCAAAGCCTGCCTGACGCAGTGAACGGTCAGTGGACACGGCATCGAAATCGACCACCAGATGATCGCCTTCGTAACCGTACTGGCTGATGATCTGCTGAGGATCCTTGCGCAGCTCCACCAGTGCGCCGTCCTTGGCCGCTTCCGGCTTGCCGGTCAGGCGCAACACCAGCGTATCCACCGCGCGTTGCAAGGCCGCGTCACGCTCCTCGGGCTGCTGGCTGGCGACCGGTTCCCGTACCTGATAAAGGTCACTGACCGTAGCCGCCAGGGTCGGCAGGCTGAGTAGCGACAGGCAGAGAAGCAACGGGCGGAAGGTCGGGCGCATGAATTGGGACTCTCGACGGAAAGAAGACGGCGCGCGGCAGAAGCCGGGGCGTTATACCTTAGGGGCTGTTCCCGTTTCAGCGCAAGCCGCGAGGCGCTGGCGCCCTTGTCCGTTTGTGACCTGCACCCAAGGGATGGGTTTCATTCCTGCCGTCTCGGAACCTACGGATCAGCCTCCACCCGGCGCTGTGGCTGGCCGCTGCCGGGCAAGCCTGATAAAATCGCGCGCCTTCGCAGAACGGCCCCGAGGGGCCGGTGCTATTCCGACTTTTCCCCTTCCAAAGGCCTGGATCTATGAGCAAGCAACCCTCCATCAGCTACAAGGACGCAGGTGTAGATATCGACGCGGGTGAAGCCCTGGTCGAGCGCATCAAGGGCGTAGCCAAGCGCACCGCCCGTCCTGAAGTCATGGGTGGCCTGGGTGGCTTCGGCGCCCTGTGCGAGATCCCGGCCGGCTACAAACAACCTGTGCTGGTATCCGGCACCGATGGCGTGGGCACCAAGCTGCGCCTGGCACTGAACCTGAACAAGCACGACAGCATCGGCCAGGATCTGGTGGCCATGTGCGTGAACGACCTGGTGGTCTGCGGTGCCGAGCCGCTGTTCTTCCTCGACTACTACGCCACCGGCAAGCTCAACGTCGACGTCGCGGCCACCGTGGTCACCGGCATTGGCGCCGGTTGCGAGCTAGCCGGCTGCTCGCTGGTTGGCGGCGAAACCGCTGAAATGCCCGGCATGTATGAAGGCGAAGACTACGATCTGGCCGGCTTCTGCGTTGGCGTCGTGGAAAAGGCAGAAATCATCGACGGCTCCAAGGTCGCCACTGGCGACGCGCTGATCGCGCTGCCCTCCTCCGGTCCGCATTCCAATGGCTACTCGCTGATCCGCAAGATCCTCGAAGTGTCCGCTACCGACATCGAGAATACTCAGCTCGATGGCAAGCCGCTGGCCGACCTGCTGATGGCACCGACGCGTATCTACGTCAAACCGCTGCTCAAGCTGATCAAGGACACCGGCGCGGTCAAGGCCATGGCCCACATCACCGGCGGCGGCCTGCTCGACAACATCCCACGCGTGCTGCCGGACAACGCCCAGGCAGTGATCGACGTGGCCAGCTGGCAGCGTCCGCTGGTATTCGACTTCCTTCAGGAAAAAGGTAATGTCGACGAACACGAAATGCACCGCGTGCTGAATTGCGGCGTGGGCATGGTCATCTGCGTGGCCCAGGAACAGGTTGAAGTCGCACTGCAGGCACTGCGTGCCGCTGGCGAGCAACCCTGGGTCATCGGCCAGATCGCCGCAGCCGCCGAAGGCGCCGAGCGCGTCGTGTTGAACAACCTGAAAAGCCACTGATGCCGCAACCCTGCAACGTTGTGGTGCTGCTGTCCGGCACCGGTAGCAATCTTCAGGCGCTGATCGACAGTACCGGCGATGGCACTGGCGATGGCAAAAGCCCGGTGCACGTCGCCGCGGTGATCGCCAATCGCAGCGACGCCTACGGCTTGCAACGAGCGCGAGACGCAGGCATCGCCACCTGCGTTCTCGAACATGCCGATTACGACGGGCGCGAGGCCTTCGATCAGGCGCTGATACGGGCCATCGACACCTTCGCGCCGCAGCTGGTGGTATTGGCTGGCTTCATGCGCATCCTCACGCCTGCTTTCGTGCGCCACTACCACGGACGCCTGCTGAACATTCATCCATCACTGCTGCCCCGTCACAAAGGCCTGCACACCCATCAGCGCGCGCTGGAAGGCGGAGACACCGAGCATGGCTGTAGCGTGCACTTCGTGACGGAGGAACTCGATGGTGGCCCTCTGGTCGTACAGGCAGTAATCCCGGTACAGTCGCAAGACACTGCCGCCAGTCTGGCGCAGCGGGTTCACGTGCAGGAGCACCAGATCTATCCGCTCGCCATACGCTGGTTTGCCGAAGGCCGTTTGCGCCTCGGCGACTCGGGCCCGCTGCTCGACGGTAATCCACTGCCGGCTACCGGCTACCTCATCAACAGCAAGGAGACTCCATGCGCCGCGCCCTAATGTTAGCCCTGGCGTTGTTCAGCCTGCCTGCCCTCGCCGAAGAGCCGAAGCCCTTCTCTGCCAGCTATACCGCCGACTGGAAACAGGTACCGGTCAGCGGCTCGGCCGAACGCAACCTGCAGAAGCTCGATGATGGACGCTGGCAGTTGGTCTTCAAAGCCTCCATGCTGGTCGCCGGCCTGACCGAACAGAGCACCTTCACGGTCGAGGGCGATGCCTTCCTGCCGCAAAGCTACAAGTTCGAGCGCAGCGGCCTGGGCAAGAGCAAGGATGTCGAATTCGATTTCGACTGGTCGCAGAAACAGGTGATCGGCAGCGACCGCGGCGATCCCGTGCGCTTCCCCCTCAACCGCGGCATGCAGGACAAGTCGACCTACCAGCTCGCCCTGCAGCACGACGTCGCGGCTGGCGAGAAAAGCATGAGCTATCAGGTGGTCGACGGTGACGAAATCGAAACCTACGACTTCCGCGTTCTGGGCGAGGAAGTGGTGCGCACCAAGGCCGGCCTGATCGACTCGATCAAGGTCGAGCGCGTACGCGATCCGACTCAGAGCAACCGCAAGACCATCCTTTGGTTCGCCAAGGACTGGGATCACCTTCTGGTACGTCTGCACCAGGTAGAGAAGGACGGCAAGGAATACCAGATCATGCTCAAGTCGGGCACGGTCGATGGCAAAACAGTCGAAGGTCGCCGCGATTGACCGCCTGACCAGCCTCCGCCACCAGTAAGCCGGGCATGCCCGGCTTTTTCTTGCCCGCAGAATCAGGGCAGCAAGAAGGCGGAAGCGGACATTCGATTTGGTGGGCTTCATGACGTAGATACCGTCTTAACCTTCACCTCGCAATGGTGGATGAAAAGAGCGTCAGCTACGCGCCCCGATCCACCCTACGGATGCTATCGCCTCGTAGCCGTCATCTCGGGCATTTATCGGCACGTGCCTTGGGTTCGTGCCCATGCTTGCAACTGGCCGCATTGTCCCTCTTGCGGAACTTGTAACTAATTACTACAGTGATAGGCGTCGTTGCTTAGCAGGCTAAGCACGAACTCAAACACCTTGCGCCGCATTTATCCGGCAAAACTGGAGAAATAAGAATGAGCGTAGTAGTAGTGACCGAGCGTGACGAACACCATATGTCCCATGAGGCCCAGGCCGAGGGCAAGCGGATCTGGGACGTACACCAGAACGACCAATTGGTCGGCATATTCCCCTCCAGGGAAGAAGCCATCGCCTACCAGGCGGAGCTGACAGCCACCGATGTAGCCCACTCGCAATAATCGGAATCGAAAGAAAAAGCCCGCTGATCGCGGGCTTTTTATTGAATAACGCGCTGTTTACCACATCAGGTCGTCAGGCACCTGATAGGCCGCATACGGATCATCCTCATCCGCCGCTTCGGTTGGCGTGTTGAGCAGCAGAATGCGCTGGGGATCGCGCTCCTGAATCTTCAGCGCAGCCTCGCGGGGAATCACTTCATAACCGCCGCCATGGCGCACGATGGCCAGGGAGCCACGGCTGAGCTTGTCGCGCATCAGCGTATTGACCGACAGGCGCTTGACCTTCTTGTCGTCGACGAAGTTGTAGTAGTCCTCGGTGGTCAGCTTGGGCAACCGGGAAATCTCGATCAATTGCTTGACCTGTGCAGCGCGGGCTTTCTGCTCCGCCTTTTCCTGCTGCTGGCGGTTCAGCTCCTGGTCGCGGATGGCTTTTTCGGCCTTGGCCTGCTGAGCGGCCAACTGCCCGGAATTGTCCTCTTCGGCCTGACCTTTTTTTACCAGACGCTGCTGCTTCTGCTGTTGCTTGCTGGCCTGCTTGACCTGCTTCTCGTTGACCAATCCGGCCTTGAGCAACTGGTCACGTAATGAAATCGCCATAACCTACCTATCCGCAGACAATTTAATGGGATGGGGCACGCCCATCGTGATCAATCCAGGGCGCCTGTGCCGCCCTGGCTCAGCAGCCTCGCTGCTTCTCGTGTTTCTTGGCCTCGCCCCACAGGGCGTCAAGCTCGTCCAGTGTGCAATTCTCGATGGGGCGCCCCACTTCGCGCAATGCCTGCTCGATAAAACGAAAGCGCCGCTCGAATTTGCCATTGGCTGCCCGCAACGCCGCTTCCGGGTCAACTTTCAGGTGCCGTGCCAGATTGGTGGCACTGAACAGCAGGTCGCCAATTTCCTCGGCGATGGCTTCCGGATCGTTCTCGCTGATCGCTTCGAGCACTTCATCCAGCTCTTCGCGCACCTTGTCCAACACCGGCAGCGCATCCGGCCAGTCGAAACCGACCCGCGCGGCACGGCCTTGCAGCTTTTTGGCACGGCTCAGGGCTGGCAGCACGTTCGGCACATCGTCGAGCAATGACAATTGCTGCGGCGCCGCTGAACGCTCAGCCCGCTCCTCGGCCTTGATCGCCTCCCAACGCTGCTTGACCTCGACCTCGCTCAGCCGCGGCTGATCCAGCGGGCCGTACAGATCGCCATCGGGAAATACATGGGGATGACGGCGTACCAGCTTGCGGGTGATGCCATCGACCACATTGGCGAAATCGAAGCGCCCTTCTTCCTTGGCCAACTGGCTGTAGTAAATCACCTGAAACAGCAGGTCGCCGAGCTCACCGGGTAGTTCGGCGAATGCCTCACGCTCGATGGCGTCCGCCACTTCGTAGGCTTCTTCGAGGGTGTGCGGCACGATGCTCGCGTAGGACTGCTGCAAATCCCAGGGGCAGCCATACTGCGGGTCGCGCAAGCGGGCCATCAGGTTTAGCAGATCGTTGAGTTGGTACATGGAATGTTCCCGTCGATGCAGTCGTGAGACACGGATGCGCCTCACGCCTGTCTAGCGGTTCAAGGCGCCCGGTGGCGACGCGCCTCGATGATGTTGGGCAACTGCGACAGGCGCCCGAGCAGACGACCAAGTGCGTCCAACCCCGGAATTTCCACGGTCAGCGACATCGATGCCGTATTGTCTTCCTTGTTCGAATGGGTGTTGACCGCCAGCACGTTGAGCTTCTCGTTGAGCAGCATCTGGGTCACGTCGCGCAGCAGACCGGAGCGGTCGTAGGCGCGAATGATGATGTCCACCGGATAGGTCTGTACCGGCACCGGCCCCCAACTGACCTGAATGATCCGTTCCGGCTCGCGTGCTCCCAATTGCAACACCGCCGCGCAGTCCTGACGGTGGATGCTGACACCACGCCCCAGGGTGATGTAACCGACGATGGGATCGCCCGGCAGCGGCTGGCAGCAGCCGGCCATCTGCGTCAGCAGGTTGCCGACTCCCTGAATCTGGATATCGCCGCGCTTGCCCGGTTTGAAACCTTGCGCCTTGCGTGGAATCAGCTCGAGCTGCTCGTTTCCGCGCTCGGGCTCGACCAGTTGCTGCGCCAGGTTGACCAGTTGCGCCAGGCGCAAGTCGCCGGCACCGAGGGACGCGAACATATCCTCGGCGGTGCGCAGATTGGCCTTCTCGGCGAGCTTGTCGAAATCCACCGGCGGCAATGCCACCCGCGCCAGTTCCCGTTCGAGCATCGCCTTGCCGGCCGCGACGTTCTGGTCGCGATCCTGCAGCTTGAACCAGTGAACGATCTTCGCCCGAGCCCGCGAGGTGGTGATGTAACCCAGGTTGGAGTTCAGCCAGTCGCGGCTCGGCGTGCCCTGTTTGCTGGTGATGATCTCCACCTGCTCGCCGGTTTGCAGACTGTAGGTAAGCGGCACGATGCGGCCGTTGATCTTGGCGCCACGGCAGTTATGGCCGATCTCGGTGTGCACGCGGTAGGCGAAATCCAGCGGCGTGGCCCCCTTGGGCAGGTCGATGGCATGACCGTCGGGCGTGAATACATAGACCCGATCCGGTTCGATATCGACGCGCAGCTGCTCGGCCAGCCCACCGATATCGCCCAATTCCTCGTGCCATTCCAGCACCTGACGCAGCCAGGAAATCTTTTCCTCGTAATGGCTGGAGCCGGATTTGACGTCGGTTCCCTTGTAGCGCCAGTGGGCGCAGACGCCGAGTTCGGCCTCTTCGTGCATGTTGGAAGTACGAATCTGTACCTCCAGTACCTTGCCTTCAGGCCCCAATACGGCTGTATGCAGGGAGCGGTAGCCGTTTTCCTTGGGGTTGGCGATGTAGTCGTCGAATTCCTTGGGAATGTGCCGCCACAGCGTGTGCACGATACCCAGCGCGGTGTAGCAATCGCGCACCGCCGGCACCAGCACACGTACCGCGCGCACGTCATAGATCTGGCTGAACTGCAGGCCTTTGCGCTGCATCTTGCGCCAGATCGAATAGATATGTTTCGCCCGGCCGCTGATATCGGCCTTGATGCCGGTGGCTTCCAGCTCCTCGCGCAGTTGCTCCATCACTTCATTGATGTAGTGCTCGCGATCCAGCCGGCGCTCGTGCAACAGGTTGGCAATCTGCTTGTATTGCTCGGGCTCGAGGTAGCGGAAGGACAGATCCTCCAGCTCCCATTTGATATGACCGATGCCCAGACGGTGGGCCAGAGGCGCGTAAATGTCGAAGACTTCGCGGGCGACACGCTGGCGACGCTCCTCGTCGGTGTCCTTCACCGCGCGGATCGCGCAGGTACGCTCGGCCAGCTTGATCAGCGCGACACGCACATCGTCGACCATGGCGACCAGCATTTTGCGCAGGTTATCGACCTGGGCCTGGGAGCCAAGCACCATGGACTCGCCACGTGGATTCAGACTGGCGCTGATGGCTGCCATGCGCAGCACACCTTCGATCAGCTTGGCTACGACCGGGCCGAAACGCTGACGGACGTCAGCCAGAGGAATCTTGCCTTCACGTACGCCGCGGTAGATGACCGCGGCGACCAGGGAATCCTGATCGAGCTTGAGGTCGGCAAGGATCTCGGCGATCTCGAGCCCGGCACTGAAACTGGATGCACCTTCAGTCCACAGATTCTGCGCCGCGTTGGCCTGCTGTTCGGCCGCTCGGGCGAATTCGCAGGCGTCGCGCAGGGCATCGTGATCGAGTGCGGGGTCGACACTCGTTACGTGCTCCAGCCAGGCCTCGAGATTGATACTGCCATCATCGTTGATGGGCTGGTGCAGCCTAACCTGAACCATCTTGCTTACCTTCCCTACCGCGGGGCGTGCCCCGCTGAATGTCGCCAGACTTCTGCGAGCCGGTCGGTTTGACCACATCGGCGCAATCCCTATGCACCACTGCACTTATTATCCATCTACATCCTGGAACCTGGCGAGCCGGCCGATGTGGCAATGCTCAGCAGACTCCGAACAGGATCTTAACGTTCGAACAGCGCCATCGCTTCGACATGCGCCGTTTGCGGAAACATGTCCAGAATACCGGCTTTTTTCAATCGATAACCCTGTTGCAACAATTCGCCACTGTCCCGCGCCAGGGTCGTCGGATTGCACGATACATAGACCAGACGATTGGCCCCGAGACTGGCTATCTGCTGAACCACCTGCAGCGCACCATCGCGCGGCGGATCGAGCACAATGGCATCGAAACCACCCACGGCCCAGCCTGCCTCAGCCAGCGGCTTGGACAGGTCAGCCTGATAAAAGTGCGCATTGGCCAGGTCGTTGTCCCGAGCATTGCCTGCCGCGCGCTCGACCATGGCTTGCACACCTTCCACGGCGATCACTTCACGTGCTTGCCGGGCCAGTGGCAACGCGAAGTTGCCCAGGCCGCAGAACAGATCGAGCACCCGCTCGTCGCTACGCGGCGCCAACCACTGCAAGGCCTGGGCCACCATCGACTCGTTGACGGCGGCATTCACCTGCACGAAGTCGCCAGGTCGATAGGCCAACTGCAGGTTCCAGGTGTCCAGGCGGTAGCCCAGCTGCTGCGCGGCGCCTACCGGTTGCGGTTCACCCTCGCCCTGCAGCCACAGCTGAGCGCGATGCACCGAGCAGAATGCCTGCAAGCGAGCCAGATCCACTTCGCCCAAGGTGTCGGTGTGACGCACCAGCACGGCGCTGGCGGTGCCCTGGAACAGCTCGACATGGCCAATCGCACGTGGCGCCTGCAGGCCACTCAGCAGCGCCGGCAAGGCGCGCAGGATCGGCTGCAGCGGCTCGACCAGCACAGGGCAATCACTAATGGCGACGATGTCCTGGCTGGCCGCGGCGCGAAAGCCGACTTCCAGACGCTTGTTGCGCATATCCCAGCGCACGGCGATGCGGGCGCGGCGGCGATAGGCGAACTCGGGGCTGGTCAGCGGCTCGGCCCAGGCGTCGGGCTGCAACCCGGCCAGGCGCTCGAGTTGGTCGGCGAGCATCCGCTGTTTCAAAGCGAGTTGCTCACCGTGCGGCATGTGCTGCACGCTGCAGCCACCACAGACGCGGGCGTGCACGCATGGCTCGTCACGTCTGCCGGGGCTGGCCTGGAACACACGTTCGGTACGCGCTTCCACCACCTGACTACGGGCGCCGAGCACGCGGGCTTCGACCTCCTCGCCGGGCAGCGCGCCGCTGACGAACCAGGTACGGCCTTCGATGAAGGCGATGCCACGGCCATCGTTGGCCAGGCGCTCGACCTTCAGGCGCTGCTTCTTGCCCACCGGCACCTGAGCCGCACGCGTGCCGCCACTGGGCTGGAAGCGCAAGCCGCCGTTCTTGCGGGCCATCAGTTCTCCGTGGCGTCGTACACGCCAGTGGACAGATAGCGGTCGCCGCGATCACAGATGATGGCGACCAGCACCGCATTTTCCAACTCCTGGGACAGGCGCAGCATGGCCGCGACAGCGCCGCCGGAGGACACGCCACAGAAGATGCCTTCTTCGCGCGCCATACGCCGCATCACGTCTTCGGCCTCGGCCTGCGCCATGTCGACGATGCGATCGACGCGCTCGGCTTCGAAGATCTTGGGCAGGTATTCTTCCGGCCAGCGACGAATACCGGGAATCGCCGAACCTTCCATCGGTTGCAGGCCGATGATCTGCACGCCGGGATTCTGCTCCTTGAGGTAACGCGACACACCCATGATGGTGCCGGTGGTACCCATGGAACTGATGAAATGGGTGATCTGCCCGTCCGTCTGGCGCCAGATTTCCGGGCCGGTGCTGGTGTAGTGGGCAACCGGATTGTCGCCGTTGGCGAACTGGTCGAGTACTTTGCCACGCCCCTCGGCCTGCATGGCCAGGGCCAGATCACGGGCGCCCTCCATGCCCTCCTCCTTGCTCACCAGGATCAGCTCGGCACCGTAGGCGGTCATCGCTGCCTTGCGCTCGGCACTGGAGTTGTCCGGCATGATCAGGATCATCTTGTAACCCTTGATCGCCGCAGCCATCGCCAGGGCGATACCGGTGTTGCCCGAGGTCGCCTCGATCAGCGTGTCGCCGGGCGCGATATCACCGCGCAGTTCGGCACGGGCGATCATCGACAGCGCCGGACGATCCTTCACCGAACCGGCCGGATTGTTGCCTTCGAGCTTTACCAGCAAGGTATTGCTGGTCGCGCCAGGCAAGCGTTGCAAGCGAACCAGGGGCGTGTTGCCGACGCATTCGGCGATCGTAGGGTATTGCGGGGTCATAGCGTCGATCGAGTCCAGACGGCTGCAGGGGGCGGCCATGATACCGGCAAAACGGCGCGAGCCCTACTACCGACTGCACGAGTTCACGTTCTGCCCAGGCGCCTCATCAGCCGTCGCGGAGCCCTTGCTACCAGCTTTCCAGCGTCAGCAAGCTAGGCCTGCGAACAAGCCGATCTAAGCTGATAACGGATTGATCTAGGGCCTGTTAACGCCGTGTGACACCGGCAATCACCGGAGTGCCACTGACCGGGTCACGCATCAGCGTGCAACGCACGTCATACAGTTCCTCGACCAGCGCCGGCGTGACGATATCGGCCGGGGCGCCCTCGGCGACGATACACCCCGCCTTCATCGCCACCAGGTAATCGGCGTAGCGGCAGGCGCTGGACAGGTCATGCACCACCATGATCACGGTCTTGCCGACCGAGGCCAGATCGCGAATCAGCTCGAAGACCTCGATCTGGTGGCCGAGATCCAGGGCCGAGGTCGGCTCGTCGAGCAGCAACAGCGGCGTCTGCTGGGCCACCGCCATGGCGATCCAGGCACGCTGGCGCTGACCGCCGGACATCGACTCCAGCGGGCGCTCGGCCAGTGACTGCAGATCGGCCACGCGCAACGCTTCCTCGACGATGGCCTGATCTTCTGCCGACCACTGGCGCAGCAGGCTCTGATGCGGCTGCCGGCCGAAGCGGATCAGTTCGGATACGGTCAGGCCGTCGGGCGCGGTGGCGTCCTGGGGCAGCAGCGCCAGTTGCCGTGCCACTTGCTTGGACGGCAGGCTGCCGATGGCTCGACCATTGAGCAGCACCGCACCTGCGGTCGGTTTGTGCAGGCGCGACAGCCCGGCCAGCAGGGTCGACTTGCCGCAACCATTGGGACCGACGATAGCAGTGACCTGCCCAGGCGGAATGCGCAGCGACAACCCTTCGATAATCGCCGCATGGGGATAACCCAGGCTCAGGTTCTCGGCGTGCAGGGTGACCTCGGCCTCGGGCCGGGTGGCGAACAGGTTGGAGGTGGTCATCGGCTCATATCCACAGCGGCCGCCAGGTTCGGGCAGCCTTTCATGTCAGTCTGCGCGACGGCTGGCGCAACAGGATCCACAGCAAGTAGGGCCCGCCGACCACGGCAGTGATCACCCCGACGGGAATTTCGATGGGTGCCAGCCAGGTACGCCCGACCCAGTCGGCGCTGGTCATCAGCAGCGCGCCAGCGAGGGCCGAACACAGCACGGGTACGCCACGATGGCCGCTCAGGTAACGGGCCATCTCCGGTGCGGCGAGCGCGACCAGGCCTACCGGGCCGGCCACCGCCACGGCAAGCGCGGTAAGCAGTACCGTGGTGATCAGGGTCAGCAGACGCATGGCCTTGAGTCGCACACCGAGGCCTACGGCCACGCTGTCGGAAAAGCGCATCAGTTCCAGGCGCTGAGCCAGGTACTTGACCAGCGGCAGGCACAGGATCAAGCCGATGCCCAACAGCCAGATGGCCAGCGCCGGCCGCGCGTTGAGGCTGCCGACCGTCCAGGGATAGGCCACGTTGGCGGCATCGATATCGGCGCGCGCCAGCATCAGGTTGGTCAGCGCGCCGAACACCGCGCCAACGGCGATACCGACTACGATAAAACGATAGCCGCGGGCACCGGCACCGGCACTCAAGCCGAAAGCCAGCACGGCCGCGGTGGTTGCACCGGTCAGCGCCAGCGCGGAAGGCGCCAGGGTCGTGGGTACCGCGACGATGGAGGCCACGGCGAAGGCGGTAGCGCCGTCGTCGATACCTATCACTCCCGGTGTGGCCAGGCGGTTACGCGCCAGGGTCTGCAGCAGGCAGCCACCAATGCCGAACGCCGCACCGGTCAGCAGTCCGGCGATCAGACGCTGTAGGCGCAACTCCTGCACCAGAAACACATGCATCGGCTCGCCCTGCCCGAAAGCAGCCGCCAGCGCCGTCCACGGGGACAAGCCGGCAGCACCGGATGCCAGGCTGATGCCGACAATGATCAAGATTGCGCCAAACAGCCCCAGCGCAGCAAAAACACCGCGCCGATTCAACAACACGCGCAACGAACCGAACGCCAGCAGCCAATAACCGCTCGGTGCCTTAGGCAGCGAGGAAACCGGGCTATTCATAGGGTCGGCAGCCTGTGGCTGCGCACCACGGCGATCAGCACCGGTGCGCCGATCAGTGCGGTCACCACGCCAATCGGCAGTTCATAGGGACTGACCAGCAGGCGCGAAAGGATGTCGGCGAACAGGATGATGCTCGGCCCGAGCAGCAACGACAGGCCGATGGTACGGCGAATGTCCGGCCCCACCAGGCGCCGGGCCACGAAAGGCACCACCAGGCCGACAAAGGCGATCGGCCCCGCCGCCGCCGTTGCCGTGCCGACCAGCACGGCGACCCCGAGCAGCGCACCGAGGCGCGTGAGCGCCGGGTGATGACCCAGCCCGGTGGCCATTTTCTCGCCCAGGGCCAGGGCCGACAACGGCCGGATCAGCGGCAGCAGGATCGCCAGACCGAGCAGCAGGCCCGGCGTACTCCAGGTCAGCACGTCCTGCGGTCTGCCGGCCAGCGCACCGATGATCCAGAAGCGGATTTCGTCGGCGCTGCGCTGATCGTGCAGCAGGATCAGCGTGCTGATGGCGGTGAGAATCCCGGAGAACGCCGCGCCGGCCAGCACCAGGCGCACCGGATCGTCACCGACACCGCGCACCTGGGTGACCAGCAACACCAGCAGGCAACCGACCATGGCGCCGCCGATAGCCACGCCGAGATTCAGGGTCGCCGCACTGGCGCCGAGGCTGATCGCCAGCACCACGGCAAAGGATGCTCCGGCACTGACACCGAGCAGGCCCGGCTCGGCCAGCGGGTTGCGCGTGGCCGACTGCAGCACCACCCCCGCCGCGCCCAGGGCCACACCCGCCAGCACGCCCAGCAGGGTACGTGGCAGGCGCAGTTCGAAGAGCACGAAACGGGCCTCGCCATCGGCCGTCGCAAACAGTGCCTGCGCACTGCGCAGGACACCGACCTCGCCTGCACCGATCAGCAGGCTGGCCAGGCACAGGGCCAGCAGCAGGCCGACACAGAGCGCCAATGCCCGCGACAGCGACAGGCGCGCGCCCTTCCCCGCTGCAATCATTGACCGGTCAAGGCCTTCTCCACGTCATCGAGGATGACCTGCGCGGCCAACGGACCGCTGCCGCTGCTCCAGATCTGCCCGTCGACGCTGACGGCATGGCCACTGCTGACCGCTTTCAGGCGCGCGAAGGCCGGTTGCTGACGGGCCTGCTCCAGCGCCTTGGCGCCATCGGGGTTGAGGGTGGCGAGGAACAGCCAGTCGCCATCGATGCGCGACAGGTTCTCCAGGCTCAGGGCATCGCTATGGGGTTTCGTGGTCAACGCCTCGGCCATCGCCGTGCTCTTGAAACCGAGCTGCGCCAGCAACTGGCCGACGAACAGGTGGCTGGACATCACGCCCGGGCCCTGGGGATTCCAGCGCACCACCGACGCCACCTGGCCCGGCTCGACCTTGCCCTTGAGGGCGTCGATGCGCTGGTCGATGGCGGCAATCGCGGCCTTGGCCTCGGCGCCCTTGCCCAGGGCCTGGCCATAGAGCTCGACGTTGACACGCCAGTCCTGGAACGAATTGCCCTTGGGCACGATGGTCGGCGCCATCAGGCTGAGTTTCTGGTACTGATCCTTGTCCAGCTCCGGCGACGCCAGGATCAGATCGGGTTGCAGGGCGAACACCGACTCCAGGTTGGTTTCACGGGCGGTACCGACCACTCGAATGGCCCCGGCCTTGTCCTTGAGATAGGCGGACACGTCATTGCCGCCCCGGGTGGCGACGCTGCCCAGAGGCTGCACGCCGAGGGACAGGGCGACGTCCAGCGGATTCTCGCCCAGGGTGATCACCCGCTGCGGCGTCCCCTGCAGCTCGACCTCGCCAAAGGCGGTATCGATCGTGCGCGACTCGGCGACGGCCAGCCCCAACGGCGCCAGGCTGATCAGACCGGCAACGGCCAGCGTGCGCGCCAGGCGGCGGGTGCAAGTGGAAATCGTGAAATTCATGAGCATATCCTTCTCTACCTATGAGCAAATGCCGGCCAACAAGCCGGCGCAATCAGCTCCGCCCCATCGCCCACGGGCTGAGTGGCCCTGTCACGACAAAAGCGGATTTTCGCATGTTCCCCATCAGGGCTGCACGCTCGTCATTTGTTACCGGACACTGCGATTACAGCAGCAGCGCCAAGCTCAGCGGCACGGGCAGCCCCGCCAGGTTCAGCGCCAGACGCGGTCGGTACGGCAGCAGCAAGGCGACCAGCAGGCCGCCCAGCGAGGCCAGGCCGCACCAGGCCACCGATCCCATCGCCCAGCCCCAGGCCTGCGCGCTGGCGCAGAAACCGAGCGCCAGCGCCAGCCATCCGCCGATGCGCAAGGCGCGCAGCAAATGTGCCGGCGGCGCCTTGGCCCCGATCTGTTTGTAATGACGGGCCAGGCCCAGGCACAGCAGCGCCATGCCGCTATAGTTCAGGGTCAGCGCCAGGGCGAGCATGATCATCCGTTCACCTGCGCCACGCGCGGGGTTTCCAGCCCCCTCTGCCGGCTCTCGCCAGCCGAACGCGACACGCGCCAGGCGCAACCGGCCAGGGCCGCGCCCAGGCCGAGCACCGCGAGGTCGAGCCAGAAACGCATGCCATCGCCGGCCAGCAGATCCAGCCAGGGCGAAGCGCCGAACGCATCCAGCAGCGGCAGGGCGGCGCACAACAGCGCCGCCGCGATCAGTTGCTCACGCCAGGCCTGTAGCGGCGCTCGCCACAATGCATGGGGCAAGCTCAGCAGCCATACGGCGAAGAACACCCGCACCTCCCAATCGGCACGACCGATCAGCTCGGCCGGTACCAGGCGATTGGCCCACAGCAGGGCCACGCAAGCCAGGCCCAGACCCGCCACACAGGATACATTCAGCGCCTCGATCAACCGGTAGGTCGCCGGGCTCAGTTCCTGCTGCCGACGCCGGCGCTTGACGGTGAACAGCACCAGCCCGGTGGCGATCATCGCGCAACTGGCCAGCCCGCAGAGGAAATACAGCCAGCGCATCGGGTAGCCGCCGAACTGGGCGAAATGCAGGCCGGCCATGACCCGCTGGGTCAGCACGCTGGCACGCGAAGGGGGTGGCGCCTGTATCAACTCGCCGGTCACGCCATTGAACAGCATGCGTTCGCCCTTGGTCAGCTCGATACGATTGCCCAGCACCGGGCTGACCGCCACCTGGGCATCGGCTCGGCCAGGATTGCTGATACTCAGCGAACCCAGCGCGCCCTTGCCGTAATGAGCCTCGCCCGCGGCGATGAAGTGCCCGATGGGCAGCATCGGCACGGCAGTCACCGGAGCACGCTCGGCGCCGCCCTCGCCCCGGCCACGCCCTTCGCCCCTGGCCTCGCCACGCTGCTGGAAGCCCATATCGGCGAACAGCGCCTGGCGGTCGTCCTGGTAGAGCGCCTGTACCCCGGCCGGCATATAGACGAGGTAGAAGATCGCCAGGCCGGTGTAGGTGATCATCAGGTGGAAGGGCAGCACCAGCACGGCACTGGCGTTGTGCGCATCGAGCCAGGAGCGGGCGCCCTTGGCCGGGCGGAAGGTGAAGAACTCCTTGAAGAACTTCTTGTGGATGACGATGCCGCTGACGAGGGTCGCCAACATCGCCATGGCCGCCAGCCCGACCACCCAGATCCCCAGGTTGCGCGGCATGTTGAGGGTGAAGTGGAAGCGGAAGAAGAAGTTGCCCCCCGCCGTCTCGCGCGGCTGCAAGGTTTCGCCGGTAAGCGGGTCGAGCACCTGTCCGCCACCCCGTCGCCCCTCGCCACTGGATACCTGCAGGCCCGGCGAACGCTCACTGGGCAGGCCGATGTTCCAGGTTCGCGCCTGCGGCGCCGTCTCGCCCAGGTAGGCCAACGCGACTTGCGCCGCCTGCGCCTGATCGACCCCGGCGGCACGCCGCTCGGGCTGCATCCAGTAGCCGATTTCCTTGTCGAACACCGCCAGGGTTCCGGTGAGGAAAATGGCGAACAGCAGCCAGCCGAAGATCAGCCCGGCCCAGGTGTGCAGCCAGGCCATCGATTGGGTAAGGGTCTGCGCTTTCATCCGTTCAGGCTCCAGCCCATGGCCAAAAGCCGATAGCCGCCAACGGCAGCGCCACGCCCATGCCCGCCCAGGCGCGCCAGGCACTGGCCGCGCCGAAGGCCCAGAGGATGGCCAGGGTATAGATGGCGAACGACAGCAGGCTGGCGACGATCAGCGCATCGACCTTGGCCAGCGGCAACAGCCGGGCCAACGCAGCGTTGAAGGCGTAGGCCACGGCATAGCCGCCGAGAACCGCCGCGAGAATGCGCAGCACCACGGCTCGCCATGCCCCCGTGGGAGCGGAAGATTTTCTAGCGGCCATCGGCGGTATCCTTGTTATCGTTATCGTTCGGTACGGCGCCCGCAGCGCTGCGCAGGGCCTCGAAGAGCGAGACCGGCAACATCGGGCCATGACTGAGATCGGCGAACTCGCGATAGCTCACCTGCATGCCGGGATAGGCCGCCAGCCGCTCGGCCATGCGCGCAGCCGCATCTTCCGGCACGGCGGCGACGGCCTTGCGCCTGGCGGCGGTCGCTGCATCGTCCTTGGCGCGCGGACGTTCGCCCAGGCCTCTCAGCAGCACCAGCCGTACAGCTTCGGCCGGCGCGCTGAAGGCTTTCTCTTCGTCGAGGATGAAACCGTCCTGCCACCAGATCGACGGATCGGCGACGATATAGTTCTGAAACGCTTGTGGTCGGGTGAACAGGCAGTGCAGCGCCAGCAAGCCGCCATAGGAATGCCCCCACAGGCTCTGTCGCTGCGGGTCGATGGGAGCGCGCGCCTCGACCTGCGGCTTGATCTTCTGCTGCAACAGATCGAGGAACAGCTCCGCCCCGCCGCCCCGGCGTTCACGGGCGAGGTCATCGATCACCGGCTTTCCACCCGGTAGCGGCGGCGTGTAGTCGTAGGCACGGGCGGTGACATCGAAACGCAGCTCGGTGGCATAGCCGACGAAGACCAGCAGCGGCGGCCCACGCTCATCCAGATCCGCCAGTTGCTGTTCCTCCAGGGCGCCCAGGGCGGCATTGCCGTCGAGCAGGTAAATCACCGGATATCCGCTAGCCGGCGCCGCGCGTTTCGGCGTGGCGATCCAGATACGGTACTGGCGCTGGCCGTCCAGGGAGGCCATCTCCAGGGTTTCGAAACGGTAGAAGGCCGAACCGCGGTCGGCCACGGTCGGCTCCAGCGGCTCGGAAAGGTCGGGCCGGGCAAACGCCGGGCCGGCGCACAGCAGCGCCATCAGACAGAGGCAACACAGGGAACGAAGCATGATGCCCACCCAGGACGATTGCGAAGGTATACGCAGAAACCGCAGGCCCTGCCCGCGGTTTCCTTGCAGCACAGTGCGTCCATCACTCAGAAGTCGATCGTCAGCCCCACATTCAGGCGGCGACCGTCCAGAACCACGTCGTAGTCGGAGTTGGTGACTTCCTTGTTGGTCACGTTGTACAGGCCGGCCTTGACATCCACGCTCTCGGTCAGCTTGTACACCGCCCCCACGTCGACGAAGCCATAACCCGGCGTACTATCGCTCATGCTGGTGCGGCTCAGGTAGTCGGAGGTACGGCTGCGGTAGTTGTACTGGGTCCAGAGGTTGAGCCGGTTGCTCGCCGCCCAGTCCAGGTTGGCATTGAACATGTGCCGGGGCTGCTTGTTCAGTGGCTCGCCCTTGAACTCCCCGGTTTTCTGCTCGGATTCGGTGAAGGTGTAGCTGGTGCTCAGTTGCAGGTCCGATGTGAAATCGTAATCCAGCGTCAGCTCGACCCCCTGCATCACGGCCTCGTCGATGTTCTTGGTCGTGCTGAGGAAGTAGAAGGTGTTGCCGCCAAAGACACAGCTGTAATTGGCCACGTCGTTATTGTTCGCGGCACCAGTGCTGGTGCAGTAACGATCTTCCGCGAGCTTGTCCTTGAAGATGGTGTGGAAGACCATCAGGCTGGCTCCCAGGCCGACAGATGGATCGTTGTAGACGAAGCCCACCTCGTAGTTGGTGCTGGTTTCCGGATCGAGATCGGCGTTGCCGATGCTCAAGGCGCGTGGCAGGGGTTGGCCGGTGGTGCTCACGTTCGGCGAGCCACCGCCCCCTGTACGCCCACCGAAGCCCTCCGTGGATTGGCTCAGGGTCGGCTGCCGGTAACCGGTGGACACACCGCCCTTGAGGGTGAGGGTCGGCATCAACTGGTAAACGCCGTAAATCCGCGGCGACAGATGCGCCCCGAAGAACTCGTCATCGTTGTAGCGCAGGCCGGTGGTCACCGACAGATCGTCGGTAATCGCCCAATCCACCTCGGTGAATACTGCCGCGATCCAGCGATCCGCCTTCCTCACCCCGCCTGGGATGTTGTCGTTGAACAGGACGTTCTGTCCGTTCACGAACTCCTCCTCCTTGTACTGGCCACCGAAGGTAACGGTGTGCGAGCCCCAGAAGTAGGTGCCTTGCGTGTTGAACAGGTTGATCGTTTCTTCCATGGGAAGATCCTGCACCCGCTCGGAGTAATCGCGCTGCAGATAGCTGTTGATCAGCAGGTCGCCATAGTTGCCATCGTGCGACAGCGTCCATATTTCCTTGTCGAAGCGGCTGGTCGATGCCGTGCCTGCGGGAGCGGTCGCCGTCACTGGCGTGCTTTTGCCCGCGGTATGCGTGGTTTCCTGAGTCGTGTCGCGATAACCCAGCGAGATGCGATCGCTCTCGGTCGGGGTCAGGCTGAACTCCAGGCCGGCATTCTTGCGTTTGGTTTCGGGATTACTTTCCGAGCTTTCGCTGCCACCAACGAAATCGCTTTCGTCGACGCCGGTGTAGGCGCCGTTGACCTGCAGGCTCAAAAGACCGGGGATCAGCGCACCGCCTGCATAGATTTCGGTATGCGCTTCGTCGTTGCTGATGTCATTCAGAGATGAGGTGTATTCGGTACGAACGGTGCCGTGCCATTCATCCGTGGCTCGGCGCGTGATGATATTGATCACACCGCCCATGGCCTCGGAACCATACAGGGATGACATGGGGCCGCGAATGACCTCGATCCGCTCGATCATGGCCAGGGGCGGCAGGGAAACCTGCTGCTTGCCGGCACTGGTACCATTGGTTTGAACCGCGCGACCGGCAGAAACCGGACGGCCATCCACCAGCACCAGGGTGTAGTCGCTGGTCATGCCGCGGATGCTGATGTCCTGTGAGTTACCACCACCGGTCACGTAGACACCCGGAATGTTTTTTACCGCATCGATCACGCTGGTGTAGGACTGCTTCTCCAGCTCTTCGCGGGACACCACGGAAATACTGGCCGGCGCATCGGCAATGTTCTGCTCGAAGCCGGCAGCACTGACCACCCTGACGCTGTCCAGCTCGAGGGGATCGGTGTCAGTAGCGGCCTGTGCAACGGTGTGCAGGGAAGCACTACCCAGAACCAGCAGGGCAGCACTGATCGGGTTCATGGAAAACCTTTTCGAAGTCATGGCGCACTCTCATTATCGTGTCGTGTTGGCATGGCGGGGGCAGACTGCCGACGAAGATGATATGCATACTCAAATGAGAGTAAATTTCATTTACATTCTATACACTTTGTTCCTGCAGCACGGCGGCCGGTAGCAGCAGATGCATTTGCAGACCGCTCCCGGGCGGGCTTTGCGCCCACAGACGGCCGCCCTGCAAGGCGATGGCGCTACGGGCTATGCTCAAGCCGAGACCAAAACCGCCATCGCCGGGGCGAGCACTGTCCAGACGCGCGAAGGGTTCGAAGATGGTCTCCAGGTAGCGGGCATCGATGCCCGGCCCGTCATCGACCAGGCGAAGGTGCCAGTTCTCCCCTTCCAGCTCTCCCAGCAAACGTACGCTGCCGTCGGCTGGTGAATGGCGGATGGCGTTGCGCAGCAGGTTCTCCAGGGCCTGGGCGAGGCTGGTCAGGTTGGCGGCGACCAGGCAGCTTTCATCCACCTGGAACAGCAACTGGTCGCTCGACCAGCCCGTCTCGAAACAGGCGTCCTCGACCAGCATGTCCCAGAGCTGCACCAGGCGGATCGGTTCGCGGGCGAACTGCGGGCGCTCGGAATCCAGCCAGGCCAGCTCCAGGGAGTTTTCCACCAGGCGCTGCATGATGGTGATTTCCCGATCCAGGCGCTGGCACAACGCTTGCGGATCGCTTTCCCCGTCAGCGGCGACTCGCAGGCGGCTCAGCGGGGTGCGCAGTTCGTGGGACAGGTCGCGCAGCAGGCGCCGCTGGTAGGCAACGGTACCCTGCAAACGTTCGGCCATATGGTCGAAAGCGCGCCCCAGTTCGCCGAGCTCATCCTTGCGCGCAGCCACGGGGGGCCCGACACGGGCGCTCAGGTCTCCTGCGCTCAGGGCGTTGGCCTGGCGACGCAGAATCACCAGGGGTGCGATGAACAGGCGGTACAGCAGAACCCCAAGCAAAAAGGCGAGTGAAGCCGGCAGCACCTTCTGCAGGAAAAACTCCCAAACCGGCTTGTAGTAACGCGGATCCAGCCGCGGTGGCAGCTCCATCACCAGGCGAATGTGGCTGTCGCTGAATGGCACATAGAAGGTCGGCCGCCCACCTGGCCGCCCGACTTTCCAGTCGAGGCTGCGCACGAAATCCAGGCGCAGCCCCTCCGCTGCGGTCAGGGGCTGGGAAGACAGCGACTGGTGATGGTCGTTGACCACCACGGCCCAGACCTGCTCGCGTTCACGCAGTTGCAGAAGGAAATCATCCAGCCCCGCCGTGCCTCGCTCCTTCCAGGCGACCTCAGCCTCCCGGGCGAACTCGGTGAGCGCGCGCCGGCCGGATTCGGACAAGGTGGACATCGAGTCGTAAACACGCTTGTCCAGATCCACGTGCAGGCTGACGATCAGCAGGCAGAACAGCGCCAGCCCGACGACCAGCTTCCAGAACAGCGAATGCCGGCCCGGCATCTCAGGATTCCCGGCCGGTGAGTACGTAGCCTTTGCCCCAGACCGACTCCAGGCGCGTGCTGGCGTAAGCGATATTCTTCAGTTTGCGGCGCACGTTGCTGACGTGCATGTCCAGGCTGCGATCATGCTGGGCATAACCACGGTGCAACACGTGCTGATAGAGGAAGGCCTTGCTCAGCACCTCTTCGGCATGCCGGGAAAAGGTTTCCAGCAGGCGGTACTCGGTAGGTGTCAGCAAGGCCCAGTGGCCGTCATGACAGACGTCGGAACGATCTTCGTCAAAGGTCAACGTACCCTCCTGCAAGGGTGGTTGCTCACGCCGCTCGTACGCCACGCGACGCAGGATCGCCTCGATACGCACACTGAGTTCACCGAGGCTGAACGGCTTGGGCAGGTAATCATCGGCGCCCTTGCTGAACCCGGCGATGCGATCCTGCTCGGCGCCCAGCGCAGACATCAGGATCACCGGTACATGGCGTCGCTCACGCAGACGCTGCAATACATCCAGGCCATTGCTGCCGGGCAGCAGGATGTCCATCAGAATCAGGTCGAAATCCTGTTCCTGAGCCAGGCGTAGCCCTTCACTGCCATCGCGGCTGACGGTGACGTCGAAACCACAACCCTGCAGATGGGCATGCAGATGGGACGCGAGAGCCGGGTCGTCTTCGACCGCAAGAATACGAATGGCGCTGTTGGCTGGGGACGACATAACAAGCGGACTCTGAAAGCAAATGTGAACGATTCTACCTATTAGTGGCATGTCCGGTAAGCAGCCAAACGCCAGACAAGCGTCTGCGCAGCGGAATCGCTACACTGCCTGGCATCGTTGAAAGGGGACGTCGCGTGTTCAAGGATATCGGCATCAAGGGCCGGGTACTGATGCTTACCCTGCTGCCTACCAGCCTGCTGGCGCTGGTACTGGGTGGCTACTTCATCTGGATGCAACTCTCCGGGCTGCAGGCGCAACTGTTGCAGCGTGGCCACATGATCGCCGAGCAACTGGCCCCCCTGGCGGCGCCTGCCCTGCTGCACGGTAACAAGTCGCTGCTGCAGCGCATCGCCACCGAAGCTCTGGAACAGCCGGATGTACGCGCAGTGAGTTTTCTCGCCATGCAGAACGACCGCCTTGCTCATGCCGGTCCAAGCATGCTCAACGAGCGGCCGACCGTCGACAGCGACACCGTGGATGTCGCCCAGCACAGCAGCCAGGACGCGACCCGTTTTCTGCTGCCGGTAATGGCCCAGCACCTGACCTTGAGCGAAGAAGAACAGTTCAGCTCGGGCACCGGCCCGATCGGCTGGGTGGAGCTGGAGCTGTCGCACCACAACACGCTGCTCAGCGGCTACCGCAGTTTGCTGACCAGCCTGCTATTGGTGGTGACCGGGTTGATCATCACCGGGTTGCTGGCCTTGCGCATGAGCCGCAGCATCAACGACCCGCTGCTGCGCATCAAGCACGGTGTCGCCCTGCTCAAGGACGGCCACCTGGAAACCCGTCTGCCACCGCTGGGCAGCCATGAGCTGGACGAACTCGCCTCGGGCATCAACCGCATGGCCGAGTCATTGCAGAACGCCCAGGAAGAAATGCAGCACAGCATCGACCAGGTCACCGAGGATCTGCGGCAGAATCTGGAGACCATCGAGATCCAGAACATCGAACTGGATTTCGCCCGCAAGGAAGCCCTGGAAGCGAGCCGCATCAAGTCGGAGTTCCTGGCCAACATGAGCCACGAGATTCGCACCCCGCTCAACGGCATTCTCGGGTTCACCAACCTGCTGCAGAAAAGCGAGCTGAGCCCGCGCCAGCAGGATTACCTGGGCACCATCGAAAAATCCGCCGACAGTCTGCTGGGCATCATCAACGAGGTACTCGACTTCTCCAAGATCGAGGCCGGCAAGCTGGTGCTGGAGAACATTCCGTTCAACCTGCGTGACGTACTTCAGGACACCCTGACCATCCTTGCGCCCTCTGCCCATGAAAAGCAGCTGGAGCTGCTCTCGCTGGTCTACCGCGATACGCCGGTGTCGCTGTCTGGCGACCCGCTGCGTCTCAAGCAGGTGCTCACCAACCTGGTCAGCAATGCGATCAAGTTCACCCGCGAAGGCAGCATCGTCATCCGCGCCATGCTCGAGGAAGAGACGGCGGATCGCGCCCAGTTGCGCATCAGCGTTCGCGACACCGGCATCGGCCTGGCCGAAGAAGACCTGCGCGCACTGTTCCAGGCATTCAGCCAGGCCGACAATTCGATGTCCCGCCAGGCCGGCGGCACCGGCCTTGGCCTGGTAATTTCCAAGCGCCTGATCGAGCAGATGGGCGGCGAAATCGGCGTGGACAGCACGCCGGGCGAAGGCTCCGAATTCTGGGTCAGCCTGAGCCTGCCCAAGGCCCGCAGCGATGCTGAAGATCAGCCCCGCGCGCTCTCGGGGCGTCGGGCCGCGATTCTCGAAGCCCATGAACTGGCCTGCCAGGCGCTGCAGCATCAGCTGGAAGACTGCGGACTGCAGGTCAGCGTATTCAGCGACCTGAACGCATTGTGCGAAGCCGCCAGCACGGCCAGTCGTTCTGCGCAGCCATTCAACTGCGCCGTGCTCGGTGTAACGGCCAGCCATCTACCACCAGAGCAACTCGGCAAGCGCATCTGGGATCTCGAACACCTGGGCTGCAAAACCGTGGTGCTCTGCCCGACCACCGAGCAAGCGCAATACCAGGACTGCGTGCCCGACTGGCATAGCCAGCTGCAGGCCAAGCCCGCCTGCACGCGCAAGCTGCAACGCACACTGACCGAGCTGATCGTTCCAAAGCAGATACGCCAGCAGGTGCGACACAGTACAACGCGCTCGCCGGCCATCCTGTGCGTTGACGACAATGCCGCCAACCTGCTGCTGGTGCAAACCCTGCTCGACAGCATGGGTGCCCAGGTCACGATCGCCAGCAGCGGCTTCGACGCCCTGGCGATCACCCGGGAGCAGGATTTCGATCTGGTGTTCATGGATGTGCAAATGCCGGGTATGGATGGCCGGCAGACCACCGAAGCCATCCGCCAGTGGGAACACGACAGCGCCCGCACACCAATGCCCATCGTCGCCCTGACCGCCCACGCCCTGGCCAACGAAAAACGTACCTTGCTGCAGAGCGGCATGGACGACTACCTGACCAAACCGATCAGCGAACGGCAGCTGGCCCAAGTCGTACTCAAATGGACAGGTCTGGCGCTGCAAGGCGCCAATCAGGATCACCCGGCCAGCACAGAACTGCCCACCGCCGTACTGGATAACGAGGAAGGCCTGCGTCTGGCAGCCGGCAAGGCCGACCTGGCCGCCGACATGCTGAGCATGCTGCTGGCCGGGTTGCCCAGTGACCTCCAGGCAGTCCGCCAGGCGCGCGCCGATGGCGACCGCAATGCCCTGATCGAGCGCATCCACCGCCTGCATGGCGCTACCCGCTACTGTGGCGTGCCGCAACTGCGCGCCGCTTGCCAGCACAGCGAGACTCAGCTCAAGCAGGATCAGCCACTCCACAGCAGCGGGCTCGATGAACTCGAACAGGCGATAGAGCGCCTGGATCAGCTGGCACGCAGTGGCCCGGCACACACGATGGGCTAGTGTCGCGACAACGGTCATATGTCGGCCAGGGTGGTCGATGTGACCAAGGCGGCGAACGGGGTATCGTAATGTGGGATGGCAGCCATGTGGCGTAAGCGGACGGTCGTAGGATGGGTGAAACCCATCGGAAATTGATGGGTTTCACCCATCCTACGGGCTGGTGGATGAAAAGAGCGTCATCCACCCTACGGGGTGAGCGTCCGCTCCCGCCTTTGAGCGACCACTCAGCCCAATCGATCGGATACGACATTTGATGTGTGACGCTACACTAGGGTCTGTTGACGTTTCAACGCGAACCGCGTTGCCGCGAGAAATCTCGCCGGCCGGGCGGCGATCCGCTAGGTGGAGGACGCAGGGAATGGACTAGCCGTCCGCGCTTTCCCTTGCCTAGTCCTCCAACAACGCATGGCGAGATTTCTCGCGCAACCCGAAGGGCCGGGCTGCAAAGGGAACAGCCCTAATGTCTGACAACCTGTGCCCGCATGTGCCTGATGCGAAAAGAGGCGGTTATCGGCGGACGCATGCCATGCCGCTCGACCAGTTCGGCCGCCATGCCGTGGCCAACGAACACCATCTCCTGCAGCTCCGAAAAATGGCTACTGCGCTTGAGGTAGCCCAGCAAACCATCAAGAACCGCGAACGCGGAAAGGCCAACCGCCCCTTCGCTGGAAAGCTCACCGCCAGTCCAGGCCTGTTCGCCGTGCCATGCAGGCAGATCCATCGGCATCGGACGACCATCGATAACCTGAAACTGCGGCACGAGTACGAGCGTTCCGTCACTCGCCTCCAGGGACGACTCACTGGAGAACACGTCATCCTCGATGCGAACGACAACACGTCGTAAACCTTGCGGCAGGTTGTACAGATCGGCGTTGGCCGCTACCAGGATGGTGAAGGTACTGGTGCCATCATGCAGACGCAGCAACTGCATTGCTCTGTCAGTGCTGCTGGAGGTTTCGGGTCTGCCTGCCGTGCCGTCACCGAGTACCAGGCCGACCAATGCAGCCGAGCAGAACAGCAGGAGAAAACAGCGGGTGCAGGTCATGTTCACGATCCTGACGGAAACGAGCGGCGACCCGACCCGGCATCGGGCCGCCTCTCGAATTTACCTGGCGGCCGACACCAGCCGGCCGAAAGCCTTGTCCAGATTGGCATCGGCCTTGATCAGGCGCTGACGCCATTCTCCCATCTGGTTCTCGTCCGCCCCCAGGCGCTTCTGGGCCTGTGCCAGCATGCGCTTGACCTCGCTCGGCTGCGGCCCACCCGTCCCCTTGCGGGTCTGCACCATGGTGCGTGGCGACAAGGTCGCACGGAACGCGGTCTCGCTCAGAGGCAGACGCTGCTCCTTCCATTGGTACTTCTGTGCAGCCTTGGTATAGAGCGCTTGCGCGTCGGCGTAAGGGAAGTTCTTGGGCAGTAGCCCCTGCTCGCGGGCTTGGCCGACGATCAGCGAGGCGAAACTGTGGCCGATGCGGAACGGTACCCTGTGTTCACGCTCGAGGGTGTCGGCCAGCTCCATCGAGGTCGTCCAGTCGGCATCCAGTTCCTCCATGGCGCGCTCAGGATTGATCACCAGGGCATCCAGCACCATATCCAGGCGCTCGAACATATCGATGGCGGACTTGAACAGCCCCAAATCATCGAAGGCCGCCTTGTAGTCGGTCATGCCGGTGGTAACGTTATGCGCGCGGATGGTGGTGGCGCCGGCCAGGCCGACCACATCGGAAGCCGATTCGCGGGTACGCATCAACAGTCCGGGGTTACGTTTCTGCGGCATGGCGCTGCTGGTATAGGTCGACCCTTCGTCAAGCAGCAGCCAGGGGCGTGTCTGGTGGTATTGAGTATGGATGTCGCCGATCAGGGCACCGACACGAATAGCCGAAGACGAGGCGATACCAGCAGCCTCCAGCGGGATGTCGTAGGTCGATACCTGGCTGGCATCCAGTGAGTTCTCGCGTACGCCATCGAATCCCAGCAGCGCGGCCAATCGCTCGCGGTTGAGCGGCCAGCCGGAGTTGGCCAGCACCGCCGTCCCCATCGGGCTGAGATTGAGGCGCGCATAGAGTTCACGAATACGTTGGGCATCGCGCTCGAAGGCGGCCTCGAAAGCCAGCAGGTAATGGGCATAGCTGATCGGCATGGCCTGCACGCCATTGGTATAAGCCGGGATCAGGGTGTCGACATTGTCCCCGGCAATCTTCAGCAGGCGAGCGCGGGAAGCGTTCAGCGCATCGCCATAGTCCAGCACCTGGGCACGCAGGACAGCCAGGCGGTAGGTTGCATACATGTCCTGGCGACTGCGCCCGGAATGGATCAGCGAAGCCTCCGGGCCGATCTTGTCGATCATGATCTGTTCGAGTTGCAGCACATCGCTCGGGCGCTTGCCATCGGGTTGGCCAGCCTGGTCGATCACGTGCTGTACCCCGCCAGCGATACGCCGGCCCTGCTGCGCGGAAACGATGCCTTCCTCGCTGAGCATGACGATGGACGCCTTGTTGATGCGGTTCAACCAGGAAAACTGGCTTTCGTAGGCACCGCCCTTGAGTGCGGATTTGTCCACCGTAGCCCCGATCTTGCGGGCCTGCTCCGCGCACTCTGCAGTCGTCCGACAAGGTACCTCGGCAGTATTGGCCGCCTGTGCGCCATAGGAGATGAACAGGGCATAGGCAACGGCCAGGTGAAGCAGTGTCTTTCTTGTTCTCATTGTTTTTCAGTTCCGCTCGAAATCGTGGGTGGCTCGACCGTTCGAGAACGGACGTGACCACTGGATGCTAGCGGCAACTCAAAGAGATATGAAATATATTAAAAATATCAAATCAATACATTAAAAGTACCAACAGGATAAATGCTCACACTGATTTATCGAGCGCCGCCACACTCACCATGCCCGGCCAGGGCATTACTGATGGCCGGATCCAACGCCTTCAACACCATACTTTAAAGATATTGAATTTCTATTTTCAAGATATTTTATCTAAGCAAAAACGGCTGATAGGATCGTCCCCATAACTCCAATCAATCAGGCCGACTCACGCTTCCTGCAAAGGTGGGTACGGCTAGTAGCGCGACATCCGTCGAATTACCTGGATGCCGCTCTGCGCTCTCTGCCGAGGTGGGATATGCCGTACTATGTTTTCTGGCCCCTGGGTTCCTCTATCAACTGGCCCGACTTCCGCAGAGTGGCAATCTTTGCCAGCGTCCTGCTCGCCACCCTCTTCCACACGACACTCGCCACGGCTACCCAGCAGACTCTACGTCTGGGGCAAGCAAAACCTTATGACTTCGTCACCTTTGCCAATGCCGATCTGCAGCAAGCAGTGCCGGCCACGCGAGCAGTGGTGCTGATCCACGGGGTACGCCGCAATGCCGACGACTACTACCAGAACGGCCTGAATCTGCTGAAAAAGGCTGGTCTGAGCTCGACCGACACCCTGCTGCTGTCTCTCAACTTCCTCACCGATACCGACCCGCGCGCGGGGGCGGACATGCCCTTGTGGGCACGTGACAAATGGATGCACGGCATCGATTCGGAGAAAGGTCGACCTGGTATCGCCGGCTTCTCGGTGCTCGACGACCTGCTCATCCACCTGGCCGACCGCAAGCGCTTTCCCGGCATGCAGGAAATCGTCCTGATCGGCCACTCCGCTGGCGGCCAGCTCATGCAGCGCTACAGCATCCTCGGCGATGGCGACGAGCGCCTGGCCGGCAGCGGCATCAGCGTCCGCTACGTCGTGTCCAGCCCGTCGTCCTATGTCTATTTCGAGAACAGCCGCCTGCAGGACGGAACCTTCCAGCCGGTGCACACCATCATGTGCCCGAGCTTCAGCCGCTATCGCTACGGCCTGGACAGGGCGCCCTTCTACCTGACGCGCCAGGGCCTCGACACCGAGCAGCTGTTTCGCCGTTATGCCGCACGCGACGTGACCTACATGGTCGGCGAACGGGATAACAACCCGCGTGATCGCATCATGGATCGTACCTGTGGCGCCAGCATGCAGGGCTCTAACCGGGTCGAGCGCCAACTCAATTACCTGCGCTACGAAGCCTTCCTGTCCAGCAAATGGGGGGTGCCTATCCATCATCGGCAATTTCAGGTCGCCGGCATCGGCCACAACGTTGCCCGTTTGTTCGCCACAGAAACCGCCGCCAACGGAATATTCCCGACGCACTGATACACCGTCTGCCCACCCACAAAAATAAAAATGAGCTTGCCATGACTCGGATATCTCTCAACGCCCCCGCGCGTCGGGTGCTGCACCCATGCAACCTGACCTTGCTGGCCGCCGCCATATTCACCGTCCAGGCCCAGGCCGAAACCCTGCCCTCCGCCGGCTCGCTGTTCGACAACAACCGCGACAGCCTGCGCCCGGCAGAAAGGCCCCAGGACATGCCACGCGGCAGCGTGCGTATCGAACCCCAGGACGACCGCCCCCAGGTGACACCAGGCGCAGCCGAACAGACGGCCAGGTTCAGGGTCACCGCCTTCAAACTGACCGGTAACCGCGAGATCAGCGAGTCCCGTCTGCTGCAGGAACTGCAGGGGCACACCGGCCGCGAGCTGAACCTGGCCGAACTGCGCGAGGCGGCGGCACGTATCACCGAGCTGTACCGCAGCCGCGGCTATCTGGTGGCCCGTGCCTACCTGCCGCCCCAGGAAATCAATGAAGGCGTGGTCACCATCGGCGTGCAGGAAGGCAAGGTCGGCACGGTGCGCGCCGAACCCGAACCCGGCGTGCGCCTGCGGCCCGGCATGCAGCAGCGTTTCGTCGATGCCATCCCGAGCGGCAGCATAATCCGCGAAGCCGATCTGGAACGCGTGCTGCTGCGCCTGTCGGATATCGCCGGTGTCTCGGTTCGTGCCGTGCTGCAACCTTCACGCGAACCGGGCGCGGCCGACATCGTCCTCAAACTCAGCGAGATAACCGCCTGGACCGGTCGCGTCAGCTTCGACAACCACGGCAACTATTACACCGGCACCAACCGGGTCACCAACAACATCAGCCTCAACGATGCCCTCGGTTTCGGCGAAAGCCTGTTCTTCAACGGCCAGAACAGCTTCGAGGGGCTGGAAATCCGTGGCCTGGGCTATCGCCAACCGCTGGGCGCCAGCGGCGTCACGCTGGGTGCCAGCTATGCGGAGATGGAATATGCAATCGGCAAGAGCCTGAAGACCGCCGATGCCAGCGGCACCGCCATCGTCTCCTCGGTGTTTCTCGACAGTTCGCTGCTACGTAGCCGCGACGCCAACATTTCGTTCAACCTGGCCGAGGAGCACCGCCACTTCGAGGATGAGGCAGGCGCCTTTGCGGTGAAGAAATCGGCGGTGTTTCGCGGCGCCACTCTTTATGGCGACTGGCGCGACGACTGGGCCGGCAGCAACCGCTGGAGCCTCGCCTACGGCATCGGCAAGCTGAACAAGGACACACCGATCGATGCCGCCCTCGACCAACTGACGGCCAATGCCGCCGGCACCTATCGTAAGGCCTCGGTATCGTTCAGCCGCCTGCAGGAACTGGGCGGCGGCTACTCGCTGTTCGCTTCGTTGAACGGCCAGTGGGCCAATAAAAATCTCGATGCCTCGGAAAAATTCAGCCTGGGCGGCCCCAACGGCGTACGAGCCTACCCGGTCGGCGAAGCCGCCGGCGACGAAGGCCTGCTCGGGCGCCTGGAACTGCGCAAATACCTGGGCCATTACCACGGTGCCATCGCCGAAGGCACCTTGTTCGCCGACGGTGGCCGGGTACGGGTGAACAAGAATCCCTGGGACGCCAGCGAGAACCATCTGACCCGCTACGGCTATGGCGCCGGCCTCAATGTCTATCACCGCGACCTGGTGATGAATGCCAGCCTGGCCTTCTCCCCGGGCGACGACCCGACCAGTGACGAGCGCGACTCCAAGCGTTTCTGGCTATCGGTCACCGGCTCGCCGCAGGCCTTCGCCGGCTTGGCCAAGGATCTCGGTACGCGCGAGGACTTCCGCGACAAGACTACCGAACTGACCCTCTATGGATCGCTCGGCCTGGTGCCCGAGTACATCGACCGCCGCGACTCCACCCGCGCATCCCCGGCCGACCAGAGCAAGCTGGCCACCGCCAACGGACGCAACATGTCCAGCTACTGGCGTGCGCGCGATAACGTCTCCTACGTCGGCGCGCGTGCGGGCATTCCCATCAACGACGCCACACGTGTGCTGTGGCAGTTGGAATACGGCATCTCGGTAAACTACACCCTGGGCGGCGACGAAAGCGCACCGCTATCGATCTCGCCCAACACCCGCCTGCGCAACTCGGCGGTCGCCCTGGACGACGACCGCTACGGCACCCTGCTCTATGGCGTATGGGACATGCCACTCAAGGAAAGCACCACCAGCCTCGACCCCTTCTTCGGCAAGACCAGTGCGGCCTACTACAACATCATCGGCTCCCCCGGCTTCAACAGCAGCCTGGCCAGTACCGTATCCGGCCCGGCCAGCACTGCCGACAGCAGCGTAGGCTCGGACGGCGCATTCAACCGCCGTCAGTCCGGCATGGTCGCCTGGTGGTCACCGCAGTGGTACGGGCTGAGCGTCAAGCTGGCCTACTCCAACAACGGCATGAAAGCCGCTGAAGACGTCGACACCGGCTACATCTACGGCGGTAGCGTCAATTACCAAAATGGTGGTTTCACCGCCGTCGCCGCAGCCGAACGTCACGTCAACTACTTCGGTATCGCCAACCTCGGCCGCAACGCCCGCGGCGTGGGCAGCAACACCCACGTCACCGATGGCACCTCGTCGAACGACTACAGCTTCCGCCTGGGCCTGGGCTACCGTTTCGGCAATACCCAGCTGTCACTGATCGCCGACGAGCTCTATTACTCCGAGGACGACGTGATCAACAACAGCGTCAGCTTCAGCGACCTTTCCGAATATCGCCGCCGCGCCTACATGCTCGGCGTCAGTCATCGCATCGGTGCCTGGCGCCTGCGTGCCAGCTACGCCCGTGCTCTGCCCGGCGAGTGCTCGATGATTTCCGCCAGCGGTATCGAATGCGACACAAGCGGCATGGGCGCCCGCCAGTACGCCCTCGGCGTCGGCTACCGCTTCAACCGTAACACCGAGGTCTTCGCCCATTACGTTCTGCTCAAGAACGAGTCGTTGGCCAACTATAACTTCGCCGTGGCTGGCGCCTACGCCGCCAGCGGCTTCGCCCCGGGTGTCGGTACCACCATCAACGCCATCGGTACTGGTTTCAACTATTCGTTCTGAGGAGATGACCGTGAACAGCAGCCAATCCCGTCGCGGCCGTCGCCCGCAACTACCTTCCCTCAAACCCCTGAGCTATGCGGTGCTGTGCGTGATGCACGGCCTGATGCCGATCCAGGCCATGGCGCTGGGCAACGATGTCCTGCCCAGCAACGGCCAGATCAGCGCCGGCAGCGGCAGCATCAGCCAGTCCGGCAACGTCCTGGACGTGACCCAGAACAGCCAGAAGCTGATCGCCACCTGGGACACCTTCAATATCGGCCGCGATGCCAAAGTGAATTTCCACCAGCCGGGCACCTCGGCGGTGGCGCTGAACCGGGTCATGTCCAGCGATGCGTCGCAGATCCTGGGTCAGCTCAATGCCAACGGCCAGGTGTATCTGATCAACCCTTCCGGCGTGCTGTTCGGCAGCAGCGCCGCGGTCAATGTCGGCGGTCTGGTAGCCAGCACGCTGGAGATTGCCGATGACGACTTCATGGCCGGGCGGATGCGCTTCCATGGAGGCAGCAGCGCCGGCGCGGTGATCAACCAGGGCACCCTGCGTGCGGCGGATGGCGGCAGCGTCGCCCTGCTCGGATCCCAGGTGCGCAACGAAGGCAGCGTGGTCGCGAAAATGGGCTCGGTGGTGCTCGGCGGCGGCGAGAAAATCACCCTCGACTACCACGGCGATGGCCTGATCAACCTGCAGGTCGACGAAGCCGTCATCGACGCCAGCGTGGTCAACCAGGGTCTGCTGCAAGCCAATGGCGGCACGGTGATCATGAGTGCACGGGCCAGCAACGCCATGCTCAACCAGGTGGTGAACAACGAAGGCGTGATCGAGGCGACCAGCCTGCAGCAACGCGGCGGGCGCATCGTACTCGACGGCGGCGACAGCGGCGTGGTGGCCAGCAGCGGCGTGCTCGACGTATCCGGCCGCAATGCCGGCGAACGCGGTGGCGAAGTGACCATGACCGGCGAATACGTCGGCCTGTTCGACGACGCGCGCATCGATGCATCCGGCGATGCAGGTGGCGGCACCGTACTGCTCGGTGGCGACTATCAGGGCAGCGGCCCATTGCACCAGGCCAGCGCCACCCATATGGGCCAGAATGCGCGGATCGAGGCCGATGCCCTGAACAGCGGCGACGGCGGCAAGGTCATTCTCTGGGCCACCGACAGTACCCAGTTCCACGGCAACATCAGCGTGATCGGCGGCGGCGAAAGCGGCAAGGGCGGCCTGGTGGAAACCTCCGGCCATGTCCTGGATGCCACCGGTCGCGTCAACCTCAGCGCCGCGTCGGGCCAGGGCGGTACCTGGTTGCTCGATCCCTACAATATCAACATCACCAGTGGCGCGAACAACGGCACGTCCAGCAGCAGCCCGTTCACACCGGATGCCGGCCGCAGTTCCAACCTCAGCTCGGCCACGCTCAATGCGTCGCTCAGCGAAGGCGCCAACATCATCGTGCAGACCTCGTCCGGGCCAGGCACCTCCGGCGACATCAACGTGCTGGACAACGTCCAGGCCCAGGGCAATGCCAGCCTGACGCTGACCGCCCACCGCAATATCAACATGAACGGCACCAGCATCAGCCATGCCGACGGCAAGTCGCTGAATGTGTCGATGCAGGCCAACTTCAACAACAGCGGCAACGGCTCGGTGGCACTGAACAACGCCACCATTCGTACCAACGGTGGCAATCTGACCATCGGTGGCGCCGTCGATCCGTCCAGCTCTTACGCCAGCACCAACGTCAGCAACGGTACCGGCGTGTCGATCCGCGGCGGCAGCCTGATCGACACCCGTGGCGGCGACGTGACCATTCGCGGCGCCACCTCCGCTACCCTTGCCGCCGGCGCCAGCGCCAGCGCCAACGCGGTGAACATCTCCGCCAGCACCATCGATGCTGGCGGCGGCAACATCAGCATCACCGCCCGGCAAGACAGCGCCACTGGCAGTGGCGACGCCTTCATCCTGCATGGCGGCAGCAGCCTGCTGACCGAGGGTGCCGGCGCCATCGACATCAGCGCCGACAACCTCGGCAGCGGCAATGGCACGCGCATCTTCAGCACTAGCAACACCATTGCCGCCATCGGCTCCGGCAACGTCACCCTGACAGGCAAGGCCGCCTCCGGCTTCGGCGTGCTGATCTGCTCCACCGCCAGCGGCTCGACGCAGAATATCGGCGTGGGCGGCGGCACCCTCACGATCAACGGCGCCAGCGACAGTGGTCGCGGCCTGTACCTGGCCGCATCCGGTAACGGCGCGGTGAACCTCGGCGCCAGCGATGGCGGCAACATCGTCCTCGCCGGGGACAGCGGCGGCAGCTACGGCACGGTGCTCAACGTCACCGGCGCCGGCGCCTCGATCAACCTGCTGAGCGACGGCGACATCAGCGTCGAAGGCAATACCTCGGGCGGCACCACGCCTGCCCTCGGCCTGATCACTTCCGGCAGCGGCAGCGCCATCGACATCGCCAGCACCACGGGCAACGTGCGCCTCGCGGCCGACAACAACGTGATCAACACCGGCAGCGGCTCCTTCCGCGCGCTGTATCTGGATGCCAGCGGCGATAACTCCGCCATTCGTGTCGGCAGCCAGAGCGGCAACCTGACCCTGGAGGGCAACAGTGTCTCCGGACGCGGTGTGGATCTCGCCGCCTCCGGCACCGGGGCCACCATCGACCTGGCGACTACCAGCGGCAACATACTGATCAGCGGCGACAGCACCGGCAACTTCGGCGACTCCGCTATCCTGCTCAACGCGACCAGCGGCTCGCAGGGCATCAGCGTCGCCACACGGGGCGGCGACATCACCCTGAACGGCACCACATCGACCAACGCCAGCGCCGATGCGGTGAACATTGCCCGCAGCACGCTCAATGCCGACGGCGGCAACATCAGCATCACCGCCCGGCAAAACAACACCGACGGGATCGGCGATGCCTTCGTCCTTACCCGTGGCAGCAACCTGCTGACCAAGGACACTGGCTCCATCGACATCAGCGCTGACAACCTCGGCAGCGGCAACGGCACGCGAGTGTTCAGCACCACCAATACCATCGCCGCCAGCGGCTCCGGCAACGTCACCCTGACAGGCAATGCCGCCTCCGGCTTCGGCGTGCTGATCTGCTCCACCGCCAGCGGCTCGACGCAGAATATCGGCGTGGGCAGCGGCACCCTCACGATCAACGGCATCAGCGACAGTGGTCGCGGCCTGTACCTGGCCGCAGCCGGCAATGGCGCGATTAACCTCACTGGCGGCAGCGGCAATATCCTGCTCACCGGCGACAGCGGTGGCAGCTACGGTACGATCCTCAACGTCACCGGTTCCACTGCGTCGATCAACCTGCTGAGCGACGGCGACATCAGCGTCACAGGCAACAGCTCGGGCGGCAGCACGCCAGCGTTGGGGCTGATCGCCTCGGGCTCCGGCAGCGCCGGCACACCGGGCGCACAGATCAACATCGCCAGCACAGCGGGCGATGTTCGCCTGACAGCCAACAACTCGGTCATCAACACCGGCAGCGGCTCCTTCCGCGCGCTGTATCTGGATGCCAGCGGCGATAATTCCGCCATTCGTGTCGGCAGCCAGAGCGGCAACCTGACCCTGGAGGGCAACAGCGTCTCCGGACGCGGCGTGGATCTTGCCCCATCCGGCGAGGGCGCCGCCATCGAGCTGTCGACCACCAGCGGCGACGTGCTGATCAATGGCAACAGCACCGCCAGCTTCGGTGGCTACGGCATCCTTCTCAATTCCACCGGCAGCTCGCAGGGCGTCAGCATCACCACGCAGAGTGGCGACATCACCCTGCGCGGCGACTCGGTCGGCACCTCCGACGCCATCGCCCTCGGTGGCAGCGGCACGGCCTCGACCAACCGCATCGCCTCGCAGGGCGGCAATATCCTGCTCGACGGCCATTTCCACTCGCCGGATACCAGCGAGCTGGATCACGGCATCGCCCTGCTCGGCGTGACCAACGTCATCCAGACCACCGGCAACGGCAACGTTACCCTGGTCGGTCGCTCGACCGGTGCTGGCGACGGCATCGATTTCTACGGCAGCGGCAACAACCTGATCAGCGTCGAGAACGGCCACCTCAGCCTCACCGGCCATGCCGCCGATGCCAATGGCATCAGCATGCTGACCGGGCAGACCGAACTGCGCGCCACTGGCAGCGGCTCGATCACGCTGGACGGCTATTCGAAGACGGCCAACGGCATTCACTTCTACCCGTCCAATAGCGCCAGCTCGGTGACCATCGCCACCAACAGCGGCAACCTGTCCCTGAACGGGCGCAGCGACGGCGGTACGGATGCCAGCGGCGTGTTCGTGCGCAGCGGGCCCAATGGCGTCACCTTGCAATCGAGCAGCGGCGACATTCTGCTCAGCGGCCGCGGCGACAACGGTGCCAGCGGTATCACCTTCAACGGCTCCAGCAACGGCACCAACAGCCTGGTTACTGGCGGCAACGGCAACCTCACGCTCGCCGCGTACAGCCACGGCGGTATGGCGCTGAACTTCGTCAGTGGCAACAACCTGCTCAGGGTGCAGGACGGCACCTTGTTGATCGACGCTGACGCGCCGGGTGGCACCTATATCGCCCATGGCAGCGACAACACCAGCATTGGCGCCAGCGGCAGCGGCGCCGTGGTCTATCGCCTGGGCGGGCTGGTCAACAGCAGCATCCTGGGCAGCGCCAGCGAAGCGCCACGTGCCTACCTGCAACAGCAGATCACCGGCAACGCCTGGAGCCAGGTTTTATATCCCGACTACCGGCAGACACCGCTGGCTCCGCAAATCGACCGGGTCGCTCTGGATCTTTCCCAGTGGCAGGCTGCCGGAGAAAACTAAAGCGTTGCGGGGCGGAGTCGTAAGACCCCGCCCTTGTCGGCAAATACATGGAGCAAGGCATACCGATGACCGAAGAACCGTTTTCCCTCGAACGCTTCGAGCAACTCTGCTACTCACGCCAGCATGAAAGCGCCGCCCGTGAACTGATCCGCCTGCTGCTGATCATCGACCGCAACTACGGCAAGCTGTCCGGTCAATTCGCGCTTTCGGTGTCACCTGCAATTTCTGCCACGGAACTGGAGGCACATGTACTGACGCGCCTGACCAGCGCCATCACCACCCTGTTTTCCGACCCAGGCTTCCAGATCAGCCCGACGGGCTTCGACCAACTGATCAACTTCCAGCGCTGGCTGTCTTCCCTGTTCGCGGCCAGCGCCTTCGTCAACGCCGACCATATCCTGCGTGCCCTCAATCTGTATGGCGGCGAAGATGGCCGCTTCGAGGTCGCCCCCGCGGATCTGGTGAAATTCTGCGTACTCTATTCGTCCGAATCGCAACTGCCGCTGGACGTGGAACTGCTCTGGCAGCAGAACCGCAACCTGACCGTGGCGCTGTGCATGGCGCTGCTGTCGCCGCGCTTTCTCGGCACCCCCGCCGCGCACTCCAAGCGCGAGGCGCTGCTGGCCTGGCTGCCACCGCGGCTGGACAGCCTCGACAGCCTGGATCAGTTGCCGGTGGCGATCATCCATGACGTCTACATGCACTGCAGCTACGCCGACCTGCCGCAGCGCCACCGCATAAAGCGCTCCATCTGCCGCCTGGTGGAACGCAAGCTGGCGGATAACGGTATCGACTCCCTGCAATTGCCGGCCTCGCGCAACGCCGAGCAGAAGCCGACCATGCTGGTGGTGCTGGAGTGGTTCTCCGGCGGCCACTCGATCTATCGCACCCACTCCAGAACCCTGGAGGCGGCGCGGCAGCATTTCACCCTGCATGCCGTGGGTTATGCCAGCAACGTCGATGATCTGGGTCGTCAGGTATTCGATGCCTTCAGCGAACTGACGGCGCCGAACGACCTGCTGGCCTGTGTGCGCCAGGTGCGCGAGCTGGCTGGCGAACTGCAGCCGCAGGTGCTGTACATGCCCAGCGTCGGCATGTTCCCGCTCACCCTGTTCGTCGCCAACCTGCGCCTGGCGCCCTTGCAGGTGGCCGCGCTGGGCCATCCGGCGACCACCGGCTCGCGGTATATCGACTACATCAGCGTGGAAGAGGATTTCGTCGGCGACCCGGCCTGCTTCGACGAGAAGCTGCTCCTGCTGCCCAGCGACGGCCAGCCCTACCGCCCCTCGGCCATCCCGGTGGCAATCGCCCAACCTCAGCGTGGCGATAGCGATGAAGTGGCCATCGCCATCGCCGCCACCACCATGAAGCTCAACCCGCGCTTCCTCCAGGCCTGCCAGCAGATCGCCCTGCTGACACAACAACGATATGCAAGACAGGTACGCTTCCATTTCCTCATCGGCCAGGCCCAGGGCTTGCTTTACCCGCAACTGCTGCGCCTGATCCATCGTTACCTGCCGGGTGCCCAGGTCTACCCACACCAGCCCTACCCGGAATACCTGGCCACCTTCAACCGCTGCGATCTGTTTCTCAGCCCATTTCCGTTCGGCAACACCAACGGCATTATCGATGCCCTGACCGTCGGCCTGCCCGGCGTGTGCAAGACAGGCCCGGAAGTGCTCGAACACATCGACGAGGGCCTGTTCCGCCGCGTCGGCCTTCCCGACTGGACCGTTGCCACGAGTATCGACGACTATATACAGGCCGCTGCGCGCCTTGCCGGCAGCCCTAGCGAACGCCTGTCGTTGTACGACTACCTGGCCAATGAACGGCCGCTGCAGCGGCTATTCGAGGGACGCCCGGAGGTGTTCGGCGAACGTTTGCTTGAATGTCTGGCCCGCCCCCAGGGTTGCCACTCACAAACGATGGACTGATTGAACGGCCATACATCGAAACGGTACGCACCAATACGGCAGGCCTGAAACCAGCGTCGTGTCTACCCGTATCCACGCCGTATGGGGCACGCTGCACTTTCAAGGAAGTCCAGCATGAGAAGGCCATGTAGAATGCCCTCCTCACCCGGAGGAACCATGGCCGAACACGATTTCCGCTACAACCTGCTCAACCCCGAACACACCCTGATCGAATGCCGCGCCCTGGCTCCTGGCCGTTATCAGGTCACCGGCAACGGCGGCTCGATCAAGAGCAACGACACCCTGGTGGTCAGCCTCAAGGGCAGCCGCGATCTGAGCATGCGCCTGCAAGTCGACAAGGTTCGTCACCTGATCAATCCGCCCGGCCAATGGGTCGCCGTCGCGCACGGGCCGGCTTTTACCGAGCTGTCGATCTTCAACTGGCAGGTCGCCTGTGACGGTTGCGGCAAGCAACTCGACTTCGAGTTCGCGGTCGATAGTGCTCTGGGCAAGAAAGCCCAGGCACCAGCCGCCGATGCACGTATCGCAGAACTCGGCTGGCGCAAACAGGAGGGCAGACACCTGTGCCCCACGTGCCTGAAAAAGGAGATTTGATGAAACCGTTCCTCGTCCTGGGCTTGCTGACTGCAACCCTGGCTGGCTGCGCTGGCAAGCCGGTGCAACTGGAAACCGAACGCGTTTATCGCGTTGAATGGATTGGCGAACGCCCGCTGATCGACAGCAGCCATCTGACCATCACGCTTGGCGAAGATGGCCGTGCTTACGGCAACGCCGGCTGCAATCACTGGTTCGCAAGCTATACACGTGATGGTGACAAGCTGACCTTCAGCGAAGCCGGAAGCACCCGCAAACTGTGCGCCCCGGCGCTGATGGAACAGGAAAGTCGCTTCCTGCAAAGCCTGAATACCATCGAACGCTGGGATATCTCGCCGATAGAGCAACTGCGCCTATGGCCGGCCAGTGGCAAACCGATCCGGCTGTGGCCTGACGAGTAACGGCAGGGATCGAATTCGCGACTGCAGGAGCAAGTGTCTTTATCCAGCCGATTGCACTATGTACCTGACAATGCGCCTAGCCTTGCGGGCGATGCGAACAGTGTTCATTCATCGTGATCGGCAGGGAAACCACCAATCGCCTGCAAGCGGGCTCCTACAAAATGCATCACCTGGCAATTTCGCTCCCGAACCATCGCCTCGTAGGAGCCGGCTTGCCGGCGATGCGGTAGCGGCCTTCCAGCGTAACCGGCGGCAAACCACCCATCGCCCGCAACACTGCCGCCGATATCACCTGATTACGTCTGGCGCCGCTTTACTACTTATGGCTCACGCGGCGTGAACAAGTCCAGCTGCTCATGCTTGCCACGCAAATCCTGCAAGCGCACACCCACGCCCAGCAACCGCACAGGTCGATTACCGCGTGAATGGGCGTTGGTCATCAGGATCCGGTAGCTTTCCAGATCACGGGCCGCGCCGCTCTGCTCGAGGGTTGTCTGGGTAAAGTCGTGGAACTTGACCTTGACGAAGGGTTTGCCTGCCCGATAACTACCGTCCAGACGAGTCATGCGCCGTTCCAGCTCCTCCAGCAGGGCCGGCAATTGCGCCAGGCAGGCCTCTAGATCCGGCAGATCCTGATCGTAGGTGTTTTCCACGCTCATCGACTGACGTCGACTGTCCGTCTGCACCACACGCTCATCGATACCATGGGCCAGGCTCCACAACCGTTCGCCGAAACTGCCGAACTCGCGTACCAGCCGCAGCTTGTTCCACTCGCGCAAATCGCTGCAGGTGCGCACACCGAGGCGCGCCAGCTTGTCCGCGGTCACCTTGCCCACACCGTGCAGCTTGCTGACGGGCAGCTCGGCGACGAAGTCCGCGACCTGATCCGGGGTGATCACGAACAGTCCATTGGGCTTGCGCCAGTCACTGGCGATCTTGGCCAGGAACTTGTTCGGTGCCACGCCAGCCGACACGGTGATATGCAGGTCGCTGGATACGCGCCGGCGAATGTCCTGCGCGATACGCGTGGCGCTGCCGCCGAAGTGGTTGCAGGCGGAAACGTCGAGAAAGGCCTCATCCAGGGACAATGGCTCGATCTGATCGGTGTAATCGCGAAAGATCGTGTGAATGTCCCGGGAGACGGCACGGTACACATCGAAGCGCGGTTTGACGATCAACAGATCCGGGCACAACTTGAGCGCATGCCCCGAGGCCATGGCCGAGCGCACCCCATAGGCGCGCGCCTCGTAGTTGCAGGTGGCGATCACCCCACGACGATCCGCCGTCCCACCCACCGCCATAGGCCTGTCGGCCAGGGCCGGGTTGTCGCGTATTTCGACAGAGGCGTAGAAGGCGTCACAGTCGATATGGATGATCTTTCGCTGCGCCATAAACCTGAGAACGGGAAAGCTGCCCGACCGCGGATGCGGTCGAGCAAGGATAGGACAGGCACCTTACTGTATATAAGAACAGTCTTCCAGCCCGGCTCTCCACGTTTATCGCTCATGAAGGCCGTTCGCCCTGACGCCATAAACCGCCTGAAAAGCCCGCATGGCAGGGGCTGGCTCGTCAAAGGCGTTCACCTACCGATGCTAACTATCTGAACGGAAAACAGTTTTTCCAATATAAGCGTTGACAGCATGCCTCAGATGAATAGAATGGCGACCGCGGGATGGAGCAGTCTGGTAGCTCGTCGGGCTCATAACCCGAAGGTCGTCGGTTCAAATCCGGCTCCCGCAACCAGATACTCAAAAAGGCCACTCAATCGAGTGGCCTTTTTGTTTTTCTCGGTCTGTCGATTTAACTAATTGATTGAAAAGCATAAATCGATTGACAGAGGTTCGTTTTTATATAGAATTGCCGGCGCGGGATGGAGCAGTCTGGTAGCTCGTCGGGCTCATAACCCGAAGGTCGTCGGTTCAAATCCGGCTCCCGCAACCAGATACTCAAAAAGGCCACTCAATCGAGTGGCCTTTTTGTTTTTCCGGTCTGTCGATTTAACTAATTGATTGAAAAGCATAAATCGATTGACAGAGATCCGTTTTTATATAGAATTGCCGGCGCGGGATGGAGCAGTCTGGTAGCTCGTCGGGCTCATAACCCGAAGGTCGTCGGTTCAAATCCGGCTCCCGCAACCACCTTCGAAACGAAAGCCCTGACAGCTTAGCTGTCGGGGCTTTCGTTTTATGGGCGTCTGAAAAGGGCCCAACAGCTCATCGCAGCGATCCCTGCGCAGTGAGGTGAGGCTCCTGCAGCCGGTTCAATCCGGCTGCAGTTCCCGCACTCAGACCAGAAAATAGAACGCTCCAGCGATCACCACACCCGAATAGAGCAGCATGATCAGGCAGTAACCCATGATGTCCCGCGCGCCCAACCCGGCGATGGCCAGCAGCGGCAAGGCCCAGAACGGCTGAATCATGTTCGTCCAGGCATCGCCCCAGGCGATGGCCATAGCGGTGATTTCCGGTGCCACGCCAAGCACTTCGCCCGCTGGCAGCATGATCGGCCCCTGCACCGCCCACTGACCGCCGCCAGAGGGGATGAACATGTTCAGCAGCCCGGCACTGAGAAAAGTGAACAACGGAAAGGTCTCCGGCGATGACCAGTCGATGAACAGATCGCTGATCAGCTTGCCCAACGGTTCCCCTCCGGCGTTGGCACCGACCATCATCCCCATGATCCCGGCATAGAACGGAAACTGGATGATGATCCCGCTGATGCCGCCCACGCTTTCCTGAACAGCGCGCCCGTAGCGCTCCGGCGAGCCGTGCAACAGCAGGCCGGCGAACAGGAACATGCCGATCACCAGGTTCAGGGTCAGGCCGAAACCGTTGGTGGCGAAGTGGTAGACGAAATAGATGGCCGCCAGCGCTACGATCAACAGCCCGAGAATGCGGCTGTCGTCCAGCCGCTGAGCGCCGGTCTCGCGAGGGATGACCGGTGGCGGCGGATCGATGAGCAGCTCCGGCGCAGCCACCGTTGGCGTGCTGGGCATCATCGCGCGATTGAGCAGCGGTGCGCCGATCACCAGCAAGGCGATGATGGTCAGGTTGAGCGTGGTGAACAGCGTGTGTTCAACACCGATGGCTGCTGTCAGAACGCCTCCGCTGATGCGCTCCAGATCGGCACCACCGGTCGCCAGCGACAGAGGGATGGAACCCGACAATCCGCCATGCCAGACCAGAAAACCGGAATAGGCCGCCGCCACCAGCAGTGGGTAATGCACGCCCTGAACCTGGCGCGCCAGCGCCCGGGCGAATACCGCCCCGACCACCAGCCCGAAGCCCCAGTTGATCCAGGAAGCCGCCATCGCCACCAGGGTCACGAAGACGATGGCCTGCCCTGGCGAGTTGGGAATACTGGCCAGCCGATCCAGCAGTCGACTGACTGGCGGCGCATTGGCCAATGCGTGGCCTGTCACCAGCACCAGAGCCATCTGCATGGTGAAGGTCAGCAGATTCCAGAAACCGCTCCCCCAGTGCTGGGCCATCTGCGGCAGACTCTGGCCCGTGGCGAAGATGCCAAGCACCAGTACGATAAGGGTCAGCAGCATGGCGAAAACGAAGGGTGAAGGCAGGTAGCGCTGCACCAGATTGACGCAGAGCGAAGTGATCTTGGCGAACAAGGGGTGTCCCTCTTTTTATACTTTTATTATGGGTGCACAGCAGGTTAGCAAAGGCCCCAGGCCTATGCCATATACGCCAATACGGCAACGTTTCGCATCTGTCAGGGGATTGATGCACGGCACCGAACGAGCGCTGTGCCGTAGTGCTTTATTGAGGCTCGCCCGTAACCGCCAGCCGCCTCCATGAGAACCCAGCCCCCACCCCGATAGCCAAGCAGGCTTTATGACCCCCGGCATCATTGGCCATGGCAAAGAAGCGCACTGCGGGCGAAGCCTGAATGCATGGAAGTTGATGCGGATCGCCCCACCGAACGATCCGCATCAGGGCCTGTATCTAGAAGCTCAAGCGCACGCCCAGCGTCAAGTTGCGCCCGGGCAACAGCACGTCATCCTTGATGAACGAGCTGTGGTTGCGTGCCCGTTCGTCTAGCAGGTTGTTGCCCTTGACGAACAGCTGATAGTCCGTAGCGTCCAGCGAGCCACGGTAGCTGAGGCCCGCACCGAGCATGTTGTAGCCCGAGGTGTCGGTTTCGTAGGCAGCGATGTCGCCCTGGCGCTGCACGCGATACAACTCCAGCTGCCCACTGAGCGCCTCGCTGAAGGCCTGATCCAGACGCACGCCCAGGCGATCCGCCGGGATGCGTGGCAGATCGCCGCCCCGCTTCAGCTTGCCGCGTACGTGATCACCGAACAGCGTCACATCGGTAGTGGTACTGAGCGCGTAGGTCAACGAACCCTCGGCGCCGGTCAGCACGGCGTCCTGCTGGCGGTACTCGATCTCGCGGAAACCGCCGCCCACGTCATGACCGGTATCCGCGGCATAGATGAAATCATCCACCTGGTTGCGGAACAGGCTGAAGGTGAAAGTGGTACGCCCGGCGAATTTGCGCAGGGTCAGCTCGGCGTTGTGCGACGTTTCCTCGTCTAGGTCGACGTTACCCAGTTCCACCGTGCGAGTGGCCGCATGAGGGCCGTTGGCATAGAGTTCCTCGGCTGTCGGCAGACGCTGGGAACGCGACAGGGAGAAACCCAGCGAGTAGTCGGGCGCGAATGTCCAGACCGCGCCGGCGGACACCGAGGTGCCGCGATGGCGGGTGTTCTTCTCGCCTTGCGCATCGATGTCCTGCCACTCGTGGCGCAAGCCCAGTTCATAGCGCCAGTCCCCCAGGTTGTATTCCTCGAGCAGGAACAGCGCGTGGTTGCGGGTCAGGGTCGGTGGTACGTAGGCCTCCTCGCCCGATGCTTCGAAGTCACGACGCGAGGTCTGCCCACCCACCACGCCGCGCCAGCCGAACAGCGGTTCGTGGGTCAGTTCGAGGCGCGCATCGGTGGCATCGTTCTTGAACGAGGTGCCCACTTCGCTGCCTTCGATCTCATCATGGGTATAGTTGCTGTGGCCGACACGCAGCTTGGCCAGCTCGAAGCCCGGCAACGGCTCGTTGAGCTCGCCACGCAGATCCCAGCGCTTCTGCTTCATCTTGATGTAGGGGACGCCGGCATGATCATGGTCGTGCTCATCATCGTGATCATGATCGTCATGATCGTCGTCATCGTGATCGTCATGCTCATGACTGCTGCAGTGCCAATCCCTGGGGCCATGGGTATGGCAGTCGGCGTGCTCGTGGCCGAGCAGCCCGTAGCGCAGATTCTGCTCACTGTAAGCCGCGCCCAGGAAGCCACGCTCACCGATGAAGCTGGCGCCCAAGCTGTAGCTGTCGGTGTCGTTGTACGACCCCTCCTGCCTGCCGGGCGAGCCGGGAATCCGGTACTCGTCATCCTGGCGCTTGCTACCTTCGGCGCGCAGGGCGAAGTTGCCCGTACCGGCGGTAATGCCGAACATCCCGGCGCCCTGGTTGGCCACCGTGTTGGCACGCAGCTCGAGATCCCCCTCGTAGCCCTTCTCCGGCACCTGGGTAGGGATCTTCTTGTCCAGCACATTGACCACACCGCCGATCGCGCCGCCCCCATACAGCAACGTCGCCGGCCCCTTGAGCACCTCGATGCGCTCGGCGAACAGCGGATCGCTGGTCACCGCATGATCCGGGCTGATGGTCGAAGCATCGAGAGTTTCCACGCCATCGCTGAGCACCTTCACCCGGGCACCGTCCAGGCCGCGAATCACAGGGCGGCTGGCGCCAGCACCAAAACTGCTGGAATGCACGCCCGGCAAGCCGTTGAGCGTTTCTCCCAGGGTCGAATCGCGGCGCTGGATCAGTTCCTCCCCCTGAAGTACCTCGGCGGGGTTGATCATTTCGTTCTGAGTGCTGTTCAAGGCACTGGCACTGACGACGGACGTGCCGAGTTGCACTGTTTGCTTGGCCTCGGCGGCAAGCAGCGGCCCACCGGGCAGCAGGGCCACGGCAACGGCCCAAGCGAGTGGGTGACGATGGATCATGAAGACCTCCATGTTGATTCGGTTGTTGGGCAGACGAGTCGATGTGCAAGAGCCGGCGTAGGCGCCCCGGCACATACACGCGACGAAGACAGCGGATCAGCGCGCCGACGTGTATGAAAGCGAGGTGGATCTGTACGGGAAACGCGCGAAACCTCCCCCGGCGTTACGTACAGCTCCGAGCAGCGGGCAGCCGATTCACATCGAACCGAATTGATACATTATAACATTATTAATATTTTAGAAATGGCCCTGACCAAAAGCGCTTGCCAGCGAAGCAATGGCTGGACGCGATGGCCAACCATGCGGCAATTGCGCTCATCCGAGCTCGGCCCCACGAGCGGCCCACCAGGCCAGTACGCCACTCATCACAACAACGGCGAAAAAGCTGCCTGCCTCTGCGTCGGCAATGCTGGAAAAGTCGCGCACACGCCGCTAGAATTGCGCACTTTTTGATCAGAGGCGCCCAAGCGCCCGCATCATCCCAGCCTGAGGTTCGCCCGCATGACCACCACCGCCACCCCGAAAGTAGGGTTTGTCTCCCTTGGCTGCCCGAAAGCCTTGGTGGATTCCGAACGCATCCTCACCCAGTTGCGCATGGAAGGTTATGAAGTGGTGCCGACCTATCAGGACGCCGACGTGGTGGTGGTCAACACCTGCGGCTTCATCGACAGCGCCAAGGCCGAGTCGCTGGACGTGATCGGTGAAGCGATCAAGGAGAACGGCAAGGTCATCGTCACCGGCTGCATGGGCGTCGAGGAAGGCAGCATCCGTGATGTGCACCCCAGCGTGCTGTCGGTCACCGGCCCGCAGCAATACGAGCAGGTGGTCAACGCCGTTCACGAAGTGGTGCCGCCACGCCAGGATCACAATCCGTTGATCGACCTGGTACCGCTACAGGGCATCAAACTCACCCCGCGCCACTATGCCTACCTGAAGATTTCCGAAGGCTGTAACCACAGCTGCAGCTTCTGCATCATTCCGTCGATGCGCGGCAAACTGGTCAGCCGCCCGGTGGGCGACGTGCTGGGCGAGGCCGAGCGCCTGGTCAAGGCCGGCGTCAAGGAGCTGCTGGTGATCAGCCAGGACACCAGCGCCTACGGTGTCGACCTCAAGTACAAGACCGACTTCTGGAACGGCCAACCGGTCAAGACGCGCATGAAAGAGCTCTGCGAAGCGCTTTCCAGCATGGGCGTGTGGGTGCGCCTGCACTACGTGTACCCGTACCCCAACGTCGACGACATCATCCCGCTGATGGCCGCCGGCAAGATCCTGCCGTACCTGGATATTCCCTTCCAGCACGCCAGTCCGCGCGTACTCAAACTGATGAAGCGCCCGGCCTTCGAAGATCGCACCCTGGCGCGCATCAAATCCTGGCGCGAGCAGTGCCCGGATCTGACCATCCGCTCGACCTTCATCGTCGGCTTCCCCGGTGAAACCGAAGAGGACTTCCAGTACCTGCTCGACTGGCTGAGCGAAGCCCAGCTCGACCGCGTCGGCTGCTTCCAGTACTCGCCGGTGGAAGGCGCCCCAGCCAACGATCTGGACGTGGACATCGTTCCGGATGACGTCAAGCAGGATCGCTGGGATCGCTTCATGGCCCACCAGCAGGCCATCAGCACCGCGCGCCTGCAGATGAAGATCGGTCGCGAAATGGACGTACTGATCGATGAAGTCGACGACCAGGGCGCCGTGGCTCGCTCCTGGGCCGATGCCCCGGAAATCGACGGCAGCGTATTTATCGAAGGCACCGACTTCCAGCCGGGCGACAAAGTGCGCGTGCGTATCGTCGATGCCGATGAATACGATATGTGGGCTGAGCGGGTTTAAGCGTCGCAACCTGATGAATAGGATTGAGGCTGACTAGCCTCGATCCAGAGGGCTCAGTACACCCAATCCGCCTCGATTCAGCTCATGGGTATAGATCATGGTGGTCTTCACGTCCGCATGGCCGAGCAACTCCTGAACAGTGCGAATATCCTGACCGCTCTCCAATAGGTGTGTGGCGTCGCCAGTTTCTCGATTCCTGCGGCCCGGACTGCCTGCTTGAAGTGACGCTGGATACGCTTCTCATCGGAATGATGGCGACGTGCCTTGCCGCTACGCGGGTCAATCGACAGCGAACCCACTGGAAACACATATTGCCAAGCCCACTCCCAAGACGCTTTGGGATATTTGCGCGCCAGCGCGTCGGGCAGATAAACATCGCCGCGCCCTGCGCTGACCTCAGCATTGTGCGTAGCCCTTACTAACTGAAGATGCCGCGTCGAGGGAGCAACCAGCCGTAGCGGCAAGACGGTCACCATGTCCTTCATACCCTTGCCATCGCAAATCAATATCTCCTTGCGACCAAAATCCATATCTTTCACACGCAAGCGCACTACTTCCATAAGCCGCATGCCAGAACCATAGAGCAGACTTGCCATCAGCCATATTTCATCCTGCAGTTGAGCCAGTATCTGCTGCACCTCTTGCGTGGACAGCACGACGGGCAAACGTGAAGGCTTCTTGGCCCGCACGACCTCGCCCAGCCATGGCAACTCCAGCTTGAGAACCTGCTTGCACAGAAATAAAAGCGCTGAAAGCGCCTGGTTTTGCGTACTGGCAGACACGTTACCTCGTACAGGCTAGATCAGACAGAAACGCCTCGGCCTCGGCGCCCCCCCATTTCAGCGGGTGACAATAACGATGAAACCGGATAAAGCGCTTGACCCACTCGCAATAGACACGCTCGGTGCGAATCGAGTAGTGTCTCAAGCGAATTTGCTCCCGCACTTGGTCGAGCAATCGAGGCTGTCCATCCATGGTGTATAACTCCCTTATACGATCATCGGAACGCTGAAAGCCTCAGCCTAGACACGGATAGCGAGAGGAACAAGGAATGTTATACACCACGCCCGTCCGGGGAGTTATGCACCACTTGGTGTCTATTTATAGTTAGGCCTAATCAAGGAGAGAAAATCTAAATGCTCAAACCAATAATTTATGCTTTTTTTATTGCATCCTCTCTAGCAGGATGCGCTGGACAATCACACATAAATGTAAAAGAAGTAGAGATTGGTGACGCTTCAGGATATGTCAAAAGCGTTAAAATCAAACAAGACGACATCACTAGCGCATGTGACTTTAGCACCTTTGAAGATGGCTTTAAATATACATATATGAGCATGTGGAACGGCCGGATAGAAGAGATTATAAAAGCGGATCCAGAGCAGAATGTTATCGACCACTACACGAAATTGATTTTTAATTCCAAGCATAATGTGAAAGCGACTCTTGATGAAGACACTGATTCAAGAAGCAGTTACAGCTACTGCCAAGAGTCAAGTTATCAACAAGGCAAGATCAGCGGCTTTCTTTATTCAGTTGAAGATCTTAAGGCACTTGAAAACAAGCCACCCATATAGTCTGAGCTCTTTAGTCTAACAACTGGTTCAAACCGTTCGCTTCGCTCACTGGGGCTGGCTAAAGCCCGCCCCTTAACCAAACGTTAGGCAGCCTCCGGAAATTCCTCCTCGGTTGGTTACCCGCAACACCACATCACCAATAAGCCCCCTAGTTATTAGCATTATCAAAAGGAGTTGGTTTATGCCGGGCAACGTCACAAATAACTTACCGCGCTCACCTTCCAGCTTGGCGGCGCCAGCTTTTTCTTTTCTGAATTTGTCGATCTGATCATTTCTTTGCGCCAAAAAATTGGTACTTATAGTTCCGAAAAATCAAGGACGAGGGTGCATCCCGCACAGACAAGGACGCGCATGAAAAGACCTCAGAAATGGGTGCAGGGTCACAGCGGGGTCGGCAGCTATAGCTACTTTAAAGACATGACCGACGACGAAATCCGCGTACAGGATGCTGCTCATCGCAAGTCAGATGAAGAGGCTGCTAGACGCCGCGATCTGGAAGACAAGCGGTACAGGGAGTACGAAGAGCGGCAGCGCAAACAGAATCAGCCACCGCCGCCCCGTACAGACTTCATCTTCGCTAAATCATGCAACATACCTGCTGGCCATACCTGCCACGCCGACAAGGCCCCTCTCGACCCGCTGAGTAGCTACGGCACGTTTGCGGTACTTGGAACCGGCGAGGCGATAGCTTCAGGTGGCACGTCCCTAAAACTGATTGGCAACTCTGCGTCGAGCCTAGCTGTTGCCTCAAGACTAGGCCAGGGGGCGTTGTCGCTTGGCTTGGCTGAGCTGACTGTCGGCGCAGGGGTGGTTGCCGGTGGGATAGTTGGCACCGTGGCCATGCTGCTCCCAAATTCCACGGCTGGCGATGACGTGTTCTACACAGCTGAGCAGTACGCTGACCTGAGCACAGCCAATACCGGCGTGAGGATCAATGTCAAATATCTGCCCGATGGAGTCGTTAGCACCTATGGCTTCTACACGGGCAACAACCCTGCCTGGAAGGGCGTCCCGGTGATTGCCGCTATCGCACGTGGTGAGCAGTTTGTCGCAGACTTAGGAGAAGGGATTGAGCTGATCTGGACACCGGCAGCCGAGCCTAACAAGGTGCTGGGGATTCCAGCGCTGGAAGGTGTGGAACACAAACCGACCCACTTCGTTTTCCCTGAAGTCCGGCAAGCGGAACAGATCCTGGTCAACCCAGAGCTACCACCAGATTACCGGGACGCGATCATCTGGTTCCCCGTGGAGACCGGCATCCTGCCGATCTATCTTTCGCTGAACGTACGCAATGGGCCGGGCGTGGTTAGTGGTGTTGGACAGGATGTAGTAGGCGTTTGGCTCGATCATGCTAGGTCAGGTCTGGGAGCACCGATCCCGACGAAGATTGCCGATAAGCTCAGGGGGCGTGAATTTTCGAGTTTCGATGCATTCAGAAAGGCATTTTGGATTGAGGTTGGGAACGATCCTGAGTTAAGCCGTCAATTCAATCAAGACAACTTGGAGCGCATACAGTCAGGCTACGCACCTGCTACTCGTGATAAAGATGCTGTAGGGAAAAGAGGTACATTCGAACTGCATCACGTTGAGCGAATTGCTGACGGTGGTGCTGTATATAATGTAGATAATCTTCGTGCAAACACCCCTCGAAATCACATAGATATTCACCGGAAATAGTCCATGAAAAAGAGCATTTCTGACTACACCGAAGCGCAGTTCATTCAATTTCTTCAAGAGATTCGTGCTGCGAACAAGAGCGCATCTGACGAAGTACTGGGCGAACTGCTTGAGCAATTCAGGCTGCTTACAGAGCACCCTGACGGCACTGACTTGATATATTATCCGGAAGCTGGTGCAGACAACTCAAACGAAGGCATCACTGAAACTGTAAAGAAATGGCGCGAAGCAAATGGTCTTCCAAGCTTCAAGCCTCGTTTCTAAGCAGTTGGAGGCATGCAAATTAAAAGGGCCGTCTTTGATGGCCTTTTTTATTTGGTGACTTTGAAATACTCCTGCGTTGCAGCGACTACCGTATTGGGCCAGACAGGCCTAACAACTGGTTCAAATCGCTCGCTACGCTCACTGGGACGGGCTAAAGCCCGCCCCTTAACCAAACGTTAGGCAAATACAAAGCCATGGAATCCAAAGTCACCTTTCGACCCGTCGACATAGCCCCTCAGCTTATTGCGTATGGCGAACCTGAAGCGGCTGAAAAGCTCATGCAGCTTGACGACTCTTCGCTTCACAAAATTGGAGCCCTCGCATTTGATAATTATCTTGTGCCAAAAAAAATTCTATACAAAGCCGTCTGTTTGGCAGTCGTCGAACACCTTGAAGGCACAAAAAGAGAATTGCGTAGAAAAAAACGAGTACACCCAAAAACAAGTAGCCCGGATGTGTGTGGACAACGCGAAGCTTGTCCGCCCTTGTTTCAAACACCGCAAGCCAGACAAGGGTTTTCGAAAGCGAGTATCGCAATGGTGGATGGAAACGGCGTTATCGACCCTACTCGCTCAAGATCGGGTGCCAGACATTGTGAGAGGCAAGAAGAAGGCGTTAGTGCCCAGTCGTAGGATGGGTAAAACCCATTGGCAATTGATGGGTTTCACCCATCCTACAAGCCCAAAATGCAGGCATCCGATTTTGCAATCGGGTACAGGAGCTGGCCGGTGAGAGGCAGGAAGGTGGCGGGAGCAAACGTAGGGTGGACAACGCTCTTTTTGTCCACCATTGCGATGGTAGAGCGGTGGACGGGTCGGGCCGCGTAGGTGAAGCGTCGTCCACCCTACGACAGGCCGCTTATGCCTACCCACGCATAGCGTAGCGACTCTACCTCCCGGCAAGCGCCACCTCGGAGCCCTCTTTCACTCCAGGTGTCGCGCGCTTGCTCAGCTCGTCGGCCTGCCTACCCAGGTACCAGCCGAGTGCTCCCCAGACCAATGCGCAGACGGCTCCTGTCAGCGCCACCAGCACCGCGCCCTGGCCGAGCATGTCCAGACCACTCTTCACCCAGCCGCTGATCGCATCGCCGGCCCGATAGACGACCGTGTCGATAAAGCCCTTCGCCTTGTATTTGCTCTCGGCGTCCAGCGGCGCGAAGAGCATTTCCCGTCCAGGCCTGACAAAGGCGTACTCACCAATGCGTCTGACGATCATCAGCGCCGCCAGCATGGCGAACGTCGGTGCCAGGGCGAGACCGATAAAGCCCACGCAGACCAGCACCGGCACGATCGCCAGCAGCATGCGCACGCCCATCTTCTGCGCGATACGTCCGGTGATGAACAACTGCGACAGCAAGGCGCCGGCCTGCACGATCACGTCGATGATGCCGAATACCCTGATCTGCGACTCGCGATCAGGAAAGCGCTCGGCCACCAGGCGTGCCTGCTCGAAGTACAGAAAGGTCGTCACGGTCGCGAGCAGCACGACGAACCCGGCTATCGCCAACAGGTAAGGGGATTGCATGACCCGAGTCAGGCCGCTGAACGGGTTGCCTGTCACGGGCTTGCGGGTGCTCTCCGTCGGTGCGGCGCCCGGTCTGCCGGCGCCACCGACTTCTCGCCAGCGCATCAGCGGTGCCTTGAGCGCCAGGGCGATGCCCAGTAGCACAGCCGCCAACAGCATCAGCCCGGACTGGCCGACCATCCCGACCAGCAGCGCACTCATCGCCGGTCCGACCAGGCCGCCGACACTGGCGCCGGCGGCGATGAACGCGAACAGCCGCTTGGCCTGACGCCCGTCGAACACATCGGCCATCAGGCTCCAGGCCACCGAGACCACGAACAGGTTGTAGACCGAGATCCACACGTAGAACACTCGCGCCAGCCAGACGTTTTCATCGCTGAGCTGAAACAGCCCGGCGAATGCCAACAGGTTCAGGCAGAAGAACCCGTAGACCCAGTCGACGAAGTGAATACGTGGCACCCGCGAGCTGAGCCAGGCGAACAACGGCACGGCCACCAGCATGACCACGAAGGTGGCGGTGAACAGCCATTGCAGGTTCTCGATACCGGCCATGATGCCCATCGACTCGCGAATGGGCCGTAACATGAAATAGCCGGAGAACAGGCAGAAAAACAGGGCGAACCCCGCAAGCGCGGGACTCAGCTCGTGGCGTTCGGCGTTGATGGCGACGCCGAGGCGCCGCACCAGGGTTGCTGACAGCATGATGACGCTCCTGCCGCGAGGCTCAGGGGTAGCTGACACCGGTCAACTGCTCGGCAACCGTCCACAGGCGAGCCGCTGCCGCTGCGTCCTGCGCCGCGGCAGGCACGCTGGCCAGCCCCAGCGGCCCGCGCTTTTCTTCCTCGCCGATCGGCCCGTAGTAGGCACCGCCCTGCGCGTCGGGAGCAGTGGCTGCGTACAGGGTCGGCAATGCCCCCTGGGCAGCGGAGTGGTAGCGTTCGCGATCTTTGGCCCAGTTACGTCCGAAGTCGCTGTCCAGCCCTGGGCCGCGCTCGATCAGCTCGGTCACGGCAACACCGGGGTGCGCGGCAATGCTCTGGATCCCCCAACCTTGCGCCTCGCTGCGGCGTTGCAGCTCGAAGGCCCACATCAGGCCGGCCAGCTTGGACTGGGCATAGGATGCATAAGGGTTGTAGGCCTGCTCGGATTGCAGATCCGCGAAGTTGATGCTGCCGCGCGCGACCGCGATGCTGGCCAGCGTGACCACTCGAGGGGAGTCGCTCTTGCGCAACAGCGGCAGCACATGGCCGGTCAGCGCGAAGTGCCCAAGATAGTTGGTGGCCAGCTGCAGCTCGAAGCCATCTGCTGAAGTGGCTCGCTCTGGCGGCGCCATCACGGCTGCGTTATTGATCAGGCCATCGAGGCGCGGCAAGGTCGCATTGAGGCGTTCGCCCAACGCCTTGACCGATGCCAGGTCGGCCAGATCGACCGCCTCGAACTGCACTTGGGCACCACGAACTTCCTGTTTGATGCGGGCAATGGCTTCCTTGCCGCGCTCTGGATTGCGTGCGGCAATCACCACCTCGGCGCCGGCCGCCGCCAGGGCCTTGGCATCTTCATAGCCCATGCCGCTGGTGCCGCCGGTGACCAGGAAGATACGCCCACTCTGCGAAGGCATATCCGTCAGGCTCCAGTCCGGCTTGGGCAGGCTTTGCGCCACGGCGCTTCCGGCTTCGAGCACGCAGCTCAATGCCAGGCCAAGCGTAGCCAACGCATTGCGCCACGCCGCGCGGGTGGCAGGTATGGGTTGCATCGGTAGGGTATTAATCATTGTTGGATCCTCACACGGGTAGTGACCTGACGAACCGCTGCAAAGCGGTACGCCGACGTGAGGCATTGTTCACCCTTGGATTACCGCCGATAAGCCGCATTGAAATGGACGCTATGTACGCCCAGTCGTACAATCCACTTTTCCTCCTCGGAGCACGGCCATGCGCCAGCCCAACCTGACGGATGTCGCACTGTTTGCAGCGGTCGTGGAGGCCGGCGGCTTCCGGGTGGCGGCGCAGAAGCGTGGCATGTCCGCCTCATCCATCAGCGATTGCGTACGCCGACTGGAAAGCGACCTGGGCATCAGGCTGCTCAACCGCACGACCCGCAGCGTGTTTCCGACGGAAGTAGGCGCTCGCCTGCTGGAACGGCTGCGCCCTGCCCTCGAGGAAATAGGCGCGGCCTTCGACGACCTCGATGACAATGCGCTACGCCCGGTTGGCACCCTGCGCCTCAACGTACCGGTTCCAGTCGCGCGCTTCGTACTGCCTCACCTGATCCCCACTTTCCTCGAGCGCTATCCCGGAGTGAGTGTCGAAGTGGCTATGGACAACACCTTCATCGATGTCATCGCTGCCGGCTACGACGCAGGGGTACGCTACGAGGAAAGTGTCGCCAAGGACATGATCGCGGTGCCCATCGGCCCTCGTCGACAGCGCTTCGTGGCAGTGGCATCGTCCGGTTATCTGGAGAAAAACGGCACGCCGCTGCATCCCCGCGACCTGCTCAACCATCGCTTGATCGGTCATCGTTTCGAGAGCGGCAAGCTGGGTGTGTGGGAGTTCGAAAAAGACGGCGCCATCGTGCGCGTTCCGCCGCAGGGGCCGCTCATCACGTCCTCTACCGATCTGAAAATGCAAGCTGCGGTCGAAGGCGTGGGGATCGTCTACACCTTCGAGGAATATCTCAGGCCACTGATTGACCAGGGAGCGCTGTTGCCGGTATTGGAAGACTGGTGGCAGGCATTCGATGGCCCTTACCTGTATTACAACGACCGCCGGCACGTGCCTTCGCCGCTCAGGGCATTCGTGGATTTTCTCAAGGCTGAAACCCAGGCTACGGCATCGTAGACGTAGAATGGGTCGAGCCGCGCAGATGAGCGGCGCCTTGCAGGGTAGATACGGAGACCTCCTTTCTTGGAGCACCGTGTAACCCATCAGACGATATTCGGCGTTGCGACGATGATGGGTTACAGCGCAGCCACTAACCGGTCGATGCTCAGCTACTCGGTAGCGCCTAACCCATCCTGCGGGCTGCGTTCGCCCATACAGTCTGGCTCCTCCACACAGCGGTGAGCAGACGAAGCGTTTTCCAGCCAGTTTTGGATAAGCATGCTTGGGTGCATAACACGACGATTACGCGCCCCCGATCCCCCACCCCATCGGCCGGCAAACGGATCACCGCGCACTGGCCTGCTGGCGGCAGCTGCAGCGGCGTCGTAGAGCGTATCTGCTTCATTTCATGACGCACGGTTTCAGCCACCCGCGCCTCGGCTTATCATGCCGTCCATGATCAAAGACCCGTTCCAACGCCTGAACCTCGACCGCGAGGTGCTCAGCGTCAGCCAGCTCAACAACCGCGCTCGCCTACTGCTCGAAGATGTCTTCGGCGGCATCTGGGTCGAAGGCGAGATTTCCAACCTCGCGCGCCCTGCCTCCGGGCATGTCTATTTCACCCTCAAGGACAGCCAGGCCCAGGTGCGTTGCGCCCTGTTCCGGCAGAACGCCGCGCGGGTACGTCAGGCACTGCGTGACGGCCTGGCGGTCAAGGTGCGCGGCAAGGTCTCGCTGTTCGAGGGCCGTGGCGACTACCAGTTGATTCTCGACTCCGTGGAGCCAGCTGGCGATGGCGCCCTGCGCCTGGCCTTCGAGGCCTTGAAGGAGAAGCTCGGCGCCGAAGGCCTGTTCGCGGCCGAACGCAAGAGCCCCCTGCCCGCTCACCCGCGGCGCATCGGCATCATCAGCTCGCCCACCGGCGCGGTGATCCGCGACATCATCAGTGTGTTTCGCCGCCGTGCTCCGCAGGTCGAACTGAGCCTGATCCCCACCGCCGTGCAGGGTCGCGAGGCCACGGCGCAGATCGTCCGTGCCCTGAAACTGGCCGACGCCCAGGGCTTCGATGCGCTGATCCTCGCCCGCGGCGGCGGTTCGCTGGAAGACCTCTGGTGTTTCAACGAAGAGGCCGTCGCACGCGCCGTGGATGCCTGCGTCACACCCATCGTCAGCGCGGTCGGCCATGAAACCGATGTGTCGATCAGCGATTTCGTCGCGGACGTGCGCGCCCCTACGCCGTCAGCCGCCGCCGAACTGCTGGCGCCCCATAGCGATGATCTGGCGCAGCGGGTCACGGTGTTGCAGCGCCGCCTTACTCTGGCTATCAATAGCCGTCTGGCTCGCGAGCGCATGCGTCTCGACGGCCTCACCCGGCGCATGCGCCACCCCGGCGAGCGGCTGCGTCAGCAGGCCCAGCGCCTCGACGATCTCGACATGCGCCTGCGCCGCGCGTATGCGCAGCAGGTCAATCAGCGCGCCCACAAGCTCGCGCAGTTGCAGGCGCGCCTGGCCGGACAGCATCCGGGTCGTCACCTGAAGCTGCTGCGCCAGCGCCTCGACAGCCTCGCCGAGCGTCTGCCAAGGGCCATGAAGGAAGGCCTCAAGGCGCGTCGCCTGCTGTTGCAGAGCCAGATGCAGACGCTGCACGTGGTCAGCCCTCTGGCGACCCTCGGGCGTGGCTACAGCATCCTGCTCGACGACCGTGGCCGGGCCATTCGCAGTGCCGCCGCCACCCAACCGGGGCAACGCCTCAAGGCACGCCTGGGTGAAGGCGAACTGGACGTACGCGTCGAAGACAATCACGTCGCGCCTGTCACGCTTTCGCTGCTGGACTGAGGAACATGATCACCCTCGCATCGCCCGCAAGCGGGTTCCTACACGATGCAGAGAACTCACACGACCCCGTAGGAGCCGGGGGGCGCCTTGCCCTTGCCGGCAATTGGTAGCCGTACCGTGGTTTCGCAAAATGCCCACCCTCGCCCTGACAGTGTTTTTCTAATTTCTAAGTCTCGATAAAAAGGAAAATCAATGCGCCCCCTGCTGTTGCTGATTACTCTCTGCCTCGCTCTGCCCGCCCATGCCGAAGGATTCATCAGCCGCCTGCTGAACAAACCGGTACCTGGCGGCGTTGCCGTGGTCGACCTCGGTGTCTCGGCCAACGCACCCAGCGCAACCTACCAGGGCAAACCGGTATTGGTGATCCACGAAGACCAACAACGCTGGATCGCCATCGTCGGCATTCCCCTGAGCGTGAAACCCGGCACCCAGCAGATCGAGTCGGCCGGCCAGCGTTTGAGTTTCCAGGTGGGCAGCAAGACATACGTCGAGCAGCGCATCACCATCAAGAACCAGCAACAGGTCAATCCCAACGCCGCCAACCTCAAGCGCATCGAGCGGGAACTGGCCGAGCAGACCCGCGCCTACCAGCAGTTCAGCCCCCGCCAGCCGAGCAACCTGCTGTTCGACAAACCGGTCAACGGCCCGCTGTCGAGCCCCTTCGGCCTGCGCCGTTTCTTCAATGGCGAGGAACGCAACCCGCACTCCGGGCTGGATTTCGCCGCCAACCGTGGCACGCCGATCAAGGCCCCTGCGGCTGGCAAGGTGATCCTGGTGGGCGATTATTTCTTCAACGGCAAGACCGTTTTCGTCGACCACGGCCAGGGGCTGATCAGCATGTTCTGCCACCTGTCCGAGATCGGCGTGAAGGTCGGCGACGAGCTGCCACGTGGTGGCGTACTCGGCAAGGTCGGCGCCACCGGCCGCGCCACTGGGCCGCACCTGCACTGGAACGTAAGCCTCAACGATGCGCGGGTCGACCCGGCGATCTTCATCGGCCAGTTCAAGCCCTGATGCCTTGACTAATACAGACTCAACTCATGCGTTCTAGACTGGTCGATATGTCGTGCCCACCCGGTTCGAGGTGAAGAGCGGCATCAATAGCAGCGGGAGCATGCAATGGATTTCAAGGACTACTACGCCGTACTCGGTGTTGCCGAGGATGCCGACGAGAAAGCCATCAAGACGGCCTATCGCAAACTGGCGCGCCAGTACCATCCCGATGTCAGCAAGGAAAGCGACGCCGAAGACAAATTCAAGGAAGTGGCCGAAGCCTACGAGGTACTGCGCAGCCCGGAGAAGCGGGCCGAGTACGACCAGTTGAAACGCTACGGGCAAAGCGGCCAGCCCTTCGAAGCGCCGCCAGGCTGGCAGCCTCGCGGCAATCCGGGGGGCGCTGGCGAACACTTCGACGGCGACTTCTCCGACTTCTTCGAATCCCTGTTCGGCGCCCGGCGCCAGGGCGGCGGCGCGCGCCAGGCGCAGCGGGGCCAGGATGTGGAAATGGAACTGCCGCTGTTCCTCGAGGAGATCCTCGGCGAGCAGAACAAGAGCATCCGCTACACGCTCCCCGAATACGATGAATTCGGCCGGCGTGTCGGCAGCCAGGACAAGAGCCTGAACGTCAGGATTCCCGCCGGTGTCGCCAACGGCGAGCGGATCCGCCTCAAGGGGCAAGGCACTCCGGGCCTTGGCGGTGCGGCGAACGGCGACCTGTACCTGCAGGTACGCCTGGTGCCGCATCCGTTGTTCGATGTCGAAGGCCGGGATCTGCTGCTCACCGTACCGCTGGCGCCCTGGGAAGCAGCGCTCGGTGCCAAGGTGGAAATCCCCACGCTGGGCGGGCGTCTCAACCTGAGCATCCCGGCCAATAGCCAGACCGGGCAGCGCTTGCGCCTCAAGGGCAAGGGCCTGCCGGAGAAACAGGCCACCGGCGATCTCTACGCGGTGCTCAAGGTGGTCATGCCGAAATCGGCCGATGCGACCACCCAGGCGCTGTGGAAACAGCTGGCCGACGCCGATTCCTTCGATCCACGGGCCGACTGGAGCAAACGCGCATGAACGACGTCCTGATCGTACAGTTGAGCCTGGAAGAATGCTGCCAGGCCACTCACCTTTCCGTGGAGACCCTGATCGAACTGGTCGAACACGGCATCGTCGAGCCCCAGGGGCCCGAGCCGCGCCACTGGCGCTTCGACAGCGAGGCACTGAGTGTGCTGCGGCATGCCGCCCGCCTGCGCCGCGAACTGGAGCTGGACTGGGCGGCGATCGCCCTGGCCCTGGATCTGCTCGCCGAAGTGAAGACGTTGCGTGCGGAAAACCAGCGATTGCGGCGCCGGCTCGAGCGCTTTACCGACTGAAAACAGCCGCTCGATCGCTGTGCACCTACGAGCAACGGGACTTCGCCCTGCCGCGCGTCCCGCTCCCCCATTGCGCCTCCGCGCTGCCGCGCGGGGGCGTTCTTCACGGTGCACACCCGGCATCACTTGCCCGGCTTGGGCACCTTCTCCAGGCGATGCAGTTCGCCGATCAGACAATGCTCGGGAAAGCCGCTGCCGTCGCGCGAGACGATGCGATCCAGACGCGTCAGCGAGCCCACGGTGGTGCTGAAGCCCAGGTTATTGCTGAAGCTCAGGTTGCGGCAGGGCCGGGAAAAGGTCACCAGATGGGCACGCCCGGGGCCGTCGTCGAGAATGATGTGAGTCTTGTCCAGGTACTGCCAGCCGTCGATCCGGTAACTCTGGATGGAGTCCACCGGCTCGCCCTCGCGGTACCCCAGTTTGGCCAGGCGCTCCGGCAACGGCAGGCTCTCGTCGCGCACGGGTGATTGTGAGCAGGCGGCCAGCGCCAGTCCGGCGAACAGTACGGCGGCGTATTCAAACCTTTTCATCTTCCTGCCTCTCCAGCGAAGCGATTCTCTATACAGACCCGAATGTAACCAATGGTTCGCATACGATCATCGGCAGGCTGCGTTTGCTATCGTACGCGCCTGCCGCACTCTGGCCTGCGCGGCAAGCTGCCATGAAACAAGCGAGGAACGCGATGAAAGAGCAATACCAAGCCACATTGGAGTGGCTACAGAATTACCCCGAACTGCATACGCTGATCAGCCTGAGCCTGCTGATCCTCGGCGCCTGGATCGCCAACTGGATCGTCAAACGCATCCTGGTGCGTGGCCTGTACCGTGCACTGAGATCGACCAGCATCGGCCAGGACAAGGTGCTGGCCGATGCCCATGTAGTCAAGCGCCTGGCCAATATCGTTCCGGCGCTGATCCTGGCCAGCGGTATCAAGGTGGTTCCGCATTTGCCAGCTGCGGTGGTCACGGTGGTGGACAACGTCTGCAGCGCGTTCATCATCCTCACCATCGCCTTGGCCATCGGCGGTGCGCTGAACCTGATCAACACGCTCTACCAGCGCCGTCCCAATGCCCATCTGAAGCCGATCAAGGGCTATGTCCAGGTCGTCACCATCGTCATCTATGTGCTCGCGGCGATTCTCATGGTCGCCGCGCTGATCGACCGCTCGCCGCTGATCCTGCTCTCCGGCCTCGGCGCCATGGCCGCGGTACTGATGTTGATCTTCCAGGACACCCTGCTGTCGTTGGTGGCCAGCGTGCAGATTTCTTCCAGCGATATCGTCCGCGTCGGCGACTGGATCGAGATGCCGCAACTGAATGCCGATGGCGACGTGATCGATATCGCCCTGCACACCGTCAAGGTGCAGAACTGGGACAAGACCATCACCACCATCCCGACCAAACGCTTCATCAGCGACCCGTTCAAGAACTGGCGAGGCATGCAGGAGTCCGGTGGTCGCCGGATCAAACGTGCCATCTACCTGGATCAAACCAGCGTGCGTTTTCTCAGCCCGGACGAAATCGCCCACCTGCAGCGCTTCCTGCTACTCGGCCAATACCTGAGCAACAAGCAGAGCGAATTGCTCAGTTGGAACGCCGAACTGGCCGAGGCCGCCCAGGAACCGGCCAACACGCGCCGGGTGACCAACCTCGGCACCTTCCGTGCCTACGTGGAGCACTACCTGCGCCAGCATCCGGGCATCAACCAGAACATGACGCAGATCGTCCGCCAGCTGCAGCCCACCGCCGACGGCCTGCCGCTGGAGCTGTACTGCTTCACCAACACCGTGGCCTGGGTGCCGTACGAGGGCTATCAGTCGGATATCTTCGATCACCTGCTGGCGATCCTCCCGGAATTCGGCCTGCGGGTGTTCCAGCACCCGAGCGGTGCCGATATGCGCGAACTGCGTCCGACCCTGCACACCGGGAGCTGAATGGCAGAAACCGGGCGTGCCGGGATGCCAGGTCTTCCATCGCAATACAGCGACTTAAATAACGAAAATACCGCAATAAAAAACCACCAATGATTCATCATTGGTGGTTTTCACCAATTTTTCAGGCAGGCTTGCCAGCTTTCCCCTCACTGGGTAGGGTTAGCCACATGAACGTCTCGCAAACCCTCATCCTTCTCCGGCAACACGCCAATCTCTGCCTGGTCGCTCAGCGACTGCGTGGCTGAATCGAACGTCCTCATCCCCTTCTTCATCTTTTGTTTTCAGTACGGCCACCGCAGGCCCTCGCCCTCAGGATTTTTCAATGAGCATGCTCAAAGACCCGTCGCAGAAGTACCGTCCGTTCACTCAGATTCAGATTCCGGATCGCACCTGGCCGGACAAGATCATCGACCAGGCGCCGATCTGGCTGTCCACCGACCTGCGTGACGGCAACCAGTCGCTGATCGAGCCGATGGATGCCGAGAAGAAGATGCGCTTCTTCAAGTGTCTGGTGGACGTGGGCCTGAAGGAAATCGAAGTGGGCTTCCCGTCCGCCTCGCAGACCGATTTCGACTTCGTGCGCGAACTGATCGAAGGCGGCCACATTCCCGACGACGTCACCATTCAGGTGCTGACCCAGGCCCGTGACGATCTCATCGAGCGCACCTTCGAATCGCTCAAGGGCGCCAAGAAAGCCATCGTTCACTACTACAACGCCTGTGCGCCGAGCTTCCGCAAGATCGTCTTCAACCAGGACAAGGCCGGCGTCAAAGCCATCGCCGTGGCCGCCGGCACCACCATCAGGCGCCTGGCCGATGCCGCACCGGAAACCGCGTGGGGCTTCGAATATTCGCCTGAAGTGTTCAGCTCCACCGAAATCGACTTCGCCGTCGAGGTGTGCAATGCGGTGATCGAGGTGTTCCAGCCGACTCAGGCGAACAAACTGATCCTCAACCTGCCCGCCACCATCGAGTGCGCTACGCCGAACAACTATGCCGACCAGATCGAATGGTTCGGCCGTCATATCGACAAGCGCGACAGCGTGCTGATCAGCGTGCACACCCACAACGACCGCGGCACTGGCGTTGCAGCCTCGGAGCTGGCGGTGATGGCCGGCGCGGATCGCGTCGAAGGCTGCCTGTTCGGTAACGGCGAGCGTACCGGCAACGTCTGCCTGGTAACCCTGGCGCTGAACCTCTACACCCAGGGCGTCGACCCGCAGCTGAACTTCTCCGACATCGACACCGTGCGCAAGGTGGTCGAGGAATGCAACCAGTTGCCGGTGCACCCGCGTCACCCTTATGTCGGTGATCTGGTGCACACCGCGTTCTCGGGCTCTCACCAGGACGCCATCCGCAAGGGCTTCGCCCAGCAGAAGGAAGGCCAGGTGTGGGAAGTGCCGTACCTGCCGATCGATCCGGCCGATATCGGCCGCGATTACGAGGCGGTGATCCGCGTCAACAGTCAGTCCGGCAAGGGCGGCATCACCTTCCTGCTCGAACAGGAATACGGCATCAACCTGCCGCGTCGCATGCAGATCGAGTTCAGCCAGGTCGTTCAGGGCGAGACCGATCGCCTGGGCCTGGAAATGACTGCCGGGCAGATTCATGGCCTGCTCGAACGCGAATACCTGCAAGCCAAGGCGCCTTATGAGCTGAAAGGCCACCGCCTGCAGGAAGAGAACGGCGACAGCAACGTCGAGGTGCAAGTGCAGGTGGACGGCACAGTGCAGCGCTGGACCGGCGCAGGCAAGGGAGCGCTGGAAGCCCTGGTGTCGAGCGTACCGTTACCGGTGGAAATCATGGATTACCACGAGCACGCGATTGGCGGTGGCGCCAACGCCAAAGCGGCCTGCTACATCGAGATCCGTCTCGACGGCCAACGCCCGCTGCACGGCATCGGTATCGACGAGAACATCACCACCGCGAGCTTCCGCGCCCTGTTCAGCGCCCTCAACCGCGCCGTTCGCCAGGCCGACGGGAAAACCCAGGCAGCCTGACGGTCAGCCTGTAACCGACAAAGGGACGCCGCGGCGTCCCTTTGTCGTTTCTGCAATCTATGAATCGCAGGCAAGACACGCTCCTCCAGACACTGAACCGCGAAGGTGAACGTGATTTCGCTCGTTAGTGGCAAGCCAATCTCGGTTGAAGCATTGACCGTCTAGCGTCGCTTGCGTCTGGCACTTCGGCTGCCATCAAGGCTACAACCGTCAATCTTGTCGAAGCGCCTGAAGGTAGGCACAGAACATGTTGGCCATCGCATCGGCATAGGCTTTGATTTCGGCCTTGGTTCGCCGAGTTTGGGAAAAGCTGTTACCCACGCTGCTGAGCGTCGTGAAAATGAGATCGCCCGCCAGATCGCGGGATGCAGCGGACGCCTTCGGCAAGGCTTCCATCATGAAGGCATCGATCATCTGATCGCCTTCGGCCCGGGCCTGGCGCGCCTCCGGGCTGTCGCGATAGAGCGGAGCCGCATCATTGAGCGCACCGCGAAGCTCGGCTTCTTCGCACTCGGAGCGAAGGAAGGCATGCACGAGGGTACGCAGGCGCTCCAAGTGCGGCGTACCGGCATCTTCGAGGATGTTTCGCAGCATCTTGGCCGTCTGCATCCACTCATCGACCTGAAGACGGAACAGGATCGATGCCTTGTTGGGAAAATACTGATAGATCGACCCGACGCTGACGCCGGCCTTCTCGGCGACGCGCGCCGTGGTGAATCGGGTGACGCCTTCCTGGGCCAGAATCTGGGCGGCGGCCTCCAAGATGGCTGTGACCAGTTCGGTCGAACGCGCCTGCTGGGGTTGCTTGCGCGAGGATATCTGCGGACGGCTGCGAGTGGTCATGGTGGTGTGGCGCAAGTCTCGGTGCACGGAAATCCGATCGGGTTACCGCATCCTTAAATGCGATTAATTATTCGCATAGTAGCGCAGCATGGATCATCGCCTCAATCCTTGAACGGCCGTTGTGGTCGCCGGAGCACACGCACACTGGCGGCTCCCTGATACCTCCCTGGGGGCGCCCCTCTCAAGGCGCGTCCCCATCATGCGTTGCAATGAAGCCCCCGATTTCCTGACGAAAAACCTGAGTCTTCGGCATCTCTCCGGTCTCGGTGGACACGACTTGATCATCTCAACCACCGTGTTTTCAGGGGATACCCAGTGATTCGCACCTCGGTTCGGGATGGAAGAAAACGCGAACTCCAATGCGAATTTCTAACCTGAAGGGTTCGTCATATTATTTCCCTAATGCGAATTATTAATCGCATTTCAGGTGGCTCACCCCCAAAGCCCTTCCTCCCCCCCCAACCTGGATAGGACAACTCCATGACCTCAACACTGACCAACGCACCGCTGGCGCCCTTGCTGGATCGCCTGTTCAAGCAAGCCGAGCAGGCGACCAGTCCTGCACTGGCTGGCATCTCCCGCGAGGAACGCGAGCTCCTGATGAGCAGCAAGACCGAATACCTCGACTTCTATAGCCGCGCCAAGGACTTGTGGCTGCCCGTTTCGCGCGAGACCGGGGTGCTGCTGTACCAACTGGCACGCAGCACGAACGCGCACAACATCGTCGAGTTCGGCACCTCGTTCGGACTCTCGACCCTGTACCTGGCGGCGGCGCTGCGCGACAACGGCGGCGGTCGCCTGATCGGTAGCGAGTTCGAGCCATCGAAGGTCGCCAAAGCTCGCCAGCATCTTGTCGAAGGCAGAGTGGACGACCTGGTCGAAATCCGCGAAGGCGATGCCCTGAAAACGCTGGCCACCGGCCTTCCCGAGTCCATCGACCTGCTACTGCTCGATGGCGCCAAGTCGATCTATTGCGAAATTCTCGATCTGCTCGAAAACCGCCTGCGGCCCGGCGCTCTGATCGTTGCCGACAACGCCGACTACAGCCCGGAGTACCTGGCGCGTGTGCGCTCCCCGGAAAACGGCTACCTGTCCGTACCGTTCGGCGAGGACGTGGAACTGTCGATCCGGCTGGCCTGAATCGACATCCAAACAGGAGATTTCGCAATGCACGTATTTGTCACGGGTGCCACGGGTTGGGTCGGCTCTGCCGTGGTCGAATATTTGCTCGCTGCCGGCCACCAGGTCACGGGCTTGGCCCGCTCCACCGCCAAGGCGGACTCGCTCACTGCGACGGGCGCGAAGATCGTCCATGCCACGCTCATCGATCTGGATCAGCCCGGCTACTGCGTCGGCTGACCCGCAATATTGGCTTTCCAGGTAATCCCATGTCCCCAAAACAAACTCGACCTTCGCCGACTCCGGCGATGACATCATCTTCCAGTGCCAATGTCTTCGTGACGTTGCTGCCCATTACGCTGGCGGTCTTCATCGCCTTTCTCACCATCGGGTTGCAGATGCCGGTACTGCCGCTGCACCTGCACGAAACCCTCGGCGTGGGCACGCTGGTGATCGGCCTGGTCATCGGCTTGCAGTTCGTCGTGGCTCTACTGTCCCGCCCGTGGGCGGGCAATCTTGCTGACCTGCGCGGCGCCAAGCGCGCGGTGATCATCGGCTGCCTGTTTACAGCCGGTTCTGGCTTGGCCTATCTGGCCTCACTGGCCTTCGCGGCGGCACCGGCCACGTCGGTATGGATCGTGGTACTGGGCCGCATCCTGCTGGCTCTGGGCGAAAGCCTCATTGTCACCGGAGCGCTGGGCTGGTCCCTCGGATTGGTCGGGCCGCAGAACGCGGGCAAGGTAATGGCTTGGGTCGGCATTGCGATTTATGCCGCCTATGCACTGGGTGCCCCCCTCGGTGTCGCGATAAACGCTCGGTGGGGCTTTATCGGCATTGCGGTGTCCGTGATGGCGCTGCCTGTTCTGGCTGCGGCCTTGGCGTCGGGCGTGCGCGCAGTCGCGCCTTCGGCAACCCGTAGAACACCGTTCTACAAGGTGCTGGGCGCGGTGTTCTGGCCTGGGATGGGACTGGCGCTGTCCAGCGTGGGTTTCGGCCTGATCACGGCCTTCATTGCCCTATTGTTTGCGGCCAAGCAGTGGGGTGACTCATCGCTGGCATTCACTGCCTTCGGATTGGCCTTCATTGGCGCACGCCTTTTCTTCGGCCATCTGCCGGACAAATTGGGGGGCGCGAAGGTGGCGCTGGTGAGTGTCGCCATCGAGGCGGTCGGGCAGTTGTTCATCTGGGGCAGCGATACAGCATCTATCGCTTACCTGGGTGCGGCGCTGACTGGATTCGGATACTCGCTCGCCTTTCCTGGCTTTGGCGTGGAAGCCGTGCGCCGCGCGCCGCCGCAGACCCGCAGCCTGGCGATGGGTGCTTATGTGGCGTTCCTGGACATCGCGCTGGGCATCACGAGCCCACTGGCCGGCGCATTGGCCAGTGCACAGGGGGTTGCCTCGGTCTATCTGGCGGGAGCCATCACCGTCGCGTTGGCACTGGTCATCGCCTTCCGACTGCTTTCCGATAGGCCGGCAACGACAGGACAGGCTGACAACGGGAGAGCGCCATGAAATTACTTTCCATCCTCGACAAGCCAGTTACTGGATCACGCGCCGAGCCTGTTCGACGGTCAACTCCCAGACACAGGCGTGCGGCGTTCGCCCGCGTTGGCGCGATACTGGGACATGAACACCTTGCGCTCGGCAGGTGTAATTTTGCAAAGGAAACCGGGCACCAGGGTATCGCGCAACTCGACGGCCTACGCCTGGAGCCAGTGTTGAAGTCATCATGAAATTGAAAGGTGCGCGGCATCATCGACAGTGCAGCCGAGACTTGACGTTCGCCCTCAAATGAAACATCGTAAGTTACATAAGAGTCAGAACCAGCGTTTCTCTGATTATGCGTACTTCGCGACAGATGATCGGGAAGCCCGACATGCCTCCGCACCAAGGCAATTTCATAGCGCCATGACACGTCAGATGGAGCCATCCAATGAATCCGTTTTCCGATTCAACGCTCGTATCCACCTATGCCGAAAGAACGGCGAAGATCGTACCCGGCCTGCACGATCTGCATGCAATGGCGAGCATATTGCTGGCCGAATACGCACCTACTGACGCACGTATCCTGGTTCTCGGCGCTGGTGGGGGGCTGGAGTTGAAGGCCTTTGCCGAGCGGCAGCCGGACTGGCGTTTCGACGGAGTGGATCCGTCTGCAGAAATGCTGCAATTGGCTGACAAGATCCTTGGCCCGCTCGCGTCGCGCGTACGCTTGCACGAAGGCTATATCGACACGGCTCCTGTGGGGCCTTTCGATGCCGCAACCTGCCTGCTGACCCTACATTTTCTACCGCAAGCCGAACGTCTCGAGACACTGCAGGCCATCCACCAGCGGCTGAAACCCGGTGCCCCACTCGTCGTTGCTCACCACAGTTTCCCCAACGAAGGCAGTGATAAGGACAAATGGCTTTCGCGCTACATGGCGTTCGCGAACGCTGCCGGAGGGCTCAAGGAACCTGCGCAAAGCAGTGTTGCCTCGATCAGGAACCGGCTTCCTGCGCTCTCACCGGAACAGGATGTGGATCTGCTCCGTGAGGCGGGATTCGGGCAGGTCGAGATGTTCTACTGCGCGTTCACATTCAAGGGTTGGGTGGCTTATAAAACGTGAATGCGGCATTGGCATGCAATGAGCCAACCCTTATCGCGTGTCCGCCCTTCCCTCGCCGGCTTCGAAGACGCTTAGCGCGCTTGACGCTGCTGGGCATACGCCTGGCATGCATCGCGGAACGCCTGGAACAGCTTCAGCGACTCCGGGTTTTCGGCGAAACGCCACTCCGGGTGCCACTGCACGCCGATCAGGAAACCGGGCGAATCCGGCACCGACACCGCCTCCACCAGGCCATCGGGCGCCCGGGCCTCGATACGCAGGCTGTCGGCCAGACGATCGATACCCTGGCTGTGCAGGGAGTTGACCTGAAACTGCGACGGCAGGCCGATACGCTCGAACGCCCCGCCCGGCTGTACGGTGACCGCGTGCTGCGGCGCGTACTGCTCGGCGACCGACTCGCTTTGCGGCTCACGATGATCCAGATAGCCCGGCAGTTCCTGGACGCGCTGGTGCAGGGTGCCGCCGAGGGTCACGTTGAGCTCCTGGAAACCGCGGCAGATGCAGAACACCGGCACGCCCTTCTCGATGGCCAGGCGCAGCAGCGGCAAGGTATTGGCGTCGCGACGCGGGTCGTGTTGAGTGCCTTCGATGCTGGGCGTGCCCTGGTAATGGCGTGGCTCGACATTGGAGGGCGAACCGGTGAACAGGATGCCATCCAGTTGATCGAGCAGTTGATGCGGATCACTCGGCGTGCTGCGCGCCGGCAGTACCAGCGGCAGGCCAGCGTAAGCTGCCGCCTCGACGTATTTGTCGCCGACGGTGTGCGAATCGTATTTACCAAGTTGCTGCCGGCAGGCAGTAACGCCGATCAGGGGCATACGGGTCATGTTGACTCTCCGCAATGTGACTTGAAACCTGTTCACGAATCTTTATCTGCTCGTGAAGCACGGGATAGAACGACAAATTGGGCGCTACGTGGACAACGCTCTTTTTGTCCACTATTGCAATGGTGGACGGATCGGGCCGCGCAGGTGAAGCGTCGTCCACCCTACGAAAGCTGCTCCCATCATCAACAGGCTAAATCCCCAGGCGATCACGCAACTGGTAGTAAACGGCGCCCAGGGCCGTGAACGGCACGCGCAGCAAACGCCCGCCAGGGAACGGGTAATGCGGCAGGCCGGCGAAGGCGTCGAAACGCTCGGCCTGGCCGCGCAGGGTTTCGGCCAGCACCTTGCCGGCCAGGTGCGTGTAGGTCACGCCATGGCCGCTGCAGCCCTGTGAGTAGTAGATGTTGTCGCCGATGCGGCCGACCTGGGGCAGGCGCGACAGGGTCAGCAGGAAGTTGCCCGTCCAGGTGTAATCGATCTTCACGTCCTTGAGCTGCGGGAAGGTCTTGAGCAGCTTGGGTCGGATGATCGCTTCGATGTCCGCCGGGTCGCGGGCACCGTAGACCACGCCGCCGCCGTAGATCAGGCGCTTGTCGGCGCTGAGGCGGTAGTAGTCGAGCAGGTAGTTGCAGTCTTCCACGCAGTAATCCTGCGGCAGCAGGCTATGGGCAAGCTCGTCCGACAGCGGCTCGGTGGCGAGTACCTGGGTACCGCAGGGCATCGATTTGGCCGCCAGCTCCGGCATCAGACCGCCAAGGTAGGCGTTGCCTGCCACCACCACGAACTTGGCCTTCACCTGACCGTTCGGCGTGTGCACGACGGGCTGCGGGCCACGGTCGATGCGGGTGGCCGGGCTCTGCTCGTAGATCGCGCCCCCCAGGGACGCCACTGCAGCGGCTTCACCCAGGGCCAGGTTGAGCGGGTGGATATGGCCGCCGCTCATGTCCAGCATGCCACCGACATAACGGTCGGTGCCGACCACTTCGCGGATGCGGCGCTCGTCCATCAGCTCCAGTTGGGTATGGCCGTAGCGCTCCCAAAGCTTCTTCTGAGACTCGAGGTGGCCCATCTGCTTGGCGGTGATGGCAGCGAACACGCCACCATCCTTCAGGTCGCACTGGATGCCGTACTTGGCGACCCGCTCACGGATGATGCGCCCGCCTTCGAAGGCCATCTCGCCAAGTAGTTGTGCCTGGCGCGCGCCGACCTGACGCTCGATGACGTCGATGTCGCGACTGTAGCTGTTGACGATCTGCCCACCGTTACGCCCCGAGGCACCGAAGCCGACCTTGGCGGCCTCCAGAACGGTGACGCGAAAGCCATGCTCGAGCAGGAACAGCGCCGTGGACAGGCCCGTGTAACCGGCGCCGATGATGCAGACATCCGTCTCGACGGATTCGCCGAGCGTGGGGTAGTCGACCCGCGGGTTGCGCGAGGCGGCGTAGTAACTGTCGACGTGTTGAGTCATGTGAAACTCCCTAAAAACTCCAAAGTTTCCGCTCTGGATATGAACCCTATCGAGACATCGCGAGCCAGAGCTAGGCAAGGCGCTACGTTAGTGACAGCCTCCGGGCGGTCAAGGCAGGCAAGGAAGCGGGCTGGTCGCATGCACCCGCCTCGACATCCAGGCTGCAGTGGCGCTGCTCCCAGTCCTGGCGGGTGATGTCTGTCATGCTCGCCGCTCCGTCAGACCGTGTGCAGGTACCAGTTGTACTCAAGATCGGAAATGGTCGTCTCGAACTCGTGCATTTCCGCTTCCTTGCAGGCGACGAAGATGTCGATGTACTCCGGGCGGATGTACTTGTTCATCACTTCGCTGTCGTCCAGTTCGCGCAAGGCATCGCGCAGGTTGTTCGGCAGGCTCTGCTCCAGTTGCTCGTAGGAGTTGCCCGCGATCGGCTCGCCCGGCTCCAGCTGGTTGGTCAGGCCGTGGTGAATACCGGCGAGGATCGACGCCATCATCAGGTACGGGTTGGCATCGGCGCCCGCGACGCGGTGCTCGATACGAATGGCATCGCTGCTGCCGGTGGGTACGCGTACCGCCACGGTGCGGTTATCCAGGCCCCAACTCGGCGCGTTCGGCACGTAGAACTGGGCGCCGAAACGGCGGTACGAGTTGACGTTAGGGCACAAGAACGCCATCGAAGCAGGCATGGTTTCCAGAATGCCGGCGATGGCATGGCGCAGCGGTGCGTGCTGCTCCGGGTCATCGGTGGCGAAGATGTTCTCGCCGGTTTTCTTGTCGAGCAGCGAGATGTGCACGTGCAGGCCGTTGCCCGCCTGACCGGGGTAGGGCTTGGCCATGAAGGTCGAGTCCATCTCATGGTCGTAGGCGATGTTCTTGATCAGGCGCTTGAGCAACACGGCGTAGTCGCAGGCCTTGATCGCGTCCTCGACGTGGTGCAGGTTGACCTCGAACTGCGCCGGGGCGCTTTCCTTGACGATGGCGTCGGCCGGCAGATCCTGCTCCTTGGCGGCTTCGAGCATGTCCTGCAGGCAATCGACGTATTCGTCGAGATCGTCGATCAGGTAGACCTGAGTGGAAATCGGGCGCTTGCCGGAAATGGGCGAACGCGGCGGTTGCGGACGGCCGTTCACGTTCTCCTGGTCGATCAGGTAGAACTCCAGCTCGAAGGCCGCGCAGATGGTCAGGCCGAGTTCGTCGAACTTCTCCACTATCTGACGCAAGACCTCGCGGGGATCAGCGAAGAACGGCTTGCCGTCCAGCTCGTGCATGGTCATCAGCAACTGTGCGGTCGGGCGCTTCTGCCAGGGCTCCTTGCACAGCGTGTCGGGAATCGGGTAGCAGATACGGTCGGAGTCGCCGATATCCAGGCCGAGACCAGTGCTTTCCACGGTCGAACCGTTGATGTCCAGGGCGAACAGCGACGCAGGCAGATTGACGCCCTTTTCATAGACCTTGTGCAGGCTGGCGCGCTCGACACGCTTGCCGCGCACGATGCCGTTCATGTCGGTGATCAGCAGATCGACGTACTGAATCTCCGGGTGATCCTTGAGAAAGGTGTTCGCCTCGTTGAGTTGGACGACACGGGGGATAACCGAAGTCATGGAAAATCATTCCTTTTGGCTCGGCGCGCCCGAGGAAGACATCTCACGAGCCTGGCGCCTCTTATTCTGGGTATTTGATTCTAGGCAACGCCCTGAGTATAAGTGGGCGCATACGCAACCGATACTGGCATTTAGACAATTCATGATTGCATCGACGCAATACCAGATCAGCCATGCCGACCTCGCCCTGGTACTCGCTCTGGTGCGCGGGCGCTCTCTGGCGCGGGCCGCAGAACAACTGCATGTGGACGTTTCCACGGTGTTCCGTGCCATCCGCAAACTGGAGGCCAGTCTCGGCGTCGCGTTGTTCGAGAAAAGCCGCCGCGGCTACATGCCGACCCAGAGCGCCCAGGCCCTGGCCGAACAGGCCGAACGTGCGGAGCAGGCCCTGGATGCCGCGCGCATTGCCCTGCAGCATGGCGAGAAAGTCATCAGTGGCACCGTGCGCCTGACCTGCACCGACGCCGTGCTGCAAAACCTGCTGCTGCCCAGCCTGGCCGAACTGATGCCGCGTTACCCGGCGTTGTCTCTGGAGTTGGCGACCACCAATACCTTCGCCAACCTCAGCCGTCGCGACGCCGATATCGCCCTGCGTCTGTCCAACGCACCGCCCGAGCACCTGGTTGGCCGGCAACTGGGGCACACCGCCTATTACATCTGCGGCCGCCCCGAACACCGCGAGCTTTTCCTGCAGGCCCCCACCTCGGTGCCATGGATCGCTCCGGACGACTCCATGCCCGATCACATCACCGTGACCTGGCGGCATCAGGTATACCCCAGCCTGGTGCCCCGCTACCGCTGCAGCAGCATGTCGGCGGTAGCTACGCTGGTGCAGGCGGGTCTTGGTATCGCTGCCCTGCCCGACTTCATGGCCCGTAGCCTGGATGGCGTGCAGCGCCTGAGCGAGGCGCTGGCCGACTGCGATACCGATCTTTGGCTGCTGACACGCCCCGATTGCCTGGCCCTGCGCTCGGTACAGACCCTGTTCGATCAGCTCACGCCGCTGCTTCGGGCGCGGCTGAATACGCGCTAGGGTCTGTTGACGTTTCAACGCGAGCCGCGTTGCCGCGAGAAATCTCGCCAGGCTAGGCGGAGGACGCAGGGAATGGTTGTTCCCTTGCCAAGTCCTCCAACAACGCATGGCGAGATTTCCCGCGCAACCCGAAGGGCCGGGCCCGTTTTGCCGCGATGCTGCGTTTCTCGCCGGCTCATTTAGCCCACTAAACTTCGCGGCTCGTGCCTTGCCTCGCGGCAAAACGGGCTCCGGCGCGGCCGTGCGTGAAACGTCAACAGACCCTTGGGCCTGATCAGGAGAAGGTACAAACACCATCGCGGCCTACCGCAGGAGCGGGGGCTCCTACGCAAGGTAAACAGGACGTTCATTCTGATCGTTAACGCTCGAGGCGCCATGAGCGCGATGGAGGATCAGGACAGAGCGCAGCAGGATTGTGCAATCGACCTGCAACCATCCTGAACTACGCTTATCCATCCCCCCGCGGCCATAACCGCCGCCTTGCAAACGATAGGAATTGCTCATGACCACCATTCTCGGCTACGCCGCCCAGGACTCCAGCAAACCTCTCGCGCCTCATCGTTTCCAGCGTCGTGCCGTTGGTAGCAACGACGTGCAGATCGACATTCTCTACTGCGGCGTCTGCCACTCCGACCTGCATACCGTGCGCAACGAGTGGAAGAACACCCTTTACCCATCGGTGCCCGGCCACGAGATCATTGGCAAGGTCACTGCAGTGGGCAGCGATGTAACGGCCTTCAAGGTCGGTGACCTGGCCGGCGTCGGTTGCATCGTCGACAGCTGTCAGAGCTGCCCGTCCTGTTCCGAAGGGCTGGAGCAGTATTGCGAAAGCGGCTTCACCGGCACCTACAACGGCCCGGTATTCGGTGGCGAAAACACCTTTGGTGGCTACTCCGACAACATCGTCGTCGACCAGAAATTCGTCCTGCGCATCAGCCATACCGACAACCTGGCCGCCGTCGCACCGCTGCTGTGCGCTGGTATCACCACCTACTCGCCACTGCGCCAGTGGAACGTCCAGCCCGGCGATAAAGTCGGTGTGGTCGGTCTCGGTGGCCTGGGCCATATGGGCGTGAAGATCGCCGCCGCCATGGGCGCTCACGTGGTGCTGTTCACCACGTCGCCGAACAAGCGTGAAGATGCCCTGCGCCTCGGCGCTGCCGAAGTGGTGGTGTCGAAGAACGCCGACGAGATGGCCGCTCACGCCAACAGCTTCGACTTCATCCTCAACACAGTCGCAGCGCCGCACAACCTGGACGCCTTCCTCGGCCTGCTCAAGCGCGACGCCACCATGACCCTGGTCGGAATACCGGATTCGCCGCACCCGTCGCCAGAAGTGTTCGGGCTGATCTTCAAGCGCCGCCGCCTGGCCGGCTCGCTGATCGGTGGCATCGCCGAGACTCAGGAGATGCTCGATTTCTGCGCCGAGCACGGTATCGTCTCGGAGATCGAGATGATCGATATCCAGAACATCAACGAAGCCTACGAGCGCATGCTCAAGAGTGACGTGAAGTACCGCTTCGTGATCGACATGGCCTCCCTGGCCAAGGACGAGCACGCCGCGTAACGATGGCCAATCGTCACCCGCCACCGGCCCGGTCTCGCCCTCGCGAACCGGGCCGGTGTCGTTTCTGCGGCATGAATGCGTGCGGGCAAGGCGTTTACCAGGCGAACCTCGCAAGCCGTCGGGCGGTCACAAGCTGACGCCCCATCAACTCGAGGAGCATTCGATGTCCAAACGCACTCTCGGTCAGTCCGGCCTGCAGGTCTCGCCCATCGCCTTCGGTGGCAACGTATTCGGCTGGACGCTGGACGAAGCGCAATCCTTCGCCATGCTCGACGCCATCGTCGACAACGGCCTCGACTTCATCGACACCGCCGACATGTACTCGGCCTGGGCCCCCGGCCACCAGGGCGGCGAGTCGGAAAGCATCATCGGCAAATGGCTGAAACGCAGCGGCAAGCGCGAGCGCATCGTGCTGGCGACCAAGGTCGGAATGGAAATGGGCCACGGCGGCAAAGGCCTCAAGGCAGACTACATCCAGAAAGCCGTGGAGGACTCGCTCAAGCGCCTGCAGACCGATTATATCGATCTGTATCAGGCCCATCAGGACGACACGGACACACCACTGGAAGAAACCCTGGGCGCCTTCTCCCGCCTGATCGCACAGGGCAAGGTGCGGGTGATCGGTGCATCCAACTACAGCGCCGAGCGCCTGCGCGAAGCGCACCAGGTGGCGCAGCGTCTCGGCGTGCCGAGCTACCAGAGCCTGCAGCCGCACTACAACCTGCACGCACGTAAAACCTATGAAGAAGAACTGGAACCGGTAGTGCAGGAACTCGGCATCGGCGTGATCAGCTACTTCTCCCTGGCCAGCGGCTTTCTCACCGGCAAGTACCGTACCCGCGAAGATATCACCGGTGCCCGCGCCGAGATGGTCAAGGGCTATATGGACGAACGCGGTGTGACCATCCTCTCGGCGCTCGACGAAGTCGCCGCAGCCCGTGACGCGACACCGGCCCAGGTCGCCCTGGCCTGGCTGATCGCCCGCCCAAGCATCACCGCGCCCATCGCCAGTGCCACCTCGAGCAAGCAGTTGGCCGACCTGGTCGCCTCCACTCGCCTGCAATTGAGCGAGGACGAGGTAACCATGCTCAACCAGGCCAGCGCGTATTGAACGCTGGGATGAAGCGGATCGCTCCCACGTTCTACGTGGGAAAGCAGCCTGGGGCGCTTCGCGCCCCCTATCCCGAAACACACCCTATGCATCGACATAGCGGAAGCGGAGCGTCCTGAGCGGCGTTCCCGCGCAGAGCGTGCAGCGGATAGGCGCTCCAGCGCAACGTGCTGCACCGTCAGGATCTCAAACTCCAGCACATCAAAGATCCATTGCTCAGCAGTACCGACCGCACGCGTTAATGCATGTGCAGCGGATGAGCCTTGGCTTCGGCAACGCTCATCCGCTGTTCGTCGATCAATTGCTGCTGTAGCGAATGATCCTTGGACAGCTGATACAAACGCTGCCCACGCCACAGATAGCAACGGCTATCACCGGCCCAGATGCAGGCGCCGCGATGCCTTCCACCAATAGCACCACCACGGTGCTGCCCATGATGCTGTCATGGCGTTCTACTGGGTTTCCACATCTAGCCGGTAAGCTCCTTGGCCATACCCTTGGCCTGATCCAGCCAACCCGGAGGCGGCAGCCCTGGTTTGGGATCGTCCTTATCCATCAAGTCCATGGCCTGCCCCAGCAAACCGCTCATATCGCCAGAGTCCTTGGTGGTTTTTACCGCCTTCGCCGCTTCGGCGGCTTTGAAGATGGTTTGCAGATCCGGCGTAATGGCGGTTTGTTCGGTAAGCGGTACAGGTAAAGGCATGGCATCGAGCATAGCCAGTATGTCGCCTGGATTTTGAGTAAACGCACGTACAGCCTCCATGCCCTGCATCATCGGCAGTGCGATGCCGGTCAATGGATCGAATGCGCTGATTTCCGGGAAATCAGGCAGGCCTGGTCTGCCTGTCAATACAGGAGTAGCTAAAGACGGCAGGAAGAGGCCCAGCAAATAGCGTGGGTTTCGTTTCTTGACCGATAGCCCGACGCTGGCCAAGGCAATACCCACGCCAACCACGCGGCCGCCCTTAGCCAGTACCGACAGACGCTTGTTCGATTCATTGTCGAAATGCACCAGGCGGTAGCGGAAGTAGTCAGTGAAAGGCTCGCGCTCGCCAAGACCAGAGGAGTTCATGAACCAGGCGCGTGAATCGTGTACCTGCTCATCGAACAACTCGACTAGCGCTTGTTGCCCATTGGCGATAACGCCCCTTACGAATAGCTCTCCATTACGCTCGGTTCCATTCTTGTAAAGCTCGGCATATTCCTGGGCTTCGTCTTCTTCGTTCATAAGGTAGACGGTGCCACCGAGCAATAGGTTGAGCACACCACCCGCTTTGAATGTGTCCTCCAAAACACCCCAGCTACGCGTGTAGTCACGCTTGAATTCCGCGGCGGCACTGCGTAGTTGCCGGTCATCCAGTGCAGGCTCGAATGTCTTGTTTGTGTTGATGCGCGTATAGGCGTCAGTGCCACCAACCAGCTTGAGATCAGCCTCATGTTGTTGCTGTTCTCGCTCACTAAGAACAGGCAGCTCCTTGCCCTGAGCCGCTGCAGAATTTTCTGCCAGTTTATGGGCATGCAGACGTTTCAGAGCGGCCTGTTTCTCGTCGCTCATGTCCTGCCCTTTCACACGGCTGTAAAAGCCTTGCTTGTCGATACCGCCGGCATAGCGGTCGATACGCCAGGCCGTGATCAGGGCCTGCTCTCGCTTAATCACCTCCTCGAGTGATCCAGCCTCGGCTTGTTGCTGCCAGGCGTTGAAGCGGGTAACAAGCACCTCAGAAACAGAAAACTCAACTTCTGTCTTCGGCTCCATGATGCGCCACTCTTCTACTTTCTCTGAATCGCTTAAAGCCGAGCTAGGAACCTGTAACGGTGCACCCGCAGCAAAGGCCGAGCGGTACATATGGTGCAAAGGGATCTGTGACAACAGCTCCCCTTGGCCTCCTCTGGCCTTGCCCTGATCGCCAGGTGGGTAACCACCGCCTACATCAGAATGCATACCGGGATAGACATACTCCCACCATGCGTCTTTGCGATAGGTGGACGCTAGCTTGTCATTGCGCGTCCCATCAGCGTTTTTTTCCCGACGACGAATGGAGTCCAGCGGGAAGCTGGCGCGCTGTTCATGGGCAGAAACCAGATGCACGCAGCGTTTGAGAAAACCGCAATCTTCAGGCAAGCCGGTTGGCATGCAGGCCTGCTGCAGATCTTCATCCGGTAAGCGCATGGTGCCGCTGGCCCAGTCCATATGGCCAGCGGCAAAAGGTGCACTGTCAGCCAGGCCGACAGCAGCCACGGTGTCGAACAAGCCGAGGAATTCGATTGAAATCGGCAGCCCGGCGAAACGGTATTCGCTGGCTTCACCATTTTGCCGGCGCGTCAGCTCCATCAACCAATTGGCGAAAGTACGGGCCTGTGCGGCCCCGCGGGAAAAGCCATACACATAGAGGCGCAGAGCCAGGATTTCCGGCTTCTCGTCAGCGCTTCGTCGTTGCTCCAGCAAACTGGCAAGTTCGTCCTCGTAGGGCTGTATCGCAGCCTTGCGCTTGCGTGTGCCGTTCTCCAATAGCCCTCCGCTTAGCACAGAAGCTGCCCAGTTGGTGCCCATGGATTCGACCAATGCCTGCGTCTGACCAAGAGAAAGCGGTTCCTGCCCTTCGCCTTTGAGAGTTTCCTTGAGCGCTGCGATTAATCGAGTAAGCCCCCAATTGATCCGATCTTCGCCACCGCTGGCACCAATCAAACCGGTTTGGCTAGGTAGATACTCTTTGATTTCCTCGAAGACAGTGCCCACCCCTGGGCTGTAGTAACGAAAAAAACCTTCCTCTGTTTTCTCAACACTTGCATGGAACAGACGTGCCACATTGCTCGTACATATCGGGTCAGCAATAGAGTCAGAAGGCTCGTGGTTATTGGTGCCGTCGAAGCAAAGGCTGATATGCAGGGTTTTGCAGCAGGGTTCGGGTACTTCTTCACCTTGCTTTGCCGCGGCGCTAATCATCTTGCTCCAGAACTTTTTCTCGTCTCTTTCCTGAGCTCGAATATTAACGAGAACTTCCGATGAGCTGATTGGTAGGCCCGTACGCTCGAAAGGGCGCGCAATTAATACGCTGGCGGGCGGTGGCTTCAAGGTTTGGGACATTCCGTATCCTCCATCTTACGTGGAAAGTTGTAGGGATAGCCGGGGGTCTCGTAGAAAATATTGTCCGCCGAGACCCTGACCTGATCGCAGGGAAGAAAATGCACTTTCAACGTGCCGGCTTCTTGGTACTGGGGGATATCGACTACTACCCGGTGATGGGTGTAGTTGGCCTCGTGTTTTTTGTAGTCATCTGGATCAAGAGAGCCATACTTATTGCGTTTAAGTGGTATAGCTGGGCGAGGATTAGGATCTTTCTCCCACTCCACAATGGTCCTGAGCCCTGGCCGCCAATAACGTGGTACCGAGCCACAACAGACCTGTCCCCCCCCGCCACCATAAGGCCCTAGATTAGGGCCGCCAGCACCGTTGACAGTGAAACGGTTGATAGCAGCAGAAGTGTGGTTATAGCCCTCGACAGGAGCACCGAGCATCTCGGACTCCCTGGCCATACAACCGCTGATCAGTAATAGTGCCAGCGAAAAACCAGCGAACGGGTATCGCCTTATCGGGTTACGGGCGGACGTCTGGTTCAAATTTTGGGACATTCCGTATCCTCCATCTTGCGTGGAAAATTGTAGGGATAGCCAGGATGGCCTGGGACTATAGGAGTGGCGGCGACGCGTACGGTGTCGCAAGGAAGAAAGTGCACCACGAGAGGGCCGGGACTGTCGTACTCATGTATTTCTACAACTGCGCGGTGACGAGTGTAATGACTGCGGTGCTCATCCATGCGTTTATTCCAGGCTTCGGAATATGGCCGTTCGGGCCAACTACCGTATCCTCGGGGAGAAGGATCTTTCTCCCACTCCACAATGGCCCTGAGCCCAGGTCGCCAATAACGTGGTACCGAGCCACAACAGACCTGGCCACCCCCACCACCATATGGGCCTAGATTAGGGCCGCCGGCACCGTTGACAGTGAAACGGTTGATAGCGGCAGAAGTGTGGTTATAGCCCTCGACAGGAGCACCGAGCATTTCGGACTCCCTGGCCATACACCCGCTGATCAGTAATAGCGCCAGCGAAAAGCCAGCGAACGAGTATCGCCTTATCGGGTTACGGGCGGACGTCCGGTTCAAGGTTTGGGACATTCCTTATCCTCCATCTTGCGTGGAAACTTGTAGGGATAATCAGGGTGGTTTGGTGTTACTCCCGCAGCCGTGACCCTGATCTGGTCACAGGGAAGAAAATGTACCTTCAGTGGGCCAGGCCTATCGTATTGATGTATTTCCACAACTGCGCGGTGATGGGTGTAATGACGTCGGTGCTCATCCATGCGTTTATTCCAGGCTTCGGAATATAGCCGCTCAGGCCAGCTGGCATATCCTTGAGGAGAAGGATCTTTCTCCCACTCCACAATGGCCCTCAATCCAGGTCGCCAATAACGCGGCACCGAGCCACAACAAACCTGACCACCTCCACCACTGTATGGGCCTAAATTCGGCCCTCCGGCACCGTTGACAGTGAAACGGTTGATAGCGGCAGAAGTGTGGTTATAGCCTTCGACAGGAGCACCGAGCATCTCGCTTTCCCTGGACATGCAGCCGGTCAGCAATGACGCAGCCAAAAGTGTGGCCAAGGCAAAAACTCTGCGAATCATGCCCACACCTCGGCCTCTTCGGCAGGTGGCGCAATCGGCGAGTTTTCGGCCAGCCAGGCGCGGACAAATGCGTCACGCTGGTCGAAGTCATGCAGCCCTTCACGGTTAGCCGCCAACTGCCCGTGCATCAGGTGGCGCATCAAGAGTTCCTGCTGGGCCATGCCGTAGTCCTGTGGCTGCACGCCCCAGCTACGCCGATAATCTTCCGCAGCGCTCCAGGCGAACAAGCTGGCCATCTGTGCTCTCGTCAACCGCAAGACCGGAAGCGGCGAGGGCAACTCCGCAGGGCGCATGAGATTGCCAGGCAGGCTACGCGGCTGTCGGTCACGATCCTGCCAGTGCCAGGCGATGACCGGAGCGTGGAACCATATCTGCTGCGGATCCAGCGCTTCGCTGGTGGGCACCAGCATGCGCGGGTCATAGAAGCGCAGCAGGCCACTGCCTCTGCCATCGTTCCACTCGGCCTGGGTGCAGTGACTCAGGTGGCTGGCAAGCTGAGTGAAGGGCCAAGGGCTGAGTAGCGCCAGGAGATGCTGATGCGCATTTCTGCTGGCGAGCAATTCGTCGAGCCAGGACTGTTGCTTGAGCTGATCGACTCTTACACGTAACAGGAGAGGTCCCTTGTCTGCGATGGCCTCTTCTGGCGTGCCTTGTAGAAGCTTGGCAATTTCCGGGGGCTGCTCGACTTCATCGAGGCGTGAAAGCAGTGGGTAGTGCAGGTTGCTGGCATCGACCAACAGATCGAAATGCTGCAGGCGAGCTTGTTCCGCCTGTTCGCCAAGCTGGGTTAGCCATGTGCGGGCTGGGGATTTCATAGTTTTTTCGATGCCTCTCAACGTGCGACTAGCACTTGGGCTTTGCTTTGCGCGCGGAGCAGACATTCTTCGCAAACCGCCTGCTGCGGCTTGTCCACGCAATTGCTGAGAACCTGTTCCGGCACCTCCCCTGCCTTGTCTTTATCCGCCATCCCCGGCAGCACAGGTGGCTTGATACCGATACCCGAACCGCTACCCGCAGAGCCGCCAGCGTTCACCCTTACCGTTGGGCCAATCAGGGTGATGCCGCTCGGATCCAGCTTGATGAAGCTGCCGCCCGCCTTGATGGTGAGTTCCATCCCGGCTTCGATGACGATCTTCTCCCCGGCCTTGAGATGGATTTCTCTCCCTGCGTTGGTCAGTTGTGCAGTGCCCAACTTCACATGCTGGTTTTGTGCGACGGTCAGGTGGTCATCCGTACGCACCTCGACTTTGCGATCGGCATGGGTGGTGCGGTGCTCTTCGGCCTTCAGCTCGGTGTAGGTGTTCTTCTCTACGGTGTCGTGACGTTCGTTGCCGACGCGAATCTTCTGGTCGTGCTCGATGTTTTCATCCCAGTCGCGCTGGGCATGAATGAAGATCTGCTCGGCACCTTTTTTATCTTCGATGCGCAGTTCATTGAACCCGCCACCGCCCGGGGAACTGAGGGTCTTGAATACGGTGCGGGTCTTGTTGGCGGGCAGCGGATACGGAACCTGATTTTCCTTGTGGTACAGGCACCCGCTGATCAGTGGCTGGTCGGGATCGCCTTCAAGAAAGGTGACCAGCACCTCCATGCCGATACGCGGAATGGCGATGCCACCATAACGATCACCCGCCCAGCCGCTGGAAACGCGCAGCCAGCAGCTGGTTTTGTCATCAGCCTGACCTTCGCGATCCCAATAGAACTGTACTTTCACCCGACCGTACTGGTCGCAGTGGATCTCTTCACCAGCAGGCCCCGTGACGACGGCAGTCTGGCTGCCGAGGACGCGGGGCTTGGTGTGCTGCAGTGCGGGGCGATAGAACACATCCCATGGCGTCGCCAGGAAACGGTTGCGATATCCCTGGTGAAAATCGTCCTTGTCATTGGTGGTGTCGCTGCTTACCGACTCTTCCAGCACTTGCGGTTGCTTGCCTTCGTGAAAGACCTCAGTCAACAGCCAAAGGTCGTTCCACTCGCTACGAGGATGCTCGGAGAGCTCTAGAAAATGACCACTCACCAAACGAGTCTGATCGCCCCACCCCTCGGCCTGCTGATAGTCAGCACGATGCCGCTCCAGCGCCCTCTGGCTGAGGAACTTGCCACGCGCGCGCTCGATAAAGCGCCCCGGGTAATCGTAATCCTCCAGATCCGGCTCGGTGCTGTCACCGCTGGGTTTGTAGGCCGCTTCAAGCTGCAGCCTGGGCTTTTCAAAATCGTAGTCACGACGGGTTACGCGGCTGGTTCGGGTTTCCAGGCGCAACTTGAAGCCCTTGATCACGGGCTCGTCGGCGACCATGCCGCTGCCCTGCACGTAGGCCGTCGGCTGCCCCAGCTTCGGGAACACGGTCTGATCATCACCAAAGACCAGTAGATGCCCGCCGTCACTGTGCTGGAAGTGGTAGTGAATGCCCTCCTCCTCGCACAAGCGCTGCACAAAATGCAGGTCGGTTTCGTCGTACTGCACACAGTAATCACGCTCCGGGCACGGCTGGCCAAGCTGGAAGCTATAGGCATTCCCCTTGATGCCATGCTCTTCCAGAACGAGCGCAATGATTTGCGGCGCGGACATCTGCTGATAAATACGCTGGTTGGTGCGGTGATGCAGGTATTGCAATTGCGGCACCAGCGATACGGTGTAGCGGCTCAGACGCTTGCCCGCATCGCCCTGGGCCACCCGGTAGATCTGACCGTGAATGCCACTGCCTTGCGGATCGAAGCCCAGGAACGCCTGCTTGTGGAGGAGTTCTTCCAGATCCAGATCCGGGTTTTCGCTGACCAGTTCCAGGTCGAAGCGATAGGGCTGGCTGACGCCTTCGGTGCCGGTGAACGACAACACTTGCAGGTCGCCCACAAAGTCTTCAACGGTGAGGCTGAAGTGTGTTTCGTTAGAAGGGTTGAACATTGTGTGCTCCCTGTTCGGTTGTCATCCGTTGTGCCGGTGAGTCAGGCGTTGCAGCCAGGACGAGGTGGCGCCCAAGGCATCGCGCAACTGTTGGGCCGTGATGGTTCGTTGCTTGGGATCGAACGCCAGCGCCGTTCGCAAGGCTGGCCAACAGTGTTTCGGCAAATGCCTGGGCGCGTGCAGTTCGCACTCCAGCTGTGCGTCACGCGCCTCGCTCGAGGGCAGACGACGGAATGGATGTTTGCCACCCGCCAGTTCATAGATCACGCAGGCCACGCCATACACGTCGGCGCTGGCGGACAGCGGTTGGCCATCCAGCAGTTCCGGAGCGGCGTAGCCGGGGGTCCAGGCCTTGAAGCGGTCGCGGCTCAGCTGCGGCAATCCGTGCAGAACACCTTCTTGCGCCTGGCCCAGGCCAAAGTCGAACAGGCGCACACCTTCTTCGCTGACCATGACGTTGCTCGGCTTGATGTCGCCGTGCAGCACGCCGCGCGCATGGGCGTGGGCCAACGCGTCGAGCAGCGGCAGCGTGAGTGTGCGCAGCTCTTTCCATGGAATGCCCAGGTGGCTCTCACAGAGCAGTTTGTCCAAGGTCAGCCCACGCATGAATTCCATGGTGATGAAGGCACGTTGGCATTCGGTGTCCACTTCAAAGGTGTGTAAACGCAGTACGTTGTCGTGGCGCAATCGCTGCGTCAGGGCGAACTCGCTGTACAGCAGGGCGCTGGCGTCAGGCGATTCGGCGAACTCTTCACTGAGGACTTTCAGCGCAATGCACGGGTCGGGCTCACTGAACTGTTCCCTCAGCAAATCCCGGGCACGGTAAACCAGGCCCATGCCACCAGCACCGAGCAGGCGCTCGATGCGATACCGGCCGACGAGCACCTCGGGCATCTCGCCAACGCTGGCTCGACTCGGCGCCGTTGCAGGTGGTGCGTCAGGGGATTTGGCGAAGGCGAAGTACGTCAGGTCGCGACCCTGTTCATCGCCCACCAGCAGGTCGTCGAGAGGTGACACCAACTCGGTCATTGGCGGATTACCACGGCAGTCAGGTTATCCCGCGCCAAACCGCGCAGTGCGCCGTCGAACAGACGCTCCAGCGCAACGTGTGGCACCGTAAGGCTGAGCGCGTTGCCGAGTGCGTCGCTGCTTACGCCGTGGTAGAGACCGTCGCTGCACAGCAAGAACGCATCGCCGGGGTAGACCTCGAATTCCAGTACATCGAGGGCCAGTTGCTCCGCAGCACCGACCGCACGCGTCAACGCATGGGCGGCCGGATGAGCCTTGGCTTCGGCAACGCTCATGTGCTGCTCGTCGATCAGTTGTTGTTGCAGCGAATGATCCTTGGACAACTGATACAAGCGCTGCCCACGCCACAGATAGCAACGGCTGTCGCCAGCCCAGATGCAGGCGCCGCGATTGCCATCCACCAACAGCACCACCACGGTGCTGCCCATGATGCTGTCATGGCGCTCGGCGGTGACGGTCAACTCTTGGCCCAAGCGGCGGTTGAGCCAGTGCAGGCACTGGCGAACCGCTATAAGCCGCTCGTCAAAGTCCTCATGCACCGGCAAGTCCGCCAGGCTGGCAACGATCAACTGGCTGGCGATATCGCCCCCCTGATGACCGCCCATGCCGTCCGCGACCACCCACAATCCGTGCTGGGGGCAGTCGAGGAAAGCGTCTTCGTTGCGCGCCCGAACCTTACCGGCATCGGTACGCGCAGCGCTGCGCCAGGGGCTGCTCACCAGCATCAGAGCTGCACCGGCATACGGAAGGTACGCAGTACGCCCATGTCGAACGGGTTCGGCGTACGCTGACTGGTCAACAGGTAGTTGGCGCGCAGACCGCCAACATCTGCCTTGAGTACCAATACATCACGACCGGTCAGGTACTCGGTCTGCATCAAGTCGAACAGACGAAACAGCGACCACGGGCCGGTATTTTTTTCGATGCCCAATGGACGGCCGACCATTCTGTCGAGTACCAGGCTGGTACGGCCACCTTCGGCATCTGTTGGCCATTTGAACGATACCGGTACGATCGGACCATGGCGGTATTCCATGGTCTTGTCGCCTAGTTTGAACTCGGAACGGCTGACTGCCGAGTCAAGTGTGTAAGGCTCCAGTTTGAACTGTACTTGCGGCTCGGCAGGGTTGTCGGTGAAAAAGCTCTGGCGGATCACCACCGCGGCGGCCATCTGATCGAGATACCCCTTGGAGACGGGCAGGCTGTATCCGTCAACGCTGCGCATGCGATAGTTGCCCAGGTCGCCGCTGACGAATGGACGCATGTAGCTGTCGAAGAAGCGATCAACGATCCCTTGAGCCTTGAAGAACTCGCGGAAGTCGCTGAGAGCCACGTCGCTTGTACTGTGAGCGTCGAAGGGATAGCGCTGCCTGATCGCCTTACCATAGAAGCTATACAGCTCACTCTGATAACGCTGGTTCAGGTACTGATAAGAATCGCTGAGCACCAGTCGCCAGGTATCCTCAGCCAGTACGTTGAACCACCCGCCTACAGGACGCGGCAGGCGGCTGGACGAACTGCGCAAGGCGCTCAGCGCATCACGCTGGCCACCCATGCGGGTCTTGGCCATTTCAAACGCCGCTTGCTCCGGCGCACTGGCACGGGCCAGGCTGGCCACCTGCATTTGCAGGTCATTGAGGGCGGCCAGCGCAGGGATCAAATCAGCGGTCGGGCCGTTGTTATCATCCAGAAGACGATGCAGTGGCTCGAAGCGACTTTGCAGAGACATCCTCGCGGTATCTGGCAGTTTTTTCGCCAACTCTTCAGACGCTTTACCTGCCACAGCAACTGCCATTTTCCCTAGATTTCCGCCCTTTTCTCCCAATTGCCCTGCCGCATCGGCGGCTTCCTCTACCGAGTCGGCGACTGCGGGGAACCGGGTGTTTTCCCGGACTTCTACCAGCAGTTGGAGGATTGGCGAATTGGCTGAAGTCAGGCCTGCCAACTGCTCCGCACCTTCGCCAAAATCATTGGCCGCTATCAGACCAACTTGGCCGACCGCCTCACTCCAGTAGTTCGCGTAGTCACGAAAATAAAGTTGTTCCAGCTCAACCATCAAACGGCGCATGTCCATCGCGCTGAGGCCCGAGCCTTCACCCAAGACCCAGTTGTCTCGCAGGATATCGGTGACCAGCATCGAGCCCTGTACCGAGAAATACTGCTGATACCCCTGCTGGGTATAAAAGCCAGGGATCACGTAATTGGTGCCAAAAAACAGCGAGCTCTGTGGGCCGAGGTGTTGATCCAAACGGTATTCCGGCAAATTGCGAGCCTGTTCGCGCAGCATCCGGTAAACCACGTTGGCCAGGGATTCGCTACGCAAGATCTGCCGCGCCTGCGCCACTAGCTGTTCATTAAGCGGATAAATAAACGGCTGTTTCAGCAAGCGCTCGAAGTGGCCGTTCAAACCGTTTTGTACTGCAGTGTTGCCGCTGTAACGCTGGGACCACTCAATGGCGACCCATTCCTTGAGCCATTGCTCGTCGCGGCGGTCTTTCATGTTCAACATCAGGTACGCACGCAGGCTGTTGAGCAGGCGATCACGGTTCTTCGTGTTGGCCCTAACCTGCCCTTCCAGCAGGGTTGCAACCCGCGGCAACAACTGCTCTTCAAGTTGACGCGCGTAGGCGGTCGTGACTACCGCGTTGACCTCTTTGCCCTGATACAGGCCACCGCGCTCGTGATATCCCACGTCACCTTTTTCCGGGAACACCTTCGTCGCGGCGTAACTGGTGTCCAGCATCTTGAGAGCCGCCATGGAGTCATCGCGGGTAGACAGGGCCGAACGCTGTTGAGTCCAGGTTTGCGCCAGATTGCGCAGCTTCTCCAGGCGCTCGTAGTTCGCGGAGAAACCGCCAGCCCAGAGCACGCCGAAGAGCGCTAATGCTGCCAGAGCACCTACGTACAACGCACGCTGCCCCCAATGGATGCGGCTGCGCTCGCGCTTGTCCAGGCCAGCAAGATCGGCCTCGGGGAAAATCACCCGACTGAGCAAGTGGTGAATGAATCGTGAGCGGCCGCTGCGCAGTGTTGGTAGCACACCAGAGTTCATGCCCAGATTGGCACCGATGCTAGCGGTGGTAGCGTCCATCTCCCCAGTCAGGTGCGGTGCACTGGTCAGATAAAAACCGCGCAATTGGCTGGCACGCTGGTAGCGGTTACCGGTGAACGCCATATCGACGAAGAGGCACAGACGCTCGCCGATCTGCCCCAACTGATGTGGAAAGTCGAGGATCCGGCCGCGGCGCTGGGTGTCACGCTCCTGGTGCATGCGCATGATCACCTGGCTGTTCAGACGACGCAGCAGTTCTTCAAACTCGCTGCGCAGCACAGCTACATCGGTGCCATTCTGGTCTTTGCGAAAACTGGTACCGAGCACCTGATCGCTTTCTTCGCGAGTCAGTTGATCGAAGAACTCGTCGAAGCCCAGCAGGCTATCAGCCTTGCTCAAAACCAGGTAGACGGGCACGTCGACATGCAGTTTCTGATGTACATCCTGCAAGCGTGCACGTACCTGTCGAGCCAAGGTCTCGAGGTGCTGTTCACTGCCGCTCAACAGGGTTTCCACCGGAATTGTCACCAGCACGCCGTTCAACGGACGGTTGCGACGACGCTTGCGCAGCAAGTCGAGCAACGTGCTCCAGGCACTGCCATCGACTTCGGCATCCGGCTGGCCCAGGTACCGGCCGGCGGTATCGATCAGCACGCCGTGATCGGCGAAGTACCAGTCGCAGTAGCGGGTGCCCAAAGTGTCGCGGGTCAGTTTGCGTTCGATCTTGTTGATCGGAAACTCAAGGCCCGAGAAGTCCAGCAGGCTGGTCTTGCCACTGCCCTGCGAACCAATCAGCAGGTACCACGGCAGGTCGTTGCGCCAGCGTTCGCTGCGGCCACGATACAGACTCGAGGTCTTCAGGGTTTTCAGAGCGTCCTTGAAACGCGCCTTTAACTCTTTCTGCTCTTCGTCGATCTGTTCTTCGCGGCGGATACGGTCTTGGCCATCCTCGCTCTCTTCATCGGCTTTCTTGCGAATACCGGCGCGCCAACTGACAAAGACCATGGTCAGGCCCCAGATCAGGAATAGCACACTGATAGTCAGCAGACGGGAGGTCGAGCTTTCCCAGAACTTGTAGTCATCGACTGCCAACAAAGGCCCGACGAACCACACCATCAACGCAACGAACAGTACCAGCAGCAGCGTCCAGACCCATGTCTTACGCAAGAACGCACCGACTTTCTTGAAAAACTTTTTCATTACACGTCCCTGTTTACGGCTGCGACTGCGGTTGAACCACAGCTTGGTCAAACGGCTGATAAGGTTGCAGAACGGTGTCTCGCTGCTCGCCCAACACCCAGGCGAAGCCGGAATACATCACCACCAGGCAGACGAAAGTGAACAGCACCACCATCCACGCGGGCACGATACGCACCAAGCTGCGACGCTGATCGTTCAGTCCTTCCCAATGCGGCGATAGCTCACGTGGTACATCACCGCGCAATTGACGGATCTGGCGATACAACGCATCGCGAATACCTTCAAGCTCGAGCATGCCGCGCGCTTGCACCCGGTATTTGCCTTCAAAGCCCAGGGACAGGCACAGGTACATCAACTCCAGCATTGGCAGATGCTTGACCGGGTTTTTCGAGAGTCGATCAAGCAGTTGGAAAAACTTCTCGCCACCGAAGGTTTCGTTGTGGAAGCTGCTGAGCAGGCTCATCTGCGACCACTCGCTTTCGTTGCCCCATGGCGTAGTCACAACCGCTTCGTCTACCACGGTGCACAACACATAACGGGCAGCCATTACCTGGCTGCTTTCGGCGCCGTTGTGCAAGGCGCGTACTTCAAACAGTTTCAACCCGGAAGTCAGTCGCTCGTTGAGCGCATACAGGTCTTCGCGAGTGTCGCTGTGCTTGAGGCGCACGACTTCGGACAAGAGCTCGGAGGCTGCGGCTACCAGCGAGTTAAGGCTGATATTGAACGCTTCGGCCGGGCGCAGGCGTGCAGCGTAGATCATGCGCTCTTCCAATTGCTCGAAGCGTGGCGGCGCAGCGAAGTCCGTTAGCGGACTCGATGCCGGGCCCTGGCCCTGACGATCGAGCAGGACGGTCTTGTCGTCCTGGTTGTATTCCGTGTCCTTGAGCATGTCGATCAGTTCCTTATGGCCCAGAATTTCAGTTCAAGCTCGGCGAATTCACCGGATACGTGGAACGCGAAGCCGCCGGAGCGCTCGAGTTGCGCCAGGTCTTCGGAACTGAGTTCGAGGATGAAATAGGTTTTGTTGGAGTGGAACGCGATCTGCCGCGGGGCCACCGGCAAGGGTTTGACCTTGATACCTGGCAGATGCAGGTTGACCAGTTGCCGGATACGCTCCACCGGGCCGACCTTGAGGTGCGCCGGCAGGCGATGGCGCAGTTCCTCGGAGTCGCAATTGGCACTGGCAGCCAGCACGAACGAGGCAGTGCCCAGCAGTTTGTGATCGTGCAATGGCGATACGATGATGCCGTATTGACGGGCTTGCAGGATCAACTCGATGGCGTGCTGCTCCAGCACCATCGACAACACCTGACGGATCGCCTCCATCAACTTGCGGAAGCTGGCGCCCTGATCGCTGTGCTGATAACGGCTATCCAGGCGCGGTCGTTTGCTATCGCTGGAAAAGGTCGCCAGATCGCCGAGCATGGTCAGCAGCGTGCGGTACAACTCTTCCGGGTGCACCTGCTCCAGGCCGAGGTAGTGACGCAGCAGCAGTTCGGTGCGGTTGATCAGTTGCAGCATCATGAAGTCACCGACCTCTGCCCCTCCCACCTTGCCGTTGGATCGGATCCGCTCGGCGATGGTGTCGCCCCGGTGGCTGAGCATGCTGATGACTTCCTTGAGACAAGAAAGCAGGTAGCTCGAAGCGTGCGCCTGGATGTACGTTGGTACAAAGTCGGGGTCGAGACTGATCACACCGTCTGGCGTGGCATCAAGCACTTCGCAGATTTTCAGCTTCACATAAGCCTGGTCACTCTGCTGCTCGCCGAGTAGCAGTCTGAAGTCAGGACGACCGCAGCTGACCTGGCTTGTGGAGTCATCACCGGCATTGGAGTCGGCCACTTCTGCTTCATACGCGGTATATCGCGCCAGCACATCGGACTGCTGCGGACGACGCGCTTCGATGTGGTTGCCAGTGACCAACGGCAGCGCCAGATAGATCGGCGTGTTACCTGTGTTGGGTGGCACGTCGAGAGCCAGCGGTTCAGTGTTGCCACCCAGTTCGAACAGGCTGCCGTCCGGAAGAATTCCGGAAGCCTGGCTGACGACCAGTTTGCCCATGTTGAGGAACTGCAGGTCGATGTCCAGGTTGAGAAAACCCCAGGTGTAGCTGCCCAGCAACTGGGTACGGGTCTTCATCTGGTGATCGTAGTAACGATCGTTGTGCTGGAAGTGCTGCGGACGCAGCAGCATGCCTTCCTGCCAAATGACTTTATGAGAGTTCATGTTCAGTCACCTGCCTTGGCGATCGAATCATGGCTATTGCGAATGCCGCTCTGGTCGAGGGTCAGGTCGGCGTCGGTGATTTGTAGCGGAGCGACTTGCAGCGTATAGCGCCATTTTGTTTCTGGCAGATCTCTATAGGCGGCGAGGACACCGACGTAACGGCTGCCCTCCTCAACGCTTAGCTTGAGCTCAACGGTTTGCCCCGGACGTAGCTCCAGCTCCTCGGTCGCGACCATATCCGGAGCCAGGGATTCCTTGGCCCGCTCGTACAAACTGAAGAAGTCTGCGTTCTCGAACGCTACCGGATGTTTGAGTTCGAACAGGCGTACAACGATCGGTGACGGGCGTCCATTGAGGTCAGGGTTCAGCTGGTCGCTGGCCGTAAGCTTCAGGTTGAGCTTGGTGATGTGGGAATACGGCGACAGTGTCGAGCAGCCGGCCAGGAGTATCACGGCGGTCAGCGCAGTCAGCGTGTTGAATAAAGCAGTCGAACGACGAACCATGCGCATCATCCTTGGTGGTCAGTATTGAGGGTGGAAATCAGGCGAATCTGCTCTTCATAGGCCTGGGCGAAGTCGCGTGCCAGCAGGCGCTCGCTCCAGTCATCATCCTCGCGCAACGCCTGGTGATAGCGCCCATAGGCTCTCCAGCGACTGCCGGATGTGGCGAACAGTGGCTTGTTGTCGCGCTCGAAACGCAGGGTGAGCTGTTGTGGCGAGAAGTGCTCCAGAGTGCCGCGAACAGCGGCACGGCTGGCCATCAACAAGGCCACCTGATGGGCCTGCAGATCGCGGAATGCACGGGATATCGCTTGTTCGGCCGGTAGCTGCCCCGGCTTGTTCGGCTGCAACAAAATGTCCAGCGCTTCACCGGTATCGACAGCAAACTTCAGCGGGTTTTTCTGAGTACCCTGTACCGTGCTCTGAGCAAGACGTAATTCTTTTTTGAGTTCGCTGCGAGTACGCAGGCTCTGCTGCAAACCGGCTACGCTTTGCCTGAGCAGGCGTGCTGCATTCAACGCCAGCGCTTCTTTGGCATCGTGATCGAGACCGCTAAGATCCGCGCCAAGTACGGCAGCAAACTTTTCCCAGAAGCCGTCAGACTGGCGCTCGACCGGCGCAAGTGGGGGGGCAGGTTCAGCTTTCTTCGGGGCTTCGGTCAGTTCCGGCACCAACAGGCTTTCCATATCGATGCGTGCATAGTCGGCACGCTGCCGGCTGTCATCGATTACCGTAGCCGGTGAAATCAGCTCCTCGATCTCCGAGTAGACACGCTCCTGCTGATCAAGGGCGTTCAGCGGGTCGAGATCCAGAAACGCATCGTCCGGGATGATGCTGCCAGCGGCTTGTGGGCGACCGACTTCAATGTCGAAAGTCGCCGGATCGCGAACCAGGCGCGCACGAATCTCGAAATCACCCAGAACATACACGCTGCCGTGCTCGATACGTACTGCCTCCCCTTTGCGCAGGCGTGCACCGTTCGCGCTGTCCTGGATACCGTTACTGCTGGTATCGGTCAGGAAAAAAGTGCCTTCACGGTAGCTGATCACCGCATGGTGGTTAGACAGGTGCCGCTTGCGGTCAGGGATGATCCAGTCGCAGTCCTCTCCCCGGCCAATGACGCCACCAGCCTGCTTGAAAGTCCTCTGGCACAACTCCGTGGGCACGAACTGCTTGGTGTTCAGCATTTCGAAAACCAGCTCCATGATGATGCTCCTTGCGGTCACTTGCCGCGATTGACCGCCTGCGGATCACCCAAAGGGCGATAGGTGTTGTCGTTGAATTTGTAATTGCCGCTGCAGCCGCCAAGGCCGCATAGCACGACGAGTGTCAACAGGAAGGCTTGCCAGTGACGAACAGGCATCAGGGGGTCTCCAGAAATAAGCACAAAGTGCCGAACCTTTGGGATGGCGCAGCTAGAAGCGGACGAGGTGAAACTGGGTGCTCTTGCCTACCCATTGAATTCACCCAGGTTGATATTCAGGCGCCCGAGGCGGTAGAGCAGCGTGCGTCTCGGCAGGCCGAGCTCACGAGCGGAAAGACTCTGGTTACCGTCATTCTTGCGCAGGCAATCGAGCAGCAAACTACGCTCTACCTGCTCCAGCCGTTGGCGCAGATTAAGACTGCTGCTTTCAGGCACGGCGTGTGTCCCGAGAGAGAAATGCTCGGCCAGCAGCTCGCCGCCTTCGCACAGCAAAACGGCGCGTTCGACCAAGCCTTTGAGCTCGCGCACATTGCCGGGAAATGCGTAAGTGGAAAGGTGCTCGAGCGCGGCATCCGACCACCGCACCGCGTCACGCTGCAGAAACTCACAGGTCTTATCAGCGAAGTGCCGGGCTAAATCGGGAACGTCGCCTTCGCGCTGACGCAGAGCAGGCAACTCAATGGGAAACTGCGCAAGACGGTAATACAGATCCTCACGAAACTTGCCTTCACGCACTAGCATCGATAAGTCTCGATGCGTCGCGGCGAGAATACGTACGTCGATCTTGTGAGTGTCGTTGGAGCCCAACGGACGTATTTCACCCTCTTGCAGTACACGCAACAGCTTGGCTTGCAGTGACAGCGGCATGTCGCCGATTTCGTCGAGCAGCAGAGTGCCGCCATTGGCAGCGTCGAACAGCCCTGGACGGTCGCGGTCGGCCCCGGTAAATGCCCCCTTGCGATAGCCAAACAGCTCGCTCTCGAGCAGGCTTTCCGGAAATGCGGCACAATTCTGCACGATGAACGCGCGAGACCGACGCGGCCCAAAGTCATGAATCGCCCGGGCGACCACTTCCTTGCCAGTGCCTGTCTCGCCGCGCAACAGCACCGTGTAGGGGCTGTGCAGAACCTTGCTGATCATCGAGTAGGTCTGACGTATGCTGGCGCTCTTGCCGATCAGGCCGTAACCGCTAGTGCTTGGCACACTCGCTGATGCAGGCCGTAACTCATTGGTTGGCTGACGCAAACGTCGCAACAAATGCAGTTGGCCAAGCACGAACGAGCCAAGTTGACCAAGAGAATCGGCAAAGCCTTGCAGCTCAAGATTTCGCCGGCTGGCGCAAAGCAGCAAACCTTCGACAGCCTTTTGCTGGTTGACCAACGGCACGCAGAGCAGAGATTGCCAAGGCGCAGTCTGGGTCGGTAGAAAACTGGTTTCGTGCAGACTGCTGCTCAGGTCACTGAGACAAACCACGCGGTTCTGGCACAGGGCGAACTGCAGCAGTTGCTCACCGTTGTAATCAGCCGGCAGGCCTGCCGCCTTGCGAGGCTGCAGGATGCCGTTCAGGTACTCGGCATGAATCCCCAGGCAGGTATGGGTGGCATCCAGCAGGTATAACTGCGCCAACTCACAACCACTGAGCTCGGTCAGCCCACGCACGAAGTCACCCACTAACCCTGCGCCGTCCGCGGCCCGCGACAGACTGGCGAACTGAGCCAGCAGAGCTTCAGCATAGGCCAGTGGTTGAGGCACCTGAGTGAACATCACACCCACCTCAGGCGAACTCGCAGGTCACGCTGGCGTTGCCGTCGAGCGTGGCATGTGCACGCTTGAGGCTTTCACCGCTAGCCATGGCGTCGAGCAAGCGGTCGGCCACCAGCGGCAGCACGTGCTGATCAAGCAGATGATCAATCAGGCGCGCGCCGCTTTCGCTTTGGGTGCAGCGTTCGGACAAGTGATCGACGAGGTTCTGGCACCAGCTGAAGCCCAGCTGACGACGGCTCAGGCGCTCACCGAGACGGCCCAGCTTGATTTCGATCAGCTCGCGCAACACCGGGCCGCCGACTGGGTAGTACGGCACCACCTTCATGCGCGCCAGCAAGGCCGGCTTGAAGTGCTTGCTGAGCACCGGACGGATGGTTTCCTCCAGCACTTCTGCGGTCGGTCGCGCGCCGCCTTCGCACAGATCGCTGATGCGATCGCTGCCCAGGTTCGAAGTCATCAGGATCAGTGTGTTGCGGAAATCAATCTCGCGCCCTTCGCCGTCGTTGGCCACGCCCTTGTCGAAGATTTGGTAGAACAGGTTGAGCACGTCCGGGTCGGCTTTTTCCACCTCATCGAGCAGCACCACCGAATACGGTTTCTGCCGCACGGCTTCGGTGAGCATGCCGCCCTCACCGTAACCGACATAGCCAGGCGGCGCGCCGATCAGGCGCGAGACCGTATGTTTCTCCTGAAACTCCGACATGTTGATGGTGGTGATGAAACGATCGCCGCCGTACAGCAGGTCAGCGAGAGCCAGCGCAGTTTCGGTCTTGCCGACGCCGCTAGGGCCAACCAGCAGAAACACGCCGACCGGTGCATCAGGCTTGTTCAGGCCGGCAGCAGTCGCGCGCATCGAGCGATCAAGTGCGTGCACAGCTTGCTCCTGACCACGGATACGCGTGCGCAGGTCGGTGGCGAAACTAGCAACCTTGGCGTTGTGCTCACGGGCCAGTTGCGCGAGCGGCACGCCGGTCCAGGCGCTGATCACTTCGGCCACCAGACGCGGGCAAACTTCGAAGCTGACCAAGCGCTCTTTGACCTGGGCAGCGGTCAGGGCGCTGTGGGTTTCGTTGAGTTGGGCTTCCAGCGCTTCGACGCTTTGACCTGCCTCGACGTCGGCAGCAAGGGTTTCGATCACGGTGCCTTCGGCGTCTTCTTCGACGCTGACGGCCGGCTCAACGGCGGCGGTTTCACGGGCCTTGGCCAGTTGCTGACGCAGTTCCAGCAGGCGCTCGGCCAATTGCTTCTGCTCAGTCCACTGGGTTTCCAGTTCGACCATTTCCTGCTCGGCGTCGCCCAGACGGGCTTCCAATGCATCCAGCGTTTCATGGTCGATCAACAGACCGGCCTCGGCATCGCGGCGTAGTGCCTGACGCTGACGGCCACCTTCAGCCAATTCGCCCCGCAGGCGCTCAAGGCTTTCCGGCGCGGCGGCGAGGCTGATACGCACACGGGCGCAAGCGGTGTCGAGTACGTCGACGGCTTTGTCCGGCAGTTGCCGACCGGCCAGATAACGAGCGGACAACTCGGCGGCAGAAACTACCGCGTCATCACGCAGGTAGATGCCGTGGCTCCTCTCGTACACCTGAGCCAAGCCACGCAGGATGGTCACCGCTTCGCTGACGGTCGGTTCGTGCAGTTGCACCGGTTGGAAACGACGGGCCAGCGCCGGGTCTTTCTCGAAGTATTTCTTGTACTCGGCCCACGTGGTGGCGGCGATGGTGCGCAGTTCGCCACGGGCCAGTGCCGGTTTCAGCAGGTTGGCCGCATCAGAACCGCCGGCATTGCCGCCAGCGCCGATCAGGGTGTGGGCTTCGTCGATGAACAGAATGATCGGTTTCGGCGAGGCTTTGACCTCGTCGATCACGCCTTTGAGGCGCCGCTCGAATTCACCTTTGACGCTGGCGCCAGCCTGCAACAGCCCCATGTCCAGCGACAGCAGCTCGACACCTTTGAGCACTTGCGGCACCTCACCGGCCGCAATACGCGAGGCCAGGCCTTCGACGATGGCGGTCTTACCGACGCCAGCCTCACCGACCACGATCGGGTTGTTCTTGCGGCGCCGAGCGAGGATATCGACCATCTGCCGAATCGCGCCGTCACGGCACAGCACTGGATCGAGTTTGCCATCGCGGGCCTGTTGAGTCAGGTTGTGGGTAAAGCGCTGCAGCAGCGATTCACCTTGCGCGGCTGGTTTGCCATTGGCTGCCTGTTGCTCCTGTTGCGACAGAGCAAATTCTTTCAGACGATCGATGTTCAGCTTGGCGAGCAGCGGCTGATAACGACTGCCGGCGTAACGCATCGGGTTGCGCAGCAGTGCAAGGATCAGCGCCGCGTCTTCGACCTGGGTCTGGCCCAGTTCGAGGTTGGCCACCAGCAGCGCGTCTTGCAGCCACTGCACCAGTTCCGGAGCGAACACCGGGTTGCGCGACGCACTATGCTCAACCCGCGATTGCAGCGCTGCGCTCAGTTCACCGGCGTCCACGTCGGCATCTTGCAGCGCACGCGAGAGCAGTCCATTCGGACGCTCGAGCAAACCCAACATCAAATCTTCGACCAGAATCTTGCTGCCGCCACGGGCGACACAACGTTCGGCCGAACGCTCCAGGTCACGACGGGTTTCGGCGTCCAGCGCCTGGATGAGTTGTTGCAGGTCTACGTTGATCATGGCTCACGTCCTAATGAATTTTGCTGCCCAGGGTCACCACGCCGTCCGCTTTTTCGCGGCCCAGCCAACTGGTCCAGCCGAGGCGACAGGCGTTCTGCTCACCGATGCGCAGTTCGCGAATTTCTTCCCGGCGCAAAACCAGGCGAATGTCGTAGTCGAGCGGGTCGCGCAGGGTGAACCGCACCAGCGCGCAAAGCGGCTGGTAACCGAAACCGATCGGCAGGAATTCATGAAAACGCTGCCAGTCGAGCTCCGTGATATGAATGCGGAATTTTCCACTGCGGTCGCGCACATGCTCGCCGAGCACCAGGTCTTCGCCGAGCATGCTGTTGGCGAGACCTAGACGGTTGCGCTGCTCGTCGAGAATCTCCACGCGTCGCTCGATGCACTGCTCGATGACCAGATCTTCGTGCTTGAAGTAGTAACGCAGCACCGCTTCGATCAACGCCGCCGAGTGAGCCCGCAAACTGAGCAGGCCGAGGTATGGCAGCAGACGTTTCCAGTTCAGCTCCTTGGCCTTGCGGATATCGTCACCACCCAGGCCGATCAGCGCGAACAGCTGAGACGAGAACGGGTCGATTGCACCGCTCTGGAAACTGGCGCGGTAGCGGTACTTGCGCCAGATCGGCAGCATCAGCCGTTGCAGGCGATGGTGGAACAGGTCGAGGAAATTGCGCGTCGGGTTGCCGTCCTCGCTGTCGCCCAGTGCCTGCTCGCCGTAGAACGCCGGCAGTGGCGAACCGGAACCGACCAGACCGATCAGATTGAAACGCATGCGCGCGCGCATCTGTCCGTGTTCTTCGAAAAACTCCACACGATCAACATCGCTGCCAGGGAATCCAAGACTAGGGTTGGCCTGGAACTCCAGCTGATCGTACAGATCGTCTTCGCTCAGGTGCGGGTGTGCATCGCGCAGCCGGTCGATTACCAGCAGCACGCCCTGAAACAGCGAGTACTCGCGTATTACCCGGGTCAGCCCGCTCAAAGCAGGGGCTGCAGGCCCATACGTGGTGTCCATTGGTACACCTCTCCCTGTGTGCTTTTTACCCGCAGCTCATGGTACGAATTGAGACTGGCGTAAAGCGCGAAAAACTCGTTGAGAACCGAAGCGAAAACGAACAGATCGCCTTCGCCGATATAGCCTTGCGGGTCGATGGTCAGCTCGGTGCGCAAACCACGCACCGGCAAACCACGATGCAGCCGATCCACGTGGTGGTGTTTGATCTGCTTGAGTCCGCCGAGCAGACGTTTGCTGACCTTTTCCGCGTGCTGGTCGTAGTAGCGCGGTAGATCGTAGGTTTCCAGAATCACCTTCAACGCATTGACGTCGGCCAGCGACAGATAGTTAAGCGACATGTTGCTGATCAGCTTCCACAGGAAGTCACGGTTCAGCGGCGGCGCGAAACTCGAAGTGGCCGGGGTGATGTTGCGAAAACTCAGGAATTCCGGCGTCTCTTCGCAGGCCATGCAGATGTCGCCGAGCTTGAGCTTGCGCGGCAGGTTCTGGTTGGTGCACATCAGCTCGATCGACAGGGTCTCGTGGGCTTCGGTGTAGCGGATGCCGAAGCTCAGGTAAGTGTCGAGGCCGTCGTGCAGCAGTGACGACCGCTGGCGGATGCTGTAATGCGGGCGGCTGTTGGGCACGTCGAAACTCGGGTCGTGCTCGAAGGATTCGAACGGCACGTACTCTTGGTACCCAAGGCCGCCGGGCTTCCAGCCAACTACCGTTTCCACCGAAAACACACCGCAGTTTTCCAGGTCGAATTCCGCTGGCAGCAACAGGTACTCGTCCTGTTTGCCGTCGAGGCGGATCGGCAGTGCGTCGTGCTCGAACAGGTTGACGATCGGCGTGCAGAACAGCTTCACGTTATCCAGCGTCGGGCGTAGGCGCTGGATGCCACCACTCTTGCGGATATCGAAGCGCAGCTCCAGACCACGCATCTGCTTGAGGGTGTCTTCCGGCAGCGCCCTGAGAATGTCCAGACCGCTGACGTCGACGAACAGGAATTTGTCCTGAAAGGCGAAGTATTCCTGCAGGTAGCGATAGCCACGGAAGGTATTCAGCGGATACGGGATCAACGCTTCTTCTTCGGCAAAGCCCACCGGTTGTACACGGTCGCCCGACATCTTGAATGCCATCGGAATGTCGTTGATGCCATCGATCGGCTTGCCGGCGCCGTCGAGCGGGATCAGTTCGATGCCTTCGAGGTTGCGCAACAGGCTCAGGTAAAGCATCTGGCTGATATAGCGCTCACCGGCAAAATGCAGACGCAGTTTGCTCAGTTCCAGTTCGCCGAGGTGGCCGTCGGCGCTCATTTCCAGACGCAGGCTGAGCAGCGAACCGTCGCCCTTCACCGAGTAGTTCAGCGCGGCCAGATCCAGCGGCAACACCTCGGTCGGGTAGCAGGTGCGGAAGCGGCACCGCACGTCTTCGATCGGCTTGCTTTCAATCGGCGTATCGCGCGACACCATCAGCGCGGGGCCGGAACGCTTGAGCGGATCGAACTGCAGAATGCTGAATGCCGGCAGCGGCCGCATGTAGTTCGGCCACAGCAACTGCATCAGCGAATGGCTGAGCTCCGGCAACTCGTCATCGAGTTTCTGCCGCAGACGCCCGGTGAGAAACGCAAAGCCTTCCAGCAACCGCTCCACATCCGGATCCCGCCCGGCCTGCCCCAAATACGGCGCCAGCGCCGGACTACGCTCTGCGAAACGGCGCCCGAGTTGGCGCAGCGCGGTGAGTTCGCTTTGGTAGTAGTGGTTGAAAGACATCAGGAAGGGGACTCCGTGTCATTGTCGGCAAAGGCTTCCTGCAATTGCACATACTCACGCCAGGCTTCGGGGTGAGCGGGATTGTGCAGCCACTCATTGCGCTGCTCTTGGGACAATGACTGCCAGTAAGGCCACCAGTAGCACTGCCACCAGTGAGCGACGCTACCTTGCAAGCTGCCCAAACCGAGGGCATCGATGTCAGGGAAGACCTGCCATGGCTCCGGAGGAGCCAGGTTGGGCAACACCTGCAGCAGGCGAGTGCTGTTACTCACCAGCACAAGCGCAACCCCCTCGCCAAGCGCCTCGGTTTGCAGGGATACCGCTTCCTGACCTTGACGATAGGTCTGGAAATGATCGCTCTGAACGCTTTCCAAGAAACCGATGTCGGCAATCTGCCGCGCCACTTGGGAGACAACGCTGACGGTGACGTGCGCCTTTAATAGATAGGCACCGTAACCATTAGCTATTAGAGAGATGATGGCTGGGTATTGATGAATCGTCTTGGGAATGAACAATTCTCGGGGAGGGTAGAAAGGCTGTAATGATTTCAGCTCGGCTTCAACTCCCTGATTCCAAATTTGCTCGGTGGAAGTTTTCCTACGAAAGAATGCAAATAATTTCATGCTTAGTTCTCGTAGTCATTCTGGCTGTCAGGGCATTGTCCAACTGAAGGCATGCCACTGTGTGGTATACGAATGCCCTGCCCCGTTGTTGGCCCATCTATGGCCTTAGTCCATGTCAATTGGAGTGCCATCCTTGTTCTCCAGTTGAAGCTGTTTGCCATTCTTAAGCTCGACGGTATCCCCACCGTAATAACCAAGAAAATCAATGCTGGCCAAGGGTAAGCCTCGCCCGTTTAACCAGCCTTGGGCCCAGAGACTACCGCTCTCATAGCGAACCTCAAGAAAGTATCGCGGAGGGTCGGCGTCCGTGATTTCAAAGAATGCTCCACCATCTACACCACCGCTCCATTGGGCATTGGGGTGATCGCGTAGTAGGTCTGGTTTTGCAACTATTGGTTCCCACCGGATAACAAGCAACACAACTAATATAAGAGCAAGCAGTAACGCTATGACTGCCAAAGAGATCCATTTCAGTGTTTTCAATCCGAAATCTCCAAGGTGTCGTTTACGTAGTCGTAGTCCAGGTCAGGATTACTGAATTGAAACTGTTTCATATAAGCACTAGGAATCACGACAGGTGGTCGGAAGGGACTATCCAATCCGATGTGATCGACCAGATCGGCGACAAACGTCATGCAGTTGTAGTTACCGAGATCATATGCTTGGCGCTTGGGGTCGGCATTCTCTGCTTCCTTCGCCTTGAGCCAAGCCAGCGCTTGGTCAAATACCTGCCCACGTAATACAACGCCAGCAATCCGGCCTGACTGTCCATGATTACTCGAAACCGCCCGCAGAGTTTTCTTGAGAGAGGACTCGGTTATCATTCCGCCTTTCAAAGCCACATCAGGAATCTTTCCCGAGCGGGTCTTGCCATCCGGCCCATAGCGGCCATATTCGTAATATTTGGTGAGCCCGTTTTTTCCATTCACGATCAATACTCCTGCATGGCCCAGATAAGGGGCTTTCTGAGCTGGGATCGTGATTTTTCGGCCAAATATCTCGGCTTCATAGCCGTCGATGTGAATCAGGTAATCAGGGAAGACCACTGGGATGACGAAGTCTTCTTGCCCAACCAAGTAAAGCTGTGCAGGGCTTTGATCCTGAGCCGGGGTAGTTTTTACCGTACCGAGTGGAATCGCTGCTTCAGTCATTTCACTCGCCTCGCAATATCCAGCTCGGCTTTACGAAAAGGGCAACCGATTGCGGTATATCCTTCTTGCCCAAAGGCCGCGTTAGACCGTTTGTATCCGTCGTGCCGTGTACTTGACTGCCGTCCTCCAAGGTAGCTGTGTAAGCCATATTTTTTATCGGCGCACCGCTTGCCTGATCCAGCAATTGAACACACACGTCAAACCCAAAAATGCTTAACGGAATCGGCGGCACAAACGGTACCGGCGAATGTGAGTTTCCAATAATCACCGTCCCTGAACCTGCAGTGACTTTGTTGCCATGCGTGCCCACCGAATCAACCGTGGCGGCAGGCTTGCCGTTGATCAACACAGTGGTCGCCAAGCCGCCCGACATCGCACCACCACACACCGAGGCATCGCCTTGGCGGGCGGCCGCGAGGCCGTCGAAGAATACGTCGCCGGAACCGGCGACAATCGGGTTGGTGCCGTGACCGGAGCGCGGACAAGCAGTGGGGTCGGATACGCGTGCTGCGGGTTTGCCGGACATCGTGATTTCCTTAATTGACCTTCACTTGACCGCTGCCATCCAGGCGCGCGGCGAAACTGACCTGACGCTTGAAACCAGCAACTTCCAATAGGCCTTCGATGCTGAAGGCCAGACGCAGCTGATCGTGGTCACGCGGCAGGGAAATGACACGCACGTTGCTCAGGCGCGGTTCGTACGCCTCGATGAAGCTTTCGATGGCCAAGCGGGCCTGACTCAAAGAGTCGTGCAGGCTCAGGCGCATGTCATTGAGATCGGGCAACCCGTAGTCGGACAGCGTTTGCACGCTGCCGGCCCGGGTGCTGAGCATTTTGGCCAGATGGGCAGCCACCGAAGCCATGGCGGAAGCTTCGAGGCTCCTGCCACTGCGTTTTTCTGCATCGCCATTGAGGCGTTCGAAAAGGCTGCCGTATCCGTCCATGAGTCGCTCTTACTCTTTGTCCAGCTTGCCAACCAGCGACAGGGTGAAATCGGCCCCCATGTACTTGAAGTGCGGACGCACGTTCAAGCTCACGCGGTACCAGCCTGGCTCGCCTTCAACGTCGCTGACGGTGATTTGCGCAGCGCGCAGCGGACGACGGCCACGAACTTCGGCACTCGGATTTTCCTGGTCGGCCACGTACTGGCGAATCCACTTGTTGAGTTCCAGTTCGAGGTCGGTACGTTCTTTCCACGAACCGAGTTGCTCGCGCTGCAGCACCTTCAAGTAGTGTGCCAGGCGATTGACGATCATCATGTACGGCAGTTGGGTGCCGAGCTTGTAGTTCAGCTCTGCAGCCTTGCCTTCTGCGCTGATGCCGAAGAACTTCGGCTTCTGCACCGAGCTTGCGGAGAAGAACGCCGCGTTGTCGGATCCCTTACGCATGGTCAGGGAGATGAAGCCTTCCTCGGCCAGTTCGTATTCACGACGGTCGGAAACCAGAACTTCCGTAGGAATCTTGGTTTCGATTTCGCCCATGCTTTCGAAATGGTGTAGCGGCAGGTCTTCAACCGCACCACCGCTCTGTGGGCCGATGATGTTCGGGCACCAGCGGAATTTGGCAAAGCTGTCGGTAAGCCGGGTGCCGAACGCGTATGCAGTATTGCCCCACAGATAGTGCTCATGGCTCCTTGCTACGGTTTCCTTGTACACAAACGACTTGACCGGGTTTTCCTCCGGGTCGTATGGGTTTCGCAACAGGAAGCGCGGTACCGTCAGACCAACGTAGCGGGAGTCTTCCGACTCGCGAAAGCTCTGCCATTTGGCGAATTGCGGCCCCTCGAAGTGATCTTTCAGATCCTTCAGATCCGGCAGGCCGGTGAAGCTTTCCAGGCCGAAGAACTTCGGGCCGGCAGCAGCGATGAACGGCGCGTGGGACATACAGGATACGCTGGCCACGTACTGCATCAGCTTCACGTCCGGCGAGCTTGGGGACATGTAGTAGTTGGCGATGATCGCGCCCACCGGCTGGCCACCGAACTGACCGTACTCAGCGGTGTAGATATGCTTGTACAGGCCAGACTGCATCACTTCCGGCGAATCTTCGAAATCGTCCAACAGGTCTTCTTTGGAGACGTTGAGGATTTCGATCTTGATGTTTTCGCGGAAATTGGTGCGGTCGACCAGTAACTGCAGACCCCGCCACGACGATTCCAGCGCCTGGAAATCCGGGTGATGGAGGATTTCGTCCATCTGGCGGCTGAGTTTGGCATCGATCTCGGCGATCATCCGGTCGACCATGGCTTTCTTGACCGGCTCACCGTTGTTCTGCGGCTTGAGCAGCTCTTCGATGAACGCCGACACACCGCGCTTGGCGATGTCGTAGGCTTCGTCGTCCGGCGTAAGGCGGGTTTCGGCGATGATGCTGTCGAGAATGCTGTATTCACCGTTATCGGCGGCGTTCTGTTGTGCTGCGCTAGTGCTCATTGTGTTGGCTTCCTTGGCTGCTGGAGTCTCAGGCGTCCGGGGCTGTGGCGTTCAGGCCCAGCTCACCGAGTACGCGACCACGCGATTCGTCGTCGGCGAGAACGCCTTCGATGGCTTTACGGAACGCAGGTGCGTTACCCAGCGGACCTTTGAGGGCCACCAGCGCGTCGCGCAGTTCCATCAACTTTTTCAGCTCAGGGACTTGCTCAACAAGGCTGGTCGGATTGAAGTCCTTCATCGAATTGACCCGCAGTTGCACGGCCAGCTCATCGGCTTCACCGTCATCCTGCAGACGGTTCGGCACGCTCAGAGTCAGCCCTAGCTCCTGCTTGGCCAACACCTCATCGAATGTCATCTTGTCGATGCTGATCGGCTTGCGATCTTCGATTTTGCGATCGTCCTTACGGTGGGTGTAGTCACCGATTGCCAGCAGTTTCAGCGGCAGTTCAATCTCTTCCTGAGCGCCGCCGATGGCGGGTTTGAAGGTGACGTTGATGCGTTCCTTGGGGGCTACCGAGCCTTCTTTGGCCATGGCTTTTCTCCTTGCGGTTGTGGCCCTGGGGCCTATTCGAGTACCACTTCGAGGTCGAGGTGGCACAGCCTGCGATAAATCTCTTCCTTGCGTTCACGCACTGCGTGGTTCTGCGGCAACAACTCGCAGCAGCTATGCAGCAGGTGCAGCACTTCCAGCGCAAGATCGGGCTCCCAGGCGTGCAGGCCTGAGTCCTGCAGTGTTTGGTCGAGGGCTTCGAGCTGAGTCTTGGCCAGCTCGTATTTCTTGGCCATGAAACACAGCCGTGCCAGAGTGAACTGCCAGAAAAATCTAACGCGCCCGCCGTGGGAATTTTGCATACCGTGCTTGAGGATCTGCACAGCCGGCTTCAAGCCATCCCTGCGCAGAATCGGCAACACATCTTCCAAGGCTTTTTCCCAGACGGGCTGGTTCTCGGTATCGGTTTCAACCTTGCGCGGCGCGCTGGCACTTTGCAGATGCGGCATGACGTTGGCAGCGATCCACGCTCGTGTGGACGGGTCAGCGAACGGAGCACCGTCATGGAACCGCAACTCGATAATGCCGGGCAGGCGCTGAATCAAAAGCGCAAAGTGGATTTCCACTTCGCGCATCGCCATCTCGGCGTTCAAGCCCTGAAGGCATTCCCAGGCCATTCGCTGTCCATCGAACCAGAAGGGAGCCTTGGCCAGACTCGCCTCCAGCTCCACCAGCAGGTCGGCATATTTGCCTTGATCCAACCGCTCTTGATAGGCCTTGAGCTTATCGGCCGGCAATCCCCGCAGAACGGTGATTTGCTCATTGTTGCGTTCGGGGACGGCATCTACGGATAGCCACAGCAACGTGCGGTTGAGTCGCAGAGCTCGCAGGTCGGTGGCTTTTTGCTTGAGCCACCAAGCACACAAGGGGCGGGCGTTTTCCTGCTGAGCACGCAAGGCCTTATGGGCCTCTTTCTCGTTATCGATCGGCGCGCCGGGCGTAAAAAGCTGCGTGGCGGCCTGCTTGACCTGGGCCACCGTCGCCCCCACCACACCGGGTTCCGGCTGATTGTTGGCAGCGCGCTGCACCATGCCACTCAGGCGACGGAAAATCGGTAGCAACAAAGGGGCTTCATCGCCCAAATGCTTGGTGCACGCGGCGTCGAGGCCTTCCAAGTGCTCCACCATACGGCGGAACAGCGGTAGCTGCTCTTTGACCGGGACGTTTTCGGTAAGTACTTGCTCGATGCGTGGGAGCAGCCAACTGACGGCTGCGGCACGGGTTCTGGCTTTAGTGGGGTGAACGTCCGGCCAGTGGTTTTCGCACAAATAACGCAGCAATCCCAGGCCAGCAAGCAGGCCCTGGAAGGATTCACGCTGGTACAGAGCCCAGGTCAGCCAAGCGCTGACACGCAGATCCTTCGACTGGGTGCGCAGCAGATTTTCGCTGTTTTCACGAATCTTGAGCCAGTCGATCTGGCCACTTTCGTGCATGGACGATGCTTTGGCCAGCTCGCTTTCCAACGCCTCATATTCGCTGGAGAAGCGAACATCCTCGCCAGCAAAACTCTCTTCGGAAATAAAGGCTTTAGCGAGCTCAAGATAATGAGCTGAAAGCTTGCTTGAGTAAGACATCCTTGACCTTAAGTTAGCTTGCGTCCATGTAGCCCTGCACTTCGCATAACCAGAAAAAAGGGTTTTGCGGCAATACGAAACCGGTTGAGTTCCATAACCTTCAGGCGCTGAAATCCTATGCACAGCATCGGCGATTAGCAAGCACCGCTTAACCAAGCCGCCAGGAAACCCCTGAAATAGAGACTCAGCTCCCAGTTTTCGAGGATGCATGTCACACATGCAGTAATAATCACCCACACGCCAAGCAACTTTGAATTCGCGCCTTGGCGTTTACGGCAGTTCCTAACCATACAAAGGCAATATGCGCAAAGAACTGCGCACCCCCATGTGGATAACCCTGTTGATATATCCCTGAACACTTCGGTATTGCTGCCTATAAAGCCCTATGCGCAAGAATCTGCACAGCAGTGCGCAACTTCTTGCGCACTT